>NC_013523.1:1370516-2055774 GCF_000024985.1 Sphaerobacter thermophilus DSM 20745
ACGCCGTCGTGCTCTTGACCAGCACGGAAACCGGCGAGCCGCTCGCCCTCCTCGACGGCACGTTCATCACCGCACTCCGCACCGGTGCCGTCTCGGGCGCGGCCACCGACCTGCTGGCTCGCCCCGACAGCCGCGTCCTCACGGTGATCGGCGCCGGTGCCCAGGGAGTGACTCAGGCCTGGGCCGTCGCTACCGTGCGGCCGATTGAGCGCGTCAACGTGTTCGACGTGAACGCCGACGCCGCCGCCTCGTTCGCTGATCGCCTGCGCGCCTACGACCCGGCGCTGGCCGAGAAGGTGGTGCCCGTCGACGACGTGCACCGCGCCGTGGCCGAGTCCGACGTGATCTGCACAGCCACCACCGCGCGTCAGCCCGTCTTCGCCGACGCTGATATCCGGCCCGGAACACACATCAACGCCATCGGCGCCTTCACGCCCGAGATGCAGGAGGTTCCGCCCGAAACCGTCGCGCGCAGCTACCTGGTGGTGGATGCGGTCGACGCGGCGATGGCCGAGGCTGGCGACCTGTTGAAGGCCATTGATGCCGGCCTCCTCTCCCGCGACGCGGTGAGGGTTGAGCTCGGGCACGTCGTCAACGGCAGTGCCGAGCGACGCTCCAACCCGGAGCAGGTGACTTTCTTCAAGTCGGTGGGGAACGCGGTGCAAGACGTGATCGTCGCCCGCTACGCGGTCACCGCAGCCGAGCAGTCGGGACGTGGCCAGACGATCACCCTCTAACAGCACGGCCCGCTCCCGCGCGCTGGTACCATCCCTCGCCGTGATCGCCGCGGCGAGTCTCTGGAGCACGCTGGGGATCTCGTACGAGATCCTGCTGCACGGCGGCGGCACCGACCGTGTGACGATGGTGACACTCCGCCTCACCATCGCAGCGCTCGTGGTATTGGCGTATGCACTCATGCGGCGCCCGGAGGCATTGCGGGTGCCGCGCGCCGCCCGCGCCAGCCTCCTCGGCACCGGAGTGGTGAGCTTCGGCGTGTTCTACGTCGCGCTCGTCTACGCCTTCCACTGGTCGAGCGTGCCGGTCGCGACGGTGCTCCTCTACACCGCGCCGGCCTGGGTCGCGCTGGGAGAGCACCTGTTCCTTGGATACCGAATGACTCGCACCGCGACGATCGTGCTCGGCGCGACGCTCCTCGGCGCGGTGCTCGTCGCGGACATCCTGCGTGGCACGGGTGAACTGACCCTGAAAGGCATCGCGGCTGGCCTGTTCTCGGCCGTGACCTACAGCAGCATGAGCCTCTTCGGGAAACGGGCGATGGAGTCGGTCCCGCCACTTACGGTGATGGTCTACGGCATGGGGATCGGCGCGCTCTGCCTCATCCCCGTCAAGCTGCTCGTCTCCGGACCGACGCTCCCGGAGCCCGGGCTGCTCCTGCGGATCGCGCTCTGGCCCGCGCTCGCCGTCACCGTGGTGCCGGTCGCCCTCTACACGTGGGGGCTGAGCATGTTGCGGCCGAGCACCGCGTCGATCCTGGCGACGGTGGAGCCGGTGTTTGCAATCGCCTTGGCGTGGCTGATCCTCGATCAGCACCTCCACCCTGCCCAGATCGCCGGTGCCGCTCTGGTGCTTGGAGCGGTGGTCTACCTATCGCTGAACCCGTCGAGGGGCGCACGCGCGAAGACGCCCGCCGGTGCCGAAACCGGCGGGCGCTGATGCTCCTCGCAGATACGTTGCTGGCGGATCCGGCTCAATCGCCCGCGGCCGTCGCCGCCGGCGCACCACTCTCCACCGGGCAGACGCCCGCGGGACACCGGTGTTCCTCGATATGCGCCGCGAAATCCTCCGGGAACGCGCGGATCATCCCCAGCGTGGGCATCGGCGCGACCTGACCCAGGCCGCACAGCGAGAGGTCGATGATGGGGCGGCTGGTTTCCTCGATGAGAGCGAGGTCCCCCTGCCGTGCCTGACCCAGGCGGATGCGTTCGATGATCTCCACCAGCGCCGGGTTGCCGAGCCGACAGGGCACGCACTTGGCACACGACTCGTAGCGGTTGAACTCCTGGAGGTAGCGGGCGAAGTCGACCGCACACACCGACTGGTCGAAGACGACGAACCCACCCGAGCCGAGCATCCCGCCCAGCGGCGTGAGCGAGTCGAAGTCGACCGGGACGTCGAGCTGGTCCTCACGCAGCGGCCCGGCCGAGACCCCACCGGTCTGGACGCCCTTGAAGACGTACCCCTCCCGCATGCCACCGAAGAGCCCGAAGATCACCTCGCGCATCGGCATGCCCATCTCGATTTCGACCACGCCGATGCGCTGCACCGGACCCTGCATCGTGATGAGCTTCGTGCCGGTGCTCTTCTCCGTGCCCATCGCGGCGTACCAGGCGCCGCCATTCCGGATGATGCCGGGGATGTTGGCGAAGGTCTCGGTGTTGTTCAGCACCGTCGGGCGCTTCCACACGCCCTCTTCGACGGAGCGCGGCGGCTTGGTCCGCGGCTGGCCCCGCTGGCCCATGACCGAGTACATCAGCGCCGAACCTTCGCCGCAGATGTACGCGCCGCCACCGGTGCGGACCCGGATGTGGCAGCTCACCCCGCTGCCGAGCACGTTGTCGCCGAGCAGGCCGAGCTCGTAGGCCTGATCCACGGCCTTGCGGAAGCGCTCGATCGCCAGCTTGTGCTCGCCCCCCACGTAGTTGTAGCCGTGGGGCGTTTCGAGCGCGTAGCAACCGATCATGATCCCTTCCAGGACCAGATGCGGGTTGCTCTCGATCAGCCGCCGATCCTTGAAGACGTTGGGCTCCCCCTCGTGGCTGTTGGCGATGACGTACTTTGGCCACGCCTGGGTGCGCCGGCCGCTCTCCCACTTGATGCCGGCCGGGAAGCCCGCGCCACCGCGACCACGCACGTTGGAGATCTTGACCTCGTTGACGACCTCCTCCGGCGTCATGTCGAAGATCGCCTTGATCCACGCCTGGTAGCCGCCGCGGGCGATGTAGTCTTCGATCGACTCAGGGTCGATGATCCCCCAGTCGGCCATCAGGACGCGGCGCTGCCCGGCAAGGAACGGATGCTGGTTCAGCGGTGGGACGCCTTCGAACGGCTGGTCGGCGCGGACGCCGAGCGCCCACTCGGCCTTGACGACCCCGCGCTTCATGGCATCGACCAGCTCCGGCACCTTGTCGGTCGTGATCTTCTGGTAGATGACCGGCGGCGCGCCCGGTGCCTTCACCTCAACGTAGGGCTCGGCCCAGCACCAGCCGGCGCAGCCAACCCGCCGTACCTCGGCCGCGATTCCCGCCTGCTCCAGCGCGAGCCGGAGGTGATCCATCGTCTGGCGGGCACCCTTGGCAATGCTGCACTCGCTAATGCCCACGCTCACGACCCAGCGGTCGCCCGCGGTGCGCTCCGCCCAGCGCCGTTCGGCCTCCGCTGCGTACTGCTCGAATGCCGCCCGGTCAGTCAGTCTCATTGCGCTCCTCCAGGGGCTCGCCGCGCTTCAAAGCTTCCAGTGTTTCGCGCAGGCGATCAGGCGTGAGGCGCCCGCAGTAGGTGTGGTGGTCGACCTGGATGACCGGCGCGAGGTCGCAAACACCGAGGCAGCCGTTGACCACCTGCAGCGTCAACTCGCCGTCGCGCGTCACTTCACCGTTGGTGATGCCGTACTCATCTCGCAGCGTGGCGATCAGGCGCTGGGAGCCCATCACATAGCAGGCCGTCCCGTGGCACAGGAGCAGGAAATGCTTCCCTGGCGGCTCGGTCCGGAAGTCGGCGTAGAAGGTGAGAAGGGAATAGACGCGGTTGACACTGACGCCCAGGTGGTCGGCAATGACCTGCGCCGCGGGCTGGGGCACCCAGCCGTACAGGTTCTGGGCCTCCTGACAGGCCCCCAGGATTAGTTCTTCGGCATCCTGATGCGTGTCGTAGCGGAAGTCGCGCTCGAGAATCCGCTTCAGCGGTTCGAGGTCCAGCTCGCCGTCCGTGTGTGTCGCGTGGGCCAACTCGCCGTCCTCTCAAGCCTCCGTCCACGTGGGCGGAGAGCGCACAATCCCTCCGGCGAGTATAACAACGGCGTTTGGGCCGTACAACGCTTGCCAACCGGGCAACTGTCCCTCGTGGCTGTTAGACTTGAGCCAGTCTGACCGAGCGCCATGGACAGGGACGCAGCAACGCGATGTGGTGGTGGGATCAGCTCATCGAAAACCGGGTCGAGGAAGCCAGGGAGAAGGGGCTCTTTGAGAACCTGCGCGGGCAGGGCAGGCCGCTGAAACTCGAACCCGGCTCTGGGCCGGAATGGCTGGCCAACCATCTGCTCCGCGAAAACGACATGCTCCCCGACTGGCTCCAACTGCGCAAGGAGATCCATGAGGAGCGGCCGCGGGTCATCGCGGCTCTGCAGGAGTACGACGAGCAGGCGACTGTCCTCGACCCACGCCGGCCACGTGACCGCGCGATCCTCGACCGGCTAGAGCAGCGCTACGTCCAAGCCGCGCGGGAGATCAACCGCAAGATCGACGAGCACAACCTGCGCTGCCCCTCGATTCACCACGAACTCGTTCGCTTCCCGGAGGACGCGATAGCCCGTCGCCGGCGACGGGCGAATGCTCACTGATCGCACATGCGCCGGACCTTCTCGACCAGCGACGGAGGCGCGCTGAGTTGCCGCGCGCACTTGCCGACGCGCCGGAGCACGTTCTGCTCGAACGTGAACCGCTCGCGGCACGGCGGGCAGGCGTCGAGGTGCGCGCGAACCTCCGCCAGCTCCGCCTCGCTCAACTCGCGGTCAAGGTAGTGATACAGCCGTTCCATGACCTCATCGCAGTCGAGCATCGCACGCATCTCCATCGGAACCGACGGAACACGCAGCCGCCGTGCATGCCTTCAGGATGGCACCTTGCAGGCGTCGCCGAGCTCGATGCAGGCGGGACATCACCGTGCCGACCGGCGTACTCATAATGTCGGCGATCTCCCGGTAGGAAAAACCCTCCACATCGGCCAGGAGCACGACCTGGCGGAACTCGTCGGGCAGCGACTCCAGCGCCGCGATGACCGCCTCGTCCGGGATGTTCGCCAGGACTTCGTCCTCCGGGCGTGTGCTGGCAGGCTGAATGCCGGAGTCGATCAGGTGTGAGTACAGGTAGTAGTCCTCAACGTTGTCCAGCGATGTGCTCCTCGGCCGTCGCGAACGCTTCCGGTAGTCGTTGATGAACGCGTTCGTCAGGATCTTGAACAACCAGGCCCGCAGGTTCGTTCCCGGCCGGAACTGGTGGAGCGACCGGAACGCCCGCAGGTATGTCTCCTGGACGAGATCCTCAGCGTCCATGGCGTTCCCGGTCATGCGGTAGGCGGTGCGATACAAAGCATCGATGTGGCTAAGCGCCTCTTCCTGGAGCTTAGCACGGGGGATTTCAGACTGCTCCTGATTCACGGAAACGGCCCATCACCTTCTCTGATCGCTCCCCTACGGGGAGCGCCGTCGGGGTGGGCGGGGACGGTTAGCGCCGGCGTCGCGCGAATAGGGCGTGAAAATCGCCGTCGAAGGTCTCGAGAAACTCGTGCATGTCGAGCACGTCGTCGACGGTCACCGGCTCGGGCTCGTCCTCAATCTCATCCTCGACCAGGACATCGTCCGCGTCGAGCCAGTCAATCCCGTCGGTCTCCGCGACGTCGAACCCTGCCTCGCCCACTACGGCCGCCACATACACCTCGGCGTGACATGCCGTGCAGTGCACGCGCAGCACCCACAGACCATCACGGCGCCCCACGACGTGGAAGTCGTCGAGCGAGTGGGGGTAGTGGCACTGCGAGCATTCTTCTAACACCGACAGGACGATCCGTCGGACCTCAGTGTGGTCTGGCTCTCTACTCACTGGTACCGACTCTCAGTGGTCTCGTCGCCTGTCGAAATCGTCGAGATCCAGCGAGTTGATGAACTCGCGGAAGACCGACAGATCGGCTTCCGACACCGTCGACTCGCTGGACCGTTCCTGCGGCGGCACCTCTGGCTCGTCGGTCTCGCCTTCCGCTTCCAGTTTGACTCCCGCCCGGTCCATCACGGCCTCGTCGACCAGGATCGGCACCTTGGTGCGCACCGCCAATGCGATGGCGTCGCTTGGCCGGCTGTCGATCTCGAGCATTCGACCGTTCTGCTCGATCATGATCCGTGCGTAGAAGACATCCTGCGAAAGATCAGTCACCTGGATCTCGCGCACGACGCCACCCATATCGGTCACGATCCGCTTCAGCAGATCGTACGGGAGGGGACGCGCGGCAGGCACCCCCTGCAACTCCATGGCGATCGCTTCGGCCTCGAACGGACCGATCCAAATCGGCAGGTGCCGCTCGCCTGCCACTTCCTTGAGGATCACCACCCGGTGTTGCGTCACCAGGCTGACGCGGATGCTCTCAACCACCGTCTCAATCATGGTGCCGTACCTTCCTCGCGCGCGCGGCCACGCACCTGGACCATCCCCAAGAATGCATCGACACGCGACCATCATCGCGAGAGACGTGCTTCATCGATTCTACTATCGCCGCCCGACGAACGCTACAGCCGCGCGGCTGTCATCATTGGAACGAATACGCCGGCTGGGGGAGCACCTGCATCTGGCCCGGGGGCCAGTAGGCGATCCAGGCCTTCCCGATGATCCGATCCATAGACACCTGGCCAAAGACGCGCGAGTCGCTGCTGTTGTTGCGGTTGTCGCCCAGCACGATGACGTGGCCAGGCTCCACCACCATCGGCTCCTCGAGCAGACCGCCCCAGAGCGTCGGGGTTTGGAGATACGGCTCTTCAAGCCGCTTGCCATTGATGAAGACCGCGCCGTCCCTGATCACCACCTCGTCTCCCGGCAGGCCGATGATCCGTTTGATGAACGGTTCGGATCCCCCCAGCGGCGGGTGGAACACGACGACATCGCCCCGCTGCGGCGGGCGGAACAGGTACCACTCGCGGGTGCCCTCCACCTCGACCCCCGGGATCAAGTTGGCCAGCGCGTTGAGGTCGATGTGGAAGTACTCCCGCCGGTTGACGATAAGCATCTCCCGATCGTGGAGACTCGGCTCCATGCTGCTGCCGTCCACGCGGTAGTTCAGGACGACACTGCGCACGGCCACGAAGATGAGCAGAGCAAGGAGGAGCGTCTCGACGAGCTCCCAGACGAGCGACTTGCGCTTCGCGCCGCTCCGCTCCGGAGGCGGAACCGCTTCCACCTCCTCGTCGACGGCATCGGGCAGCCGGGAGGCGGAACGGGACGAAACTGGTCTCAGCACTGGTCCTCCGACGTTCGGTCGCTCGCGAGGATGCGACTCGGTCCCTCGGCAGGATTATACATGTCGCGTTCGCTATCCCCAGCCAGGAAATAGGACTGCAGTACGGGCCAGGGCGCATGCAGCCTTGCGATAATGATGCTACGCAAACGCCCCGTCCCCGCGGTCACGACGACGCAGCGGGATCCGCCCACGGGCAGAAGTCGCCGAAAGGGTTGCGGTCGTGGCCGAGATCGCTCGCTCGCAGCGCTACCGAGATGCCCTCCCTGCCGGAACCATCCTCGAAGGGCGCTACGAGATCCTTCGGGTCTGTGGCCAGGGGGGCATGAGCACGGTCTACGTCGCCCGTGACCTCCGCTTCAGCCAGGTTGAGCGGCTCTGCGCCGTTAAAGAGATGTTCACGCGCGAGCCGGACGAACGCACCCGCATGCTCCAGCTTGCCAACTTCGAGCGCGAGGCGGCCCTGTTGGCGACGCTCAGCCATCCCGCCATCCCGAAGATCTATGACTACTTCACCGTCGGCGGGCTGGTGTACCTGGTGTTGGAGTTCATCGAGGGGACCGACCTCGAGCGCATGATCGCCAACAAGAAGGAGCCGGTTCCCGAGGACACCCTGGTCGATTGGACGCTCCAGATTCTCGATGTCCTTGCCTATCTCCACGAGCAGCAGCCGGAGCCGATCGTCTTCCGCGACCTGAAGCCGTCCAACATCATGCTCCGAAATGACGGAGCCATCACTTTGATCGACTTCGGCATTGCCCGGACGTTTCAGCCGCTGCAGCGCGGCACGATGATCGGCACCGAGGGGTACGCCCCACCAGAGCAATACCGGGGCATTGCCGAGCCGCGCGGTGATATCTACGCCCTCGGAGCCACCCTTCACCACCTGGCAACCGGCTCCGATCCGCGGCACGAGCCACCCTTCACGTTCGCTCAACGGCCGCCCCGTGAACTGAACCCCGAACTCAGTCCGGAATTCGAGGAGTTGATCCTCCGCGCCGTGGCCTATACGCCGGCGGATCGCTTCCCGTCGGCCGCGGCCATGGCCCAGGCGGTGATCGAAATCCGCGACCGCCGCGCCCGCGGCGCGGCGACCGATACGACCCCGGTGATCCCCGCCACTGTAGCGTCCACGGAGCAACACGCCGAGACGTCGCGCCCCGGCACGGAGCGCACCGCGGCGGAGCGGATCGTCTGGACGGTGCAGACAGGCGACGAGGTGCGCGGCACCGCGGCCGTAGCCGGCAGCACTGCCTACATTGGCTCGTACGACCAGCACCTGTACGCGGTCAATCCCCAGGACGGAGGGATCCTCTGGCGATTCCGCGCTAACCGTGGCATCGTCGCCCGCCCGCTGGTCCATGGCGACCTCGTGGTCGTGGGGGCTGAGGACCACACCGTCTACGCCCTGCGCGCCGTTTCCGGGCGCCTCATCTGGTCCTTCCGCACCGCCATGCCGGTACGCTCGTCGGCCGCCGCCTACGGCGACGCGATCGTCGTCGGCTCGGACGACGGGTACTGCTACTGCCTGGACCTCGAGCAGGGCAACCTCCTCTGGCGGCAGCGCACCTGGGGGCCGGTGCGCTCCTCCCCGCTCGTCGTTGAGGACCGCGTCATCGTCGGCTCCGATGACGGGTCGCTCTACTGCTATTCGGCTACGGACGGCCACCTGCGCTGGCGAACCCAGCTGGGCCGACCGGTGCTCTCGTCGCCGGCTGCGGGTGGCAACATCGTGGTGGTTGGCTGCACCGATGGCGCCATCTACGCGGTCGACATCGACAACGGGGCGCGGCGCTGGGCCTTCCAGACATCGCGGCCGATCATCGCCTCCCCGCGCATCGTGGGCGACCTCGTCGTGATCGGATCGACCGATGGGACACTCTACGCCCTGGAGCGCCGTGACGGCAGTCTGCTCTGGTCCCAGCAGATCGCGAACCAGATTACGTCAAGCGCCGCCATCGACGGCGCTCGGTGTTACGTCGGCACCGTGGACGGCTACGTCGTCTGCCTGCAACTGGACGACGGGCAGACGCTCTGGACACAGCGGCTGGGCGGCGCGATCGCATCGACCCCCGCCGTCACACGCGGAATGGTCATCATCGGCTGCCTGGACGGCCGCATTTATGGCCTGCGGGCCTGAGGAGCCATCAGGAAGAACAGCGAGGTCAGGATGTCGATCAGGGTTGTCGTCCACCTGCACAACGAAGAGCCATTCGTCGCCGAGATGGAGGAGATGCCGGACCCGAAGGACAACTTCGTCGTGCTGCGCAACCCGCGCAGTCGCGACGGCCGGTCCCTGACCTTCGTCACCGACGGCGCGACCGCGTTCCTCTACCCCTGGACGCGGATCACGTTCATTGAGATCATCGACGGCGCAGGCAGCCAGGAGAGCATCGTGGGGTTCTTCCGCGAGGACTCCCGCGCGAACCGCCCTTAACTCCGTCGACCGGTGACATCCGGGTTCGTCGCACCCTGAGCGGGCTAGGGATCACCCGGGAGCAGCCTTCCCATTATGCCTGTGATCCTTGAGACGGGACCGAGGAAGCACAATCCCGGGACGGAGCCCGGGACTGTCGTCGCATCCCTGCTGTGTGAAGCTGATCCTACGAAAGATCCTTCGGAGCCGGCTCGCGCGCAGCGGTCTCCGTCGTAGTCTCGTCGTGCTCTTCGGATTCGTCGCGAGTTGCCTGGCGGAATTCCTTGATCCCACGACCGAGCGCCCCACCGATCTCCGGGAGCTTACCCGCTCCGAAGATGATGATGACGATCAGCAAGATCAGTAGCAGTTCTTGCCAGCCTAGTGACGGCATGTTGAGGTCCCTCCATTCGCGCTCCCGGCCTCGCTCTCCGGCGCCGGGATTATACCGCAGGCCGCCATATGCAAACCAATCGGATCTTGGCGATTCGCTGCCTCGCTCCGGCTTCCCCCCTCTCACGGCGTTGCGGTTGCCGCTCCACTTGTCTCGACAAACCATCGAGCCAGGCCATCCAGACGATCACTCGGGCGGATGATGGGTACTGGCTCGACCCCATGGACGTCCGCGTCGACCGCGAAATAGTAGCGCGGGTAGTACAGCGGGATCGCAGGCACCTGCTCGGCGAACACCTCTTGGAATCGCGCGTAGAGTTCCCGGCGCTTGTCCTGCTCCGGCGTCTGCCGGGCTTCCGTCAGCAGCGTATCCACCTCCCGGTTGCGCCACCCGGTGAAGTTGAGCCCTTCGTCTGCGAAAGCCGAATGCCAGAGGTGGTAGCAATCCGGATCACCAGTGGCACTGTGCCAGCCGAATATGGCCGCGGAGAACTGCCGGCTGGCCAGTGCGCCGGACACCTCCGTCGCAGGCATGGGCTGCACCACCGCCTGCACCCCGATTCGTTGCAGTTGACCGACGATCTCCTGGGCGACTGCCACCCGCTCGGGGTCGTCGTCGTTGACGAGCAGAGAGAAGCTCAGCCGGGAGGCACCACGCTCCCGAACTCCGTCGCCGTCCGCATCGTTCCACCCGGCGGCTTCCAGGAGATCCTTCGCCGCCTGCGGGTCGTGCACCAGCCCGGGCGGGCCATACGCCCAGGAGGTCACCGGGATCGGGCCGAACCCGACCTCCGCGCGACCGTCCAACGGCCCCTTCACGATCCGCTCACGGTCGAGCGCCAGGTCGATGGCGCGGCGGACGTCAGCACTGGCGAAGAGCGGGTCCCGCATGTTGAAGAAGAGCGCCGTGTAGCCGGGCATCGGCGACGCATAGACGATCGCCCCCTTGGGGAGCACGCCCGGCCGCAGGAGCTGCTCAGCGGGCACCGCGCCGGTCCCCTGCACCGATCCGTCGCGCAGTGCCTCCAGGACGCGCTCCACGTCCTCGTAGTAGCGGAACACCACCTGATCGAGATAAGGCCGCCCGCCGGGGAAGTCCTCGTACGCCCGGAGCGTGATCTCCACTACCTGCCCATCGTCCTGCCGGTTGTCGAACCGGAAGGGACCGGTCCCCACAGGCTGCGACGCGAAGGGATCATCCGCGAGATCCCGCGCCAGCACACCACCCAACAGGTGCTTTGGGACAATCGGCAGCGCAGCGTAGGTCGGGAACGCTGCGAACGGCTCAAGGAGCTGGAAGACGACGGTATCGGCCGACGGAACCGAGACCACGACTCCGCGCCAGAAGCGGGCGAGCGCCTCGTCGCCCGGGAATTCAGGATCCTGGACCAGCCCCACGGTGAACCGGACGTCCTGCGCCGTTACCGGCTCTCCATCGTGCCAGCGGGCGTCGTCTCGCAGGGTGAACGTGTAGGTGAGACCATCGTCGGAGACACTCCAGGAGGCGGCAAGATCAGGCTGGGCTGTGCCGGAGCCATCAACGCGCGTGAGGCCGCGGAACAGGAGCCGTGCGAGGTCTTGCTCAGCCTGGGTACGAGCCAGCAGGGGATTTAGGGTCGACGGAGCGCCGAGGGCTCCCTCGACGTAGGTACCCCCGAACCCGGGCACCACCGGCGCCTCCACCGTCGCCGGCTCGCCTCTGCCTCCGAAGCGGACGAACAGACCAACGCCGACCATCAGCACCACGACCAGCAGGCCCGCGACCAGCATTGCGGGCCCGAAACGCCGGCGGTGGGAGGATCGAGGGCTTGGACCGCGCACGCCCGGGTGCTAGAGGTAGAAGCTGGACACGATCGCTAGGAGGACGTACACGGCAGCGACCCCAATGGTGAACTGGAAGAGCGTCCTCTCGAGGCCGCGCCGCGTCCGGTAGATCGACGACGGATCCCCGCCGAAAGCACCGCTGAAGCCGGAGCCCTTCGACTGAAGGAGGATCACCAGCATCAGGACAATCGAAACGAGGATCGTTGCGAGATAGAGCGCCGTTTCCATGAGCGAGCCTCCACGCTTGAGCCCACCTGCCGGGCGGCAACTATAGCACTACGCCACGCCTACGATCAAAGCCGGAGCGCAGCGGCCCGCTCCACGATCTGCGTAAACTGGTCAGCCTTCAAGCTGGCACCACCCACGAGAGCGCCGTCGATCTCTGGCAAGGAGAGGAACCCGGCCGCATTGTCGGCATTGACGCTCCCACCATACTGGACCCGGATCTCGTTTGCCGCCTCCGCGCCGACATGGCGCGCAAGCACCTCACGGATCCAGTTCGCCATCTCGCGCGCATCCTCGGGCGTCGCCGCCCGCCCGGTGCCGATTGCCCAAACGGGCTCGTAGGCAATGACGGTGCGCAGCACGTCGGCCGCCTCGACATCCGCGAAAGCGCTCTGGAGCTGTCGCTCCACGACCGCACGCGCCTCGCCGCGCTCCCGCTCTTCGAGCAGCTCGCCGACACAGAGGATCGGGCGGGCGCCGTTCCGAAGCACCGCGCGGAGCTTCGCGGCCACGACCTCGTCGGTCTCCCCGATGATGTGCCGCCGCTCACTATGGCCGACGATGATGTACCGGCACAGCGGGGCCAGCATCCGCGCCGACACCTCCCCCGTGAAGGCGCCCTGATCCTCAACGGCGCAGTCCTGCGCGCCGAGGACGATGTCGCTCCCGTCAAGGATATCTGCCAGCGGCACGATCCAGGGAAAGGGCGGGATGAGCACACGCTCGACCGTTGAGTAGGCAGACAGCGTCGAACGCAGCTCCCCGGCCAGAGCCCGCGCCTCCTCAAGGGAGGTGTTCATCTTCCAGTTGCCGGCAACGATCGGCTTCCGCATGCGCGCCTCGTCATTCCTTCTTTCGTAGTACGGCCACGCCCGGCAGGTCTTTCCCTTCCAGGAATTCGAGCGACGCCCCACCGCCGGTCGAGATGTGCGAGACGCGGTCAGCCAGGCCCATCTGCTCGACCGCAGCGACGGAGTCGCCGCCGCCGATCAGCGTGAATCCCTCACACGATGCGACGGCCTCAGCGACACCGCGTGTCCCGGCAGCAAAGGCCGGCACTTCGAACACGCCCATCGGCCCGTTCCAGACAACCGTCCGCGCAGACCGCAGCGCCTCGGCGAACCGCGCCACCGTCTGGGGTCCGATGTCGTAGATCGCATCGTCGTCTCCGACCTGTTCGACTGGGACGATCCGCGTCGGGGCATCGTTCTCCAGCCGGGGCGCGACCACCACGTCCACCGGTAGCAGCACGGTGACCCCGCGTTCACGGGCGCGATCCAGCGTCGCTCGGGCAACGTCGAGCTTGTCGTCCTCAACGAGCGAGCGCCCGACGGGGAATCCCTCCGCCTTGAGGAAGGTGTTTGCCATCCCACCACCGAGCAGCAGCAGGTCAACGCGGTCCAGCAGGTGCTCGATGACCCCCACCTTATCCGAAACCTTGGCCCCGCCAAGGATCAAGGCCGCCGGATGCTCAGGCGACTCCAGCACCTTCGTCAAGGCCGCGATCTCGCGCTGCATCAGCAGGCCCGCCGCTGACGGCAACAGGTCCGCCACGGCCGTGGTCGACGCGTGAGCTCGGTGCGCGGCCCCGAAGGCATCGTTCACGTAGCAGTCGGCCAGGCTGGCCAACTGCCGGGCGAACTCGGGGTCGTTCGCCTCTTCACCCGGCTCGAAGCGCACGTTCTCCAGCAAGCCGACCCCGCCGGGCTGCAGCGACGAGGCCATCGCCTGCGCCTCCGGGCCAACCACGTCGCGCGCGTACTTCACCGGCTCGCCCAGAAGCTCACCGAGTCGGGCAGCCACCGGCGCCAGCCGCAGCTCCTCGCGGACCTTCCCCTTCGGCCGGCCGAGGTGGGAGACGAGAATGATCGCGGCACCACGCTCCCGCAGCGCCTGGATCGTTGGGAGCGTCGCGCGGATACGGGTATCGTCGGTGATGCGCCCATCGTCGAGCGGCACGTTGTAGTCGACGCGGACGAGGACACGCTTGCCCGCCACGTCGAGGTCGTCGAGCGTGCGAATCGGCATCGCCACTGGCTCCTTTTCAGGCCATGCGGTCAGGTGGGCGGGCAGCCGAGGCGGCCGCCCGCCAGCGTTACAGCCGGATTGGACCTAGCTGATCCCCTGCTCGGCGATGAGGTTCGCCAGATCCGCCACGCGGCAGGAATAACCCCACTCGTTGTCGTACCAGGCCACGACCTTGGCCATGTTCCCCTCCATGACCATCGTCGACAGCCCATCGACGATAGCCGAGTGGGAGTC
The DNA here is from genome assembly GCF_000024985.1 of Sphaerobacter thermophilus DSM 20745. Taxonomy (NCBI): domain Bacteria; kingdom Pseudomonadati; phylum Thermomicrobiota; class Thermomicrobia; order Sphaerobacterales; family Sphaerobacteraceae; genus Sphaerobacter; species Sphaerobacter thermophilus. Next base: position 1,384,870 of record NC_013523.1, read on the forward strand.
ACCGCGGAAGTCCGTGGAGACAAGCGGCTCCTCGGTGTAGTCGAGGATACCCTCCATGGCACCCGACGCCGCGTCCTGGAAGGCGCCGTTCAGCGACTCGACGGTGGCCGGCTTCTCCAGCTCGACGACGAAGTCGATGATCGACACCGTTGGGGTCGGAACGCGCAGCGCGAAGCCGTCGAACTTGCCCTTCAATTCCGGGATCACCAGCGCGACGGCGCGGGCGGCACCGGTCGTGGTGGGCACGATGTTCAGAGCGGCAGCCCGTGCCCGGCGCAGATCCTTGTGCGGCGCGTCGAGCGTGACCTGGTCGTTGGTGTAGGAATGGACCGTCGTCATGAAGCCGCGCTTGATGCCGAAGGTGTCCTGGATGACCTTCGCTACCGGTGCCAGGCAGTTGGTGGTGCAGGACGCGTTCGAGATGATCTGGTGGCGCTCGGGATCGTACTGATCCTCGTTCACGCCCAGGACCACCGTGATGTCTTCATTCTTCGCCGGTGCGGTGATGATCACCTTCTTCGCCCCGGCCTCGATGTGGGCGCGGGCCTTGGTCGCATCCGTGAAGAACCCGGTGGACTCGATGACGAGCTCGACGCCCAGGTCCTTCCACGGCAGGTTCGCCGGATCACGCTCCGACAACACCTTCAACTCGCGCCCGTCGACGGTGATGGTGCCGTCGGTTGCCTCAACGTCCAGGTCGTAGACACCGTAGGTGGAGTCATACTTGAGCAGGTGGGCCAGGGTGTGCGGGCTGGTCAGGTCGTTGACGGCGACGATCTCCAGCGTGTCGTCGTACTCCCCGACGATGGCCTTGAGCACCTGCCGGCCAATGCGTCCGAACCCATTGATCCCGACACGAACAGCCACTTTCTTCCCTCCTACACGACGGGCGCCCGCTACGCGCCCCGGACCGTCACCTGGGACTCGAGCGACCCGCTCACGGGGTCGTGACCATTTGCTCGCAAGACGGCATCCACGCCGGGCGGCGTGGGCCGCTGCTTGGCCAGCTCAATCAGCGCGGTGGCCAACTTATCGGGATCGTGGCGCAGCGGGAACTCCGGGTTCACCACGTCGCGGAGCACCACGTTGACAGAGCCCTCCAGGGCTTCGATCCCGTCCAGGCTTACCGCGGAGACAGCCCATTCGGGCTTGATCTTGGTGGCCGCCGGGCCAAAGTTGTCATTGACCAGGACATGATCCACGATCGGCTCGCCGACGTGGTCGTGCAGGGCCCGCAGGTGGTCGACCACCCGGAAATCATCCGTCTCGCCCCGCTGGGTGGCCACGTTGCAGACATAGACCTTGGTCGCGGTCGAGCAGCGGATGGCGTGCGTGATCCCCTGGACCAGTAGGTTGGGCAGAACCGAGGTGTAGAGGCTGCCCGGACCGAGGACGATCAGGTCCGCCGAGAGGATGGCGACGATAGCCGGGTCGTAGGCCGCCGGGTGCTTGGGATCGAGGAAGACGCGCTTGATCCGCGATCGCTCCGCAACGATCCGCGACTCCCCGCGGATGATGCGGCCGTCTTCCAGCTCGGCGCACACGGTGATGTTCTCCAGCGACGAGGGGATCACCTGGCCGCGGACGGCGAGCACCCGCGACGACTCGTAGACGGCGCGCTCAAAGCTCCCGGCCACCTGGGTCATCGCGGTGATGAACAGGTTGCCGAAACTATGCCCACCGAGCGCCGAGCCGTTCTCCTCGAACCGATACTGGAACAGGTCGGCCATCAACGGTTCGGCGTCGGCCAGCGCTACGAGGCAGTTACGGATGTCGCCCGGCGGCGGCATGTTGAACTCGGTCCGCAGGCGACCGGAACTGCCGCCGTCGTCCCCCACCGTCACGATAGCGGTGATGGCGACGTTCTTCTGCTTCAGCCCACGCAGGAGGGTCGAAAGCCCGGTGCCGCCCCCGATCGCCACGACGCGCAGCTCGGGTTGCTCCGGTCCGAAGCGGTGCGCCTGAATCAGGTCAGCCAGGCCCTTGCCCGCCGGCCGCTGGTCCCAGAACGGGGCAAGGAGAGATCGGCTAAGTTGGTAAAAACCCAGCCCGATGCCGATCGCACCCCCGGTGAGCATGACGAGTTCCCGGTACGGGTGCGGGATGAACTGGAGCGTGACGGTCTGGACGAAGTGAGTAAACCGATCCGGGAAATGATAATTGCGGTATACCCAAGCAAGCGCCATCGCCAGGGCGAGGCTCGTCATGACGAGCCCGGAGAACAAGAGCAAGATCCAGCGCTTGACGAACATGCCTGGGCGGAGCCATGTCCGGAGCTTCATATGTCCCCCTGTCGCTCCCCGGCGATCCGCATTCGGCCGGGGCGTATTATAGCACGCAGCCGGCTGAATTCCGGTGCATGGTGCCGTTGCGTCGGAACCGTCCGATCTGCTATACTAGGTGCCGGAACCGAAGGTGCCCGAGCGAGAGTGGGCGATGCCCACTTTAATTTTTGCCGCGCAGCACTTCGTCCCACCTGACCTTGTCCTCTCAACGCACCGCAACCTGAGGGCAGGTCCGAGCGAGGAGGTATTCCACTACGATGAAGAGCGATTTCTATACCGCCATTGCGACGATTGCCGCGGAGCGTAACATCCCGCGCGAGGCGGTCCTCTCCTCCGTGGAGCATGCGCTGCGCACGGTCTACAAGAAGATGGCGGGTACGGAAGAAGAAGTCGAGGTTCAGATCGACCCCACCCTCGACCCCAACAAGGGCGGCATCCGGATCTTCGTCGTCAAGCGGGTCGTGGAAGAGGTCGAGGATCCGAACACCGAAATCTCGGTCGAAGAGGCACGCAAGACTCACCCGGACGCGGTCGTGGGTGATGTTATCCGCTTCGACCGCACGCCCCAGAACTTTGGGCGCATCGCGGCGCAGACGGCCAAGCAGGTCGTGCTGCAGCGTATCCGCGACTACGAGCGTGACAGCGTCTACGCCGAGTACATCGATCGCGTCGGTGAGGTCTTGAACGGCATCGTCCAGCGCGCCGATCCAAAGGCGGTCATTGTCGACCTCGGCAAGGCGGAGGCGGTCATGCCCGCCCGCGAGCAGGTGCCGAATGAGCGCTACCGCGTCGGTCAGCGCCTGAAGGTCTACTTGCTGGAGGTCAACAAGGACACGCGTGGTCCGCAGCTCATCGTCTCGCGGACCCACGCCAACCTGATTCGCCGCCTCTTCGAGCTGGAGGTCCCGGAGATCTACAGCGGCGCGGTCGAAATCATGGCCGTTGCCCGAGAGCCGGGACTGCGCTCCAAGGTGGCCGTCGCGGCGCGCCAGGAGAAGGTCGATCCAGTCGGCTCGTGCGTCGGGGTGCGCGGCGTGCGTATCCAGAACATTGTGAACGAGCTGTACGGCGAGAAGATCGATGTGATCGAGTGGTCGCCGGACACGCCGACGTTCATCGCCAACGCGCTGAGCCCGGCCAAGCCGATCAGCGTGCAACTGAACGAAGCCGAGAAGGTCGCCCGGGTCATCGTGCCGACCGAGCAGATGTCGCTGGCGATCGGCAAGGACGGGCAGAATGCCCGGCTCGCTTACAAGTTGACCGGGTGGCGCATCGACATCAAGGGCCCCGAGGCGCTCCGTGGCTCGGACGACGACATCCTGCGTCAGGCCCGTGCGGCCCTGGCGGAGGTGCCCGACGACCTGATGACCCAGGGGCGCCAGCCGCGCCTGGTCCGGGCCGACGGCACCATCAGTGTGCGGGAGCGCGAGTTCGGGCCGCTTCCGCCCGATCTGGTGAACATGAGTGTGGACGTCGAGATCGTCAACGGCGTGCTCGACGTCTACTACAACCGAGAACTCCGGGCCCGCTTCGACTTCGCCACTGGGCGCGAGCTCTCGTTGACCGAAGACGAGGGATCTCGCGTCTAGCCTCGCGTGGGCTCGTCGGGGCGGGCCCGCGGAGGGGGTGGTACCATGACACAGGAGACGGGCGCCCGGCAGCGCCGCAAGGGCCCGCGGCCCAAGCATGTGCCGATGCGCACTTGCGTCGTCTGCCGGACCAAGGATGCAAAGAGGACTTTCGTGCGGATCGTCCGAACGCCGCAAGGTACTGTCGAGATCGATCCGACCGGAAAGAAGAACGGGCGCGGCGCGTACCTGTGTACGCGCTTTGCGTGTTGGGAGCGCGCGGCCTCCGGCCCCGCACTGGATCGAGCGCTGCGCGTCGAAGTGACTGAGGAGGCCCGACAGGCCCTACGCCACTACGCCGACGTGCACTTCCGCCGGGACGACGAGGGCGCGTCGCATTGATCACCACGCACCGCGCCGTGATTGAAGGAGGAACCAATGAGCCAGCACAACCGACGAACACAGCGCGGCGGTGGGCGAGGCAGGGCCCGAGGGCGAGGCGGAGCTCCGGCGAACGGCGGACCTCGCAGTCCCCAGCAGGCTGAGGGCCGACGCGCCGCTGTGCTCTCTGGGCCCGTGGTGCTCGGCTCGGTCGTGACCGTGGGTGAACTTGCCGACGCGATCGGCGTCAGCCCGATCGACGTCATCAAGACGCTCATGGCGCGCGGCATCATGGCCAGCATCAACCAACAGGTCGACTTCGAAACCGCGGCTTCGGTCGCCGAGGAATTCGGCATCGAGGTCGAGGAGCACGTCCCCGAGGTCGTGCAGCAGGCCGATCAGGACATCGAGACGCGCCGCGATGAGGGCGACGACCCTGGCGCCGTGCCACGGCCCCCAGTCGTGACGATCATGGGGCACGTTGACCACGGAAAGACCAAACTGCTGGACGCCATCCGCCAGACGAACGTCGCGGCGGGCGAGGCCGGTGGGATCACCCAGCACATTGGCGCCTACCAGGTCGAGGTCCAGGGACGCAAGATCACCTTCCTCGACACGCCCGGCCACGAGGCATTCACCGCGATGCGTGCCCGCGGCGCCCAGGTGACCGACATCGCCGTCCTTGTCGTCGCCGCCGACGACGGTGTCATGCCGCAGACGCGCGAGGCGATCAGCCACGCCCGCGCGGCCGATGTACCGCTCATCGTAGCGCTCAACAAGATCGACCTCCCCGCCGCAAACCCCGACCGGGTGAAGCAGCAGTTGGCCGAGGTCGGTGTCATCCCTGAGGAGTACGGCGGCGATGTGCCGGTGGTCGAGATCTCAGCCAAGGAGCGTCTGGGCATCGACGACCTGCTGGAGATGATCCTCCTGGTCGCCGACCTGCAGGAGCTCAAGGCGAACCCGAACAAGCCGGCCATCGGCGTGATCATCGAGGCGAAGGTTGACCGCGGTCGCGGTCCGGTCGCGACCGCCCTGATCCAGTCGGGCACGCTCAAGGTGCGCGACGTCGTGGTCGTCGGCGCGACCTGGGGTCGCGTTCGCGCCATGGTGGACGACCGTGGTCGTCGGGTGCGCCGCGCAGAGCCGGCGATGCCGGTGGAGATTCTCGGCTTGCTCGACGTGCCGGAAGCCGGCGACATCCTCCAGGCGGTCGAGGATGAGAAGACCGCCCGGACGCTCGCCGAGGAGCGGGCCCGGCAGCGACGCGCCGAGGCCTTCACCGAGACGCGTGTCGTCAAGCTTGATGACGCCTTCGCACAGCTTGAGGAAGGCGAGACGCGCGAGCTGCGGGTGGTACTCAAGGCCGACGTCCAGGGCTCGCTGGAGGCAATCCAGGGAACCCTGGCGAAGCTCAACGAGGAGTCGGAATCGGTCGGCGTCAGCGTGGTCCATGCCGGCACCGGGGCCATCTCGGAGTCGGACGTGAACCTGGCCGTGGCCTCCAACGCTATCATCGTGGGGTTCAACGTACGACCCGACGCCGCAGCCAAGCGCGCCGCCGACGCTGCCGGGGTCGACATCCGCTTCTACGACATCATCTACCAGTTGGTGGACGACATTAAGTCGGCGATGTCCGGCCTGCTGTCGCCGGAGGTCCGGCAGGTTACCGACGGCTACGCCGAGGTGCGCCAGACGTTCCGGCTGCCGTCGCGCGAGGTGGCGGCCGGGCTGTACGTGCTCGACGGCAAGGCCACACGAAACTCGCGTGTCCGCGTCCTGCGCAACGGCGCAGTGATCTACGACGGCGTCGTCTCGTCGCTGAAGCGCTTCAAGGATGACGTGCGCGAGGTTCAGGCGGGTTATGAGTGTGGGCTGGTCGTCGAGGGCCTGACCGACATTCAGGTCGGCGACCAGATCGAGTTCTACCACACCGAGCAGGTGGCCCGAACCCTTTAGTATCGGGCCGGGAAGCGGGGTGCGCGGCGCACCCCGCCCCCACTCGCCCTGGACATCACCAAAGGAGCCGGCCATGACCAGCCGACGGCAGGTTCAGCTCGCTGACTTCCTCCGAGACGAGATCAGCGAGATTTTGCAGCGGGAGATGAAGGATCCCCGACTCGGGTTGGCCAGCATCACCCGAGTTGAGCTGAGCCCCGATCTGCGCTACGCCAAGGTCTACGTCTCCGTGCTCGGCTCCGAGGAGGACCGCGAGGCCACTATGGCAGCCCTGACCGGCGCTGCCGGGTTCGTCCGGCACCTCCTCAAGCCGCGCATGCGCGTGCGGCACGTACCTGAGATCCGTTTCCGCCTCGACCGCTCGATGGAACACGCCGAGGTGATCCAGCGAACGCTCCGGGAGCTCAACTTGCCGCCCAGCACGGAGGCCGACGCGGACCCGGTTCCGGAAGGGGATGCGCGCATCGATGACTCAGAGTGACGGATTCCTCAACCACGACGGCCCGCCGCGTGACGCGTGGCAGGCGACCTGGGACGCGCTGGCCGGCGCGCCATCCCTGGTGGTGGTGACCCACGCCAACCCGGATGCCGACGGCGTTGCGTCCCTGCTTGCGGTGTGCCGGGTACTCACGGCTCGCGGCAAGCTGGTTCAGGCGGCCGTCGCCGATGGCACCCTCCCGGACACCCTGCGCTTCCTCCCGGGCGCGGAAACACTCCGCGCACCCGAAGACCTGAACCTCGCGCCCGACGATCTCCTCGTCCTTGTCGACTGCGCTGACGAGCCGCGGCTCGGTCCGCTGTATCGAGCCCACCCCGAGTGGTTCGACGGCTCGCACCGCATCGTCAACATCGACCACCACGTCACCAACACGCGCTTCGGCACGGTCAACCTGATCGACGCCGATGCGGCTGCCACGTGTGAAGTGCTCGCCGTCCTCTTCCTTGAGATGGGCGTGTCGATCGACGCCGCGCTGGCCACCTGCCTGCTCGCCGGCATTGAGGGGGACACCCTGGGCCTCCGCACCCCGAGCACGACCAGCCGCACCCTGCGCGTGGCCGCGGAGCTCCTCGACCGTGGGGCCGACCTCGACACGATCGTCGACCATCTCTTCCGGGTCAAACCCTTCTCCACGATCCGCCTCTGGGGCAACGCACTCAGCCGCGCCGTCTGGGCCGGCGATATCGTCTGGACCGAGATCACCCCGGAGATGCTCGCCGAGAGCGGCGCCACCGAGGCCGAGGGTGAGGGAATTGTGAACTTCCTCGCCGGGACCCGCGGGGCACTCGTCGGCGCGCTCTTCTACGAGCAGGCCGACGGCTGGCGGGTCAGTCTCCGGTCGATTCGAGAGGATGTCGACGTGGCCGAGATCGCCCGCCGCTACGGCGGAGGGGGGCACAGCCGGGCGGCCGGCTGCCGCGTGCCACCCGGCATCGAAGCACGCGAACGTTTCCTCAGCGACGTCGCCGGGTATCTCGCTGGTATCTCGGCGGCGCCGTAGCAGCGTGCGGCGATGGATCTCCACGGCTTCCTGGTCGTCGACAAGCCACGCGGCGTCACATCGCACGACGTCGTCGCCCTGGTGCGACGCAGGCTACGTATGCGCCGCGTCGGCCACGCCGGCACCCTGGACCCTGCCGCGTCCGGCGTCCTCGTCGTCGCCGCGGGCGCAGCGACCCGGCTGATCGACCGCGTCCAAGACGGCGAAAAGCAGTACGTCGCCCACATCGTCCTTGGCGCCGAAACGGACAGCGCCGACGCTGAAGGCCGACTCATCTCCGCCGCGCCAGCATACGTGGCCGCACCCTCCCTCATGACCATCGAGCAGGCCCTCACGCCACTGATCGGAACCATCAGCCAGGTCCCGCCGGCTCATTCCGCCATCAAAGTCGGTGGCCAGGCGCTCTACCATCGTGCCCGCCGCGGCGAACAGGTCGAGGTTCCAGCCCGCACCGTCACCGTCCACTCGATCCGCGTTCTGGCCTACGACTATCCCGACCTGCTGCTCGCCATCGATTGCGGTAAGGGCGTCTACGTCCGCAGCATCGCGCGCGATCTCGGCCGCGCACTGGGAACCGGCGCCTACCTCCACGCCCTGCTCCGCACCGCTGTCGGGCAGTTCACTCTGGGGCAGGCGTGGACCGCCGCGGAGATTGAAGAACTCCTTGAGCCGCACACGTGGCCGCTCATGGCGCTCCACCCGGACGTCGCGCTATCTCACGCTCCGGCGCTCATCCTCGATCGCGACGCGGTAACCGCGTGGTATCATGGGCGACCGGTACCAACCGGTCGCCGGCCGCCCGACGCGGCCGTCGAGGCGCGCGTCTACGATCAGGACGGTTCCTGGTTGGGTGTGGCGACGGCCGATGCCGAGCGGCGCCGGTGGCGCCCACGGCAGGTCGTGGCCCATTGAGACAGAGCGAGCGGGGAGCTAGATGCCGACGCAGATTGTCCATGGGTTGAGCGCGATCCCATCCGGACCACACGTCGTCACCATCGGCAACTTCGACGGCGTCCACCGAGGACACCAGTACCTCCTGAAGCAGGTGGTGGACCGCGCTACCGACGGCGCTCGGTCGCTCGCCCTGACCTTCGACCCACTCCCCGCCGAGGTCCTGCGCCCCGACCGAGCACCGAAGCGGCTCACCACGACCGACGATCGGCTGACCTTCATGGCCGAGACCGGGCTCGACGTGATCGCCGTCGTGCCCTTCACCCGCGACTTTGCTGCACTGGAGGCCAGGGAGTTCGTCGAGCAGCTGGTGGACGCCGCGCACCCCGTCCACTTCGTCGTCGGCGCCGACTTTCGCTTCGGCCACGATCGCACCGGCTCGGCCGATCTCCTCCGAGAACTCGGTCCCGAGTACGGCTTCGCTGTCACCGTCGTTGAACGCATCGGCGGCGAGGAAATCAGCAGCACCCGCATTCGCCAGTTGCTCGCCGAGGGTGATGTCAAGGCCGCAGCCGAACTGCTCGGCCGGTGGCACACGTTGACAGGCCGGGTGGAATCCGGCGCCGGTCGCGGCCGGAACCTGGGATTCCCCACTGCCAACCTGGCGATCCCACCGGCGCTCGCCATCCCCGCCGACGGCATCTACGCGGCACACGCGGCACTCGAACGCGGCGGAGACTGGCTCCCGGCACTGGTTTATATCGGCACCCGCCCCACCTTCAGCGAGGTGGACCGAGTTGTGGAGGTGTTCCTCCTGGACTTTACCGGCGACCTCTACGGCAGCGAGGTGACGGTGCGCTTCATCGAGCGCATCCGCGGCGACATGACGTTCGAATCCCCGGAGGCGCTCACCGAGCAGATGCACGCCGACGAAGTGGCGGCGCGGCGCATCCTCGCCGAGTTTGAGCCCATGTCGAATCCTGCCGGGGAACACGCGCCCCGGCCGAGCGGAAGAGAGGCGGAGCGTGGCCACGACTGAGCATCAGCGCGGCCTGGACCGCGAGGCTGCGGTCGAGCACCTGCTCACCCACGCCGTCGCGGACGTCGTCGTCAAGGAGGATCTACGCCGGGAACTGCTCGGCACCCGGCCGTTGCGGGTCAAGCTCGGGGTCGACCCGACGCGTCCCGACATCCACCTCGGGCACTACGTCTGCTTCCGCAAGCTGCGCGAGTTCCAGGCGCTCGGCCACCAGATCGTCGTCATCATCGGCGACTGGACCGCCCGTATCGGCGACCCCTCCGGCCGCTCCGTGCAGCGCCAGATGCTCTCCGAGGAAGAGGTCCGCCGGAACGCCCAGACCTACCTCGACCAGTTCTTCAAGGTGGTCGACGTCGACCGGGCGGAGATCCGCTGGCAGAGCACCTGGTACAACGACTTCACCCTGGCCGACGTCATCCACCTCACCTCCAAGTACACCGTGGCACAGATGCTGGCCCGCGAGGACTTCGCTAAGCGGTTCAACGAAGGCAGCCCGATCGCCATCACCGAACTGCTCTACCCACTGCTCCAGGCCTACGACTCCGTGGCGGTTGAGGCCGATGTCGAGATCGGCGGAACGGACCAGACCTTCAACCTCCTGGTCGCCCGCGACATTCAACGCGAGATGGGACAGCGGCCCCAGAACATCCTCACCGTCCCGCTCCTGGTCGGCACCGACGGCGTGCAGAAGATGAGCAAGAGCTTCGACAACTACATCGCCGTCAACGACCCGCCCGAGGAGATGTTCGGCAAGATTATGTCGATCCCCGACTCGCTCCTGGGCGACTACTACCGCCTCCTCACCGACGTGCCCGAGTCGGAGATCACCAGCATGCTCGACGCCGCAGTGCGCGGCGAGGTCAATCCCCGCGACCTCAAGGAGCGCCTGGGCATGATCATCGTCACCGACCTGCACAGCGCCGAAGACGCCGAGGCCGCCCGCGAGGCGTTCGACCGAGTCTACCGCCGCCGCGAGCTACCCGAGGACATGCCCGAGGTCGCGGTGCCCCGGGAGGAACGCATCCTCCCCCTGCTCATCACGGCCGGCATGGCGCGCACCAACAACGAGGCACGCCGGCTCGTCACCCAGGGCGGCGTCCGCCTCGGCGGCGAGCGCGTGATCGACCCCGAGGCCACGGTGATGATCAACGCCCCGACCGTGCTGCAAGTCGGGAAGCGCCGCTTCGTCCGGCTGGTCCCCAAGGGCTAGGCAACTCCGTTTGGGGACCGATGTGCTATACTATCCGGTGCGGAAGCGCGGTTCGGGGTGTGGCGCAGTTGGAAGCGCGCGGCGTTTGGGACGCTGAGGTCGGAGGTTCGAATCCTCTCACCCCGACCGATGCGGGAGTAACTCAGTTGGTAGAGTTCCTGCCTTCCAAGCAGGTGGTCGCGGGTTCGAGTCCCGTCTCCCGCTCCGCCAGAATCCCCGCCCCGGCGGGGATTTCTTTGTGCCCGCAGTCGGCAGCCTCGCCGGCTGCTGGATCGCAACATCCAGACGCCAGAACTCCCACTGACCTGTTTCTGCCCGATCGCACTCACTGAAATGGTTCATAAGCCTGACTTGCGAGGAAGGCGCCGAAGTCAGAGTATGCGTAGGGATCGCGAAGCTGCTCAACGGCATAGTTGTCGACCAAGCGCTGGAACTGAGCTTGGCAGGCGTCGCGCGCCAATGCACCAGCAACGAGAGCTGCTTCGCAGTAGGGCTCCATGAGGTACACCCAGTAGGCAGACGGCCCTGGTGCGATAAAGTCCGGGTCGGAACCAGCTTCGATGGCGCGAACACGCCGGCCGATATCGCTCTCGGGATCGTAAATGGCAGCTCGTATTTGGGCGTAGGCGTGCTCCCCCAATTCGTTCAGGTAGGTATAGCCGTCAGCCGACTGGAACCATGTGATGTACTCGACGAGCCACGAATAAAAGCCCATGGTGTTGGAGTTGAAAAAGCCGACCTCTGATGTCACGAGGTGGTAGAGGTGACGGATGGGGTCAGCGCGTTCCAGATAAAGCTGAGCACCGGGGTTGGTCGGGGAATATGGAACGCCGGTTACCTCCTCGAGGGCAAGAACAATAGCTGCCTGGAGGTCGAGGTATGCCTGAGAGAGGATCGATTCCGGCATCGGCTGGGGCTGTGGGGCGGGTTCCGGCGGTTGCACATGACCGATGCTGGCGACGATCTCCCAAAAAAGGGAGGCCTGCGGCACGGACCCGTCGGCCTCTTTGGCGAAAAAGCCCGTTATCGTCCACGCTGCACCGGCCGCCGAGTACGAGACCGTGATCACTTGGCTCGGGCTACCGTAGACGTTTCGGTCCTCAACTGTGACAAGACCTGGGTAGCCGTCAGTACCGACCTGGATGGGTTCGGCGACTGTCATCGGGGAAGGAGGTCCCGACTGCTGAATCGTGACCGCGCTGCTGCCGGCTGGAAAGACGCCACCCAACACCTGTGTGCTGCTCGCCAACATGAGCGGATTCGCTGGGGTGGCCTCAGCGACCACCCACGCGGTCGGGTAATCTATTGCGATCCCCAACACGGGATCAACATAGTGGGTCCATTCCACGGCTGGTGGCGGGGCCGGTGTCGGTGTCACGGTAGGCGACGCCAGGGGAAGTTCGACCACCGTCTCTGCTGGGGACACACGCGGCGACGGTGGCGGTGAACCTGACGGAGTGGAGATCCCTGCTGGTTCAGCCGGCCGACAGTTAGTCACAGCAGCCACGATGAACACGAATATCACGAGGTTCTTCGCTGATCCTCGGCGTGGTATCACGCGGATACCCCTTTCCTCACCATTCCTGTGCCCTATGCAACGTGCTCATCGCGGGGCGACGGGCGACATCACGGTGGCAAAGTTATCACTTTCAGGAAAACGAATGGCTCGCGGCGCGGTGCCCGGTCCTCCCGACGTGGGTTCAGCAGAGCCACCGAGAGCTGGCAAGCGGCACATGCCACACTGCTCGCCAGCACCCTTCCTTCCAAGACCGGGGTGGTGGACGTGCGAGGGACGGGGCACGACCTAAAGTCGGCGGATATTCCTCCCGTTACGGTTCGATTCGACATCGGCGCGCCCCGAGGCTGGCAGGTCAAGAGTCCATAGGTGGTCAGTGTACCCAATCTGGGACTGCAATCTGGACAAGCGCGTCGGCATTGCAGGGCTGAGCCCAAACACCGTCTGTCTCACCATCGCGTTGGAAAGCTTGGAGTTGAGCGCCGGAACGAACCGTGCTCCGTGCCTGGCTGACCAGAGCGACATGCAGCGCCGGTTCACCTGCACGCACACATTGAGCTGTGAAACAACGCCGGGCGTCGGGCGATCCATGGACGCTGGACCAACACTACGTGACCGGGTGGCGGATTGCCGCACGGCAAGACTCTCGGCTGGGCGTCCGTCCCACCTGACCGAGGCCACCTGAAGAAGGTGACCTCGAGGTTCACCGCATGTTCACTGTCCGCGGAGGCGGACCGCCTCAGCTTGCGAGCAGTTTCGCCTTGGCGGCCTGGAATTCGTCGTCGGTGAGCATGCCCGCTTCTTTGAGTTGGGCGAGCTGCTGGATCTGGGTCATGAGATCGGTGGCAGGCGCTGCGGGCGGGGTTGCCGCGGCCTGCACCTGCTGGGCCTGCAAGGCCTCGAGCTGGGAGTGGAGCTCGTCGATCTGCGCCTGTGAATCAAGCGCGGCGTCATCCGCCGCCTGCTCTTGCTGACGGCGCATCGCGCGGTCGTCCATCCGCCCGCTGACGGCTCGAGAGGTCGCGGTCGCGGTGCCGGCGATGACTGCGGTGCGTGCCGCTGTTCGCACTACTCCTGGCCCACGCCGCCCGGCCATTCCCCGTCCCATCATCTGTTGTGCCTCCTCGGCTATCGTCGTACGCCTCCACGCTCGTCACGGCGTCTCGGGTTGTGCCGCGTAGAGCTGCTCCATGACCACGCGCGGGATGTGCTCGTACAGCACTAACTCACTGTTGGCGCTCCGAAGCGAGTCCACGAGCCGCGTTGCCCAGGTGTTCTCAAAGAGCATCAACGCGGCCGACTCGTTCGGCTGGAGCGCGCCGGCTAGCTGCTCGGCATCCTCGGTCGACAGCAGGCCGGGGACATCGTCAGTAAGCGGATCGAAGAGGGCAAACTCGTCTCCTTCGAGCTCGCTGACCTCCGCGGTCGTCACGTTGCCGTCGCCATCCTTCTGCATCAGCAAGATGTCGATGACGCGTATCGTCCCGCGGTCCGTCAGCTCGCGCAGCGCGGGCACGATTCCGCCGTCGAATGCGCTCCCCGGGAACTTGACGACGACCAGGTCCACAGGCCCGTACGACATGTGTCACCTCCTTCGCCCGCGTGCGAATCGCGTCGATCTCGGGAGCCCGCCTCCGCCCGACTCGATGATGAATGATGGCGTCGTTCAACCGCGTGGGATAGCGGAACGCGGGGGGCATCAGTGCGACTCGGTGGCCGTGCACATCGCGTCGAGCCGGTTGCGTGGCGCGGAGCGGCCGCCCCACGCCGGCGCCCAGCAGGGTCGGAGCCACGGCGTTGCTTATGCGATCGGTGTGGCGCGCCCGGCGGGGCGATCTGGTGCGTGGGCTGTGCTGCCGTGGTGGGGATGAACGGAATGGCCGCGTCATCCGAAAAGAGGCTCGGGATCACCACACGCTGGCGCTGGCTCGGCTTGAGCTTGATCGTGCTGCTGGCCGCGGTAGCTGGTTTGGGAGCGCTCCTGGCCACGGCCGTGGTCATCGCCGCGCCGGTCGTGTTTCTCTCGGCAGGGCTGTTGGTCTTCCTCGGAGTCGCGTCGGGAGGGATATGGCTGGCCACACGGCGCCTCCCCCGCGACCGCAGGGAGCGCACTCGCCGGATCGCCTTCGCGGTCGGTACCCTGGCCGGGATCTCCGTCTTCTGCCTCACTATGCTCGTGCCGCTTCAAGATCCGCGGCTGCCACCCGCGCCCGTCGACGGGTTGGCGTTCTGGGATCTGCCCACCGGCTCGCGCATCGCCTACGCGTACCGCCCAGCCGCCGCCGACGCTCATCGTGACACCCCTGTCGTCTTTATCCCCGGCGGACCAGGCGTTGCCGACATGCGCGGCGACTTGGAGTACTTCGGCCAGCTCACCCGGGACGGCTTCGACGTCTACGTCTACGACCCCCTGGGCGTCGGCCGATCAACGCGCCTGGACGACCCGCGCGGCTACACGCTGGAGCGGGACGTGGAGGATCTCGCGGCGATCCGGCAACAGATCGGAGCGGAGCGCTTGATCCTGATCGGCCACTCTTACGGCGCCGTGGTTGCCGCCGGGTTCCTAGCCCGGTACCCGGAGGCGGTGGAGCGGGTGATCTTCTCGTCCCCTGGTGGCCTGTACTCCCTTCCGGCCGCAGGCGGCAACAACATCCAGAGCCGGCTGACGACGGGGGAGCTGGTGGCGCTCTACCGCCTCTTGCTCTGGCCGCGGGCGACCCTGATCTGGGGCCTGGTTCAGGTCAACCCCCAGGCCGCCCACGCGCTGGGCGACGATCCCGAGATGGATGCCCGATACGACCGGGTCTACAACCGCACCCGTCCCTCTCTGCATTGCCGGGGCAAGCCGCTTGGCGATGAGCTGCACGGCCTGGGCTTCTACACGAACGCGGTACCGAGGCAACCGTGGGCGTGGCTCCGCCCCGCGCTGGAGGGCAAGCCCGCTCCTGCGCTGGTGATCAAGGGTGCCTGCGACTACCTGACCTGGGACTCGGCCGATGACTACCTGCGCACGCTCCCCAACGCCACGCTTGCCTACCTGACCGACGCCGGCCATAACGCCTACCAGGACCAGCCCGAGCGTTTCCTGGCCGACGTCCGAGCCTTCCTGCTGGGGGAATCCCCGCGAGACGCGCTGCACGACGCGCGCAAGCCAGCCGGCTATGAGGGGCCCGACTAGAGAGATGCCGCGCCCAAGGTGAAGCGGGCGAGCCACTGTTCGGTGGCTCGCCCGCATCGACACCTGGCTCCTGGGGCGCACAGGTCTTCGGAGCACCCCACCCGAGGAGGAACATCAGGGCATGGGTGGGATGTTCTGGTTCAGACGGAAAAGGTTGTCCGGATCGTACCGGCGCTTGACGTCGGCCAGGCGTCGGAAGGTTGCGTCCGGGTACGCATCATGGATGCGCTCCTCACCGTCATCGTCGAGGAAGTTCACGTAGGTGCCGGACGCCGCGGGCCAGACTGCGTCCCACAGGTTGGTGACCCAGGCGCGGTGCATCGCGGCGTCCTCCGCCGGATCCATCCACACGTTGACGATGGCGACGAAGAGCGCGCGGTCGCGGTGCGCGAACGCTGTAGCGTCCGCTGGCACCCGCGCCAGCGCCCCGCCAAGCCCGCGTAGCTGCACAATACCGAGCGGAGACGTCTGATTCTCCATCGCGTCGAGTATGGCGTCGATCGCGTCCGGAGGAAGCGTATCGGCGAACCCCGCGCGAATGCTGCCCCCATGCGGCACCGTACCCGCCTCGGTGAAGGCGAACATCTCCGGATAGGGCAGCGGCGCGACCATCTCCGCGATCGGCGTGGCGAGCGCACGGAGCGGCTCAAGCGCCCGCTGCCCCTCGTCGGCTGGTCCGACGAAGCAGACCATCACCACGAACGCCAGCTCCCCGTGCTGCTCTTCCGGGACGAACGGTAGGGGAGGAACCCGCATCAGGTCGGCGATGGTCGTCAGCCCCTCGTCGGCCTGAGGCGCGTAGGCAAGGTAGCCTTCGATCACCTCGCGGCTCGCCGGCAGGATCAGCACGCCGCCCAGCACCGTGCCCACCGGTCGGAGCTGGAACTCGAACCGGGTGGCGATGCCGAAGTTCCCGCCGCCACCGCGTAACGCCCAGAACAGATCGGCGTGCTCGTCGGCCGAGGCGGTCAGGAGGCGGCCATCCGCGGTCGCGACCTCGACGGCACGCAGATTGTCGATGGTGAGACCGTGCGCGCGGACGAACCATCCGATGCCACCACCGAGCGTGAGCCCTCCCAGGCCCACCGTCGCCGAATCGCCGGTCGAGAGTGCCAGCCCGTAGGGCTGCGCGTGCCCTGCCAGGTCAGCGGACGTCGCGCCGGGCTGCACCTGGGCCGTCGCGCGCTCCGGGTCGATGTCGATCGCGTTCATCCGGGAGAGATCCACGACGCCGCCGCCGTCAGTCGTGCTCAGACCGGAGGCGCTGTGGCCGCCGCTCCGAACCGCCAGCGGCAGGTCGTGCTCACGGGCGAATTCGATCCCCTGGATCACGTCGTAGGCGTCGGCCGCGCGGACGATCAGCGCGGGGTAACGATCTACCGTCACATTCACGACCCGGCGTGCGGTATCGTAGCGCGGGTCATCCGGGAGGATCAGGTCGCCAAAGATGCGATCCCGCAGGGTGGCGATTGCCCCGGAATTCAGACGCTCGCGAGTTACGACATGTACTCGTACCATTCTGCTCGTCCTTTCGAGCCGCTAGTCCCCACGTCCGGGCAGGGCGGAGCCCCGGTCGTGTCCGGCGCCGCGTGGGGTGTGGCTAGCGAACGGTGAAACCCTTGATCATCCCGAGATGGGAATGCGCCTCGCCGCTGGCCGGGTCGGGGATCTTGCAGACCGCGATGTAGTCGCCCGGCGGGAGGTTCAGCTCCATGTAGCCCTCGCCTCCCGGGCTGATCCCGTTGATGCCGCCCATGGCCTGATGTGGGGGCGGACCGGACGGCGCGGCCTCCCAGGCCTGCACGTCGGCCAGCGTCTTGCCCGGCTCCAGCTTCAGCAGGTTGAGCTCGTGCGGCTGTTCCCCGGCGTTCACCACGCGATACGTTGCCGGGCCGGCCGGAAGGCTATCCGGCATTTCGAACGTGAAGTCCGCCATCGTAAAGGTGTCGCTCGACTCAGGCGGGGAGGCAAGCATGGCCTGGCCGGTGACCACCAGCGGCTTCATCATCCCCTTGGCGAAGTGCGGCTGCCCATCCGCGCTCGGGACGAAGCAGGCGAGGACGTAGGTCCCCGGCGTCAGGTCCGCCGTGACATCGGCGCTGCCGTTCTCGCTGACCGCCCCGACACCGCCGACCAGCGTGGCCAGTGCCGGCACTGCGGCTTCGCCCTTCTCCATCAGCGCGGTGGCGAACTGGTCGTAGCTCACACCGTCGTTCAGCCGGATCAACTGGGCGTGGTGCGGCTCCTGGCCGTAGTTGGTCAGGCGGAGCGTGACCCGGCCTGCCTGGACCGTCTGCGGAGCGCTGAAGGTGAACTCGCCCGCGCCCACCTCAATGACTTCCACCGACTCCGCCGATGTGGACCGGCAGCCCAGCAAGAGGACGCCGACCCCGACGGCGATGAACAGGAGCAGCGACGTGCGGAGGTTGCGAACTGTCTACATTCCTACCTCTCCTTCGTCGATCCGAAGGCGCCGAATCGTTCGCGTCTCTCACCACGTGTGAGGGACGATCCCGAGGATAGGCGGGTAGGGCGCGGTCAACGTCGGCATTACCGACCGTTGTTCCCTCCTCGATTTCGATGAAGGGGCAAGGAACCCGGTCGCGGCGGCACAGCGCCCGAACGAAGGCCGGCCGCTGACTCCTGGGGCAACCGTCCAGCGACCCCTGAAAGAATCGTCACCGGGTTGTTGCGCATATGATTCGGTGGTATAGTTCGCGATTGGTCAGACGATAACGCTTCGGGTTGCCGAGAACATGACTTATCAACTGGAGGCTCGCGATACCCATCGAAGCGTGAGGGACACGACCGACGCGCTGAGTAGTCCCCTCCAGATCCCGGCGGCGTCGCCCGGTACTGCGACGGCTGCCGAACAAGCCCTACCCCGCACCATCACACCGAGCCACTGGATCCCGCTCGCGGCCGCCCTGCTCTCCTTTGTGATGATCGCCTGGGTGGTGGTGAACCTGGCGAGCGGCTGGGTCGGGTTCGCGACGTTCGTCCCCAACGGCCTCCTCGGGGGCATGGAAGCGGCGATCTCTCTCGCCCGGCTCTTCGCGGCCCTGGTCCTGGTGTTAATCGTCGCCGACGGTGTGGGCGCGCGCCTGCGGTGGCTGGCCGCGGGGTTCGTCGTCCTCGGGCTGGGTCAGTTCGCGTTCGGGTACATCGAGCCGATCCTGGTCGAGGAGACCAGCCTGGACCAAGCCCTCTACGAGATGATCCTCGTGCGGGCGCTCGCGGCCGCCCTCTTCGTCATCGGGTTAGTGTCCCGTGAGCCGCCACGCTTCACCGTACGGTCCGCCGTTGGTGTCGCACTCGTCACCGCAGCGTGCGTGGTCGGGTACGTGGCGCTAAGCCGGTGGGGACTGGTCCCCCCGCTGGTCATGATCGGTAGCCTTGATGAGGCCGCTCGGCGTGGCATCGCGCCGATGACTTGGCTGACCGGCTGGCATTGGGCAGTCGCGGCCGTGCCCTTCGGGCTCGCCGTCGTCGCGGGCGTCGGTTCCCTCTGGCGCTATCGGCGTGGCGAGATCGGGGGTTGGGTGCCCCTGGGGATCATCCTGCTGGCCGGCTCGGAGTTGCACGATTCGCTCTGGCCTTCTGCCTACGGCAACTCGGCGCTCCTCAACACCGCAGACGTCCTGCGCCTGACGATGGCGGCAGTGATCGTCGCCGGTGGCGCGCTGGAGCTAAAGCGCCTTGCGGCGGAGCGCGCACGGCTGCTGGCCTCCGAGCGCGAGCGCGCCCGGCGCCTGGAGGAGCTGACGCGACTCAAGGCCGATTTCACCGCCATGGTCGCGCACGAGCTCGGCTACCCGCTCTCCGCCATTCGGCGGCTGACCGAGCTGCTCGCCCGGGACGGCGTCAACCCGGAACTCCGCAACCGCACCCTCGCCTCGATCCTCCGGGAGACGGATGCGCTGGATACCCTGGTCGCCGATGTCCAGGCGATGGCGACGGTCGAGCGCGACGACTTTCGGGTCGACCCGCACCCGATCCCCGTCAGCTCCCTTGTCGAAATCGCCGTTGCGCACTCCGAGGCCCATCCAGAAGGTCGAGCACCCCTCGGGGTCTCCCTCGACGGCCTCGCAGGCGATGAGTTGGTCCTGGCCGATCGCGAGCGGATCGGACAGGTCCTGCGCAACCTCCTCTGCAACGCGGCCAGGTATTCGCCTCCTGAGAGCCCGATCGAGCTGCGCGTTGCCGCGGCGTACGGGGGACGCGTCCGCGTCGAAGTGTCCGACCACGGACCGGGGATCCACCCCGATGACCTCGAGCGAATCTTCGACAAGTTCGCCCGGGGTCGAAACGGGCATGCGGGATCGGCCGCCGGCGTCGGATTGGGCCTGTACCTTGCCCGGCGGATCGTGCGCGCCCACGGCTCGGATATCACGGTGCAATCCAGTCCAGGCGCCGGCTCGACCTTCGCGTTCGAACTGACGGGGGTCGCCGGGACGTAGGAGAGGCCAGGGCGATGATCCACGTCATGCTGATCGACGACCATGCCTCAACACGTGAGCCGCTGGCCTTCATGCTGGAGCAGGAGCCGGACCTGACCGTGGTGGCGCAGGCCGGCTCACTGGCCGAAGCCCGTCAGGTACTTGATGCCCCCGATCTGTGCGTGGACGTGGCGGTCGTGGATCTTGGCCTGCCCGACGGCTCAGGGGAGGAACTCATCCCCGAGCTACGCGAGTCCCGCCCCGACGCCCACTCGCTGGTCCTGACCTACTTCTCCGACCACGAGCGGCTGGCGAGAGCGGTCGCTTCCGGGGCGGCGGGAATCCTCCACAAGTCAGTCCCGGTCGGGGACGTGGTCGACGCCGTCCGGCGGCTCAACGCCGGAGAGCAACTGCTCACCGTCGCCGAAGTCGTCGAAGCGCTCCGATTCGTGGACCAGGAACGCCGCCGCGAGCGCGAAGCCCGGCAAGCGTTCGAGCCGCTGACCGACCGCGAGCGGGAAGTCCTCCAGGCGCTGGCCGATGGACTGAGCGACAAAGAGATCGCGGAGCGGCTCTACATCAGCCCTGCGACCGTGCGGACCCACATCACCGCGATCCTCGGCAAGCTCGACGCGAACTCGCGGCTGCAGGCGGTCGTCGTTGCGGCTCGCCACAACCTGGTGACGCTCGGCTAGGCTTTCCCAAGCGAGCATCCCCAAACCTCTCGGTTGCGTTGCACCGGTGGCCGAATCGCCGACCACCCACACCCCAATCCCCAATTCCACCGAGCATCAAACCAACGAATTCGAGGACGCTCCCAGCGCTCCGGTCAGCCATCATCGTCCTCGCCGACGCACCACCGGGTGCGGCCGAAGAAAGACGGCGGGAGCGATCGACGTCTGACCTGGAGGCTCCCGACCTGTCCTTCCAAGGCCCCGGCGGTGGGTCGCAACCGGTCAACCGGCAGGGCCGGATGGGCGTTCCCTGCGACCGGCGACCAGCCGACCCGTCTCGATCGCCGGATCAGCCCGCCGGTTGCCACAGGTGCTCGGAGAGTGACGGCGGCGCTGGACGCGCCGTCACGAACCCCGTCCCAGGAAAGGAGGCAACGTGCCGACGGTGATGCTCTACGGCGGGCGCATCCCGCACCACTACGACGATCCGGACGAGCGGCGCGCCAGCGACGAGACGGTGCCCGGACCGGAGCGCGCGAACGTTCTTGTGCGCCCTTCTATCACCTCCCTTCGCTGGGTCACCCCTGGCGATTGCTCGCGGAGCGTCGCGAGCCGTCGTCGGGTTGCGACCCGCCTGTCCCGGACCGGATGATGGCCGATGCGGCCCAATGTGGCCGCGGATAATGGAGCATGTGATGACAACGCGAACCAACACGCGGTTCGACGAGCAGCTCGCACAGATCCTCACCTACCTCGATGTCGACCTCGAGCGCGAGCAGGCACCGCGGGCAGTGGACGGCACCGATGACGCCCAGCTCCGTGAGACGCTCGCGGCGATGCACCGGGCGCTGGCGGAATTCGACATCTCGCTGAGCTGGTTCATCGACCGGGAGGACAGAGTTCGCCTACTGGTCGCCTGGACCGAGGAGGTCGGTCCGGAGCCAATGGCGATGACCCTCCAGACCCGTAGCTACGAGTACACGCTGAGCCGCAGCGAGGCGGTGCAGTTGACGCCTTCGGTGCTGGTGGCGGATCTGGCGCGGCAGGAAGATTGAGCCGTAGGCGGCGGGCGCGAGCGCCCGCCGCCTTCTTCCCCCCGATGACCACGGCTACATTCGTCTTCACTGCCGCCCCGACAGCAGCACCCCACGCTCGGACGCGCCAGGTTCACGCAATCCGCCCTGTCGCGCACTGGTAATCGCACCATCAACGCCTGCCCGGTCAGGCCACACCTGTCCCGTTGGTCACGCGCACCCCTGCCGACGTGACCTCGAGCCTCCTGCCTGGACAGTCGATGGCAGAACGCGCCCGGCGCTCAAGGCTCAGGGCCTATCGACGAACGCGGGTGATGCCGGACGGGCGCCTTCCGAAGAAGGCGCAAAAGTCCCGAGAAGGAGGGTCACATGACCGCTACGAACCTTTCGATTCCGGCGCTGCGCGACGCCGTCCGCGGTCGCGTCATCGTGCCCCAGGACGTCGACTACGACCCGACGCGCTTCACCGTCTCCGCGGTTTTCGACGACCGCCGACCAGCGGCCATCGTCCGCGCAGCAGACGTTGAGGACGTCCGCCGGGTCGTCACCCTGGCTCGGGAGACCGGGCTGGAACTCGCGATCCGGAACGGTGGCCACAGCATGGCCGGCCACAGCACCACCGACGGCGGGATCGTCCTCGACCTTCGAGAACTGAAGGGACTGGCGATCGACCCCGTGCGCAGAATCGCCTCGGCCGAAGGTGGGCTGACCGCGGGCGAGTACACGACCGCGGCCGCCGAGTACGGCCTGGCCACTGGCTTCGGCGATACCGCCTCGGTCGGGATCAGCGGGATCACCCTCGGCGGCGGGATCGGCTATCTGGTGCGCCAGCACGGTCTGACGATCGACAACCTGATTGCCGCCGAGATCGTGACCGCCGACGGCGAACTCCGCCACGTGGATGTCGAGCATGAACCAGACCTGTTCTGGGCCATCCGCGGCGGTGGCGGAAACTTCGGCGTGGTGACCCGGTTCACCTACCGGCTCCACCCGGTCGATACCATCGTCGGCGGGATGCTGATGCTGCCGGCAACGCCCGAGGTCATCGCCGGGTTCATCGCGCTGGCTGATGAGGCGCCGGAGGAGCTGTCGACCATCGCCAACGTCATGACGGCCCCACCGATGCCGTTCCTACCGGCCGAACTGCACGGCAAGCTCGTGCTGTTGGCCTTGATGTCCCACGCCGGTGATGTCGAAGCGGGCCTCCGGACCGTAGAGCCGTTCCGGAAGCTCGCCACACCGATCGCGGACATGCTGCGACCGGGACGTTACCCGGACATGTACCCGCCCGAGGAGGGCGAGTACCGGCCACTGGCTGTGACACGCACGATGTTCCTGGACACGTTGGACACCGGCGTGGCGCAGACCATCATCGACCATCTGGAGGCGTCGGACGCGCCGATGCGCGTGACGCAGCTCCGAGTGCTCGGCGGTGCGATGGCGCGGGTGCCATCCGACGCAACCGCGTTCGCCCATCGGTCCAGCCGGATCATGGCCAACCTCGCCAGCTTCTATCAGGGGCCTGACGACCGGGCGCGGCGTGAGGCGTGGATCGATGCCTTCGCCACGGCGCTGCGCCAGGACGACCAGGGCGCCTACGTCAACTTCCTGAGCGACGAGGGCGAGGAGGGCGTTCGTCGCGCCTACCCGAGCCCGACGTGGGAGCGGCTGGCAGCCATCAAGGGCCGCTACGACCCGACGAACCTCTTCCGGCTGAACCAGAACATCCCACCGCGCGCCGATCTCGAGGCGCGCACGGCGGCTGCCTGAGCCGTGCTGCCGATGCCGGGCCGGCACCGATGGTGTCACGCCCGGCGGCAGGAGGGTGCGGTGACCACCAGATGAGGGGACGTTACAGGACGTCAGCATCGCGCGTTGACGTTGAGCACGGCGCGTTTGAACGTTGATACGCGGCCGCGTCCCGAGCACTTGAGGACATGATTGAGGACCGCCGTGCGAGCGGAAGGAAGCAGGTGATGCAGCGTGGCGGCTGGCAAGATCACACCGAACGCCTTGGACGTCCAATCCACTTTCGCTTCATCAACTCTATGACTCAATGAGTAGTTGGCACGACCCATTGTAGGAAACGGGCGTGCTCATGTAGTATCGAAGCGCGTGGCACTGCCTCTATCGATCCGAATGACTTACTCAAGCCGGTTTCGCCTCGGGACAACTGGCGAAATGCGCAGAAGGGAGCCCACGCGCCATGGTCAGGCGCCTCGCGAACACAGACAGCCAGCCGTTACCTCCCGACTCGTGGGAGGATCTGGCTAGACGGGTTGACTCTCGCTGGTCCGCGTTGGACGACCCGCGTCGTCCGCTCTCGCAGGAGTCGTGGCGACATCTTGCTGCCCTCATCGACAGGAGGCACAGCCGCGTCGACGATCCTCGTTTCCCGCTTTCCTACGCCTCATGGCAAGATCTTGCCTTCCGCGTGGACTGGTGGGCACGGATGGGTCTGGATGACCACGAGCCCGATGACGATTGGGTCGATTATGATTTTCGGGCCGACGATGATTTGGACGAATACGACGCTCAGGCCGACGATGATGCTGATGAGTTCATGAGCGCTCTCGAGGACGACCTGTGGGAGTGGGATACCGAGGCGTTCGAATGGAGAGAGGAGCAGGAGCTCCGCCAGTGGGAGTACAACAACCTCGATATCGACCCCATGTTTGAGGAATTGGATCCCCGCTACCTGGACGCGGATCCGCTCAGTCATCCCACCTGGGACAGCCCCGGCGACTCGATGGATTTCATCCGCTACCAACTCGAGGACGACCTGGGGGAGTGGGCTCTCGAGGCGTTCGAACGGTGGTGGGAGTACAACAACCTCGATATCGACCCCATGGAGGACTAGGATCCCCGCTACTTGGACGCGGATCCGATGAGTCATCCCACCTGGGACAGCCTCGGCGACCCAATGGACCTCGTCCGCTACCAGTTAGCGAGTCGCCAACATCACTATTCAAGTACCTGCCCCGCCCGAAGAGGGGCATGACTGGTGAACCACGTTCACCCGCAACATCCCCCGACAGCAACCACGATAAACTAACTACGATGCGTTGGAGCAGAGAGGGCTGAGGGATGGGTGACACGATCGCGACCAATCGCGGCTTGCGACCCCGATTACGGGATCTCGGGATTGTCATCGGGACGCTGCCGCCGGGCCCGCTCAACGCCATCACCGATGTCCCGGGCGTGCGGGTCGGCCACGCCACCGTCATCCACGGCGACGGGCCGCTGCGGCCGGGCCACGGCCCGGCGCGAACGGGGGTGACGGCCGTCCACCCGCACGAAGGCTCCGCCTTCGCCTCGATGGTCCCGGCTGCCATCGCCGTCCTCAACGGCGCCGGTGAGATCACCGGCCGGTCCCAGGTCGACGAGTACGGGTTGCTCGAGACGCCGATCCTCATCACCAACACCCACTCCGTCGGGGTTGCCCACCGCGCCTGCGTCGAGTGGCTGGGCCGCCGGACACCGACGATCGGCCGTGAGCACTTCGTCATCCCGGTCGTTGCCGAGACGTTCGACGGGTTCCTCAATGACGGCGCCGCCCAGCATGTGACCGAGGCGCACGTCTTCGCGGCACTCGACTCGGCAGCCGAGGGGCCGGTCGCCGAGGGCAACGTCGGCGGCGGGACGGGGATGCTGCTGTTCGGGTTCAAGGGCGGCACCGGCACGGCCTCGCGCGTGGTGGAGATCGACAACCACCGGTTCACCGTCGGCGTGCTGGTCCAGGGTAACTTCGGCGCACGCGAAGACCTGTTGGTGGACGGCGTGCCGGTCGGTTTGGAGATCACGGACCTGCTGCCAACACCTGGGGAAATTGCTGCTGCGCCGGAGACGGATGGCTCGGTGATCGTCGTCATCGCCACCGACGCGCCGCTCTCCGACCGGCAACTCGGCCGGCTCTGCCGCCGGGGCATGCTGGGCCTGGCCCGCGTCGGCGCCACCGCGCGCAACACGTCTGGCGACCTGCTGCTTGCGTTCTCCAACGCACCGGAGAACCGCGTCGAACGCGGCGACGACCGCGTCATCCTACCTAGCGCCCGTCTGGCGGACACCCGCATGGACATCCTCTTCCAGGCGACCATCGAAGCGACCGAGGAAGCCGTGCTCAACGCTCTCGTCGCCGCGGAGACCATGACCGGGCGGAACGGCAACACGGCGTACGCCATCCCACATGATCGCTTGCAGGAGGTCATGGCCCGCTACGGACGACTGCGGTCGACCAGGTAGGGCGGCAACCGGCCTGCGTCGACACCGTCGAGGGAATTGCGGAGCTTGACACCCCCCGCACCCCTTCGTATCATTGCCACCGCGTAACAGCGGTTCAGTCATACACCGTCGCTTGTGGGTTTTCCTCGCCGGCGGAGAGGGACGCTCGGCAGCCGGCGCTTCCGACTCGGCTCTTGGAGAGCCGTGTCGTGGTCGAACCCACTGACCTGTGTGAGCCATGGGGGTTTCCGCGGGTGACGGGCACTGCGCCCGCGTCCATGGCTCTCGCGGAGAACCAGAGCATCAGTGGGGCGAGAGGGAGGAGTCCTGGTGGGGCGGTCGGTCGATGTGGAACTTCGGCACGTCACCAAGAAATTCGACGACGTCATCGCCGTCGACAACGTGTCACTTGAGATCGAACGCGGCGAGTTCTTTTCCCTCCTCGGCCCTTCCGGCTGCGGCAAGACGACCACCCTGCGCATGATCGCAGGCTTCGAACACCCGACCTCCGGTGAGGTCTTCATCCAGGGTCAGCCGATGGGCGCGACGCCTCCCTTTCAACGCAACGTTAACACCGTCTTCCAGAACTACGCGCTGTTCCCGCACATGACGGTGGCCGAGAACATCGCCTTCGGCCTGGAGATGAAAGGCGTCCCGAAGGCTGAGCGCCAGCGCCGCGTCGAGCAGGCGCTCCGCCTCGTACGGCTGGAGGGCTACGGCGAGCGGCGGCCGTTACAACTCTCAGGCGGGCAGCAGCAGCGCGTCGCGCTGGCTCGAGCGCTGATCAACCAGCCCGGAGTCCTCCTACTCGACGAACCGCTCGGCGCACTCGACCTGAAGCTGCGCAAGGAAATGCAACTGGAACTGAAGCATCTCCAGACTTCCGTCGGCATCACCTTCATCTACGTAACCCACGACCAGGAGGAAGCGCTGACGATGTCGGACCGCATCGCGGTCATGAACGAGGGGAAGGTCCTCCAGATCGGTACGCCCGAGGAGATCTATGAGCGGCCGAACTGCCGCTTCGTCGCGGATTTCATCGGCGAGTCGAACTTCTTGGAGGGCCGCGTCACCGAGGTGGCGCCAGACCGCGTGGTGGTCGTGGTGGACGACTCGTTCCCCGTCGTCGCCCCGGGCGGTCCCGCAGTTTCCCCGGGCGAGTGGGTGACGCTCGCGGTGCGGCCGGAGAAGATTCACGTTCAACCGGGGTCTGGGCAGGTCGGCGTAAACGGCCATCACGGAGGGCGGGTGGAGGAAGTCGTCTACATCGGTACCGACACCTATTACCTCGTCCGGTTGTCCGACCGAGTGACCGTTCGTGCGCGGTTGCAGAACCGCAGCACTGGAGCAGACGGACGCGGCGGACTGGCCCACGGCGCGGAGGTTGCCGTCTCGTGGGCTCCCGAGCACACCCTCGTGCTGACATCCTAGTGGGCGCGAGTATAGCGTAGGGAGCGGCCATGGCGATCGCTGATCGGGTTGAGGCTCCGGCCGAAGAACCTGGCGGGTTGCCCGCCCGTCTGCTGCGAGCTATTCGCACACGCACGGGTCTCCAGCTCGGCGGGCTCCTGGGGCCGGGAGCGTTCTGGCTGATCGTCTTCTTCCTCCTCCCACTAGCCGTCGTCTTTGCCTATAGCTTCGCCACACGGGGAGCCTACGGCACCATTAAGTGGACCCTGACGCTCGAAAACTACCGCCAGTTCGCCGACTGGCTCTATGTCAAAGTGTTCCTCTTCTCGCTCTTGATCGCGGTGCTGACCACCGTGATCTGCCTCGTCATCGGGTACCCCTTCGCCTACGTGATGAGCCGGGCCCCGCGGCGCTGGCGTAACGGCTTGCTTATCCTGGTCATGGTCCCCTTCTGGACTAACTTCCTGGTGCGGACCTACGCCATCATGCTGCTGCTCCGCTCGGAGGGGTTGATCAATAGCTTCCTCCGCAGCATCGGCCTTATTGACCAGCCACTCAACCTGCTCTACACCCCGGGTGCGGTCGTCCTCGGTCTGGTCTACGGCTACCTGCCGTTCATGATCCTGCCCCTCTACGCGTCGATCGAGAAGTTCGACTTCTCGCTGGTCGAGGCGGCCCAGGACCTCGGCGCCAGCACGCGGCGCGTCTTCCTGCGGGTCATGCTTCCCTTGACGATGCCGGGTGTGGTCGCTGGTTCGATTCTGGTCTTTATCCCGACGGTCGGCGCTTTCGTCACCCCGGACCTGCTCGGCGGCGGAAAGGTCGTCATGATCGGCAACCTGATCCAGCAGCAATTCCTCACGGCACGGCACTGGCCCTTCGGCTCGGCCATCTCCTTCGTGTTGATGGCCATCGTGCTGGCCTCGACGCTCATCTACTTCCGCAGCGGAGGGGAGCGCACGGTATGACCACGTCAGCGCCCGCACTGGAGAAGGCCGCGCAGACGGCTGCCGCGCGCCCACGCCGGATCCGGCTGGGACCGATCGTGCTCCAGTCCCACCTCGCCCTGACCTTCATCTTCCTGTACGCACCCATCCTGATCCTGGTGATCTTCAGCTTCAACGCTGCCCGGCAGCAGACGGTCTGGACCGGCTTCACGTTCGACTGGTACGCCCAAATGGTCCAGGACGCGAAGACGATCAACGCGGCCAAGAACAGCGCCATCATCGCGGTCATCTCCACCGCGGTTTCGACGGTGATCGGCACCCTCACCGCGCTCGCGCTGGACCGCTACCGCTTCCGTGGACGCACCGCCTTCGAGGGCGCGATGTACCTCCCCATCATCGTGCCCGAGATCGTGATGGCCATCGCCTTGCTGGTGTTCTTCAACTTCGGCTTCGGCCTGCTGGAGCAATGGACGAAGATCCAGCTCAACTTCGGACTCGGAACGATCACGGTTGCGCACATCGCCTTCTCCTTCCCGTTCGTCGCGGTCGTCGTGCGCGCGCGCCTCGCGGACTTTGACCGGCGACTGGAGGAGGCAGCGAAGGACCTCGGTGCGAACGAATGGCAGACGTTCCGGCGCGTCACGCTACCCCTGCTGATGCCCGGCATCCTGGCGGGCGCGTTGCTCGCCTTCACGCTCTCAATCGATGACTTCGTTATCACGTTCTTCACCGCCGGGGTAGGATCGACCACCCTCCCGCTCGAGATCTACGGTCGCGTCCGGCGCGGGGTCACGCCCGAGGTGAACGCCATCTCAACCGTCTTGCTCCTGGCCTCGATCGCGCTGGTGCTCGGTTCGACACTTTTGCAGCGGAAACGGTGACCTAGAGGAGGAGAAGACCATGGCACGGCGACACACCCAGGCGCTGGTCCGCGCCTGGTTGCGCGGCTCGATTTCCCGGCGCGAGTTGATCCGCCGCCTCGCCCTGGCGGGCATGAGCATGCCAGCGATCGTAGCACTGCTGGCGGCCTGCGGCGGCTCGGCCGAACCGGCGTCCACCCCTGCCGGAGGCGATCAGGGGTCGAGCGGCGGCGAGGGTACCGCCACGAGTGAGGAGGGGACCGCGGGCGAAGGCAGCACACTCAACGTCACCATGCCGGACTACATCGACCGGTCCAAGCTGTCCGCCGAGCTGCACCTCTACAACTGGTCCGAGTACCTGGCCCCAGAAGTCCCGAAGGCCTTTGAGGCGGCGTATGGAGTGCGGGTGATCGAGGACACCTTCGCCAGCAATGAGGACTTGCTGGCCAAGCTCCAGGGCGGCGCGAGCGGCTACGATGTGATCGTCCCCTCCGACTACATGGTCGGGGTCATGATCCAACTCGGTATGCTCGAGCCGCTCGACAAGGACGTCATTCAGTCGTTCGCCAACATCGATCCCGGCAACCTCGGCGCCTACTACGACCCGAACAACGATTACAGCATGCCCTACCTGTGGGGCACGACCGGCGTCCTTTACGACGTCAACGTGCTGGGCGAGGGGCTCGATAGCTGGGAAGCCGTCTTCCACCCGGCGCCCGAGGCGCAGGGCAAGCTCGCAATGCTCGACGACCAGCGAGAGGTCATCGGCGCGGCACTGATGTTCCTCGGCTATTCTGTCAACGAGACGAGCGACGAGGCCCTGGCGAAGGCCAAGGAGTTGCTGCTTGAGCAGAAGCCCTACGTCACCGCCTACAGCAGCCAGAACAACGACGACATGATGCTCGGCGGCGAGGCGGTTATGGCCCACATGTGGACGGGCGACGCACTGCTGACCGCAGACCAGAAGGAGGGACTGACCTACTTCCTGCCCAAAGAGGGCGCCGTCATCTGGCAGGACAACCTTGCCGTGCCGAAGGGCGCCCCGAACCTCTACACGGCGATGGCCTTCATCGACTTCATGAACCTGCCGGAGGTCGCCGCGGCCAACGCCAACTTCGTATGGTACGGCAGCCCCAACAAGGCCGCACGGGATCAGGGACTGATCGAGGACTGGATCCTGGAGAACCCCTCGGTCTACCCCAGCGCGGAGGTGATGGAGCGCCTCCAGTGGATCGAGGACGTTGGGGACGACATCTCGAAGTACGACCGCATTTGGACCGAGTTCAAGACGGCTTAGGCGCCCGTGCAGCATGGCAACCTCATCCGCCGCAGGCATTCCCGTTCACTGGCGGGGAGAGACTGAACCGAGCCTGCCGCTCCCGGCGACCACCCCCCACGTTGGGAGCGGCAGGCTCCACCCGTTGCTCGGCGATCACACGCGCGGGACGCTGCCGCCGCTAGGACTGCACTGGCGGGCAGACGTCCTGGCGACCTGCCTACCCCACACCGGTCACCCCGCCTTCCGGACTTCGCGGCTGCCACGCACGACGCACTGAGGCGATGGCAGGTGGAGCCCTTGCCGAGGCACCCGTCGAGCCCAAGGCGCACCAGCGTTGCCCGAGCCAGTCGAGTTCGACTAGAATTGGTTAATCCAAGGCGGGCCTGTAGCTCAGCGGCAGAGCAAGGGGCTCATAACCTCAAGGTCGTAGGTTCGAATCCTACCAGGCCCACCGGCGCAACGGGGCCTTGTACTCCCCGCTGGTGCATGTTATAGTGGTGTACGTACACGCTGACCGGACAGGAGGGCGTTATCGAGGCGGCAGCGCTTGCGCGGCAGATCGCGGAGATCGCATCGGACTCGCTGGCAAGAGACATTCTCGTCCTCGATATCCGACATCTCTCGCCCATCGCCGACTACTTCGTCATCAGCTCGGTCGAGAACCCGCGGCAACTCCGCGCGGTCACCGAGCACATCGAGAAGGAACTGGCCAAGGAGAACATCCGTCCGCAGCGGCGCGAGGGCGTCCCCGAGAGCGGCTGGATCGTCCTGGACTACGGAGACGCCATCGTGCACCTGTTCACCGCCGAGCAACGAGAGTTCTACCGGTTGGAGGAGTTGTGGACCGATGCCCAGCGGCTCCTGGTGATCCAGTAGCCGTCAGCATCCGGTGTAGTTGGCCCCGGAGGGGTTGATCATGTCGCAGGGCCCGCGAACCCCGTTTATCTACCCGTTCGCGCTCGGCGTGATCTGTGGCGTCATCGGCGGCACGACGCTCGGCGCACTGCTCGGGCACCGCGTCTTCTCCGCGGTGGTTCACCTGGTCTCGTTGCTGGGCCGGCGCGACGAGGACCAACTGCGCTTCGATCTGCTGCTCCAGTAGGGAAGATCTAGTCCCCTTCCGGATCAAGCGGATCGTCCAGGCCAACGCCAGCCACGCGGTCCAGCACCTCCTCCGGGTCCGCGCCGCGCTCGATATCCGCCAGCGCTTGATCCAGCTCCGGGTCGAGCGGCTCACCCAGGCTGGCGCTCATCTCCCGCGTCCACCGCGCGATCTCGCGCGGGTCGGCATCGTCATCCAATCCCGGCACATCATCCAAGTCGAAGGGTGCGTCTCCGTCGTCGCCAAGGTCACCCGCGTCCCACGCGTCATCAGCGATCTCATTCCCCGATCGCGCCGCTCCTCGCCGCACGACCACCCGCGAGAAGAGGCGCTCGAGGTTCGCACCGCCACACCTCGGGCACTGCGGCGCGGAGACTGCGGCCACCGAGCGGAAGAAGATGCTCACACGCCGGCGACAGTCGTGGCAGCGATACTCGTAGATCGGCACGCCGCTGACCTCCGTTCCTCCGAACGCTAGTCCGCCGCGCGCTTCAACTCCTGCCCGGTCCGGCGCGCCAGCACGCTGAGCATCACCACCCCGATCACCCCGACCGCGACGAGCGCGGCCAGCTTGAGCTGCGGCCATGGCAGCAGGAGCGAGGCCGCACCCAGGACGCCGGAGATCGCGGCGATGAAGAAAACGATCTGCTGCTGCGACCAGCCGAGATCGAGCAGCCGATGATGCAGGTGACCGCGGTCGGCGTGCAGCGGCGACCGGCCGTTTACCAGGCGGTAGAGGATCAACCAGGCGACATCCAGGATCGGCACCCACAGCGTCAGGAGCGCGGTGGCGATCTTGGCCCCTCCGATGATCGAGATCACTGCCAGGGTGAAGCCGAGGAACATCGCCCCGCTGTCACCCATGATGATCCGAGCGGGGTACCAGTTGAAGGGCAGGAACCCGAGGACAGCAGCGCCGAGCGCAACCGGCAGCAGCGAGATCGTGAACTGGGGATTCCCCTCGGGTCGGAAAAAGGTGTGGACGAACAAGACCACGCACGCGATGAGCGTGACGCTCCCGGCCAGTCCGTCCAGACCGTCAATCCAGTTGAGCGTGTTCATCATGCCCAGGATCCAGAAGAGCGTGAAGAGGACCGCTGCGGCCAGCGGCAGGTGCACGACCCCGCCGAACGGGTTGTTGAATTGCTCGATGACCAGCCCGTGGTCCGGCCCTCGCAGCCGGGGGACGATCACCACCGCCGCCGCGACGAGCTGCCAGAAGAGTTTCGGCAGCGGCGCGATCCCCACCAGGTCGTCCCAGAGCATGACGCCCACGACCAGAGTGGCGCCGATCAAGAGCAGGAGGATGCGCTCGACCTCGATCGGGAACCGATCGACCGGCAGCCAGAAACTGACACCCAGCGCCACCAGGAATCCGATGAAGATCCCGAGGCCGGCGATCCGTGGCACCGGCTTCTGATGCACATCACGCTGACGCGGGTACTGCACCAGTCCCAACCGGTGCGCAAGCGCGGTGAGCTGGGGAATGAGGCTCGCTGAAATGCCCCCGGCCACCAGGGCGACCGCCAGCGCGATCAAGGCGTGGCTCATGCTCGGTGCCACCTCCCGCCGCCGCTTCCGCCCTAGCCGCCACCCGCCACGGGGGCGGCCGATTCAAGGCCGGGCACGGGGAAGTGGGCGGCCATCTCCGCGACCTCATGGCGTACCCGGTCCGCCAGCGCCTCGTCGTCGGGCGCCCGCAGCACCGCGGCGATCCAGCGACCCGTCTGCCGCATCTCGTCCGGCCCGAAGCCGCGGGTCGTCATGGCCGGCGTCCCCAGCCGAATCCCGCTCGCCTGTGCCGGTGGCCGCGGGTCGCCGGGGATGGTGTTCTTGTTGACGGTGATGCCGACGGCGTCCAGCAGCCGCTCGGCCTTGCGACCACTGATCCCGATCTCGGTCAGGTCGACCAGCATCAGGTGGTTGTCGGTGCCGCCCGACACCAGCCGGAATCCCTCGGCCTGCAGCGTCTCCGCGAGCACTCGCGCGTTCTCCAGCACGCGCTCGATGTACTCACGGAAGGCGGGCTGCATCGCCTCGTGGAGAGCGACCGCCTTGCCGGCGATGATGTGCAGCAGCGGCCCGCCCTGGGTGCCGGGGAAGACGGTGCGGTCGATCGCCTCCGCGTACTCCGCGTCGCACAGGATCATGCCGCCGCGCGGGCCGCGCAGCGTCTTGTGCGTCGTGGTCGTGGTGATCTGTGCCGCGCCCACCGACGTGGGATGCAGGCCAACCGCGATGATCCCGGCGATATGGGCGATGTCCGCCATCAGCACTGCGCCCACCTCGTCCGCGATCTCGCGGAAGCGGGCGAAGTCGATGACGCGCGGGTAGGCGCTCGCACCGGCGATGATCAGGTGCGGCTTGACCTCGTGGGCGATGCGTCGCACAGCATCGTAGTCGATGCGCTCGGTCTTCGGGTCGACACCGTAGAAGTGGGCGTCGAACAGGCGGCCGGAGAAGTTGATCCCGAAGCCGTGCGTGAGGTGCCCACCCTCCTGCAGGCTCATCCCGACAATGCGATCGCCGGGCTTGAGCACGGCCAGCATCGCGGCCATGTTCGCCTGCGACCCCGAGTGGGGCTGGACATTGGCATGATCGGCGCCGAAGATCTGCCGGGCGCGGTCACGTGCCAGGGATTCGACGATATCGACGTATTCGCACCCACCGTAGTACCGCTTGCCGGGATAGCCCTCGGCGTACTTGTTGGTGAGCACCGACCCCGCGGCTTCCATCACCGCGGCGCTCGTGAAGTTCTCCGATGCGATCAACTCAATCGTCGATGACTGCCGCCGCTGCTCCTGTGCGATCGCATCCGCCACTGCCGGGTCTACCGCCCGCAGCGCATCCATCCCGTTATCCTTTCCCTGGCCAAAGTCGCTCCCACGCCCATGCCTCCCGGTCAGTGTAGCACACTGTATGAACACCGCTTGCGCGTTCACCTGCGGCAGGGTGACAGCGCCGTCACCGCCCCTACTCGTCCCCCCGGCGCGCCCGGAATCGCATCACGATCGGCGTGCCGGTGAAACCGTAATGCTTGCGCAGCGTGTTCTCTAGGTAGCGCTTGTACGAAAAATGCACGTTCTGTGGCGCGTTGACGAAGAACACGAAGGTCGGCGGGTTCACGTCGGCCTGGGTCACATAGTAGATCTTCAACCACTTGTTCGGCTTCGTGGGCGGTGGGTGCCGGTACACGGCGTCCCGGATCACCCGGTTCAGCTCTCCGGTCGGGATGCGCCGTTGCCGCTCGGCGAAGATCGCCAGTGCAAGCTCCATCACCTGGTTGACACGTTGCCCGGTCAGCGCCGAGATGAAAACAATCGGCGCATAGGAGATGAAGTGGAATGCCTCGCGAGCCTTCTCCGTGAACTCCTTCATGGTGCGGTGGTCTTTCTCGACGAGGTCCCACTTGTTGACGGCGACGATGATGCCCTTCTTGGCTTCAGCGATGGC
This sequence comes from Sphaerobacter thermophilus DSM 20745, assembly GCF_000024985.1. Lineage (NCBI taxonomy): Bacteria > Pseudomonadati > Thermomicrobiota > Thermomicrobia > Sphaerobacterales > Sphaerobacteraceae > Sphaerobacter > Sphaerobacter thermophilus. The sequence goes on from NC_013523.1 coordinate 1,419,815, forward strand.
ACCGGCGATCGCCTGGTCCTGCGCCGTGAACGGCTCGGTCGCATCGATGACCAGTACAGCGACATCCGCCCGCTCCACCGCGCGGGTGGATCGCAGGACGCTGTACTTCTCGATCCCGCGCTCGATCCGCCCAGGGCGCCGGATGCCGGCCGTGTCGACCAGCACCACCCGGTTCCCGGCCCAGGTAATCTCGGTATCGACCGCGTCCCGGGTCGTGCCGGGGATCGAGGAGACGATCTGCCGCGACTGGCCGAGCAGGGCATTCAGCAGGGCTGACTTCCCCACGTTCGGCCGACCTACGATGGCGATGCTCGGCACCTCCTCGCGCTCGGCCTCCGTTGTCTCCGGCAAATGGGCGATGATCGCATCCAGCAGGTCGCCGACGCCCGTCCCGTGCAGCGCCGAGATGGGATAGGGATCGCCCAGGCCCAGCTCGTAGAACTCGACCGCCGCATCCTGGATGTTGCGCGCCTCGGCTTTATTCACCGCCAGAAGCACCGGCCGCTTGGCGCGCCGGATCAGGTCGGCCACCTCATGATCCCCGGCGGTGACCCCGGCCTGCCCGTCGACCATGAAGACGATCACGTCGGCCTGCTCGATCGCCAGTTCGGCCTGCTCCTGGGTCGCCTGCGCGATCTCGGCCGCCGAGGCCCGCTCGATCTCTTGCTCGCTCAGGAGCCCGCCGGTGTCGACGACGTCGAAGGTAACCCCGCCCCAACTCGCCTCAGCGTAGATCCGGTCCCGTGTCGTTCCGGGGAGATCCTCGACGATGGCGCGGCGCTCCCCGACCAGGCGGTTGAAGAGGGTCGACTTACCGGTATTCGGCCGGCCGACAATCGCCACTAACGGTCGTGCCATGATCGTTGATGTCCTTCCGCGTCACGCCCGCCCGCGGCGTCGCGCCGGTGGGTGGAAAGAGGGCGGGCGAGCACACGGCCCGCCCGTCCCGCAGTCTGCCACTCTCGCAGGTAGTTAGCTGAGTCGCTCGAGCGCCGCCACAAAGGCATCGATCGACTCGCGGGTGTTCAACTCGGTGGTCGCCACGAGCATCATGTCGGACAGCCGCTCGTCGACCTCGCCCAGCGGGTACCCGCCGATGATACCCTCATGAGCCAGCGCCCGGTTGATCTCCTTCGGATCGCGCGGGGCCCGCACCGCGAACTCGTTGAAGAACGGCCCCTCGCCGACGACCGACCATCCGTCGAGCGCGGCAATACGCTCGGCCAGGTAGTGTGCCTTGTGGTAGCAGAGCAAGGCGACCTGGCGCAGGCCGCTCGGGCCGAGGGACGCCATGTAGACCGTCGCCGCCAGCGCGTTCAGCCCCTGGTTGGTGCAGATGTTGCTGGTCGCCTTCTCGCGCCGGATGTGCTGCTCCCGGGTCTGGAGGGCAAGGACGAAGCCGCGCTTGCCTTCGGAGTCCACAGTGACACCGACCAATCGGCCGGGCATCTGCCGCACCAGCTCCTGCTTGCAGGCCAGCAGGCCCACTACCGGCCCACCGAACGACTGCGCGTTGCCGAGCGACTGCCCCTCGGCTGTCACGATGTCCGCCCCCAGCTCACCCGGGGACTTCAGCAGGCCCAGCGCGATCGGGTAGGTCGAGACGACCAGCCGCGCACCCACGGCGTGCGCCTTCTCGGCGAAGCCCGCGATGTCCTCGATCCGGCCGAAGAAGTTGGGCGATTGCATGACGACGCATGCGGTCGTCTCGTCGAGATGGCCGTCGAGCATGTCAGGCGTGGCTCGCAGCGTGTCAGTCGGCAGCGGCAACTCCACCACCTCGGCTGCCAGGCCGTGAGTGTACGTCCGCAGCACGGAGAGGTAGTGCGGGTGGAGCGTCCCCATCACCACGATCTTCGTCCGCTTTCGCGGGATGGAGACCGCCAGCAGCGCACCCTCTGCCAACGCGGTCGCCCCGTCGTACATCGAGGCGTTGGCGACCTCCATACCGGTCAGGGCCGCCACCATCGTCTGGAACTCGTAGATCACCTGGAGCGTGCCCTGGGCCACCTCCGGCTGGTACGGCGTGTAGGCGGTGTAGAACTCCCCACGGAAGAGGATCTGATGGACCGTCGCCGGGACATAATGGTTGTAGTTGCCCGCCCCGAGGAAGGTCGTCGCCGTCGAGGCATTCAGGTTCTTCGCCGCAAGCCGCGCGACCTCCCGAGACACCTCCGGCTCAGACAGCCGCGGCGGGAGGTTCAGCTTCGGGAATCGAACCGCCGGATCGATCGGTTCAAACAGTTCTTCGATGGAGCGCACGCCGACGGCGTCGAGCATCGCCTGGCGATCCGCTGGCGTGTGCGGGACGAACGACATGAGGGTGTGCCTCCCTGGTGTGCGGCGGCGCGACTACGCGCCGCCCTCCTCCTTGACGAACGCCTCATATGCGTCGGCGTCCATCAACGACTCGACACCCGCCGGGTCGCTGACGCGCACCTTGACGAACCAGCCCTCCTCGTACGGGGAGGAGTTGACCAGCTCCGGTGAGTCCACGACGGTGCTGTTGGCCTCGATAACCTCGCCGCTGATCGGCGCATAGATGTCCGAGGCGGCCTTGACCGACTCAATCACCCCCATCGGCTCACCCTGCGTCACCGTCGTGCCCGGCTCGGGCAGCTCCAGGTAGGTGATGTCGCCCAGCTCCGACTGGGCGAAGTCCGTCACGCCCACCGTCGCCACGTCGCCGTCCAGCTTGACCCACTCGTGCGTCTTGGTGTAGCGCAGCCCCTGCGCGACTTGCGTCATGTCCGATTCCTCCCTCTGCCTCGGCCCCGGAGTCCGTACTACGATTCCTGATGCTTATGGAACGGTGTTCGCACCTGGACCGCGCGCACCGGCTTCCCTCGAATGATGATGTCCAGTGGCTTGCCGACCCCGGCTACCTCCCGGTCGACGATCGCCATGCCGATATTCTCGCCCAGCGTCGGCGACGTCGTCCCGCTGGTGACAAAGCCAACCGTCCGGCCGTCCACCTGGACCTCATAGTGCGTGCGCGGTACCCCGCCACGCTCGACCAGCTTGAACCCGACCAGGCGCCGCTTCACACCCTCGGCCTTCTGCTTCTGCAGCGCCTCACGCCCGATAAAGTCGCCCTTGTCGAGCTTCACCGCGAAGCCCAACCCCGCTTCGAGCGGGCTGATCTCGGCCGAGATCTCGTTGCCGTAGAGTGGCATGCGCGCTTCCAGGCGCAGCGTGTCCCGCGCTCCGAGCCCGATCGGCTGGAGCCCCATCGGCTCGCCGACCCGCAGCAACCGGTCCCAGAGCTGCTCGGTCTTCTCGATCGGGCAGTAGATCTCGAAGCCGTCCTCCCCGGTGTACCCGGTGCGGGATACCAGGCAGGGAACGCCGTCGACATCGATCTCGGCCGCGTGGAAATAGGCGATCTCCCCCAGGTTGACCGAGGTGACTTGCTGGAGGATCTCTTCCGCCTTCGGCCCCTGGATCGCGAGCATCCCCAGCCGTGGCGACAGGTCGGTGACCGTTACGTCGAGATCAGAGCGCTTCTCGCGCTGCTCGGCCAGCCAGGCGAGGTCCTTGTCGGTGTTGGCTGCGTTGACGACGACCAGGTAGCTCTCACCGCTCGGACGCAGGTAGACCAGGATGTCGTCCACCACCCCGCCGTCCGGGTAGAGCAGCAGCGAATACTGCGCCTCGCCCGGGGCGAGTGCCGTGACGTCGTTGGTAGTGACGTACTGGAGGAACGCCTGCGCGTCTGGACCGGCAACCTCAACCTGGCCCATGTGCCCGAGGTCGAACAACCCGGCCGCGGTGCGAACTGTCCGGTGCTCCTGAATGATCCCGGTATACTGCACCGGCATGTACCAGCCCGCATAATCCACCATGCGGGCGCCGAGCTGCTCATGGCGCTCGGCCAACGGCGTCCGCTTCAACTCGGGCACGCCACCCCTCCTCCCCGTATCCCAATAGCCGCCCGATTCTAATGACCTTCTTGCTCGGCCGTCAATACAGGCTCAGGCGCGCGCGACCTGGCAGGCAACGGGTCGAGTGACATCTGCACCGGCACGGGATACTCGCCCGTAAGGCAGGCCGTGCAGAACCGCGACCGCGGCAGGTTGATTGCCCGCATGAGCCCGTCCAGACTCAGGTAGCCGATCGAGTCGGCACCGATCGCGCGCCCGATCTCCTCCACCGACATCTGGGCCGCGATCAACTCATCCCGCCGGGCCATGTCGACGCCAAGGTAGCACGGCCACATGATCGGCGGCGCGTGGACCCGCATATGCACCTCACGCGCGCCGTTCTGCCGCAACAACTCGACGATCGGCCGGCTCGTCGTCCCGCGCACGATCGTGTCGTCGACAAGCACGACGCGCTTACCCTCCAGGGCCTCCGGAAGGGCGTTGAACTTGAGCTTGACTCCCTGTTCCCGCAGCCGCTGGTCGGGCTGGATAAAGGTGCGGCCGATGTACCGGTTCTTGATCAGCCCCTCTGCGTACGGGATACCCGACGCCCGTGCGAAGCCGATTGCCGCGGGCGTTGCCGAGTCGGGCAGCGGGATGACGACATCGGCCTCGACCGGGTGCTCACGCCACAGCTCCGCGCCCATCCGCTGGCGCACCAGGTGGAGCCGCTCGCCCATCAAAAGGCTGTCGGGCCGCGCGAAGTAGATCAGTTCGAAGAGGCACATCGCCTGGCGCTCTTGCGGTTCGGGCGCCGGGTAGCTGCGCACGCCCTGGGCGTCGATGACCACGATCTCACCCGGCTCGATCTCCCGCTCGAACGTGGCCCCGATCGTCGCCAGCGCACAGGTCTCGGAGGCGATAACCCAGCCCCCGTTGAGCCGTCCCAAACAGAGCGGGCGGATGCCCAGCGGGTCGCGCACGCCGACCAGCGCGTCGGGCGTCATGACCGCCAGGCTGTAGGCACCGACGAAGCGTGCCATCGCCTGCCGCACGCGTGAGGCGAGGTCCGGCCCGTAGGCCAGCGCGATCATCCAGGTCAGCGCCTCACTATCGGTCGTGCTGGTGAGCGAGATCCCGCGCTCAAGCAACTCGCGCCGCAGGTTCTCGCCGTTGACGAGGTTCCCGTTGTGCGACACCGCCACCGGACCGCTCTCCGCCCGCGCCACGAACGGCCCGGCATTCACCTGCCGGCTGCCACCGGTCGTGGAGTAGCGGGTGTGGCCGATCGCGATGTGGCCCGGGAGGCGCGCCAGATCCTCTTCGGAGAAGGCCGTGTTGACGAGCCCCATGCGGGTATGCAGCCGGATCTCGTGGCCGTCCGCGGCTGCGATCCCGGCGCTCTCCTGACCCCGGTGCTGAAGGGCGTAGAGGCCGAAGAAGGTCAGCCGCGCCACATCCTCGCCGGGTGCGTAGATCCCGAACACCCCACACGCTTCGCGCGGCGAATCAAATGGCATTGTGGCCGCCCTTCCTGCGATCCCGTACCCGGCCTGGCACGTGGACCAAGTGTAGCACGGGGCACCCTCGACCCGGCCGGGGCACTACGCGAGCGCCCCGCGCCAGGCCTGCGCAACCTCGGCGAACGGGAGCGCAAGGTGCCCCTCGATCTCGAACCCGTCGCCGCCTGCCGCACCGAGCCGCTGGAACGGCACGCCGCGCTCCCGCAGGTGCGCCTCAAGCGCGTCCTCACCACCAGGCGGGGCCTGGAGGAGCACCCGCGAGGCCGCTTCCCCAAAGAGCGCGACATCCCGGCGACCGTCGTTGGCGGCGAGCACGGCGGACACGTCGAACCGACCTCCGACGTTGCCCGCGATACACGACTCGGCCAGCGCCACCGCCAGCCCGCCCTCGGACGTGTCGTGCGCCGCCGCGGCCAGCCCCCGCGCGATCGCATCACGCACCGCGCGCTGTACGGCGGCCTCCAGTTCCAGATCGAGCGACGGCGGTGCCCCGGCCACCTGCCCGTGGATGAGCGCGAGATACTCGCTGCCGCCCAGCGTCGCCTCCAGCGGCCCGACCAGGTAGACGCTCCCACCCTCGACGAACGCCATCCCGACATGGCGCCGGACATCGGCCAGCCGGCCGACGACGCCGACGGTGGGTGTCGGCAGGATCGCCTCGGAACCCGACTCGTTGTAGAGGCTCACGTTACCGCTGACCACCGGAACCCCAAGCGCCCGGCAGGCATCCGACATCCCGTCAATCGCGCGAGACAACTGGTAGTAGATCTCGGGGCGCTCCGGGCTACCGAAGTTGAGGCAGTCGGTCACCGCGATCGGCTCGGCGCCGACGCAGGAGACGTTGCGCGCCGCCTCGGCCACGGCATGCGCGCCACCCAGATACGGATCCAGATACCCGTAGCGCGGGTTGCAGTCGGTCTTGATGGCCAACCCAATCGTCGTTCCCTTGACGCGGATCACCGCGGCGTCGCCCGCCAGCGGCGGCACCACGGTGTTGGTCATGATCGTCGAGTCGTAGGTGCGGGTGACCGGCTCGCGGCTGCCGATATTCGGGGATGCCAGGAGCCGGAGCAGCGCCCCTGCCGGCGTCAGATCCCCGCTCTCGGCCAGGTCCGGCACGGCCAGTACATCCCGGGCGCGCAGCTCCGCGATCTTGGCCGACTCGACACCCTCGCGCACGTAGGTCGGACACTCGTCGGTGAAGAGGGTTGCCGGGACCTCGGCCACGACCTCGTCCCCGTCGCGCACCCGCACCAGCCCGTCGTCGGTCACCTCCCCAATGACGGCACACCGGAGGTCGTGCCGCTCAAAGATCGCACGCACCGCGTCGAGCCCCTCCGGCCGCACCACGACGAGCATGCGCTCCTGACTCTCGGACAGCATGACTTCGTAAGCATTCATGCCCGTCTCACGCCGGGGGACCTTGGCCACGTCGATTTCGATGCCGACACCGCCGCGGCTCGCGACCTCCACCGTCGAGCTGGTGAGCCCGGCCGCCCCCAGGTCCTGCATCGCCACGACGTGCGGCGTCTTCAGCACCTCAAGGCACGCTTCCAGCAGCAGCTTCTCCAGGAACGGATTCCCGACCTGGACCACACCGCGGTGCGACGCCTCCGGATCCTCGACCGAGGCAAAGGTCGCGCCGCCGACGCCGTCACGTCCCGTCTCCGCCCCGACGATCAGGACCAGGTTCCCCGGGCCGGATGCCCGTGCCCGCATGAGTTCGTCCCGCCGCGCGATCCCGACGCACATCGCGTTGACCAGCGGGTTGCCCGAGTAGGCCGGGTCGAAGTAGATGTCGCCCCCCACCGTCGGCACGCCGAGGCAGTTGCCGTACCCGCCGATGCCGCCGACGACGCCGGAGAAGAGATAGCGGTTGCGCGGCTCATCCAGCGGACCGAACCGCAGCGAGTTGAGCAGCGCGACCGGGCGGGCGCCCATGGTGAAGATGTCGCGCACGATGCCGCCGACCCCGGTCGCCGCCCCCTGGTACGGCTCGACCGCGCTGGGGTGGTTGTGCGACTCGATCTTCAGCACCGCGACCAGGCCGTCACCGATGTCGACCGCGCCGGCGTTCTCCCCCGGCCCCTGCACGACACGCGGCCCCGCCGTCGGGAAGCGCTTGAGCAACGGCTTCGAGTTCTTGTAGCCGCAGTGCTCACTCCACATCGCGCCGAACATGCCGAGTTCGACCTGGGTCGGCTCCCGGCCCAGCTTCTCGACGATCAGGCCGTACTCGTCGGCAGTCAGGCCGACCTCCTTCAGCAGCTCCGCCGTGACCTGCATGCGGCTCACCCCTCGCCTTCCCCTATACCCGGGCCGTCGCCGCGTCGATCCCGGCTTGCAGCACTGCCGACAGGATCTTCAGGCCGTCGTCGCTTCCGATGAGCGTGTCGTAGGCACGCTCCGGGTGCGGCATGAGTCCCACCACGTTGCCCTGCTCATTCGCAACCCCGGCGATGGCGTTTGCCGCCCCGTTGGGGTCCGCCTCCGGCGTCACGTTCCCGGCCGCATCGACATAACGGAACACCACCTGGCCGTTCGCCTCGATGCGCTCCAGCGTCTCGGGGTCGGCGTAGTACCGTCCCTCACCGTGGGCGATCGGCATTCTCAGCACGTCGCCCGGCGTGAGGCCAGCGGTCCACCGCGTCCGATTGCTCTCGACGCGGACATACACCCAGTCGCTGACGAACGAGAGGCCCTTATTCCGTAGCAGCGCACCCGGCAGCAGCCCCGCCTCCGTCAGGATCTGGAACCCGTTGCAGATGCCGAGGACCGGGCCACCTTGAGCCGCGAAGCGCGCCACCGCCTCCATGACCGGTGCGAAGCGTGCGATGGCCCCCGCCCGCAGGTAGTCGCCGTACGAGAACCCGCCGGGGATCACCAGCGCGTCGAAGCGGGACACATCGGTCTCGCGATACCAGACCGGCTCGACCGGCTGGCGCAGGCCCAGCTCGATCGCCGAGAGGGCATCGTGGTCGCCGTTGCTGCCCGGAAACGTGATGACTCCGAATCGCATCGTCTCCGCCTATCCCTCGCCCCGTGGCTGCGCCTCGCCGTCTGCCTCGCTCACCTGGAACTCGTAGCGCTCCATGACCGGGTTGGCCAGCAGTTGCTCGCACATCGCCGCGACCCGTGCCTCGGCCGTCGCCTGATCGGGGGCGCTGAGCGTGAGCGTGAGGTACTTCCCGACCCGCACCCCGTCGACCTCGTCGTAGCCGAGCATGTGCAGGCCGTCACGGACCGCCAGCCCCTGGGGGTCGTTCACCGCGGGCTTGAGCGACACATACACCTGCGCGAGCCAGCGCTTCGCGCCGTCTGCCTGGGTCGTCACGCTCGTCTCCTCAATCCTCTCCACGCTAGCTCAGCGGGAACAGCGGTCGACCGGTGATCCGCTCGTACGCCTCACGGTACTTCGCCGCGGTGGCCTCGACCACCTCCGGCGGCAGCGGCGGCGCTGGCGGCTCCCGATCCCACCCCGACTGCGTCAACCAATCGCGCACGAACTGCTTGTCGAACGACGGCTGGTCCCTGCCGGGCTGGTAGCGCTCCGCATCCCAGAAACGGGAGCTGTCCGGCGTCAGCAGCTCGTCGATGATCGTCAGCTCGCCGTCGACCAGGCCGAACTCCAGCTTCGTATCGGCAATGATGATCCCACGCGTGCGGGCGTACTCCTCAGCGGCGCGGTAGATGGTCAGCGTCGCCTCCCGCAGCCGCTCAGCGAGATCCCGGCCGACGAGATCCACCATTCGCTCGAAGGTGATGTTTTCGTCGTGCCCGGTGTCCGCCTTGGCAGCCGGGGTGAAGATCGGCTCGTCGAGCTTCGCGCACTCGGTCAGCCCCTCCGGAAGGCGGATGCCGCAGACCGTGCCCTCGCGCCGGTATTCCGCCCACGCCGACCCGGCCAGATAGCCCCGCACGACGCACTCGATGTCAATCCGCTCGGCCTTCTTGACCACCATCGAGCGGCCTTCCAACTGCTCGCGGAAGGGCTGCGCGGCCGCGGGCAGGTCGGACAGGTCGGTCGTGATCAAGTGGTTCGGCACGAGGTCGCGCGTGCGCTCAAACCAGAAGCGGGAGAGCTGGGTCAGGACGATCCCCTTGTCAGGGATGCCGGTGGGCAGCACCGAGTCGTAGGCGGAGATGCGGTCGGTCGCGACCATCAGCAGGGCATCGCCCAGGTCGAACGTCTCCCGCACCTTACCCCGCCGGAACAACGGCAGGCCCGGAATCTCCAACTGGTCCACCACGGCTGCCACGCTCTGTCCCTCCCCTTCCCCGTTACTGGCTCGTGCCTGCGGGCGCTGGCGTGCCCAGGCCCAGGCGGCGGAACGCCTCGTCGATGTGCGCGGTGTGGTAACTCGGGTCGAAGATCGCCTCGATCTGCTCCGGCGTCAGGCGGGCCCGCACCTCGTCGTCCTGCAGGAGCAGGTCGCGCATATGGGTGCCCGTATCCCACGCCGTGTGCCCGGCACGCTGCACGATCCGGTAGGCTTCCTGGCGGTCCATCCCAGCCTCGACCAGGGCCAGCAGCGCCCGCTGCGAGTAGATCGCGCCGTGCGTCGCCTCCAGGTTGCGGCGCATCCGCTCGGGATAGACGACCCAGTCCTCCACGATCTCGGTCATCAGGGCAACCATGTAGTCGAGCAGGATGAACGCGTCGGGGAAGATCACCCGCTCGGCGGAACTGTTACTGATGTCGCGCTCGTGCCAGAGGGCGATGTTCTCCATGGCCGTCACGGCGTAGCCGCGCACCAGTCGCGCCAGGCCGCTGATCCGCTCGCTCTCGTGAGGGTTCCGCTTGTGCGGCATGGCGGACGAGCCCATATTGCCGGGGTCGAACGGCTCCTCCAGCTCCCCAACCTCGGTGCGCTGCAGGTGCCGGATCTCCGTCGCGAACTTGTCGAGCGAACTGGCCAGAATCGCGAGGGTGGTGATCACGTGCGCGTGCCGGTCGCGCTGGATAATCTGCGTGGAGACCGGAGCGGGCCTCAGCCCCAGCAGGGCGCAAACGTCTTCTTCGACATCCGGCGGCACGTTGGCATGGGTGCCGACAGCGCCAGAGATCTTCCCGACCCGGATGTCGTCCCGTGCGGCCTCCAGGCGGGCGCGGTTGCGGCGCAGCTCGTCGTACCACACCGCCAGCTTGAAGCCGAAGGTGATCGGCTCGGCGTGGATCCCGTGGGTCCGGCCGATCATCAACGTGTCGCGGTGCTTCACCGCCTGCTTGCCCACGGCTTCGATCAGGCGGTCCAACCCCGCCAGCAAGTGGTCGATCGCCTCGACCGTCTGGAGCGCCAGGGCGGTGTCGATCACATCGGAGCTGGTCAGACCGAGATGGATGAATCGTGCCGCGTCGCCGACGGTCTCGCCTGTGGCGCGGAGGAATGCGATCACGTCGTGGTCGGTCTCGCGCTCGATCTCCTTCATCCGCTCCAGATCGCAGGTCGCCCGGCGGATTTTGGCCATGGCCTCCTCAGGCACGACGCCACGCTTGGCCCAGGCCTCGGCCACCGCGATCTCGACCCGCAGCCAGAGATCGATCTTGTGCCGCTCGCTCCAGATGCGGCCCATCTCCGGCCGGGTGTATCGCTCGATCAAGCCACTCCTCCGTCCACTGGCCCGACTACTCGACGCGGATCGGCGGATCCGCCAGCACCCCATCCTCGTGCGGGGCCACCGCCCGCACGCTCACAAAACGGTTCTCCAGGTCCTCGCCCGGATCGCCCGGCACGTAGACACGCAGGTAGTTGCCGGTATACCCGCTCCAGAGGGACCTGCCGTCCGGGAGTTGTTCCGCCACCTGCTCAACCAGCACCCGGACCTCCCGGCCCAGGTGCCGGGCGACGAACGCCGCGTGCAGCTCGTCACCGATGGCCCGCAACTCCGCCGCGCGGCGCTCCTTGACCCGGGGGTGAACCTGGTCGGGCATCGCCGCCGCGGGCGTGTCCTTGCGCGGCGAGAAGGGGAAGACGTGCAGCTTGGCAAAGCCCATCTCTCGCACGAAGTCGCACGTCTCCGCAAACTCCTCATCCGTCTCGCCCGGGAAACCGACGATCACGTCGGTGGTAATGGCAATGTCAGGAACCTCCTCGCGCAGCCGCCGCACCGCGCGCCGGAACTGGCGGGTGTTGTACCAGCGCTTCATCCGGCGCAGCACGGTCTCGCTGCCGCTCTGGAGCGCCATGTGCAAGTGCGGCGCCATCCGTGGGTGATTGACCAGTGCGATAAACCGCTCGTCGATCTCGTGCGGCCCGACCGAAGTCACACGCAGCCGCTCGATCGTGGTCGCCTCCAGGACCAGCTCCAGCAGGTCGGCGAGCCGCAGTGTGCGGTCCCCCTCGGGCCACTTGTAGGTGCCGACATGCGTGCCGGTCAGCACCACCTCCCGGTAGCCCTCGTCGATCGCTTCCTGCACCCGGCGCACCACTTCCGCCGGGGCGACATTCCGCGGTGCGCCGCGCGCCCGCGGGATGATGCAGTAGGTGCAGTGGGCGCGGCACCCTTCCTGGATCTTGATCATCCGGCGGGTGCGCGTCTCCACATGCTCGACCGGCTCGTCGCTGTCAAAAGCCTGGTTCTCCCAGTCAAGCCGCCCGAGAATCTCGTCGACCACGGTCGCCTTCTCGATCGAGCCGACCACGATATCGACCTCGGGCATGGCGTGGAGTTCATCCGGGTTGACAGCGGGGTAACAGCCGATCGCCGCGACGAGCGCCTCCGGGTTCTGCCGGTGGGCACGCCGCAGCATCTGGCGCGAGCGCCGGTCGGCCAACTGGGTGACGGTGCAGGTGTTGACGATGTAGACTTCGGCTTCCGAGCCGAAGTCCACCTCCTGCAACCCGGCCTGGCGCAGGCTGCGTCGCAGATCGGCCTCGTCACTCTGGTTGAGCTTGCATCCGAGTGTGCAAATAGCGAAGCGGGGGCGCCGCCGCACGTGAAGCGGTTGCGGTGTCAGCGAGCGTGGCGAGTCCATCGTTCCCTTCGAAGGGTCAGGTCCGCTCAACAACGGGATTATACACGAACGGACGTGGCGGACGCCGTGCAGATTTCGGTTCAAACCGGCTGCTCTTTCCCGAATGTTGCGCGGATCTGGCGGGCATCGGATAGCCCAGGCCGGACCTTTGTCCCTTGCAGTGCCACCTTCGCGCCGTTATAGTCAAGATGAGGCGCGCCCCGGGCAGTAGGGGTAATGCTCCTCTCCGGGACGGACGGGAGTCTGTTGGCGTTCCGTCGTTGAGTAGCGCCCGGACTCGCCGGAGGAGGCGGCGAGTCGACGAGGTGGAGGCTTCTCGAAATATTCGGCGGATGGCCTCCCGGCTGGCACGGTCGTGAGGGTCAGGGCAAAACCGCTGAGTGATCGGCGGCACAAAGACTGGCCCGGTGCGCGTACATCTGTCCTGTTTCCCGTCCCCCGGGCGTCAACCAGCATTGCTCCGTGCGGCTTTGAATACGAGCCGCCCGGTTTGGTGGCCTGCGCCCTTCGGCCAGGCACGGGAAGGGACACACAATCGAATGTGCGGAATCTTCGGTTACATCGGCCCGCAGTGTGACACCGGGCTGATGGTCCTCGACGCGCTGCGGCGCCTGGAGTATCGCGGTTACGACTCGTGGGGGGTCGGCGTCGCAGTCAACGGCCATGTTCAGGTAACCAAGCGGGCCGGGCGAATCGGCGACGCGTCTGTCGCGCTCCCGGAGGCCAGCATCGGCTTCGGCCATACCCGCTGGGCAACGCACGGTGGCGTTAGCGACGAGAACGCCCATCCCCACCTCGACTGCACCGGCCGCTTCGCGGTCATCCACAACGGCATCATCGAGAACTTCCGTGCGCTGCGGGCGCGCCTCGAAGGCGCCGGCCACGTCTTCCGCAGTGAGACAGACACCGAGGTCGTCTCCCACCTGATCGAGGAAACGGTCCGCGACTCGACAGACCCCGAAACCGTCGTGAGCGCCGTGCGGACGGTCTTCGGCATGCTGCGGGGCTTGAACGCCATCATCGTCCTCGACACCGCCACGCAGCAACTCGTCGCCGCCAAGAACGTCTCCCCCCTCGTCGTTGGGCGCAACGAGAACGCGTCGTACATCGCGTCCGATGCCGTCGCGCTCGTCGGTCACGTCGATGAGGTACATTATGTCGAGGACGACGAGGTCGTGGCCCTCAGCGCCAGCGGCGTACGAGTCTACGATGGCCAGACAGGCGAACCGCGCCCGGTGGTGTTCATTCCGTTGACGCTTCAGCCGGCGGACACCTCGCTCGGGGGCTTCGACCACTACCTGATCAAGGAGATCCACGAGCAGCCGCGCGTGCTCCGCGCGATCGCGGAGAACTACGCCGAGCCGGTTCGCCGCCTGGCTGCGATGATCCGTGAATCCTACGGGAGCTTCCTTATCGGCTGCGGCACTGCCAGCTACGCGGCTTTGAGCGGTGCCTACCTCTTCTCGCGGATCGCCCGCCGCCACGTCAACTTCGCGGTCGGATCCGAATTCAAGTACCAGGAGCACTTCCTGACAGAACGCAGCCTCGTCATCGCGCTGTCCCAGAGCGGCGAGACGGCCGACATCATCGAGGCCGTCATGGCCGCCAAGCGCGCGGGGGCGCGGGTCGCGGCGTTGGTGAACGTCCCTGGCTCCACGCTTGACCGGCTGGCGGACTTCAGCATCCACCTGGGCGCCGGACCGGAGCAGTCCGTTCTCTCGACCAAGGCGTACACCGCCAAGGTCGCGATCCTGATGCTGACGGCGCATGTCCTGAACGGCAGCGAGCACGTCGGGCGGGAACACCTCTGGCGCGCGGTCGACGGGGTCGAGCAGGCGCTAGCCCCGGCAAGCGAGCGGCGCGTGCAGGAGATCGCCGATCGCATCGCCGATCAGGAACACTGCTTCGTCATCGGGCGCGGTCTCTCCTACCCCACCGCCCTGGAAGCTGCGCTGAAGATTAAGGAAGTGAGCTACATCCACGCCGAGGGCTTCGCCGGAGGCGAGCTGAAGCACGGGGTGATTGCCCTCGTGGAAGACGGCACCCCTTGCATCGTCTTCTCTCCGCTCGATGAGACGCGCGATGACATCCTCTCCGGCGCGATGGAGATGCGCAGCCGGGGCGGGTTCATCATCGGCGTCTCCCCGGAAGCCGAGGAAGTCTTCGACGTACACGTGCCGGTCGCCGAGGTCGGCGACGCGTCGCCGCTCGTGGGCGTCATTCCGGCGCAACTTCTGGGATACTACCTCGCGGTGCGCCGCGGCCTCGATCCGGACAAGCCGCGGAACCTGGCCAAGAGCGTCACCGTGAAGTAACCTGAGGACGATGCGACTGGTAGACACACACTGCCACCTCGATCTGGAGGCGTTCGACGAGGACCGCGCGCAGGTCCTGGCGCGAGCGCGGGCATCCGGAGTCGAGCGCATCCTCGTGGTGGGCTTTGCGCCGGAGCGCTGGGAATCGGCGCTCCGGCTGGCACAGTCCGAGCCGGACGTGGCCGTCGCGGTCGGGCTTCACCCGACCGAGGCGGCCCGCTATAACGATGAGGTCGAGGCCGGCATCCGTGAGGCGGCGATGTCGCCGTCGGTCTGTGCCATCGGGGAGATCGGGCTGGACTACCACTGGATGACCGCCCCCGCTGAGGTTCAGCGCCGTGCATTCCTCCGGCAGATCGCGCTGGCTCGGGAGATGGACCTCCCCTTCATCGTCCATCAGCGGGACGCCGCCGAGGACACCCTGGACGCCCTGCAGGAGGCCGGCCCCCCGCATCGCGGGGTGATGCACTGCTTCACCGGCGACCTCACGTACGCCGAACGATGTCTCGCGATGGGGATGTACCTCGGCATCGGAGGCGCCGTCACCTTCCGCAAGGCAACCGACCTCCATGAGGTGGTCCGCTCCGTGCCCTTGGATCGCCTCGTCCTCGAAACCGATGCACCTTACATGACCCCCTCCCCGCACCGTGGAAAACGGAATGAGCCGTCCTACCTGCGCTTCATCGTGGAGCGCGTCGCGGAACTCCGCGACACGTCGGTGGAGGAGGTGGCGGAAGCGACCACGGCCAACGCTGCCCGGCTCTTCAACCTCGACATCGACGGGAGGGCGGCATGACCCATCCAGGCGGAGCGGGCCGGCAGGAAGTCACCGTCGTGCTGGCGTCAAACAACCCCGGCAAGGTCGACGAGCTGCGCCGCTTGCTGCCGGAGTGGGTTCGCATCTTGACGGCGTCCGACGCGGGCGTCACGCTCCCCGAGGAGACCGGCACGACATTCGCCGCGAACGCCCTGCTCAAGGCACGCGCCGCCGTCCAGCAGACGGGACACATCGCGCTCGCTGACGACTCGGGCCTCGAGGTCGACGCCTTGGGCGGCGAGCCGGGCGTGCGCTCGGCCCGCTACGCGGGCGAGCCCACCGACGACGCCGCGAACAACGCACTGCTGCTGGAGCGCCTGCGCGCCGTCCCGAGCGCGGAGCGGACGGCGCGGTTCCGCTCGGCTGTCGCTATCGTCACACCCGAAGGGCGCGAGCACGTGGCCGAGGGCACAGTTGAAGGGGTCATCCTGGAACAGCCGCGAGGCAGCGGCGGATTCGGTTACGACCCACTCTTCCAGCCCGCCGGGTCCGACCGGACCATGGCCGAGCTGGCTACCGACGAGAAGAACCGCATCAGCCACCGTGGACGGGCCTTCCGCGCGGCGGCAGCCTGGCTCCTACCCATCCTGGAGGCCGCGCGCCGCGAGGGATCGGACGGCGAGATTGCCCGTCGGCACGAAGAGAAAACGGAGTTGTCATGACTGACGTGGAGCGACGGCAGGCAAGCGGATCCTACGGCCTGAGCGAGCGGCGCACGCGAGCGCTCCCGCTCGTCGGGGTAGCCGGAACCCGCGGCAAGTCGACCACGGTCTGGCTCCTCGATGCGATGCTCACCGCCGCCGGTCGCTCGACCGGCTTGTGGAGCAGCACCGGCGTCTACGTCCGTGGCGTCCGCCAGCCGGGCGAGCTCGGCCCCTGGTCCCGCGTCCTGGCCGCCGTCGGCAGTGGGGAACTCGACGTGGCACTCCAAGAGCTGGAAACCCCTCTCGTAACCAGCGTCGGGCTCCCCGAGGGCATCTACCCGCTTGCCGGCATCACCACGCTCTGCGGCAACAACGAGGACTGCCTGCTCAGCCCCGAGTTCAGCAGCGGCGCGCTGGCGCAGGCGATCGTCGCGCGCGCCGTCCGGCCTGACGGCTTACTCGTGCTGAACGCCGACGACCTGGCCGTGCTCGAGGCCGCCAACCAGACGAACGCCACCACCGTGCTCTTCGCACTGCACCCCGACAACCCGGCGCTGCGCCGGCACCTGGATCAGGGTGGGTGCGGCGTCTGGGTGGCCGACGGCACCGTCGTCGTCGGGGACGCGCTCGACCAGCGGGCTGTGGTGCGGGTCGAAGAAGCCCGCTTTACGCTCGACGGCGCCCTGATATTCCAGGTGCAGAACCTCCTGTGCAGCGTCGCGCTGGCGGTCGCACTCGACGTGCCCGACGCAGCGATCCGCGAGGCGGTGCGCGCCTTCAGTCCGGACCCGGCCCGCCTCCCCGGGAGCTGCAACATCTTCTACAAGCGCGGCGCCACGATCGTGCTCGACACCTCCCGCCAGGTCTGGACACTCAAGTCCCTCATCCGCGGCATCCGCCACCAGCCCCACCGGCGAACGATCATCGTGGCCGGCTTTTTCTCCCACCTCCCTGAGGAGCAGATCGTCGAGGCCGGACGCCTGCTCGGGCGCCTCGGCGGCGTGGTCATCCTGCACGAGGAGACGGAACGCCCGATCGTGGAGCTACTCAAGAACGGCATCGCCCTGAACGAGATCCCACCGCTGGTGCTCGCGATGCCGACCGAGCAGCAGGCCTTTGCCCACGCCTTCCGCATGCTCAGCGAGGGCGATCTCTGCCTGCTCATCACCGACGACGTCCAGAACGCCGTCGATGCGGTCACCAGCCTGGACAAGTGAGGCGACGGCTCTCTCGACGACCGCAACGAGCCGTGATGTCAAGTAGCTCCGGATGCCTCTCGCGCTGACGACAGGGGCGAACCCATTACCGACCAGGTGATCCGAGGCTGGGCTTGAGGATCTCCGCCGGTGGCGTGTGCCTGGTGTGAACCCCCGGGCTCACCACAGCGCGTGATTCCTCCGACCACCCGCCTAGGGCCCAACGCCGTCCGCTGAGACAGTCTCAGCGGATAAGGACAATGGCGCACGATAGCCAGCCCGCTCCGGCAACGCGGGACCGCCACGTTGGTACAGTGTCCACGCACCTCCCCACCCGCATGGCGTATCATCCCCCATGGGCACGTAACCCGGCGGGAGAAGACGAGGAGCAGAGCGTGGTCTTTGATTTCCACACACACACCTTCTGGAGCGACGGGGAGTTGTCCCCGATGGAGCAGGCGCGGCGGGCCGTCCAGCGCGGCTACCGGGTCCTCGGGCTGACGGACCACGTCGGCGTCGGCGGCGTGCCGGAGTTGATCAAGGCACTGAAGGCAGACCGCGAGATCATCGAGCGCTACTGGCCGATCACTGTGGTCGTCGGGGTCGAGTTGACCCACGTGCCGGCGGAAGCCATCCCTGAGGCCGCGCGCTTCGCCCTCGATGCCGGTGCCGAGATCGTCGTGCTGCATGGTGAGACCCCGGTCGAGCCAGTGCCGGAGGGCTCAAACCACGCCGCGATCATCAGTGGCCTGGTAGACGTGATCGGCCACCCCGGTCACATCACCGAGGAGGACGTGCGTGAGGCCGCCGCCCGCGACATCTTCCTGGAAATCACATCCCGGCGCGGCCATTCCCTCACCAATGGCCACGTTGCCCGGCTCGCCCAGCGGTACGGCGCGAAGATGATTGTCAACAGCGACACGCACTCCCCATCCGACCTGCTGACCAGCGACTTCCAGCGCTCGGTCGCGCTGGGCGCCGGGATCGAGCCGAGCCTCCTGCCCGACGTGCTCCAGACATGGCCCGAGGAGTTGCTGCAGCGGGTCCTCGCCCGCCGGGAGGGTTGAGGCCGTGGACAACCGTGAGGTCGCGGAGCAGCTTCGCCAGTTCGCCGACCTGCTCGAGATCAAGGGGGAGAACGCCTTCCGCGTCAACGCCTATCGGCGCGCGGCGGACGCGGTGGAGCGGGAACCTGAGCCGCTCGAAGCCATCATTGCGCGGGAGGAGCTCACCGCCATCGAGGGGATCGGTCCCGGCCTGGCGGCGGCCATTACCGAGATCGTGCAGACCGGGCGCTACAGCGCCACCGAGGAGTTGCTGGACGAGGTCCCCGGAACGCTCCTCACCCTCCTTGGAATCCCTGGCGTCGGCCCGAAGACCGTCGGACGCCTCTATCGCGAGTTGGGCATCACCACGCTGGTGCAACTCGAAGCCGCCGCCCGGGCCGGTCAGGTGCGGCAGTTGAAGGGGTTCGGCCCGCGCGCCGAGGCGCGGATCCTCGAAGGCATCGCGTTCCTCCACCGCCGCACCAACCGCCTGTCGATCGGGACTGCCGACCCGGTCGCCCGGCGGCTGGTGGAGCACTTGCGGCGCGAGCTGGGCGTCCCCGTTGAGATCGCCGGGAGTGTGCGGCGCCAGTGCGAGACAGTGGGCAACATCGACCTCCTCGCCGCGGTCGAGAGCCCGGCCGCGATCGCGCCGGCACTGGAGTCGGCCCCGCGCGTGACCCAGATTGAGGAGGTCAACGACGCCTTCGTCGTCGCGGCGCTCGAGATCGGCAGCTCGGTGCGGGTGGTGGCGGCAGCGCCGGCTGTCTTCGGTACCGAGTTGGTCCGCTGGACCGGGAGCCGCGCGCACGTGGCGGAGCTGGTGCGCGTTGCCGGCGGCACGTTGCCGCACGTCGCCGAGGAGGCCGAGGTCTACGCCGCGCTCGGCTTACCCTGGATCGCGCCCGAGCTGCGCGAGGCGCGTGGGGAGATCGCTGCAGCCCAGGCCGGGCGGCTCCCGCGCCTCATTGAGGTATCGGACCTCCGCGGCGACCTACATCTCCACTCGGAGTGGAGCGACGGGCGAGCCACGATCCTGCAGTTGGCCGAGGCGGCGCGCGATCGCGGCTACGAGTACCTGTGCATCGCCGACCACTCGGGCGGCCTGCGCGTCGCTCGGGGTCTCGACGTCGACCGGCTGCGTGAGCAGTGGCGCGAGATCGAGCGGGTGAACGAGCTGGTTCCCGAGGTGCGGCTGCTCCGTGCCTCTGAGGTAGAGGTCCGGCGCGACGGGAGCCTGGACTTCCCTGATGAGATCCTCGCTGAGTTCGACCTGGTGGTCGCCTCGCTCCACTCCGGCCTGCGCCAGCCGCGCGAGGAGCTGATGAAGCGCATCCTCGGCGTCCTGCGCAATCCCCACGTCGATATTGTCGCCCACCCGACCGGCCGCATCATCGAGCGACGACCGGGCGCGGAGTACGACTGGGAGGAAGTCTTCCGGGTGGCGCGGGAGACCGGCACCGCGATCGAGATCAACGCCGACCCGGCGCGCCTCGACATGAACGATGAGCACGCGCGGATGGCGCAGGAGGCCGGCGTTCTCATCGCCATCGACTCGGACGCCCACGACATCCCGTCGCTGGATCACATCCGCTACGGTGTGTCCGTGGCACGCCGCGCCTGGATCGGTCCCGAGTCCGTCGTGAACACCCGCCCGCTGCCGGATCTGCTTGCCTGGCTCAACCGGTAGCGCCCGCGGGGAAGGGTCGGTCGTCAGGATCGGGCCATACCGACCACTGCACTGTTACCACCGGGATAATGAACACCACGGGCGGGGTTCACCCCCGCCCAAGGTTGACCCGGTCATGCTGAGGGCACGTCCCTCGGGCCGGGACGCTTCCACCGGGATGGCCGCGCGCTACGCGGTGAGGCGCCGCGGCTCGGCGGGAACCATCACAGTGCGCTCGGAGACTGTCGCGCAGCCAGGGCCGAGCATCTCCTCCAGCGCCCGCTCGACATCGGGGCACCAGTCAATACTCAGGGATGCCCGCATCAGCACGGTTCGGCCGCGCGCAGGGACGTGCAAGATCACGCCGTCGTCGCCCGGGAACTGGTCGAACAGTTCGCGCACCCGGTTCATGGTCTCGACGTCGGCGGTGACATTGCCCGTGTCCGGGAGACGGACATGCACCTCGCGGACCACCACCGGCTTCGGCTCTTCGATGGTCACTGGTCCCACGCGGTCGGCGACGAGCTGGATGCGGTCGTTGCGTTGATCCACCCGTGCAGCGACCCGCACGATGGAGTCGACGACGAGGTGCTCGCCCGCCTGTTCGTAGAGGTCCGGGAAGACCACCATCTCGATCGCCCCGGTCTGATCTTCGAGCTGGCAGATCGCCATCACCCGGTTCGTCTTGGTGGTCAGCTTGCGCATGCCCGTGATCATCACGATCGCTTCGATCTGCTGGCCGACGGTCTCCTCGTCGATCTCGGCCAGCCGCACGTACCCACCGTCCCGGATCAGCGGAACGAGATCGTTCAGGGGGTGCGAGCTGAGGTAGAGCCCCAGCAGTTCCTTCTCCCAGGCGAGGAGCGTGGCGCGCGGGATCTCCGGCACGTCGTCCGGCATCGCCAGTGCCAGGGCGGGGGCGGCCACAGGCGCTGCGGAGAAGAGGTCGATCTGTCCGCGCTTGGCCGCACGCTGCCGCGATTGCGCGGCGCTGATCGCCTGCTCCAGGACCGCCAGCAAGGTAGCGCGGTCACCGAGGCTGTCCAGCGCACCACACTTGATCAGGCTCTCAGCCACCCGACGGTTGACCACCGTCCAGTCAACCGTGTCGCAGAACTGCTCGAAGCTCTCGAAGCGCTCGCCCGGCAGCGACTTGCGCGCCGCGACAATGGACTCCACGGCAGCCTCGCCGACGTTCTTCACGATCGCCAGGCCGAAGCGGATTGCCTTAGTCCCATCCTCAAGGATCTCGATCTCAAAATCGACGCCGCTCTTGTTGATATCGGGCGGGAGCACCGGGATGCCGAGCTTCTGGCACTCCGCCACCGCCGCCGCCACGCGCTGCGTCGCGCCGCTCGGGTGGCTGGGCGCACCCCGCAGCACGGCCGTCATGTACTCGGCCGGGTAGTTGGCCTTCAGGTACGAGGTCTGATAGGAGATCGTCGCGTAGCAGACTGCGTGCGCCTTGTTGAAGGCATAGCCCGCGAACGGCTCAATCAGGTTGAAGACGTTCTGCGCGTCCTCCGCGCTGTACCCCTTCTCCTGTGCGCCACGCAGGAAGCGCTCGCGCTCGGCCTTCATCACCTCGGGGATCTTCTTCCCCATCGCCTTGCGCATGATGTCGGCCTCGCCCAGGGTGTACCCGGCGAACTTGCGAGCGATCAGAAGCACCTGGTCCTGATAGACGATGACGCCGTACGTCTCGTCCAGGATCTCCGCCAGGTCCGGGTGCGGATAGCGGATCGGCTCCAGTCCATGCTTGGCGCGGCAGTAGGTGGGGATGTGCTGCATCGGCCCCGGCCGGTAGAGGGCCACCATGGCCGCCAGCTCGGCGATGGAGCTGGGCCGCAGCTCCCGGATGTAGCGACGCATGCCGGCGCTCTCGAGCTGGAACACGCCGAAGGTCTCGCCCTGCGACAGCATGGCATAGGTCTTCTCGTCGCCGTCCGGGATTTTCTTGGGGTCGATCTCAACACCCGTCGTCTGGCGGATCAGCTCGACCGCCTCGCCGAGGATGGTGAGGTTGGCCAGCCCGAGGAAGTCCATCTTCAGCAGGCCGATCTCGGCCACCGTCTCCATCGGGAACTGGGTGGTCGGAAGAGCCCCCTCCTCGGCACGTGCCGGGCGCTGCAGAGGTAGATGCTCGACCAGCGGGTCGGCTGCGATCACTACACCCGCCGCATGCGTACCGGCATGGCGGGAGATACCCTCGAGTCGCTTGGCGTTGTCGATCAGCTCGCGGCACGCCGGATCCGTCTCGTAGAGCTGGCGCAGCTCCGGGCTCTCCTGCAGGGCCTTGTCAAGCGTGATATTGAGCGTCGACGGGATCAGCCGCGCGATCCGGTCGACATCGTTGTACGCCCAGCCCATGGCCCGGCCGGTGTCACGGATCGCCGCCTTCGCGCCCATCGTTCCAAAGGTGATGATCTGGGCCACCCGGTCGTGGCCGTATTTGCTGGCGACGTAGTCGATGACCTCCGCGCGTCGGTTGTCGGCGAAGTCCATGTCGATATCCGGCATCTCGCGGCGCTCCCGGTTCAGGAAGCGCTCGAACACCAGCCGGTTCGCCAGCGGGTCGATGTCGGTGATGCCCAGGGTATAGAGGACGATACTGGCTGCCGCACTGCCGCGTACGCCGAAGGAAATGCGACGCTGCCGCGCGAACTCCGCGAAGTCGCGCACGATCAGCATGTAGCTGCTGAAGCCCGTCTCCTGGATGACGTCCAGCTCGTACTCCAGGCGGCGGCGCACCTCCTCGGTCACTTCGGGGTAGCGGCGGCGCACACCGTCCCAGCAAAGCTGGCACAGGTACTCGTGCGGGGTCATACCCTCGGGAATGCCGGGGTCAGGCAGGTGCAACCGGCCGAACTCGAGGTCGACGTTGCAGCGCTCCGCGATGCGGATCGTGTTCTCCAGCGCCTCGGGCACCTCACCGAAGAGCCGCCACATCTCCTCCGGGCTCTTGAAGTAGAGCTGGTCACTCTCCATCCGGAGGCGCTTGGGGTCGTGGAGCGTCGTGTTGGTCTGGATACAGACCAGCAGCTCTTGCAGCGGCGCGTCGGACTTGTCGACGTAGTGGACGTCGTTCGTTGCCACCAGCGGCAGGTCGAGCTTCCGCGCGAGCTCGATCAGTTGCGGGTTGGTCTGCCGCTGGCCTTCGATTCCGTGGTCCTGGATTTCAATATAGAAGTGATCCGGGCCGAACATCTCCTTCAGGATGCCGGCCAGACGCACGGCTTCCTCGTCGCGCCCCTGCAGAAAGTTGTTGGCGACCGGCCCACCGAGACAGGCCGAAGTGCAGATGATGCCGTCGCGGAGACTGTTGAGCATGTCCAGGTCGACGCGCGGCTTATAGTAGAAGCCCTCCAGGCTCGCCCGGCTGGCCAACCGCAACAGGTTCCGGTAGCCCCGCTCGTTCTCCGCGAGCAAGAGCAGGTGGTACGACTGCTTTTCCCGGTCCTCGATGCTGCCCGGTGCGAGGTAGGCCTCAATCCCCAGGATCGGGTGGAGGTCGTGTGCGCGCGCCGCCTTGTACCAGTCGATCACGCCGTACATCACGCCGTGGTCGGTGATGGCGATGTGCTCCATCCCGAACTCACGTGCGCGGGCCATGTAGTCCTTGATGCGCCCCATGCCATCGAGGAGCGAGAACTCGGTGTGCAGGTGCAAATGCGCGAACGGACGCGCGGTCACGACAGCCTATCCCTTCCCGAACGATCGCCCCGCTCCTGCTCAGGCCGCTGATCAGGGGGGCCTTCCCTTGGCGATCGACCGTCCCCGGGCATTGTAGCGCCGCTGGAGGCCGAACGGTCGGACGATTTGGCTAGACCCGAAGGGCACGCCGTACCGGCCGAAACCACCCGGCACGGATATCGACCCCGAACGCGGAGCAGTTAGCCGGCGTTAGTCAGCCGCCATGGCATCGGGGGAGGTATCGGGACCGGACGGCCAGCCGATTGCAGCCAACTGCGCCTGGGTGACCATCAAGCGAAGCATCTGCCGGACGTTCTGTCGGATCGGCTCCGGGATGTCGCGGCGCTGGAGGAGTTGCAGCACCTCGCTCACGACCGGCTCATCGGCCAGGAGGCTCTCCACCCGCTGGGGCATGTATCCCGCCGCAGCGAGCAGGGTATCGCGCTGCTCAGGCGTGAGACCCAGGGCGTCCGCCAGCTTGACGACGGCCTCACGCGTCGGCGTGCGATTACCGCTCTCAAGTCGGCTCACGTAGCTGTGGTCGAACCCCGCCGATTCGGCAAGCCGGCTCTGCGAGGTACGGGCTTCCTCCCGGAAGCGCTTGAGAAGCTCTGCGAACGTGGGCGCCGCGCTCGGTGCCTGTCCCGCCA
Source organism: Sphaerobacter thermophilus DSM 20745 (assembly GCF_000024985.1). Lineage (NCBI taxonomy): Bacteria > Pseudomonadati > Thermomicrobiota > Thermomicrobia > Sphaerobacterales > Sphaerobacteraceae > Sphaerobacter > Sphaerobacter thermophilus. The sequence continues at coordinate 1,444,207 of NC_013523.1, forward strand.
TGCCTGGCTCCCTTCTGTCTGCTCTCAGCAGATATGCCTCGAGCGAACCCTGTCCGTACACTGACCCTACTATAGCGGTCACGTGTCTGCCTGTCAATAGTTATCCCGGTTATCCACAGAGCAGTGTTCGGTTGGATACAATACGACTGACCAAGCCAGCTTCTCGGCAGATTAATGACAGTAATGCGACACCAAGATTGGGCTGCGGCAGGCTCACGGACGAGGAGTGCTATACTCGTGGCGATCCCCGCGCTGTCCGTTCGGAAATCCGGAACGGCGTGGGATCTGCATGTCGATGAGGACTGCGTGTGAGAGGAGGGTCGTCCTGAGTCCCGAAGCTCCGCAGCAGCTCCGGGTCGCCGAACAGCCCCTCGCCCAGGTCGCCGGTCGGCTCGCCGATCCGCAGCAACCGGCCGGAGGCGGCGTCGCCGCCGCAGCGACCCTGGCACTGGCCGCCGCCACGGCCGAGCTGGTCGCGACCCTCTCGCTGCGCCGGAAGTCGGTGCAGCCCCGCCGCGCTGAACTGGAAGAGATCCGCGACAGGCTGGTCGACCTCCAGGCCCGCTTCCTTGCAGCGGCCGACGAGGACATCGCCGTCCTGTCGGACCTGCTGGCGGCGCAGCGCGCCGCGCGCCCGGCAGCCGACGCTGCCCCGGACGCCCAGCGCGCGGCCAAGGAGGCACTCGAGCGGAGCCTCACCCTGGCCGCGGAGACGCCCATCGCCCTGGCTCAGGACGGCCTCGCGCTCCTGCGCCTCGTGCTCGCGACCGTGCCGTTCGCAGCGCGCTTCACCGTCAGCGACCTCGGCGCCGCCGCCGGTCTCGCCCAGGGCGCGATTGAGGCCGCACTCTTGATGAGCGAGGTCAACGTCGGTCTTCTCACCGATGCCGCCCGGGCAGACGAGCTCCGAACCGCCGTCGACCAGATCCGCCAGGAGGCACCGGAGCTGGCCAGGCAGGCACTGGATCTCACCCGCGCGAAGATGTCCGGGAAACCAATGGAGGAGGGGACACGTGGCGATCGCGCTTGAGGGGCGACCGGTGGCGCGTGCGATATTGGAGCGCGCGCGTGAGGAATTGGCCGAATACGTCACGCAGGCAGGACACCCTCCCGAGCTTGCAACCGTGCTGGCCGGAGACGACGCCAGCGCTGCCGCCTACGTGCGTGCCATCCACCGTACCTTTGACCGCGTCGGCATCCCGGTGCGGGACGTGACGCTTCCCGGCGACGTGGCCGAGTCCGAGCTCCGGGACGCTGTGGAGCGCCTCAACGCGGACCCGGCCGTGAGCGGGATCATCATCCTCCATCCACTGCCGCGACACCTTCCCGCTGGGATCGCCTCCCAGCTGGTCGATCCAGCCAAGGATGTGGACGGCGTCACGCCGTACAGTGCGGGCCGCCTCGCCGTCGGGCTTCCCGCGTTGCCGCCGAGCACGCCCGAGGGGGGAATGGCCATCCTCGAGCACTATGGCATCGAGATCGCCGGGAGCCACGCCGTCGTCATCGGCCGCAGCCCGGTCGTCGGCCTCCCGATGGCGCTCATGTTGATCGCAGCCGACGCCACCGTTACCGTCTGTCACAGCCGAACGCCCGACCTGCCCGCCATGACCCGCCAGGCCGACATCCTGGTTGCCGCCGCCGGTCGGCCGGGTTTGGTACGGCCGGAAATGGTCAAGCCGGGTGCGACAGTTATTGACTTTGGCGTTAGCTTTGTGGACGGAAGGATGGTCGGGGACGTCGAGCCGGCTGTGGGAGAGGTGGCCGGCGCGCTTACGCCGGTACCGGGTGGAACCGGCGCCGTCACGAATGCCATCCTCGTCCAGAACACGCTCCGAGCTGCGTGGGCCGCGCTCGGCGGCCGCCGCGCCGGATAGTCGTCAGTCGGTGAGCGTTGAGCCGGGGATAGAGGGGAGTACCATGCTCACGGACATCGAGATCGCGAGTCAGGTCACGCCAAAGCCGATCACCGAGATCGCTGCCGACCTCGGCATCCAGCCGGACGAGCTGGAGTTGTACGGTCCCTACAAGGCCAAGATCAGCCTGTCGATCCGGGACCGCCTCAAGGATCGGCCGAACGGCAAATACGTGGTGGTAACCGCCATCACCCCCACCCCGCTCGGCGAGGGGAAGACGACGGTCACCGTTGGGCTGGGCCAGGCGTTCGGCAAGATCGGCACTCGCGCGATCGTGGCGATCCGGCAGCCGTCGCTCGGTCCCGTGTTCGGGATCAAGGGTGGCGCGGCCGGCGGCGGCTACAGCCAGATCATCCCGATGGAGGACTTCAACCTCCACCTGACCGGGGACTTCCACGCCGTAACCGCGGCCCATAACCTGTGCGCGGCCTTCCTCGACAACTCCATCTACCACGGCAACCCGCTCGACATCGACCAGACTGCCGTCCTTTGGCGGCGCGTGATGGACGTGAACGACCGGACCCTGCGAGACATCGTCATCGGCCTCGGGTCGGGCAACGGGATCCCGCGCCAGACCGGCTTCGACATCACGGCGGCTTCAGAGGTCATGGCGGTCCTGGCCCTGGCGACCGACTATCGCGACCTCCGCGAGCGGCTGGGACGGCTCGTCGTCGCGCTCAACCGGAAGAAGGAGCCGGTGACCGCTGAGGACATCGGGGTGGCTGGCGCCATGGCCGCCCTGCTGAAGGACGCCCTCAAGCCGAACCTGCTCCAGACCCTCGAGCACACGCCCGCCATCGTCCATGCCGGCCCCTTCGGCAACATCGCCCACGGCAACTCGTCGGTGCTCGCTGACCTGATCGGTCTCAAGCTCGCCGACGTGGTGGTCACCGAGGCGGGCTTCGGCGCCGACCTCGGCTTCGAGAAGTTCTGCGACATCAAGTGCCGTGTCAGCGGACTCAAGCCCGATGCCGCAGTCCTGGTCGCGACCATCCGCGCCCTGAAGGCGCACAGTGGGCGCTATAAGATCGTGGCCGGCAAGCCGCTCGACCCCGGCCTCGTGACCGAGAACCTCGACGCGCTCCGTGAGGGAATCGGCAACCTCGAAAAGCAGATCGAGAACGTGCGCCGCTTCGGCGTGCCGGTGGTGGTGGCCATCAACCAGTTCCCGACCGACACCCCGGCGGAGATCGAGCTGGTGCGCGAGGTGGCGCTGAAGGCCGGGGCGTTCGATGCCGTGCCCACCCGGGTGCACAGCGAGGGCGGCGAGGGCGGCGCCGACCTGGCTCGCGCGGTACTGCGTGCGACGGAAGAACCCAACTCCTTCCGCCCGCTCTACGAGCTGGACATGCCGCTCACCGACAAGATCGAAATCATCGCGCGCGAGCTCTACGGCGCCGGATCCGTCACCTACCAGCCCGCGGCTGCCCGGGCGCTGCGCACCTTTACCAGCATGGGTTACGACAAGCTCCCGGTGTGCATGGCCAAGACGCACCTGTCCCTCAGCGGCGACCCGAACCTACGCGGGCGGCCTGAGGGCTTCGAGCTGACGGTGCGCGAGGCGCGCCTGTCGGCCGGGGCCGGTTTCATCTACCCCATCATCGGCGAGATGCGGACGATGCCCGGCCTTGGCAGCAAGCCCGGCGGGCTGAACGTCGACATCGACGACGACGGTACGATCCGGGGTCTGTTCTAGGCGACGGCGACCGGGCGCGCGTCAGTCCATATCACGCGCGCCCGGCCAGTCTCTACCGACGAGGGAGAGGATGCGACACAGTGGATGAGACGGCGCGCGCCTTCCTGATCTGGGTGCCGGCAGGCACCTTGATCCCCTTCCTCATCAGCCGCCTCACCGGCGCCGACTGGCGCAGCGCCACGATCGAGGCCGCGCTCTTCGCAGCGCTGGGTCTACTCATCTACCCGACCCTCTTCGCCCTGATCGTCGTCCACATCGTCGGCTACCCCAACGTCGAGGCCCTCTTCCTCGCCGGATTCGCCCTCGCCGCGCTGACGGTCCTTGGCTACCGGCGCAGCATCGGTGGTGGCCGTCCCCGATACTGATCCCGGCTTCCCTCTCCCGCCGCCCCCTACCCGTGTCAGTTCTCCCCTCGTGGCACCGCCATTGCACCCACCCCCCTGTCGGACGGCCCGGCGATCGGCCGGAGCAGCACCACACCAGCGGAAGTGAGCCCAACATGGCACGCAGCGATCGCCCCGCCCTCGTGGGCGTATTCACGGCCCCTGATCAGGCGGAGCGAGCAGTGGCAAACCTGTACGCAGCCGGCTTCGCGACCGACGAAGTTGGCATCATGCGGGGAAGCGACGCCCAGTCTAGCCCATCCCAGCAGACCGAGGCATCGGAAGAAGTTGCCCCCGGCACCATCGCCGGCACGCTGGCCGGACTGGGTATCCCAGACGAGGAAGCGCAGTTCTACGAGGGAGAACTCAAGAGCGGCCGGACCATCGTCACCGTCCAGGGCGACAAGCGCAGCGGCGATGCCCGCCGCATCCTTCGCCGCCACGGCGCCTACGACTGGACCGACCAGGAAACGTCGACACCTGAGGCCGGTGACGACGAGCGAACCATAGAGCTGCGCGAAGAGCGCCTGGTGCCCAGCGCGCAGTGGCGCGAGGCCGGCGAGGTCGTGGTCCGCCGCGTCGTCGAAGAGGTCCCGGCAAGCATCGAACTCGATGCGACCCACGAGGAGATCGACCTCCAGCGAGTTCCCGTGGGCGAGGTCGTCGACGAGCGTCGCGACCCGTGGATGGAGGACGACGTACTGGTCATCCCCGTCTACGAAGAGCAACTCGTCGTCAGCCGGCGGCTCGTCCTCAGAGAGCAACTACGTATCCGGCGACTCCGCGTCACCGAGCACAAGGTCTTTCAGGACACGCTGCGCCAGGAGCGGGTCGTCGTCGAAGACCCAAACCAGACCGGCCAGGTGCACGAGCGCTTCGTCGAGCCGGAGACCGGGATCGAGCAATCGTGACACGCGCACGCCCGCCGAAATCGCAGCCTCCACGAGCATATTTGCCTATTCGATGATAGTTGGCACAGAGCTTGCATCATGCGGCGGTGTCGTGGGCGCTACCCGCGACACTGGAAGCAACCGGTTCGCGCGCGGGCGCGGACGACACGGAGTTCGTATGCCTCCGGCGTCAGCGGTGGCCCATCGGAGGCCGGAGAGTGGTCGGGGAGGTCAACCATGGTACATGGCGACGAGACTCTGGACCCAGGTATGGGCGACATCGGTCACATCCAGCCTAGCCAGCTACAGAGGGGCTGGGATGTGTTTGGCTCCGAAGGCGACAAGATCGGTGACCTCGAAGAGGTACGCGACGAGTACATCATCGTCTCGCGGGGCTTCCTCTTCACGACCGAGCGCTTCATCCCCCTGTGGGCGGTCAGCACCGCCGGCGACGGGAAGGTCTTCCTGAACGTCACCAAGGATGAGATCGAGACCCGCGGCTGGGACAACGCCGAAGCAGTCGCGAGGAGCCGCCCGGCCGGCACCGGCGAGATGCGGGGCCGCGAGACCCGCGCGAGCCAAACCGACGAGATGCTCGGCCGGGAGACGCGAGCCGGCGACACAGGCGAGATGCTCGGCCGCGAAACCCGCACCAGCCCAACGGGCGAAACCGAGGAGCGGATGGAGATCCGCGAGGAAGAGCTCCGTACGCGGAAGCGCGAGGTCGAAGCCGGGGCGGTCGACGTCGAGCGCGAGGTCGTGACCGAGCGCGAGACTCGCGAGGTACCGGTGACTCGGGAAGAGGTGGATGTCGAGTACCGGCCGGTCGATTCGAAGCCCGCGACGCAGGGTGAGCTGAGCGAAGAAGAGATCCACGTGCCGATCCACGAAGAAGAGGTCACGGTCGACAAGGAGACCGTGGTCACTGGCGAGGTCGAAGTCCGGAAGCGTCAGGTTCAGGACACCGAGGAGATTTCCGAGGAGGTCCGCAAGGAGCGTCCACGGATCCGCGGCGAGGGCGATGTCAGCCTCGACGCCGAGGAGTCGCACGAGGAGCACCCGCACTAACGGATCCTCCGCTCTCCGCCGCGATCCTCTCCTCATGCCCTGCCCCATCTGGGGCGGGGCTTTCGTTCTATGACTCTGGCCAACGGCACCTCTACCGCTGGCCGACGAGCACTGCAGCCGCACGCACGGGCGGCTCGGAGGTGCTCCGCCCCTGGGGCTGTGCCCAGAACGCGGCGTACAACGACCCCATCGCCAACCCAAAGACGACCAGCCAGAGCACGCCCGACACACCTGGCCCACCGATGAAGATGATCGGAATCATCCCGTGCAGCGCGATCCCAGCCATAAGCCCGGCTCGCCGCCAGCGTGGCAACCAGAACGCAACTACGAGGAATGCTTCGACCGCGATGGACAGCACCGCGAGCGGCATCAAGGCTCGCCAGTCGAACCAGGTGTCAGGCAGCACGAGCGGTCCGTACTCGCGACGCAGGTAGATCGCCAGCACCCCGCCGGAGACGTAGACCAGGTTCGCACCGTCGGCGCCTCCGTCGAGACCGATCGACATTGGGGGGACTCTACGGCACCCTCCCGATCCTCGACACGGGAGAATCGTCCTGAAGGTGCGACTGGTCGGTCACGCTTGACCACACGATCCCGCCCAGGGCCTAGTCCACCCTCGCAGGCCACAAAAACCCCGCTCCGTCTTGGAGCGGGGCGATTCATCGTGGCTGGGGAGCAGGGATTCGAACCCCAACTGGCTGATCCAGAGTCAGCTGTCCTACCGTTAGACGACTCCCCAATGTTGTCGCCGCCTACGCGGCACAGGAGATTATAGCAGGTGCGGTGCCGTTCTCGCAACTTCACCCGTGTTCGGACGGCTGCGAAGCCTCCTCCCCCTCGACCCAGACGAGTGTGCCGTTTCGCGCCTCGACTAGCGGAAGAGCCGCGAGCGCCGGCTGGTCGAGGAGCGCCCGGTCGGTCGCGGTGATCAGGATCTGGCAGCCGGCTGATCCCAGTACCGCCAGAAGTCGCTCCTGGTGCTCCGGGTCCAGCTCTGAGAGGACATCGTCAAGGAGGAGCACCGGCCGCTCGCCGGTGGAGGCCACGACTTGACGGAGTTCCGCGAGCTTGGTGGCGACGACCGCCAGCCGCTGTTGCCCGCGGGAGCCGTAGGCGCTCAGCTCGTGTCCACCGAGGAGGAAGTGGAGGTCATCCCGGTGTGGGCCGACCAGCGTCACCCCGCGCCGCAGTTCATCCGGCCGCAGGCGGTGGAGGTCCGATTCCAGCGCGCGGGCCACGAACGCCTGAGCGTCCGCCAGGGTGGACTCCACCACGCGCTCGCGCAGCGCATCCGGAAGGGTGACCGTCGTTGAATAGCGCAGACCGAGCCGGTCCTCGGTTCGGGCCAGCGCCCGGAACTCTTCGGCCGCCACGCGATCGACCTCGTGGACATAGCGCAACCGTTGGGCAAGCAGGTACGCCCCGCGCGTCACGATCTCGGCGTCCCAGTACGCCATCTGATCTTCGATGGCGCGCTCGTCCCGCGGACGGCGTCCGCCAAGCTCTTTGAGCAGGCTGTTGCGCTGCTCCAGCAGGCGCCCGTACTGCCCTAGCGCCTGGAGGTAGGTGCTGTCGATCTGGGACAGTGTGATATCGAGGTAGCGGCGCCGCACGGAGGGTGACCCGAGGATCAGGTTCAGGTCGTCCGGGGTGAAGAGCACCACCTTGAGCGCACCGACGGCGTCGATCGCGCGGCGCGGCCGGCCATCCAGCTTTACCCGCTTCCGCAACGCGCCGCCGCGCTCCTCGTCCACGGTCAGAACCACTTCGACGTCGGTCTCGTGGCGGTTGTGCCGGATCCTCGCGGCAACGCGGGCGTAGGGCGGCAGGCCGAGCTCGACGCCACTCTCCCAGTGGATCGTCTCACGCTCGGAACTGGCGCGCGGCGAGCGCATCGTCGCCAGCAGGTAGACTGCTTCCAGCAGGGAAGTCTTGCCCCCGGCGTTCTGGCCGAAGATGCGCAAGCCGGCCGCCGGGAGGTCGACGCTCAACCGGCGGTACGAGCGGAACTCTTCGAGCTGCAGCGTGGTGAGTATCATCCGGCCTCAGGCCGCCGTCTCCAGTCCTCCCGCACCCCTGCCCACGACCGGCCAGCACACTCCGTCGGCAACCCTCGCGGGCACGGCGCGGGTCAGGTGCCGCGTTGATGCGCTACGCAGCACCGTTATTGCGAGCGAGCATCGCTCCCGCCCGGATCGAGGTCAGTGATCCGCGCCGGACCGAGACGGCTATGCAGGCCGGGGAACTCCTTATCTCCCCGGCAGACCAACCTGAAACAGCGGCACCGACGGTACCGTGACCTGGGCGTGAGCCGCGTTCGTCGGAGGGTAGCTGTTACGAGTGATGCGAGCTTCTCGCGACGAGAACAACTCGATTGCCTCCCGCCCCACAGCCAGCCCTCAAACGCCACACACTACCACACCCGGCAAACCCGAGTCTAGCGGCGCTGGATGGACCAGTTGCTCTCTCCCTGGGCGCGTCGGCCGGCCCATTTCCCACCCCCGGAACCGCCACCCGTCTCGACCGTGTTCCTTTGGGTCGTGTGTCTGCTTCTCGTGATCCCGTAGACTAGCGGTGCGCGTTTCTGAGGCACAACAAAGCAACGTTCGACAGATGGATAGGAGATCCGGACGCAATGGACGGGACCGTCCACTGGTTTCGCTCGCTTGAGGTGACGGGATGGGTCGGCCTCGGCCAGGTGTTTGCAAGCCTGGTCCTCGCCGTGATTACCTGGCGATACGTGCGGATGACAAATCGGATGGCCGATGAGATGGCAGCACAGCGTCTCGACGCCATCCGCCCGGTCCTGACGCTGAACCACCTGGCCTGGCGTGCTGATGGGACGGTTCACGGTGTCCTGCGTAACGTCGGCTCGGGTCCGGCCTTTGACATCCGCTGCACGGCGAAGTCGGCCTATGTTGAGTACGACGCGACGCGGGTCGGCTCGCTGGGCGCGATGGACGAGATGCAGATCGACTTCGCGCCGCCGAAACGCTGGGAGGACCTCCCTCAGGACGCCCTGGAGAAGGACCAGTGGTCAGTCACGTTTACCATCACCTACGATGACCTGATCCAGCGCCAGTGGACGACGCGAGTAACATCGACCTTCTTCTTTGAGACCGATTTCGACCAACAGCGGCAGCGCATTCGCGTGGTGGACAAGATCGAGCCTGAACTTCACGTGGTATACGCGAGCACGCCAAAGGACGAGGGCCCGCGTCGACGACAACTCCGCGAGTGGGTGCGTCGGTCATTCCGCGAGTCGTCGAAGGTCTGGAAGGAATGATGCTCGGTACGCGGGACGAGGTGTCGGGACAAAGGGTGGGGATGGGCACCTGCAAGCCGCCACCTGTAGGGTGCCCGGATGCGACATCTCCCCTACCTCGCCCACTTCCGGGCAGTGCACTCCCGCGGAACGCCCTCGCGAGCGCAGATTAGGTGCCGATGACCATGGGCATGATCACGTGGGTGAAGTCGTCGCTCCCCACAGGCTTGAAGACCCCGGCCGCGTTCGGGCTGGTCATCTCCAGCGCGACCTCGTTGCTGCGCATGACTGAGAGTACTTCTGTCAAGTAGCGACCGTTGAACGCGATGTGCGCCTGGGGGCCTTCGACCTGCGCCTCTAGGTGGTCCTCATTGTCGCCCGTCTCGGCCGCCTGCGCCGAGATGGTCGCAAAGCCCGGATCCAACTCGCCGTCACCCGGGTTCATCTGGATGCGCACGACGTCGTTGTTCGACTGAGCGAAGAGCTTGGCCCGTCGCGCCGCGGCCAGGAACTCGTCGCGACTGACGACCATCCGGGTGCCGTAGGTCTGCGGGATGATGTGGCGCACGTCAGGGAAGTGGCCGTCGATCAGCCGGCTGAGGAACTCGATCGAGCCCGCCCGCACCAGGAGCTGGCTTCGGTTGGGCGTGACCGCCAAGTCGATCGGCTCTTCCAGGTCACCGATAATGCGCGCGAGCTCTTGCAGCGCTCGCGCCGGCACCACAATCGAGAGCGACTCTCGACTCGGCTCGACCAGGTCACAGCGTCGGACCGAGAGTCGGAATCCGTCGGCAGCGGCCAGGGTGAGCGACGCGCCCTCGAACTCAGCGAGCACGCCGGCCAGCACGGGTCGGCTGTCGTCGGTGGCCGCGGCGAAGGCCACCTGGCCGATCGCCTCGCGGAATTCCGCGGGATCAATACGGGCGGTGGGCTCGGTATCACCGATGGACGCAAGGGTCGGGAAGTCCTCGGCGCCGATTCCCTTGATATGAGCCTTTGAGCGGGCGCAGGAAACCGCGACCGACAGCGTGCGGCGGTCGAGTTCGATCGACACCGAATCGTTGGGGAGGCTGGCCACAAACTCAGTCAACAGATCGGAGCGGACGGTGATGGTCCCCTCCTCCTCGACCGTGGCGTCGGCCCATGCCGTGATCGCGATCTCCAGGTTCGTGGCAGCGAGCTTCAGGCGTCCTCCCTCGGCGGAGAGGAGCACGTTGCCAAGCACCGGCAGCGTCGACTTGCGAGAGACCGCGCGCGAGACGTAGCCGAGAGCGCGCTGGAGGTCTTCTTGCTGGCAGGACAGCCGCACAGGCCCACCCCTTCTGTGTCCGTACACCACCCGTAGCGCACGCATTATAGCATACGCTCGCCCCGTCCGCTGCTTGACATCCGGGCACCGACCCGGTATCATGGTTTAGAACAAAAGTTCTGGAATGGCCGCCGCGCATTGGAGGACATGGCAATGGCCGAGAAGACCGCGTTCGACCCGAGCAAGTACATCACCAAGGTCGGCGGCGGGGACTACCTCGAGGTGAAGTGGCGCCTCGTCTGGTTCCGCACCGAGCACCCGGATGGGCAGATCGAGACCGAGCTGGTCAGCCACGAGGGCGACATGGCCGTCTTCCGCGCTCGGGTCACGATCCCGGGCGGTGGGTCTGCCACCGGGTGGGGCAGCGAGGCCGCTGACGACTTCCGTGACTACCTGGAGAAGGCGGAGACGAAGGCGCTCGGCCGGGCGCTCGCGGCGTTGGGCTACGGCACGCAGTTCTGCCCGGACTTTGAGTTTGGCGCGGACGCCAGCCGCATCGTCGACTCCCCCATCGACCTGGAGCGGACGCGCGAGCGCCGTCAGCAGCGGGGCGAGGCGGCAACGCCGAGTCCGGCCACACCGCGGCAGATCAAGTTCCTCCACGCCATCGCCCGCGAGGTGGGGCTGAGCGAGGAGGAACTGGAAGCCGAGGCCATGGAAGCCTTCGGCAGCGGCGTCGACGGACTGTCCCGCCGTGATGCATCAGCCCTGATCGAGCGCTTCCAGCAGCGGCGGGCGGGCTAAGCCCCGCTCGCCTGACCGGTCGACTGTGCCAGGGAGGAACACAGAACCATGGTAGCAGCACCCTCGACAGCCATGACGGCCCGCGACGCGGTGACGGACCTCGAAGATCTGAAGCAGCGGCGCAGCGCGCTCCAGCTCCGGCTGGAGGATGGCTACCAGCGGATCGAGCAGGCCCTGAAGGATGGCAAGGACGTCACCCGTTGGGAAGATTTCTGGGTCCAGCTCCTCGACGAGTACGTCCGCATCTGCGACACCATCCGCGAACTCGAATAGCCCGGAACCTCCCTCTTCCATCCCTCCTCCCCACCCGGTACCCGGGGCGGTTTGGCCGAGCCGCCCCGGGTACATCGTCTCCGGCAGCCCCCCGACGCTTGACCCCGGTCGCACCGCGGTGCTACCGTGCCGCGGCGATGACGGAGGGAATGCAACCGGGGGCGAACTGATGGGCAACGAGCAGACCTACGACCTCGCCGCCGTGCGGGCGGCGCTGCCGATCCTGCGGGAGGTGACCTATCTCAATACGGGCACCGTCGGCCTGATGCCGGAGCCGGTGCTGGAGCGGCACCTGGCCGCGCAGGCCGCGTACGAGCGAGGCGGCCATGTGGCCCAGGAAGCAGCGCGCGACGCCTACGAGCGCGCCCGTGCGGCGTTCGCCGCCCTCATCAACGCCCGCCATCCCGACGAGATCGCGCTCACGCGCAACGCGACGGACGGGGTCGCCATCCTGGCGGCGGGGCTCCGGCTCACGCCGGAGGACATCGTCTTGACCACCACCCAAGAGCACCCGGCGGTGCTGCTGCCGTGGGCCGCGGCCGAGCGGCGTGGCGGCGCGCGGCTGCGGCTCTTTCCGATCTCCGCTGACCCGGACGAGACGCTCGCCGCCTTCGAGCGCGCGCTCACTCCCGCCACCCGCCTGGTAGTCGTGAGTCACGTCTCCTGTGAGACGGGCATCCGCCTGCCGGTCGCGGAGATCTGCCGCCGCTGCCGGGAACGCGGCATCCTGACGCTCGTCGACGGCGCGCAGTCGCTCGGGCAGTTCCCGGTCGATGTGCAGGCGATCGGCTGCGACGCCCTGACCGGCAATGGCCACAAGTGGCTCGGCGGGCCGAAGGGAACCGGCTTCCTCTACCTGCGCCGTGAGCTCATCGCCCAGGTCGAGCCCATGCTGGTCGGCGACGGCTCAATCCAGCCGGACTTCGACCGCGTCGCGCTCGGAGATCGCCCCGCCGAGGCAGCCTGGGACTACGCCCCCACCGCGCGTCGCTTCGAGTACGGCACGCGGAACTGGCACACGTTCGCCGCCCTGCCCGACGCCATCAACTACCTCGCGGACCTGGGCTGGGGCGCCATCGAGCGCCACTGCGCGGCGACGAGCACCGCGCTCAAGGAACAACTCGCCACCCTGCCCGGCATCACGCTCCACACGCCCACGTCATGGGACCAGAGCAGCGGGCTGGTGACCTTCTCATACGACGGCTGGACCGGCGAGGAGCTGAGCCGGCGACTGTGGGATGAATACCGCATCATCCAGCGCCGCGTGCAGGTTCCCAGCGCCGTGCGCGTCTCCTGCGCTTACTTCACCACCGACGAGGACATCACCCGGCTCATGGCCGCACTCCACGAGTTACGCGTCTGACCCGGCCCAATCCCCCTCTCCCACAAGGGGAGAGGGGGTCAGGGGGTGAGGGGGAGACACGCTACTGCGCCAGCAACTCCTTGATCGCGTCATCGATGAACTTCGTGTCGACCGGGTTGATCCCACCGCCCGCGAAGTGGCCATAGTTCGACCGGATCGGTCGAAACTCGGCGTTCGGGATACGCTTGGCCTCGTACTCGCCATCCTCCGGCGTGAAGTAGAGGTCCTTCTCGCCCGGCAGAATCATCGCGCGCGCCTTGATCGACCCGAGCGCGCGGTCGAAGTCGCCGTTGTACGTGGGGTTCGCCGAGATATCGCCGTGCTGCCACGTCCAGGCCATCGCCAGCAGGTTGTTCGCGTCCTTCCGCAGGAAAAATCCCTCCCAGAAGCCGACCAGAAAGTCTTCCAACGAGGCGTAACCCAACTCGCGCCACGTTTCCTCGCGGTAGAACATCTGGGAGAGGCCCCAGCCGGCATACACGCGCCCCACCGCGCGCAGCCCCTTCCAGGGCTGTTCCGTGTACCACCCGTTCTTCCACGCCGCGTCGGTGCGGATAGCTGCCTTGACCGCTTCCAGGAACACGTAGTTGTGCGGCCAGGTCTTGGCCGTGCCGCAGAAGGGAGCGATCCGCTCGACCATGTCGGGGAAGGTCGCTGCCCATTGGAACGTCTGCTGCGCGCCCATCGACCAGCCGGTGACGAGCGCCAGGCGGGTGATACCGAACCGCTCAGTGACCAGACGGTGCTGCGCCAGGACGTTGTCGTAGACCGTGACGTTGGGGAAGCGCGCGCGGTCGTACGGCGGGGGCGTGTTGCTCGGCGACGACGACAGCCCGTTGCCGAACATGTTGGGGATGATGATGAAGTAGCGGGTCGGATCGAGCGCCATCCCCTCGCCGATCAGCCACAGATTGTCCGTGTGCTGCCCGGAATACCAGGTGGGGTAGAGAATCGCGTTGCTCTTGTCCGCGTTGAGCGTGCCGAGGGTAACGTAGGCCAGGCGTGCATCCGGGATTCGCATGCCGGACTGCAGGACGAAATCGCCCAGCTCAAAGACGTCGTAGTCCATGAGGGCACCCCTTCCTGCGACGTTGGGACATTGGATATGGGCACGAATGCCCCAACGTCAGCAAGGCGGGTGCCGCGACGCGTTGCGTCAGCGGATGAGGTCCATCCAGGGCTCACGCGGTCCGCGCTCGTAACCGATGCGTAGCGGGATGCGCGTGACCAGTTCGTCGTCCAGGTACACCTCAAACCAGTAGACGCCGGTCTGGTCGATGTCGAGCGAGAGATCCGACACGATGGTCGCCCGCTGGTCGCCACCCCCCAGAGTGATCCGCTGGCTGACCGGCGGCAGCCGCTCGCCGTTCGGCTGCTCCGCGACGACCGTGACCGTCCGGTCACCGACGGCATCCCCGGAGACGAACATCACGACCAGGTTCGCGTCGAGGCGGAATGGCGGCATCTGCTCCGGTGCATTCGGGTCGTCCGACCCGGCGACCAGATGCTCCAGGAGGTTGATCAGGCTGAACGAACCGTATTGATCCTGCTGCGCTCGCTGGCAGATCGCGGCCACCAGCAGATGCGGCCCGCGCCCCGTCTCCATCGTCACCGTTGGCCACCCTCCACCCGGCTCGCCCGCGACCCGGCGCTACTTCTCGACGATTTCGACCGACTCGATGTAGATCGGCTCGACCGGAGCCGACTGCTCGCCCATCCGCGGGTTGTACGTCTTCTCGACGGCAGCGATCGCGTCTACAACGTCCATCCCCTGAGTGACCTCACCGAAGATGGTGTAGTCCTTGGGCAGGCGCCCGCGAAGGTCGGCCTGGACGATGAAGAACTGGCTGCCGTTGGTGTTGGGCCCGTGATTGGCCATAGCCACGGTTCCCGGCGTGTAGTCACGGGTGAACGGCTCGTCGTCGAACTCGTAGCCGGGTCCGCCGGCACCGGTGCCGGTGGGATCACCGGTCTGAATCATGAAGCCCTCGATCACCCGGTGGAAGGTCACGCCGTTGTAGAAGCCCTCTCGGGCCAGGAAGACGAAGCTGTTGACCGTCTGGGGCGTCTCCTGCTCAAACAGGTCGATGACGATGTCGCCCTTGCTCGTGTGCAGCGTTGCCTGGTAGTCCACGCCCTCCTTGAGCTGCATCGGCGGTGGAGACGACCACTGCTTTGGTCCATTGGCATCCATGATAGATCCTTCCTCCGCTCCGGCTGTGGCGACCGGCGTCGCCGTGGGCTCCAGGGTGGGTGTCGATGTCGTGGACTCCCCACCGCAGGCCACCAAGACCAGAACGGCTAACACGATCACGAAGAGTCGCCGCATCCTCGCTCGCAACCCGATTCTCACGCCTGTTGACGGCGCATTGCCTCCAACCCGCGCCGCAGCGAACGCGGGCGTGCCCGCGTGGGCACGCCCGCCATTCTACTCAACCGGAGCCGACGATCAGCCGACTCGCGGCCCGGCCTCGCGCACCTCGGCCGAAACAAGGCCCGCGAACGGCTCGAAGTTCCGCTGGAACATCTCAGCCAGCCGGCGCGCCTGATGGTCATAGGCCTCGGGATCCTTCCAGGCGCTCCGCGGCTGCAATATCTCAGACGGGACACCCGGACACCGCTCCGGAACGTGCACCCCGAAGACAGGATCGGGCGTCGTCGGTACCCCCGCCAGCCCGCCGTCCAGTGCCGCAGCGATCATGGCGCGGGTGTAGGCGATGGGCATTCGGTCGCTAACCCCCGCTGGTCCACCCGACCAACCGGTGTTGACCAGCCAGACGTTCGTCTTGTGCTTGGTCACCAGCTCGCCCAGCAGATCGGCATAGACCCGCGGCGGCAGGGTCAGGAACGGCGCGCCGAAGCAGGCGCTGAAGGTCGCCTGCGGCTCGGTCAGCCCGACCTCGGTCCCGGCCACCTTGGCGGTGTATCCCGCCAGGAAGTGGTACATCGCCTGCGCCGAGGTGAGCTTCGCGATCGGCGGAAGCACCCCGAACGCATCAGCGGTCAGGAGGAAGATGTTGTGCGGGTGGTCGCCGGTACCGGTCTTGGTCGAGTTCGGGATGTGGCTGAGGGGGTAGGCTGCGCGGGTGTTCTCCGTGATGCTGTCGTCGTTGAGGTCGAGGCGCCTGGTCTCGGGGTTGTAGACCACGTTCTCCAGCACGGTGCCGAAGCGCCTGGTGGTCTGATAGATCTCCGGCTCCGACTCGGGCGAGAGGCGGATCACCTTGGCGTAGCAGCCGCCCTCGAAGTTGAAGATGCCACGGTCGCTCCACCCGTGCTCGTCGTCGCCGATCAACTGGCGGTCGGGGTCGGTCGAGAGCGTCGTCTTCCCGGTCCCGGACAGGCCGAAGAAGAGCGCGGTGTCGCCGCTGCGGCCGACATTGGCCGAGCAGTGCATCGAGAGCACGCCCTGCAGCGGCAGCAGGTAGTGCATCACGCTGAAGATCGACTTCTTGATCTCACCCGCGTACTCAGTGCCGCCGATGAGGACCATGCGCTTCGCGAAGTTGATGATGATGAACGCGTCGGAGCGCGTCCCATCCCGCTCAGGGTCGGCGTGGAAGTGCGGCACCGAGATGACGGTGAAGTCCGGCTCCTCCAGGGGCGGAGCGTCGCTCGGACGCTGAATGAAGAGGTTGCGGACGAAGAGGCTGTGCCAGGCAAGCTCGGTGATGACCCGTACCCCGAGGCGGTACGTCGGGTCGGCGCCGACGTAGCAGTCCTGCACGAAGACTTCCTTGCCGCGCAGGTACTCCGCCACGCGGCGGTGGAGCTGGTCGAACTTGTCGGGGTCGAATGGCTGGTTGCCGTCCCACCAGATGTTCTGCTCCGAGGACGGCTCCTTGACGATGAACTTGTCCTTTGGCGTGCGGCCGGTGAAGCGCCCGGTTCGAACCGCCAGGGGCCCAAGGTGGACGATGGCCCCCTCACCGCGTCGGATCGCATGCTCGTAGAGAGCAGGAGTCACCGGGTTCCAGTGGATCGGCCCGGCACCCACGATGCCGTGCCTCTCCAGATTGTGAGTCACCGCCTCACGCTCAGTCGTTTGCATAGGACCTCCCGCTGATCTCGCCGTCGTCCTCAGCGGCTGGCCGGCACCAGCACCGCCGGAGGGTGTCGGGGCTATTGCGAGGCATGATTGTGGAACGGCCAACCGCCACAGCCGGTCCGCAGCATCTGTGCCGTGAGCCGCGCAACCTCCAACGATGCTACACCGCCTCACTGAAAGGCACAAGTCACCAGATCTTCACGCAGTTCGTCGGTGTGCCGCGCGACGGATTAGAGAATTAACATTGCGTCACCGAAGCTGAAGAACCGGTAACGCGTCCGCACCGCTTCCTCATACGCGCGCAGGATCAGCTCGCGCCCAGCAAATGCGCTTACGAGCAGGAGCAACGTGGATCGCGGCAGGTGGAAGTTGGTCACGAGCGCGTCCACCACCTGGAACTGATGCCCCGGTACGATGAACAGGTCGGTCCAACCGCTGAGGTCATCGTCGGCATCCAGATCTGGGGCGATCGACTCCAGCGTCCGGCACGCCGTGGTCCCGACCGCCACCACGCGCCGACCGGCAGCACGCGTCTCGCGGATGGCCGCCAGGGTGTCTGCCGGCACGTGGTACCACTCCTGGTGCATCCGGTGCTGGCGAGCATCTTCGACCTTCACCGGCAGGAAGGTGCCCAGGCCGACGTGCAGCGTGATCGTCGCCCGGCGGATGCCTGCCGCATCCAGTTCGGCCAGCAGTCGCGGCGTAAAGTGCAGCCCGGCTGTCGGCGCCGCCGCCGAGCCGACCTCGGTTGCGAAGACGGTCTGATAGCGCTCAGGGTCCTCAAGCCGGGCGCGGATGTAGGGCGGCAGGGGCATCTCTCCAAACTCATCGAGCCGAGCCTCGACCTCCGACGGCAGCCGAACGGCCAGCAGGCCCTCCCCGCGTCGCGCGACAACTTCCGCCGGCTCCACGGCCTCGCGTCCTCCCTGGTCGCGAAGGTGAACGAACGTCCCCGGCCGCAGCCGCCGCGCCGGGCGCCCCATCGCCTCCCAGCATCCATCCTCCAGTCGCCGGAGCAGCAATAGTTCGACCTGCCCGCCGGTCGGCCGCCGCCCGTGCAGCCGTGCAGGCATGACGCGAGTGTCGTTGACGATCAGCAGGTCGCCCGGACTGAGCAGACTGGGGAGATCCCGGAACCGGCGGTGGGCGATCGTCTCGCTCGCGCGGTCGACCACCATGAGCCGCGACGCATCGCGCGGCTCCACCGGGTGCTGCGCGATCAGCTCCGGCGGCAGGTCATAGTCGTAGTCCGCCATCCAAAGCGGGGCGGAGGATTGTTCAGGCTGAGGGCTCGTCATCAGCTAGGAGGCATCAGGGTCAAAGAGAGAGGCCTGCTGCGGGCTCTCGGGCCGCTCGACGTATGGGAGATCCAGGTGCTCATAGGCACGACGTGTGGCAACCCGACCGCGCGGCGTGCGCTGGAGAAACCCGAGCTGGATCAGGTACGGCTCGTACACATCCTCGATCGTGTCGGCCTCCTCACTCGTCGCCGCAGCCAGCGTCTCGACGCCGACCGGTCCGCCATCGAACTTCTCAACGATAGTCCGGAGGATGACCCGGTCCACGTCGTCCAGCCCGAGATGGTCAACCTCCAGCATCTCCAGTGCTGCCCGGGCCACGTCGGCGGTAATGACACCGTCCGCCCGCACCTGCGCGTAGTCGCGCACTCGCCGCAGCAGCCGGTTGGCGATGCGCGGCGTTCCGCGCGCTCGCGCCGCGATCTCCCGGGCGCCGTCCTCATCGATCGCGACGCCGAGGATGCGCGCCGCGCGCGTCACGATCTTCTGCATCGCCTCAAGGCTGTAGAACTCGAGGCGATAGGTGGACCCGAAGCGGTCGCGCAGCGGCGAGGTGAGCAGCGCCAGCCGGGTCGTCGCGCCGACCAGCGTGAAGGGCGGCAGGTTGAGCCGCATCGAGCGGGCGGCCGGCCCCTTCCCGAGCACGATGTCGACCGCGAAGTCCTCCATCGCCGGGTAGAGGACCTCCTCCACTACCCGGTTGAGCCGGTGGATCTCGTCGATGAAGAGGACATCGCCGGGCTTGAGGTTCGTCAGGATCGACACGAGGTCGCCCGCGCGCTCGATCGCCGGACCGGAAGTGATCCGCAGGTTCACGCCCATCTCTGCCGCGACAATCGACGCCAGCGTGGTCTTGCCCAGCCCTGGCGGGCCGTAGAGCAGCAGGTGATCGAGGCACTCACCCCGGGCCTGCGCGGCCTGGATCGAGATCAGGAGGCCTTCCTTGACCTTCTCCTGCCCGATGTACTCCGCCAGCCGCCGCGGGCGCAGGCTCGCTTCCAGGGGTTCGTCCTCGTCTCGGATCTTTCCCGACACCACGCGCGTGCTCATCGTCGCCCCTCGTGTGTCCGTCGGCACCGCTGCCGGGAAGTATATCACGCCCTCCCGAACATCTGTGCTATTTCTTGACCGTTAGCGGCCGTTGCTACGCCTTCGGACCGCCCTCCGGCAGCTCAGCCTCGTCGATCAGCATGATGGGAATGCCGTCCTCGATGCGGTAGCGCCGCCCGCACGTGTCGCAGACCAGGCGATCCCCTTCGAGGCGCACCGCCGTCTTGCACAGCGGACAGGCCAGGATCTCCAGCAGGTCATCGCTGATCGGCTTCGCTCCGCTCGACTCCACGGCGCCCTTCCTTTCCGCCCACCGGCTCCGTCCCCGTCGAACCCATCTTACCAGGGGCCAGCCCGATCTCCGCCATCGACCTGGCCACCGAGGCGACGAGGCGGGTATCCGCCCCGATCCCCAGGTCTACCAGCGCTTGCGCCACCGCGCCCGCCAGGGGATCGGTCCTGGTCGGCGGCTCGGTTGCGGGCAGGTCGATCTGCTCCGGTTCCGTGCCCCCAGGCGGGACCGGCACCGGCCGGCCGATCGCCGCTTCGATCGCGGCCGCATACCCGCGCGCCGCAGCCGCCAGGCTGTGCTCTCGGGCCACGAAGTCCCGCGCAAGACGCCCCACCCGCTCCCGCAGCTCCGGCTGCTCAGCCAGCGCCCGCAGCAGCGCGAAGACCGTCTCCTGCTCCAGCACGTCCGGCGGCACTTTGACCACCGCGCCATCGGGGATCTCGGCGAACGACCCTCCGTCGGTCACCAGCACCGGCCGGCCGGCGCCCATCGTGCGCAGCAGGCTGGCCGAGGTTTCGCCGGCGGTCGGCCAGCGGAGGTTCACGCACACATCCGACGCGGCGACCACCAGCCGAGCCGTGGCGTCGTCCACGTAGCCAAGGTGATCTGCCGCCTGCTCCAGTCCGAACATGCCGATCAGCCGCTCCAGCGGCACCATGTGCGACACGTTCCCCGCCAACACCAGCCGAGCCGGGACGAACTCCCGCAGGCGCCGGACGGCCTGCATCACAACATCGAGCCGCTTGTATGGGTTGATGAAGGTCACCGATCCGACGACAAACTGGTCCTCCGGTAGCGACAGTCGCCGCCGTGCCTCCTCGCGCGGGATCTCCGGCGGGAGCGGCACCCCCATCGGAATGCGCAGCACCTGCGCGTCCGGGCACCAACTAAGCACCTGCGCCCGGCTGTACTCGCTGTGCACCGCGACGACCCGCGAGGCCTCGATCAACTCCTCCGACAGCGGGAACTGGAACAGCGCCGAGGGCATCTGTCCCCGCAGCACCCGCGTGGCCGCTTCCCACCCGGCCCGGCCGTAACGCCGTTCCATCTCCGCCCGGTAGCGCGGCGCGCCGCGGCCGCGCAAGAGCATCCCGACCCGCAGGTGGTGGAGCACGGTGTCGTGCAGGACCAGCACCCCCGGGACCTCGCGCGCGAGGTCGTACATGTAGGCGTGGTAGGGGTTGTTCCCCATCTGGTAGACGACGACGTCATACGGCCGCAACCGGTGCGCCGCGCGGAATTCGCGCGCCATCCGGACCCGCAGGGTGTCCGACTCCCGGAGGTGCGTCGGGCGGTAGCCGTCGACGTACACGTCGATCTGCCAGGCGCGCGCCAGCACCGGCAGCAGGTCTTCGCTGTACTGCGAAATGCCCGACTCGACCGGTCGGAGCGGGGTGAACCAGGCGAGCCGCAGCGCGGAATCAGCCATGTCCCAGGAGCCTCGCCACGACGCGGTCCCAGCGGAGCCCGGCCACCCGCTCCTGGCCCGCCGCGCCGAGCCGCCGAGCCAGCGCCTCGTCCGCCATCAGCCGGGATAGGATAGGCGCGGTGGAGCAGGGTTCGGCGTTCGCACTCACCAGGCCGGTCACGCCGTCCTCGACGAACTCCAGCACGCCGCCCGCGTCCGCCACCGTCACCACCGGCTTGCCGGCCGTCAGCGCCTCAACCGCCGCCAGACCGAAATCCTCATCCACCGGGCTGTAGAACACGGCCCGCGCCTCGTTGTACAGTCGGACCAGCTCGGAATCGCTCACGCGCCCGGTGAACGTGACCCGCCCGCTTAACCCGAGGCTGGCGGCTCGTTCCCGGAGCGAGCCGGCCTCCGGACCATCCCCGGCGATCACGGCGCGGAAGTCCCCACCAGCCTCCGCCATCGCCTCCAGCAGCAGCTCGACCCGCTTGGCCCGGTCCAGCCGCGAGACGCTGAGGATGTAGTCGCCGTACGCGACCGGTTCCAGGCCCTCAAGGCGAATCGGCACGTGCAACGGCTCAGCCTCAAGCCCGATCGAGCGCTTCAGGCGTGCAGCGACGTTCCCCGAAATCGCGAAGCGGGCCACGCACTCCCCCAGCCCCCGGCGATCGATCTCGGCGATCCGACGCCGCAGAGCGACATCCTCGGCGCTGTTCGTGAAATCGCTCAGCGGCGTGCCGAACCAGTCGTACGCCTGCCGGTGCTGGTGAACAACCCAGGCGATCTTGCGCGGGTGCCGCACGGCCCAGGTCGGGAACTTGGTGCAGATCACCGCGTCCACCGGCATGCCGTTGGCCTCGGTCAAGTCGAGCAGCCGCCAGGCCAGTGCCGACTTGAGGATCTCCTCCTTGGGATACCACTTGAAGGGAAGCGCCACAACGTCCACCCGATGCCCGGCCGCGACCAGCGCCTCGCGAAGCCCGTCGACCAGCACCTCCGCCCCGCCCCGGACGAACGGCACCTGCGTGGCACAGATGATCACATTCATCGCTCGCGCGGCTCCTCGCCCTCGCGCGCTTCCAGCCGCCGCAGGAGCTCCTGCTGACGAGCGTCAAGGGTGGAGAGCGCCCGGACCACGGCATCGTTGAAGGCGTTCTGCTGCTCCACGATGGGGTTGATGTACCAGCGCAGGCAGAGCCGCATGGCCCGCTTCGCGAGCGCGATCCACCGGCCCACGATCGGCGTCTCCCACGTCACGGGCAGGTGGGCCGAAATGCGCGCCAGATCGGCCGCCTCGGTGATGGGTGACCCGGTCCCCAGCGGCGGCACCTCGGACGCGCTCAGGTAACCCGAACGCCGCCGCACCTCGCTGCGGATCGCCTCGATCGCCGCGGCCACCTCGTCGACATCGTCGCGCGTCACATCGGGCGTCGTCATCTCCCCTCCCCGCTCACGGCCGCAACCGGATCGGCCGGCGTGCCCAGCACCTGCGCGTACACTCCCCGGATGCGCTGGTACCACGCGGCTTCGTCCACCACTTTGTTCCGACCCGCCGCGGCGAGCCGCGCCGCCAGCGCCGGGTCGGCGGTCAAGGACCGAATCGCGTCCGCCAGCGCGGCCACATCTCCGAAGGGTACCAGCAGGCCATCCCGCTCGTGGTCCACCACTGCCGGGATCGCCCCAGCCCGCGCGCCGATCACCGGCTTGCCATTGGCCCACGCCTCCAGGAACACGATCCCGAAGGACTCGGTCCGGGACGGCAGCGCCACCACGTCCGCCGCAGCCAGCAGGTCGCGCTTGTCCTCATCAGAGACGAACCCCAGCACGTGCAAGTTGCGGCGCGCCGCAGCGGGCAGGCCCGCGACGAAGCGCTCGAACTCGCTCATGACCGGACCGGCAAAGACAACGGACACAGGCCAGCCCGCGCGATCCAGCGCTCCTGCAGCCTCCGCCAGGTGAAACGACCCCTTGTCGAACGCCGCGGCCCCCAGCGCCAGCACCATCGGGCCGTCGATCCCGAGCCTCTGCCGCGCCCGGGCCGCATCCCCTCCGGTGACCGCCGGCACGTCCAGCCCCGCGCCCACGACGTGGACGCGGTCCGGCGCAACGCCGCGGGCGATGAGATAGTCGGCCTCGATCGTGGTCAGCGACATCACGCCGTCCGCCCGGCACAGCAGTGCCATCTGGTGCGGCATCGTGTAGTAACGCCTGACCCGTGACGAGGGCCCCTCCCCCAGGTGCAGGAACGGCGTCACCAGGTGCGGCGCATCCACCGTTCGCGCCAGCCGCTCGGCGCCCGCAATCATCGACTCAAAGGCGATGTTCGCCGAGTGCACCACGTCCGGTCGCCACGAGGGATCGGGCAGCCACTCCGAAACCGGCGGCAGCCACGGTCCGAATCGCCCCGCCGCCTGCAGGAGCCGCACCTGTCCCCGGAACCGCCAGCGCGCCGACTCGGCCATCAGCCGGCGGATCGCGCGGTGCGTGAGTCGCGGAGCCGGGAGGTGCCGCAAGCGCAGGCGCCGAATGCGCACGCCTGCGTGACAACCCTGCACCTCCTCGACACGCCGCTTGGTAGGATCCCAGAAGTACTCGAGGTCCCAGGCATCGGTCGTCACGACCTGGACCTCGGCACAGTCTGCGGCGAAGCGCTCCGAGAAGGCCTGGAAGTATCGCTCGGAACCGCCCTGGAATGGGTAGTAGCGTTGGATCACATGCAGGAGACGCATCGACGACTGACCTACGACGCCCGGTCGAGGGCATCGAGCTGCTCCTGCGCCCGCTCCGCATAGACCGAATCGGGCGCCACCTCGATGACGCGCTCATACTGCGCGCGAGCCTCGCTCTCTCGCGGCGGGTCACTCTCCTGATAGAGCTGGCCAAGGAGGAAGATCGGCTCCGGGTTCGTCGGCGCGAGCTCAATCGCCTTCTTGAACTGGATCTCCGCGTCGAGGCGATATCCTCCTTGCATGAGCGTCCGCCCGAAGGCGACCCGTAGCCCCACGTCGTCCGGCCGGGCCTGCACCGCCTTCTCGTACCACTGGACCGCCTCGGACGCCCGGCCGGTGTTGGCCAGCAAGTCCGCCAGGACGAGCATGGCGTTCACGTCGTCGGGGTTCTCCTGGAGGCGAGCCCGCATCTCCGCTTCCTGCGCTCCGGGCGTGACCGCGATCTGCGGCTGGAGAAAATCATTGGCGTCGGAGCCGCGCGAGGTGAACAGGTCGAGCACCACCACCTCGATGAGGGTGATGACCAGCACGGCGCTGATTGTGACCGCGAGGGCAACAAAGAGCCGAGAGTGGCGGCGGCTTGGCGCACGCTCCCCCCGATCGTCGACTGGACGTCGGCCTCGATTACGCGTCCGTGAGGTCATCGATGCCCTGCCTCCATCTGCCCGGCACGCGCACCCGGCGCGCTCCCGCCGGTTGCTGCTCGGGCTCCTCGTAAGAATACGAACCGGCGCGGCACGCGGCCAGCAGTGCGGTCCACGCCTCGGTGCCAAGTCCCCGGCTTGAACCCGTTCCCCCTTATGTGCTATCCTAATACACGCCGCGAGGGGATTCGCCCAAGCGGCAACAAGCGGAATATGCGCCCGTAGCTCAGTGGATAGAGCGTTTGGTTGCGGACCAAAAGGTCGGGGGTTCAAGTCCCTCCGGGCGTACCGCCCCGAAGTGCAGGGCCTGACCAGCGCCCTGCACTCCTTGCGTTCGGGGCTTGACATGGAGAGGTGTCCGAGTGGTTGAAGGTGCCGCTCTCGAAAAGCGGTAGGGTGAATAGCCCTCGTGGGTTCGAATCCCACCCTCTCCGCCTCTTGGAAGGGTCGCATAGTCTGGCCGAGTGCGCGCGACTGGAAATCGCGTAGGCGTGATGAGCGCCTCGAGGGTTCGAATCCCTCCCCTTCCGCCAGAAATCCGCATCTAGACGCGAGAATCGGGGGTCGCGATACGGGGTTGAGTTCCCGTTGACGACCCCCGAAACCTTTTCTCAACGGCCCCAGATTGCTACACGCTCTGCTATCGAGGTAGAAAGGGGGCAGTGCGGTTCCGAAGCGTGGCTAAAGAGTCGTAGGCGTTCATCGACCACTGCCTGAAGGCTGAGGACGCAGGACACGCTGTTGGTGTTGGCACTAACAATTGGTCTGCGCCTTGTCGGCGTCAGAATGGCCCCGCTCCCGCGCGTGCGCTGACCCCTGGCGCGGTGCAGGAGCCCACCAAGATCTCCGCCGATCCCCCGCCTGGCCGGCTGACTGCCAAAGGGCATGGAGCGAACCGCGCCCCAGGGTACCTTCCCCCAAGAAGTCAAGCGACGCCTGAAGCCGGTGTCGAAGCATGGTGGAACCTTCGTGGAACCTTCACGTCGTAGACAATCGGGTGTGATAAGGCTGACTGGAGTTGCTAGGCCGGGGGAACGGATAAAGTCGCGGCGTCTGATGCGTCTGGTCGTGGGTTTGCTCCTGCTGATGCCTGCTCTGCCGTCGACACACACCGTACACGCCGTGGACAGCTCGACGCCTGAGGAGGCACTGCCCGACGAGACCGAGTTCCATGCGCCGTGGTCACGGTACGACACCCCGGTAGCCACGGGACGTGTGTCGCGCACCTGGACTTGGGGCGGCGAGGTCACCGACACCCCGATCGTTGAACGCTACGAAGAGGGCCCCGTCGATATCGGCATTCCTGAGCCTGGCTCCCGCTGGGTGCAGTACGTTGACAAGGGACGGATGGAGGCGAACCCCCGCTGGAACCCGGGGGCGGGGTGATACCGAGTGGCGCATCACCACAGGCCTTCTTGCCACGGAACTGCTCACCGGACGTCTGCAACTCGGCGACTTCACGTTTGAGCACCGCGAACCTGCCGACATCCCGGTGGCGGGTGATGGACGATGCTCCCTATGAAGACGGCGAGCCCGTGTCGTGGTACCTGGTGAAGATTAGTGACCCGAGCAACCCTCACATGACAATGATTAGCGGCACCCCTGACCAGGCACAAGGCGTCACCGCCGTCGATGTCGGAGCCCCAACCCACCATACCGTCGCTTCGGTCTTCTGGGAGTTCATGAACAGTCGGGGAACCCTGTATGACGAGGCCGCGGACCAGTATGTTGACGACAGGCTCTGGGCGAACCCCTTCTATGCCACCGGATATCCGATCACGGATGCCTATTGGATCAACACCTGGGTGACCGGCGAGTATACGCGAGTGCTGGTACAGTGCTTTGAGCGGCGGTGTCTGACTTACACCCCGTCTAATCCCGACGGCCGAAAGGTTGAAATGGGGAACATCGGCCAACACTATTATTACTGGCGTTACGGTGAAAAGCCGTGGGAAGCCGTAACGGACCCGAATGGATAACGGCGCCCCTCGATCCCACGACGCGAGGCAACCGAGCATGGACCGCCGCGGACGGGCATAGCTAGGCGACGTGCCGCCGGCGGTTCAATTCCCAGCCACAGGTCACATTCCGGTCTCAGAGACGCCCTCCGACATTATGTTCAGCTAGGCCGCATCGGAGATGCGGTGCCACCCGCGCCGCGAGCCGTCCGTGCGCCGGCGCCCGTGAGACGGTCCGGCCCGTCACGGCCACATCGTCGCGGTTGTGCAGAGCATCCGCCCCAGCACGTCCCGCTCGACGGACCGTAACCGCGACCTGAGGGTGTTGACACACGACCCTTCCGGGGCATGCCCCATGCTCCCTATAGCCTCATCCATTGGCTCGTCGGAGCCACAGAGACAGGTAGTCGGAGTCCGGCTGGACTCATTCATCCCAGGATGCGGTGGCCGACGCCGGGTCACGATCCGTGAGGACGTGATCCTGGATACGGTGCGCCGCTCCTCCGACCGCCCGACGTCCACGACCGGGAGATACCGCCCACATGGGACGAAGCCTCCGTTTCGTGGTGGTCATCATCCTCGTGGCGGTCCTGCTCCGACCGGGGCCGAGCGCCAAGGCGGCGATCGGTATCCCCTTCGGCGCCGACCTCATCGCGCCCGGCTCCAACCGCTGGGACGACGTTGAACGTGGCCTCTTCCGCCGGATGCGCGGGAACATCGCGCGGTTCCGGATCCCGGTAGGGTTTGGCGGCTCCCCCAGCCAGGTTGAGGAGCTCATCGATGACGGGGCACGTACCGTGATCCTGACGACCGAGGACTGCGACTTCACTCCGGATCGCACGCGGGCCGACCTCGTGGGCCGAGGCTTTTACAGCGTCGTCGAGCGCCACCCGGAGGTTCAGTTCTTCATCGAGGTCAGTAACGAGACGAACATCTGCGGGATGGACCCGTACCGCGCGCGGTTCTGGATGCTGGAGACGCGCGAAGAGTTGCGGGATCTGGATCGGCCGAACTTCGGCTGGATGGCGTCGATGCCGACCGTGCTCCGCGACGCCGAGATCATCCTGTCGCGCCAGGACGACGGTGCCGTCGGTGATGTCTACGACGCAATCGCGGTGCACCACTACGGCGACTATAACGTCTGGCCGCTCGAGGACCACTACGAATGGGTGGACGTCACCAACCTCGTGCTCACCCAGACGTCGTTGCCGCTATACGTCACCGAGATCGGGATCAACGATCCCGCCACACCCAAGCCCGAGAAAGCCCGGCGCATCCTCGAGGCCGTGGCGCAGATGCCGGACCGGATCAGAGGAGTGATGGTCTTCGCCATCACGGAACCGCAGGACAACCGATGGCCCCAGTACACCGTCGACGGCGCCATGGCCGACGTCTTCGCCTCCCGCCCCGACGCTCCGGAGGACGGCTCTCGGGCGCCGTTACCTGAGCCCAGACACGCGCCATCCTCGGGCCCGCCACCTGTCCAACGCGCCCCCAGACGCACAGGTGCCCGCCCGTAACGCCGGGCTGCGGGCTCCGCAGCGACAGGGTCGGGCAGGGGACATTCCCGGCGGCACTGACTAACCGCTCTCCCGGGCGCGTCAGCACCGGCCGAGCGCCTGAAGCGCCTGGTCCACGAAGCGCTTGTGTCGCGCCCGCATGGTCTGCTCGGTCTGCGGGTCCAGGCCCCATTGCGAGAGCTTGCCCGCAGGGCGGAGGGCCGCGATCAGATCCCAGTAAGGTAAGCAGGACACGTCGACGTGGGGCATTAATGCCCGGTATCGCCGGGTGAAGGCGTGCATGGCGCTGGAGCCGTACGCCCACAGGATCTCCAGCCGCGCATTGCCGAGGTCCGCCAGCGGATCACCCGGCGCGACATCCTCCCAGTCGATCACGGCCACGAGCCGATCATCGCGCCACAAGGTGTTGCCGGGCCAGTAGTCCCCGTGCAGAAGCACCGGCTGATTCCGCTGGGGCAGCGGCCAGACGGCTTCCAGCACGTCACGGATCCGGGGCTCGTCCAGTGAGTCATCGAGCGTGGCAGGCCGTCGGGCGAGCATTTCCGCGACGGTGCGCTCCTGGCTGGGCAGGAAGGAGAGATCGGCCGCCGCGACGTCCACCGAGTGGATCCTGGCAAGCGTCTCAGCCAGTGGTGGGAGGGCACGATCCAGATCAGCCGATGCCAGCCCGGTCTGCCCGTCGACGTAGTCGATGACGATGAGCGGCGTTCCGAGCAGTGCGCCGGTCTGGTCAAGGTAGTAGGGTTCGGGAGCGGGTACCCCTGCCGATCGCACGACCTGGAGCACGCGGAACTCGTGGGCTGCCACATCCGGGTTACGGTGGAGATCCCCAGCACCGTACTCCTTCACGACCAGGCGCTGGGACTGTCCGTCCGGATAGCGCACCCCGACTACGGTCACCCGCGCGGAGACACCGCCCGGTAACGCCTCCACGCTGCACAGCTCGGCTCCCGGAACGACGTGCTCCACCAGACGGGAAAATCGATCGTGATCGACCCCATGACGCATGGCGCAAGCATATCGTAAAATCCCTAACGGCGGCCGGCACGCTCGGGTTCCTTTGACCGCGCACGGGCCTACACGTCTCCGTGCCCACCCGAGGCCCGACCGAGCCAGATGGCCTCGTCCGTGCGTTCCAACCGTTATGTCGATCTCAGATCGGCTCCGGCCGCGTCTCGGCTGCGACAGTCGATTACCGTGCAGCGGGTGTCTGCACGTTCGGAAGACGAGCACGACACCCAGGTGTAGTGGGGTGCTCCGCGCGCGGTTCGAGCGTACCCGGCAGAGGTTAGCCGCAGGTGGTGGAGGTGACGATGCCCGAGGAGTTCCGAGTGCTGGCGCCCCTCATCGTCGCCGCCCTCGGGACGTTCGCGGTCGCTACCCTGGGCGCTGTCCGCCCGCGGCTCGCACCGCCTCTCGCGGTGGCGACCGCAGCCCTGGCTTTGGCGACCACGCTCCTGATGCCTGCCGGGGGGCGGGTCGATCTCGCCTGGGCACCCACCTGGGACCTCCGCCTCACCTTCGCGGCCGACGGCCCGGCTAAGCTCTACGCGCTGCTGGCAACCGGAGTCGGCCTGGCCGTCCTGACCTACGCCGCGGGCTACATGCCCCGGCACGCGGCCCACGAGGGTCACCTACTGTCCCGCACCGTCCGGCTCTACAGTCTCATCCTTCTGTTCATGACCGCGATGCTGGGCCTCGTCCTGGCCCAGGATCTCATCGTCCTGATCATCTTCTGGGATCTGACGGCCATCACGTCGTACTACCTGATCGGCTACGAGCAGGAGCAGGAAGCGTCCCGGCGGGCAGCGATGACTGCGCTGCTCGTAACCGGGATCAGCGCGATCCTGCTCATCCTGGCCGGGGTTCTGCTCTACACGCGCTTCGGCACCGCGCAGCTCCCAGACATCCTGGCGCAAGCTCAAGCCGGGCCGTTCGTGACCGCGACCGGAGCGCTCATCGCGATCGCCGCGCTCGCAAAGAGCGCCCAGGTTCCGATGCACTTCTGGCTCCCGCAGGCGATGGTCGCGCCGACGCCCGTCTCCTCCTACCTCCACTCGGCAGCCATGGTCGCAGCCGGGGTATTCCTGCTCGGCCGGGTCCACCCGCTCCTCGACCTGAGTCCCGGCCTACAGAACGTCCTCATAGCCCTTGGCTTCGCTTCCATGGCGATCGGCGGAGTGCTGGCGCTGGCCCAGATGGAGATCAAACGGCTGCTGGCCTACTCAACCATCGCTCAGTACGGGTACGTCGTGGTGATGCTGAGCCTCGGCGCGGTGGAAGGGGCGGCCTTCTACATCCTCGCCCACGCCCTCATCAAGAGTGCCCTCTTTATGAGCGCAGGCGCGGTGACCGAGGCGACCGGAGAGACCGATCTCACGAGGCTCGGCGGTCTCGCTCGGTCGCTGCCGCTGCTGGCCGTCGGGAGCGGGCTGGCCGCAGCCGGGCTGGCAGCGCTGCCGCTCACGATGGGGTTCTTCAAGGATGAAGTGTTCTTCGCCGCGGCCGCGGAGCGCGGCGGGGTGGTGCCCGTGCTCGCCGTCGCGGGCGCCGTCCTAAGTTTCGCCTACACCTGGCGCTTCTGGGGCAACATCTTCCTGGGTCCACTTCGGAACCGGGTGGAGCGCATCCCCTGGACACTGACGCTTCCGGTGCTCGCGCTCGGTGTGCTGGTCGGGCTCGGCGGGATCGTGCCGGGTCCGGCAGCGAGCCTCGCCGCGGATGCTGGAGAGGCGATGGCCGGACGGGCCACGCCGCTGCAACTCGCCTACCACTTCGACCTGCGCGCGCCCAACCTGATGGCAGTGATCACTTGGGTGCTCGGGGTCGTGGCCATTCTGACCGCGCCGCGCTGGGCCACGATTCCGCGCGCAGTGGCGAGGACCGGGGATCGGTACGGCCCCGACCGTGGTCTGTTCACGGCGATCATCAGGCTCACCACGTTCTCGCGCCGAACGCGCGCCTTCCTTGAGGTGCGGAATCTCCAGTGGCGTATCGCCACCGTTCTCGTCGCGACCGCCGTGCTGGTCGGCGTGACCATTGTCTTCGCGCCGCCCTGGCCGACCTTCCGCGTCGGACGACTCCCCACGAGCGACTGGCCACTCTTCCTCTTTCTGGTACTTGCGGCCCTCTCGGCTCTGGTCGCAACGCGCAGCGCCGGTCGCCTGACCCTGGTGCTTTCCCTTTCGGCAGTGGGGTACTCGCTCGCGGCGGTCTTCACCTTCATCGGTGCACCGGACGTGGCGCTGGTCGCCCTGTTGATCGAGACGATGATGACACTGCTCCTGCTGGCGGTGCTCGGGCTGCTCCCGATCGAGCTAGCACGTGCTCCGGCTGAGCGCGAGCCACACCCCGGGCGTCGCCGCGCAGTGGGCTTTATCACGACCGGCTTCGTCTTCGTGATCTGCTGGGGCGTCCTGTCGTGGCCCGCGCCGGACGCGACGATGGCCCGCGCACACCTGGAACTCTCCCCAGCCGCCCACGCAGCGGATGTCGTCACCGCCATCCTGGCTGACTTCCGCGGGCTCGACACGCTCGGTGAGATCACCGTGATCGCCGTCGCGCTCCTCGGCGCGCTCACCTTCTTTGCCTCGAGGAGATCGGCATGAGCATGAGCACCATCCTGACCAAAGTCATCTCCCGGTTGATCTTCCTCCCGACGTTCGTGACTGCGGTCGCCATCCTGGTCAAGGGATACTTCGGAGCGGGCGACGGATTCAGCGCCGGAGTGATTGCGGGCACCGGGGTCGTCATCCAGTTCCTGGCCTTCGGCCCGCGCGAGTTGTTTGCGCGCTACCCCAGCCTGCGCCGGGCACCCCTCCTCGCCTGGAGCGGGCTCCTGCTTGGGCTGGCCACCGCGTTCGCGCCAGTCCTCTGGGGCGACCCGATCATGACCCACTATCCACGACCGGGGGAAGAGGTGCCTCACCTGGGCCTGCTGGCATTCCACACGGCCGTCTTGTTTGACGCGGCGGTCTTCTTGCTCGTCTTCGGGATGATCGTGTCGGTCCTCGGGGCAATCGGGAATCGCTACGGGAGCGAGGGAGTGGACTCGTGATTCTGGGACTGGCGTTGGTGATATCCATCCTCTTCGGCTGTGGCGCGTTCCTGTTGCTCAAGCGCGACCTGATCCGAATGGCAGGCGGCGTCATCCTCATCTCGAACGCCGCGAACCTCTTCATCGTCGCGGCCGGGCTCAGCCGCGGCCGCGAGCCGATCTACCCGCTACCCCCCGGTGAGCGAATCAGCGATCCGGTGGTGCAGGCACTGGTTCTCACCGCGATTGTGATCGGGTTCGGAACGGTGGCCGTCCTCCTGGGCTTGATCTACCGAACGTACACAGCACGAATCGCCAGAGCGGTGGACCAGGGCGAAGAAACGGAAGGGACGCCGGTGTCGATGCCGCCGGAAGATAGGGTGGCCGACTGATGCTGCTCCTCCTGCCGCTGGCGATCACCTGGTTCGGAGCGGTGGCCCTCGCGCCGTTCGACGGCCGACGGCGCGCCGTCGGCGCCGTGGCGGTCGGCGTCATGGTCGCCGCGTTCATCGCGCTGGTTCGGCTGGGGATCGAGGTCTGGACCTCGGGACCGGTCGAGATGGTCGCGGGCGACTGGCCGGCGGGGATCGGGATCCGCCTTCGCGCTGACGCACTGGGGATCGCCTTCTCGTTGATCTCACTCGGCGTGCTGCTGGCTGCGCTGGCCTACGAGGTTCTGGGTGGCGTTCACGAGCGCTCGCTCCCGAGCCTGGTCCTCTTCATGAGCACTGGCCTGACCGGCGTCTTTCTGACCGCCGACATCTTCAACTTCTACGTCTTCTTTGAGATCGCCATGATCTCGTCGTTCGTCCTGGCTACCTACGGCGCGCAGGTCGGGCACCTCCGGGCGGCACTGACCTTCATGGTCGTCAACCTGCTCGGCTCCGTCGTCTTCCTGGCCGGGGTCGCCTCCCTCTACCATGTCACCGGCACCCTGGACATGATGGGCGTGGCTGACCGGGTCGACGGGGCACCGGCCGGGTCCGTGCTGCTGATCGCGGTCCTCATCTTCGTGGCGTTCGGCCTGAAGCTCGGGCTGTTCCCATTCCACTCCTGGGTGCCCCTCGTCTACCGCGACACCTGGCCCGCGGTGGCCGCCATGTTGAGCGCCGCGCTGGCCAACATCGGGAGCTACGGCCTGCTGCGCTTCGGTGCCGGCCTCATGCCGCGCGAGTTGAGTCTCACCGCCGGCGGCCTGATCGTTATCGGCAGCCTCAGCATCATCTACGGCGCCGTGCAGGCGATCAGCCCACGGACCGCCAGCGAGGTCATCGCCTGGTCCTCGATCGGACAGGTCGGCTATATCCTGGTCGCACTCGGGGTCGGTGGCCCGGTTGGGCTGGCGGCAGCCGTGCTGTACTCCATCATCAATTCGCTCAACAAACTGGTCCTCTTCCTGGCGGTCGGACTGCGTGGCTGGCTGGTGGGAGCCGCATTCGCCCTCGCTGCCTTCAGCGTCGCCGGGGTACCCCCATCCGCCGGGTTCTTCGGCAAGGTCGCCATCTTCCGGGCGGGCGCGGATGCGGACAGCACGGCGCTGCTGGCGCTCGTGTTCGTCGGCGGCGCGCTCTCGCTCATCTACCTGTTCCGCATCTACCAGCGCGACTACTGGGCGCGAAACCACGCCACGCCGCCGAGCCCGCTCGGCGCCCGGGTCCTCGTCCTGGCCCTGGCCTGCGGAATCGTGTTTATCGGGCTCTGGCCTGAGCCGCTGCTGGCACTCAGTGCCAGCGCGGCCGCAGCGTTGACGGGCGGTGGGTCATGAGCCTCTTCATCCTACGCCTCGTGCTGCTGTGCGGAATCTATCTGCTTGCGCTGGGCCGGGTGAGCCTGGGCGACGTGCTCGTCGGCCTGATCATCTCGGCTACGCTGCTGCTGTTGCTCGACCACCGGAGCCAGCCGGTACAGGATCCTCCCCTCGGACGGCGGCTAATCGGCTTCGTCCCGTTTTTCCTGGCTGCCTTCTTGGACGTCGTCCTCCGGACCTGGGACGTCGCGATGATTGTCCTCGGGCGCCGCCCCGCCGCTCCCGACTATCTCGAGGTGCCCATCGGCCCCCGGACACGGATCGGCGTCGCCGTCACGGGATTGCTTGTCACCCTCGCGCCAGGGTCGGTGCTGGTGGACGTCGACTGGGAGCGCGGCACGATGCTGTTCCACGTGTTTGACGCATCCGAACCAGATGCCTTCCGCGCCTCGTTGGCGCGGTTCTACGAGCGATATCAACGCTGGGTGTTCCCATGACGCCGGGGATCGGGAGAGAGGGACCCGAATGCATGTAGTCGTCTTCTATATCGCGACACTGTGGCTGGCCCTGCTCATCGCGGTAGGCGTCGCCCTCACGCTGCGCGCGCGCACCATCCTGCTCCGCGTACTGGGGCTCGAGCTCGTTACGACGATGCTGGTCGGCCTGCTCGCCCTCTTCGCCGGTGGCCGGGATTCACCGCACTACCTTGATGCGGCGCTGGTGCTGGCACTGCTCTCATTCGTCGGCACGCTCGCGGCGGCACGTTTCGATGCGGAGGGACGGATCTTCTGATGCTCGAGGCAGTGGTCCCCTGGGTAGCTGACGCCCTCGTGCTGCTCGGCCTCCTCATCCTCACGCTCTCCGTCTGGGGCGTGCTGCGGATGCGGAACGTCTATACCAGCCTCCACGCGTCGAGCAAGACGACTGCGCTCGGGCTCGGGCCGCTGCTCATTGCCGCCGGTTTGGAGAACGAGACGATCCTGCTACGCGGCCTGCTTGTCCTGGGTTTTCTCATCCTGACCGCACCCGTCGCCGCCGCCTCCATCGCCCGCGCCTACTGGCGGAAGTACGACCGGGCCACCCGGCCCAACAACGGACAGCCGGAGACACGCGTCGATGCAGCAGCGACTGTTGACCAGCGCGTCGGCAGTCCCGAGTAGGTACGAGCGGGTGCACCGCGCCGGCTGCGGCGCACCCTACTGTCTCGCCGCAGGCCGTGCTTACTCTCCCTCGCCGCGGAGGTGAGGCGTGTAGGTAATCCCGACCAGAAGCCCCTCCGGTCCCAGGAGCCGCGTCACCCGCTGACCCCACGGCTCCAGCCGATCCGCGACCAGCACCTCGTACCCGCGCTCGACGAGTTCATCCGTCGCTGCAGCCACGTCCTCGACATCGAACTCGATCCACCCTCGCGGCACCGGGAAGTCCGCCGGCCAGTCGTCCGTGCCGAAGCACGACTGTGCTGCGGCCGGGAGCGGCCAGACGGCGAAGTGCTTCACCCCGTCGACCTCGTCGCTGGCCAGGTACGACTCGTCACCACTGAGCGGAAGGCCCAGCGTCTCGCTGTAGAATGCGCGTGCCGCTTCCATGTCCGGCGCAATCGGACCGAATCCCGCTACGAAGAGAACCTTCACGGACGCCCACCTCTCAATAAGCTGTAGGGCCAACGCGGGACCTGATGAGAGCATCGTAATGCCCTCGTCAACACCTCTCTCGGGAGCGCACCTGGGTGCGGTGCGAGGCGCGACGGCGTGCAGAAACCGTGGTAGACTGTGCGATCAAAGTCCACTCGCATGGAAATACCGTAGCGAGGAGTAGCCCGATGGCGATTCTGAGCATGAACCCGCTCATTTTCCTGGTGGATGTCGCCGTGGTCGGCTTCGTAGCCGCCGCGGTAGTGCTCGGCATGCGCGCGCTCCGCCGCTAGCCCCGCCGGGCACATCCCGTTTCCACCCCAAGACTACCGCCTGTCCGCCGTTTGAGCCGGACGCTACCCGCGTGCAGTGCTTCCAATTCGATCATGTTCACCTGAATTATTAGCTTGATACAACTGTGTCAGTGCCTCACACTAGTGCCACGTGTGTCCTCCCGCTATGCCTCCACCACGGTCGGCCCGCGCCCGTGCGAGCCGAACCGGGTATCACCCCCTAAGGAGGGACTCCCATGGGCAGCGCCGACCACGCGTCCCACGAGCACCATGGGCCTGGCTACGCCTCGCCGGCCGACGCGATGAAGGCCGGTCCGGAGAAGGAGCTCTACGCCACTGCACTCTACGAGGGTACCGGCATTGAGCACCCCGACTACCTGGCGACGGTTGACGTCGACCCGAACTCGCGCACCTACTCACAGGTGATCCACCGCACCGACATGCCCCACGTCGGCGATGAGTTGCACCACTTCGGCTGGAATGCGTGCAGCTCGTGCCACGCCGACCCCGGTGCGAGCCGCCGCTTCCTGATCGCCCCGGGAACCCTGTCGAGCCGCGTCAATATCCTTGACGCGAGCGACCCGCGGGCGCCGAAGGTCCACAAGGTCATCGAGGGAGAGGAGATCAAGGAGCGTCTCAATCTCTCCGCGCCGCACACAGTCCACTGTCTGCCGGACGGCACAATTATGATCTCGATGCTCGGCGACCGGGACGGCGACGGGCCGGGCGGGTTCCTCCTGCTCGACCAGGACTTCAACATCACCGGCCGCTGGGAGCACGACAGCGGCGCCATGCGCTTCAACTATGACTACTGGCACCAGCCACGCCACAACGTCATGGTCAGCAGTGAGTGGGGCGCGCCGAGCACGTTCCTACCCGGCTTCAACCTTGAGGACGTGACGGCCGGGAAGTACGGTCACGCGATCCACTTCTGGGACTGGGAAAAGCACGACGTCATCAAGACGGTCGACTTGGGTGACGAAGGGCTGATCCCGCTCGAGGTGCGTTTCCTCCACGATCCGGATAGCACTCACGGCTTCGTCGGCGCCGCGCTCAGCAGCACCATGTGGCACTGGGAGCGGAAAGACGGCGACTGGACCGTCGAGAACGTGATCGCGGTTGAACCGGTTGAAGTGGCGGGCTGGCCCTTCCCGGTCCCCAGTCTGATCACCGACCTCCTGGTGTCGATGAACGACCGCTACCTCTACTTCTCCAACTGGCTCCACGGTGATATCCGGCAGTACGACATTAGTGACCCTGCCAAGCCGAGGCTGGCCGGGCAGGTCTGGGTCGGCGGGCTTCTCGGGCGTGCCGAGGAGGTGCAGGGGAACACGCTGCGCGGCGGGCCGCAGATGCTCCAGCTCAGCCTGGACGGCAAGCGGCTCTACGTCACCAACTCGCTCTACAGCACTTGGGACAACCAGTTCTACCCCGACCTCGCCACCGCCGGCTCGCACCTGCTGCAGATCGATTGCGACACCGAGCGGGGCGGCATGCGGATCAACAAGGACTTCTTCGTCGACTTCGGCAAGGAGCCGGCCGGACCCGCCCGTGCGCATGAGATGCGCTATCCCGGCGGCGACTCGACATCGGACATCTGGGTCTAAGAGCCCGAGATGAAACCGCCCCTCTCCCGAGCCGGGAGAGGAGCGGCGCGTGTTCGCCAGTGTTGAGCGGACGTTAGTACGCTCGCGCCCAGATCACCTGCTGCTGCGCGGCTTCGCCGCACACGAGGCAGCGACCGGGCGCCTCCGGCTGGTCGAACGGGATGCAGCGGATCGTGGCCTTGGTCTCGGCCTTGACCCGATCCTCACACTCCTCGCTGCCGCACCAGTAGGCACGGGAGAACCCCGCGTTCGCCGCGACCCGCTCCTTGAGCACGTCGTAGCTGTCGATCTCCACCGTGTTCTCGGCCAGCATCCGCGACGCGGCGGCGAAGAGGTTGGCCTGGATGTCGTCCAGGATCTCCGTGATCCGGCCCGCCAGATCGGTAATGGAGATCGCCTGCTTCTCGTGGGTATCGCGGCGCACCAGCGTGACCTGATCGTTGGCCACGTCGCGCGGGCCGATCTCCAGTCGCACCGGCACGCCCTTGAGTTCCCACTCGTTGAACTTCCAGCCCGGCGTCTTGTCGTCGCGCCGGTCGACGAAGACCCGCGCCACCGGCAGCAGCGCATCGCGCACGCGGTCGACGGCGGCCTCCACCGCCTCGCGCTCCGACTCCTTGCGCCAGATTGGGACGATCACGACCTGGATCGGTGCCACCCGCGGCGGCAGCTTCAAGCCCCGGTCGTCGCCGTGCACCATGATCACCGCGCCGACCATGCGGAAGCTGAGCCCCCAGCTCGTGTTGAAGGCGTAGCGGCGCTCGCCGTTCCGATCCAGAAACTCGATGCCGAAGACGCGGCCGAAGTGGTCGCCCAGGTTGTGCGAGGTTCCGGACTGCAGCGCCCACTTCTTGCCGCCCATCATCGCCTCGATGGTGTAGGTCCGGAGCGCGCCGGCGAACTTCTCCGACTCCGTCTTCCGGCCCGGGATCACCGGAACGGCCAGCTCCGTTTCCACGAAGTCGCGGTAGACCTCGAGCATCAGGCGCGTCCGCTCTTCGGCCTCCTCTAGCGTCGCATGGGCCGTGTGGCCCTCCTGCCAGAGGAACTCCAGCGAGCGGAGGAAGGCGCGGGGACGTTCCTCCCAGCGCACCACGCTGTTCCACTGGTTGATGAGAATCGGCAGGTCGCGGTACGACTGGACCCAGCGCGCGTACATCGGGCAGATGATCGCCTCAGAGGTCGGGCGCACCGCCCACGGCTCTTCCAGCTCCTTGTTGCCGCCGCGCGTTACCCACGCGACCTCCGGCGCGAAGCCCTCCACGTGCTCGGCCTCTCGTGCCAGCATGCTCTGCGGGATGAAGAGCGGGAAGTAGGCGTTCTGGACGCCCGTCTCCTTGATCCGCCGGTCGAGCTCCGCCTGCATGTTCTCCCACAGGGCGAAGCCGTAGGGCCGCACCACGCGCGTGCCCCGCACCGGCGACTCGTCAGCCAGCTCCGCCCGGCGGACGACCTCGACGTACCAGCGGTCGAAATCGTCCTCCACGTCGCTCAGTTCCTCG
The DNA here is from genome assembly GCF_000024985.1 of Sphaerobacter thermophilus DSM 20745. NCBI lineage: Bacteria > Pseudomonadati > Thermomicrobiota > Thermomicrobia > Sphaerobacterales > Sphaerobacteraceae > Sphaerobacter > Sphaerobacter thermophilus. Next base: position 1,482,877 of record NC_013523.1, read on the forward strand.
ACGTACTTTCGTTCGTCGCTCATCGGTGGTCCCCTATCCTCCCACGCTCATACGATCATCACGCGGCTCACAGCCACACGTCCACATGCAGGGGCCTTTCCCCTGCTGGGAGGCGCGGGGATGCCACCCCAGCCGCCCCCCAACCGGGGGAGCGGCGCCGGGCACCATGCTGCGTTCCGGGTGCGGAAGAGCCCGTCTCCGCGTCCACTTCGCCGATGCATCACTGCACTCTGTGTAGAATGCCGAAGAGTCCGCTCTCCGGCCGGCCGACTCCAGCGTGGCATTATAGCAGTCGCCGCAGCCCGGCCGGCCCATCGACCGTCACGGCCGTTGGTCCCGACCGTGCGTGCCACGATCGGACGTCGACAGCGGGTGGCGGTGATGGGGACGGAACGCAAGGCAGGGGAGAGTCGCTATGGCAGTCGAGGGACGGAAGCGGATTGCGGTCCTCACCGGCGGGGGAGACGCCCCCGGTCTCAACGCGGTGATTCGGGCAGTCACCAAGGCGGCCATCCTCGACCACGGGTGGTCGGTGATCGGGTTCCGCGACGGCTTCGAGGGGGTCATCCACGACCGCTGGGTCGAACTCACGCTCGATGGTGTGCGCGGCATCCTGCCACGAGGCGGCACGATCCTTGGCGCTTCGAACCGGTGCAACCCCTTCTCCTACGCTGCGCCCGGTGACGAAGCGCCCCGCGACTACAGCAGCGAGGTCCTGCGGCGAGTCGAGCAGCACGGCATCGACGCGCTGGTGGTCATCGGCGGCGACGGCACCCTGACCGTCTCACACCACCTCCATACCATGGGTGCCCCGGTCGTCGGCGTGCCCAAGACGATCGACAACGACGTGCGCGGCACCGAGGTCACCTTCGGCTTCGACACAGCGGTCAACACGGTCACCGACGCCATCGACAAGCTGCACACCACGGCCGAGAGCCACCACCGGGTCATGATCGTGGAGGTCATGGGCCGCACCACCGGCTGGATCGCCCTCCACTCTGGCCTGGCCGGTGGCGGCGACGTGATCCTGATCCCGGAGATCCCATTCAAGCTCGACGCCATCCGGGCAACGATCCGGCGACGCCAGGCGCTCGGCCGCCACTTCACTATCATCGTCGTGGCCGAAGGCGCGAAGCCGGAGGGCGGCGAGGCGATCTACGAAAAGGTCGGGCATCTCCCCTACGAGCGCCGCTACGGTGGCATCGGCGAGTGGCTGCGCCGCGAGTTGGCCGCCACGATCACGCAGGAGGTGCGCTCGGTGGTGCTTGGTCACCTCCAGCGGGGCGGCAGCCCAACCGCACGCGACCGGGTCCTCGGCTCGGTGCTCGGGGCCGCCGCGGTGGATCTGATCGCGGAAGGCGCGCTGGGGTACATGGTCGGCGTCAGCGGTGATCTGGCCGGGCAGCGCCCGTACTCCGTGGTCTCCGTACCGCTCTCGGAGCCGAGCCGTGGGCCGCGGCACGTCCCGGTCGACCACTCGGCCGTACGAACCGCGCGCGAGATCGGGATCTCCTTCGGCGATGTAATGCCGGAGGAGTGAGTCAGACAGGAGCGTGCATGACGGAAACGCTGCCGCCGGGGAAGCTCCCGCAGGAGCTCCTGGCGTCGCTGCTCGCTTCGCTCGAGTCGGACCCGTCGGTGGTGGTCGGCCCGGGCATCGGTCGAGACGCCGCCGTGGTGCGCTTCGCCGACCGTCTGCTGGTGCTGAAGACCGACCCCATCACCTTCGCCACCGATGAAATCGGGTGGTACGCCGCACACGTCAACGCCAACGACATCGCCTGCATGGGCGCCACACCGCGCTGGATGCTGGTCACTACCCTGCTCCCGGAGCACAGCACGACCCCGGCGCTCGTCGAACGTATCTTCGCCGGGCTGCGTGAGGGCTGCGAATCGGTCGGCGTCAGTCTTGTCGGCGGCCACACCGAGATCACGACCGGGCTTGACCGGCCGATCGTCGTCGGGCTGATGGCCGGGGAGGCGCAGCCGGAGGATCTTATCGACCCGTGTAGCGCCAAACCAGGCGACACCATCATCCTGGCACGGGGGATCGCCATCGAAGGTACCGCGATCCTCGCACGCGAGATGACGGAGACACTTGCCGGCCAGGTTGACCGGGACGTCCTCGAGCGCGCATCCCGGTTCCTCCACGACCCCGGCCTGAGCGTCGTCCCGGCCGCCCGGGTCCTGCGCGAGGCCCTCGGGTCACAGCTCCATGCACTGCATGATCCGACGGAAGGCGGGCTGGCGACCGGTCTGCGCGAACTGGGTGCTGCAACCGGGCTGGGACTAGCCGTCGAGGGCGATGCCATCCCCGTCTACCCCGAGACGCGCGTCCTCTGCGAGGTCTTCGGACTCGATCCGCTCGGGCTCATCGCCTCCGGCGCGCTCCTCGCCGTGGTCGCGCCGGAGGGTGTTTCGACCGCGCTCGCCGCGCTCCAGGAGGCCGGGATCCCTGCCGCCGCCATCGGCCGGCTCACGGCCGACCCGCACGAGGCAACACTGACCACGCGCGGGACCACAGGACCACTGCCGAGCTTCGCGGTGGACGAAATCGCTCGCCTCTTCGCCGAGCAATGAAACGACCCCGCGGCCGAGTGAGCCGCGGGGTCGCGATACTCCTGACGGTTATTGCTGCCTACAGCTTGGGCATGTCGCGCAGCGCCTCGTAGGCCGGCCGAGGTGACCAGTCGGCGTTGAGGACGCTCCACGGATGCTTCTCATCCTCCGGTGGCGTGATCACGGAATAGTTCAGGTTCCAGACGAACATGCCGCGCGCCCACGGCCAGTTCTCCTGAGCCCACTGGAAGGCCCCGACCAGGTAGTCGGCCTGGTCCTGCTCACTCACGTCGGCACCGTACTCGTACCCCGGCGCCTGATTGGCCGTCGTCCAGCCGAACTCAGTGATCCACACCGGCCGGGTATCGCCGTACTTGGCCATCACCTCATGAAGTTGCTCGGCGCGCCGGAAGTAGAAGCTGGGATGGTCCGCCCAGTTCCCCTCACCGGGGTTGTCGGGCAACATCTTGTCCGGCGAGTGGTTGGTCGCGTTGACGTGCGCCCCGAGCACGTCGAAGTACATCGCGTAGCGGCCGTTTTCAAGGCTGTAGAAGGACTCCAGATACGCCACGTCGTCGATGGCCACGCTGGGGTCGTTCACCCCGGTGGGCGTCAGGCCGCCGAAGAGGATGACCGCGCTGCGGTCAACCGACTTGGCCGCCTGGTACGCCGCCTCGAGCATCTTGGCGTAGTCTTCGACCCGAACCGTGCCACCGACCTCATGCGCCAGGTTTTGCTCGTTCCAGATCTCCCAAGCGTCGATCTTGCCCTGATAGCGGCCGACCACGAACTGCACGAACTCGGCGAAGTCGTTGTAGTCGCGCAGGAACTGCTGGCCGCTCGGGTCAATCGCCCACTCCGGGGCCTTCACAAGCGTCGCGAGGACATTGACGCCACGGGCCTCGAACTGCTCGACAATGCGGTCGATTGGGAGCGGGTCCCACTGGCCCTTGGCCCGCTCAAACTGACTCCACTCGATCTGGATGCGGACCCAGTCGAACCCGGCCCCGGTCACCATGTCGATGACCTGTTCATTGAACTCCGCGCCCTGATCGTCGCCGCGGGCGAAGACGTTGAAACCGTAGATGTAGTTCCTGCTGCCGGTCTCACCGGACGGCGCCCCGTCGCTCGGCGTCTCCGTCGGCGTCTCGCCCGCTGTCGGGCTCTCCTGAGCGGTGCTCGTGCTCTCACCCGCCGGGGTCGGCGTGGACGAACCCCCACCGCAGGCGATCACCAGCGTGGCGATCAGAGCCAGCAGCACAAAGATTGCGATTCGTCTCATAACTCGTCTGGAACCCTTCCCTGTCGTCGATTCGCGGGGCGAACCCGTGCCAGCGGGCCCGCCACCGTCCCCTCCGTATGACGAACGAGGATCCGTTCGGTCCCTCGCCCAACCGTGGCCCGCGCACCGGACTTGCGCGTCTTCCCGCGTGTAGTATGCTCGGATGGATACGGGCGAGGTCTGTTCCGGGAGGAGTCGAGCACCCAGTGGCCTTTGAGCATCACGAGTTCGAGCTGCTCACCGTGTTGGTCGCCGAGGCCATCGGCGAGCCGGGCCACCGCCGTTTCCGGCTTATCGCCGGGACCGAGGGCGACCTTGTCTCGCTCTGGATGGAGAAGGAACAACTCCGCGCACTCGGCCTCGCCGTCGAGCAACTGATCGAGCAGTTGGGCACCGCCGGTTACCCCGTCGACGACCTTCAACCGGACCCGGCGCCGCTGAACGGGGACGTTCCTCCCACGGCGCCGGAGTATGTCGTGAGCAAGATGGCCATCGGCTACGACGACGAGCGGCATCAACTGGCGATCTTCGCCCACGACATCGAGCAGGACGACGACGACGCCCCCGTCTTCGCCGGGCGAGCCACTCTGCCCGCCGCAATGGCGCTTGCGGAGGAGATAGCCCGCGTGGTCGCCGCTGGGCGACCACGGTGCCCGCGCTGCGGCGCACCGATCGGTCCCGAGGGGCACGTCTGCCCGCACAACAACGGGCACCTCCCCTGGTCCCCCGAGTGAGCGCGGTCTGACCCTCACCATCCCAGCGCGTAGCCGTCCGCGCGTGGGTCCGCGGCCCCGAGCAGGATACCCCGCTCCCGGTCGACCTGGATCATCTGCGCATGACCCATGAGCGAAGAGAACGGCTCAGTCGCTCGTGCCTCGTGGCCCATGGCGCGGAGCCGCTCGATCGTGGCCGCTCCGAACCCTGGCTCGATCCGGAGCACATGCGCCGGGTCGTCCGGCGTGCCGCGCCCGCTGACCCATCGCGGCGCCTCGATCGCCGCCTGCGGCTCCATCCCGAAGTCCACCAGGTTCAGCAACAGCTGCAAGTGCGTCTGCGCCTGGCCGTGACCGCCCATCGTGCCCAGCACGACCCACGGCTGACCGTCCCGCAGCAGCATGGCCGGGATCAGCGTATGCATCGGGCGCTTGCTCGGCTCCAACCGGTTGGCGGCATCGGGGTCCAGCGTGAATGAGGCGCCCCGGTTGTTGAGCACGATGCCTGTGCCGTCCGCCACCAGCCCAGATCCAAAGCCCTGGAAGATGCTCTGGATGAGCGACACCGCCATCCCGTTGCGGTCGACGACACACAGGTACACCGTATCGCCGCCGCCGGGTGAGTCGGCCTCCGGCGTCCATGCACGGTCGGGGTCGATCCGCTGGCGTAGCTCGGCGGCGTACTCCTTCGCGATCAACCGCTCGATCGGGATGGGAACGCGCTCCGGGTCGGTGATGTAACGGTCGCGGTCCACGAATGCCAGCTTCTTCGCCTCGACGCAGCGGTGGATTAGCTCCGCGCTGCCGTATCCCAGCCCGGCCACATCGAACCCCTCGACGATGTTGGCCATCTGCAGCGCGGTCACTCCCTGGGTGTTGGGAGGCAACTCGACCAGTTCCACCCCACGGTAGGTCGTGCGGAGCGGCTCCACCCAATCGGAGCGATGCACCGCCATGTCATCGAGCGTCATGAGGCCCCCGTGCTCCCGGAGGCTGTCGACGATCGACTGCGCGATCGCACCCTTGTAGAAGGCATCCGCTCCCCGCCCGGCGATCAGGCGCAGCGATGCCGCCAGGTCCGGCTGCCGCAACACGTCGCCCACCGCCGGCACCTTGCCGCCAGGCAGGAATTGCCGCGCCGCAGCATCCTGCTGCTCCAGCAGCGGCCGCGCCTGGGCGATGGCCGCATGCAGCCCCGGGGACACCGGGAAGCCCCGCTCAGCGTAGGCGATGGCCGGCTGCAGCAGGTCCGACAGGCCGAACGTGCCGAAGCGGTCCAGCACCGTCTCCCAGGCGTGCACCGTGCCCGGGACGGTCACAGCCAGCGCGCCCCGCTGCGGCATCGTCGTGTGACCCGCCGCTGTCAGCGCGTCGATACTGGCAGCCGCCGGGGATCGGCCGCTCCCGTTCAACGCGTGCAGTCGCCCCTCGCCCGGCTCCCAGATCAAGAAGAACGCGTCGCCACCGAGGGCGCACATGTGCGGGTAGACAACGGTGAGCACCGCGTTGGCCGCCACCGCAGCGTCGACGGCGTTTCCTCCAGATTGGAGCGCCCTCAGCCCCGCGACGCTGGCCAGGTAGTGCGGCGTCGCGACCATTCCCTCGACGGCCAGGGTCGTTGGCCGTCCCAGCACCTGGGTCATCGTCCCTCCCCCTCGCTCAGCACCGCACATCCGAATCCCTGTGCAACAGGTCGATCGTACTACACATCCGCCGGGAGAGGCTCGGCTCTTGCGGCAACGGGACACAGGGCTATCATAGCGTGGCGGCTGACGCCGCGCGGAAGGGAGTTGAGTCATGGCCGGCACCATCGATGCTCAGGCCCTTGCCACCGCCGAGGAGAGTGTGCTTGCCGCGGCGCGCACGCTCGTCGAGGGTCGCGTCCTCTCGCTGAGCCAGCACGGCAACATCAGCGCGCGCGTCCCCGGCGCGGGCGCCTTCGTTCTGACCGGCGGCGGGACGCTGGACCGATTGGAGCGGCACGATCTGGCCCTGCTCGACCTCGACGGACGGGGGCTACGCGGGAGCCTGACCCCGACCGCACGTGAGATCATTCAGATGCACGCCGCCATCTACCGGGCGCGCGCCGATGTCGGCGCGATCATCCACACCCACTCACCCCACATCACTGCCTTCGCTATCGCCGGCAAGCCGATCTCGCCCGTATACGAGGCGATGATCCGGTTCGACGTGACTGAACCGGTACCCGTGGCAGCCTACGGACCGCGCGGCTCCGAGCGCTCCGTACGCAACATCCTGGATGTGGTCGGCCCGCGGACCAAGGCCGTCCTGCTGGCCAACCACGGGGTGCTTGTCTTCGACCGGGACATCGAGAGCGCAGTGCGCCTGGTCTTCGTGTTGGAGGAGGCCGCCGAGTTCACCCTGAAGGCGGATCTCCTCGGTGGCGCCCAGGAGATCCCCCAGGACCTGATGGGCGAGGCGCTGCACCGACGCGACGCATTTGCGCAGGCCGCACAGCCGGAGGAGGCCGGCCTATGACCAGGCTGCCGCGAGGCGCTGCCCGATGATCGACGCGTGCCTCCTCGGGACCGGCGGGATGATGCCGCTCCCGAACCGCTGGCTCTCAGCGCTCCTCTTGCGCTGCGAGGGGCACATCATCCTCTGCGACTGCGGGGAGGGAACCCAGATCTCGTGGCGCTCCACGAACTGGGGTTTCCGCGACCTCGGCACCATCGTGCTCACCCACCTGCACGCCGACCACGTCGCGGGACTGCCCGGCGTCCTCTACACCGTGGCCCACGCCGAGCGGGAAGATCCGGTCGCCATCTACGGCCCGCCCGGAACCGCGGCCGCTGTCGCGGCGATGCGGGTCATCGTCCCCCGGCTCCCCTTCCCCGTTGAGGTACACGAGCTCACCGGGGGTGAGACGGTGGACCTCCCGGCCGGGCTCCAGCTCCGTGCACTGGCTGTCGAGCACCGGGTGCCCTGCCTGGCCTACACCTTCCACCGCCCGCGCGCCCCACGGTTCGACACCGACCGTGCCCGGGAACTGGGGATACCGATCACTCTCTGGAGCCGCCTCCAGCGCGGCGAGTCCGTGACCGTGGATGGGCGGCCGATTCAGCCGGAGGAAGTCCTGGGGCCGCCCCGCCGCGGCCTGACGGTCGCGTTCGTCACCGACACCCGGCCCACCCCGGAACTTCCCGATTTCGTCCGTGGCGCCGATCTGCTGGTCTGCGAGGGGATGTACGGTGACCCCGACATGCTCGACCGTGCCGTCGAGCGGGGACACATGATCTTCCAGGAAGCCGCCGCGATCGCCGCTGCGGGTGAGGTCAAGCGCCTCTGGCTCACGCACTTCAGCCCCGCGCTGACCGACCCCGGCGCCTACCTGCCGCTCGCCCGCGACATCTTCCCCAATACCGACATCGGCCGCGCCCACCGCACCCTCACCCTGGCGTTCCCGGATGACGAGTAGGACTGGATGTGCAGGCAGGGCACACGGTGCCGCTTCAGGGTCCTATCCCGAGTGACCCAGCAGGCGGTGACACGTCCCGTCCTGGCCTCCTTCGCGAAGCGAAGGATCTCGCGCTGTGGCTACCACCCGACCACGGGGCTGCAGAAACGCGGCGCGGCGTGAGACGACGCCCGCGCTCCTGGGAGTGCGCTCTCGGTGCGGGATCGGGGTGACAAACCGGACCGAGGCTCGACGCCTCGACCGCTGGCGACGGCATGGCGGCGGTGGGCCCTAAGGTGCATGAGCTGGGCGCCAGGGTATCCCCTGCGAATCCCTCAGTTCGCGCGGCCGGTGACGAGCTGATGAAGCGTGGGGTCGGCTTTGATCTCGTAGCTGAGCTCTTCCAGGCGCGCGATCGCCAGGCCGAGCCGGATCGGCTCGCCGCGGATCTGATAGATCAGGAACTCGATCGCGGTGAACACCTCGTTCGGCATCGGACTGATCCCGGGCGGGAGAAGCCGAACGATGCGGGCCAGCCGCTCGGTGAATTGCTCCTCGTGCATCGCCTGCTCCGTCAACGGCAGGCGGGCGTCCAGGAGTTCGTCCAGGTCGTAGATGCTGCTGATGACCGGGGTCATACGCTCCAGGATCGACAGGGCCACCGGTGAGATGACCCGCTGGAGCAACTCCCGATACGGATACGTGTCCTCCACCATCCCGGCCCCTTCCAGCGCGACCTCACAGATCGCGCGCACGGCCATTGTACCCGAGGCTGGCGGTCGCACGGCCTGTGCCCCGGAGTCGTTATGTCCTAGTATGCGGTCGCGGCCCGAGATTTGACGCGGATTCTGACAGCGTCGTAACGCCGCACCGGCAGGCACCGCGGCGCCCGAGCACGTCCAACCGCCTCACGCGCTGCGGGGGCTCCGAGGTCGGGCCTGTACGATTGCGGTCGTGAGGATCGCGCAGGCGTTCGTCCGCCCGCTGATCCGCGACTGAGGAATTGCTGATGCGGAACCGAACCGCAGCAACCGACACCCGCACCGGCCGCTCCGCCAGCGCGCCGCCCTGGCACGCCCTCCCGGCCGACGAGGTTCGGGCGCGTCTCAGCACATCCGACACGGGACTGACCGACGCCGAGGCCGAAGCGCGACTCGTTCGCATCGGCCCCAACGAGATCCCGGAGGAGCCGCCGCCGGGACTCCTTATCCTGCTGCTCCGACAGTTTCGCAGCCCGCTGAGCTACATCCTGTTCGCGGCCCTGGCGATCAGCCTCCTGATCGGCGAGACGGTCGATGCCATCGTCATCGCCTTCGCCCTCCTGTTAGACGCCACCATCGGGCTCTACCAGGAGCGGCAGGCGGAAACGTCCCTCCGCGCACTCCGGCAGCTCAGCGCACCACACTCCCGGGTCATCCGTGACGGCATCGAGCGCGACGTGCCGAGTCGGGAACTCGTGCCCGGCGACGTCGTCCTCTTGGAGTCCGGCACACGGGTGCCAGCCGACCTCCGGCTGACGACCACGACGTCCCTCCTGGTCGACGAGTCGCTGCTCACTGGGGAGTCGGTCCCCGTGACCAAGCATCCGAACCCGGTCCCGGAGACAGCGCCGCTGGGAGACCGGTCCAGCCTCGCTTTCTCCGGGACCGTGGTCGTTTCGGGGCGTGGGCGCGGCTACGTCGTCGCCACCGGCATCAACACGGAACTCGGTGCGATCGCCAGCGCCATGCGCGAAGCGGAGGATACGGAGACACCGCTCCAACAGCGCGTGGCGCGCCTGGCTCGGAGTCTGGCCCTGTACACCGCGGTGACGGCCGCTGCAACGGTCGCGATCGGTATCGCACAGGGACAGGAAGCGGTGGACATGCTCCTCGTCGCGGTGGCGCTCGCGGTGGCGGCCGTGCCCGAGGGGTTGCCGGTAGGGCTGACCATCACGCTCGCGACCGGCGTCCGCCGGATGGCCCGCCGCAACGCGATCATCCGGCACCTCCCAGCGGCGGAGACGCTCGGCAGCACGACCGTGATCGGCTCCGACAAGACGGGCACCCTCACCGAGAACCGGATGACGGTTCGCCGGGTCTGGTCCGGCGGGCAGAGCGTCGTGCCGGGCACGACCCCAACGCCTTCGCCCGAATCCAACTCGGTACGGCCAGGGGACCCGGTCTACGACACGCTCCTCATCGGCGTGCTGACGAACGAAGCCGCTGTCTACCCCACCGGCGACGGCTACCGCGTCACCGGCGACCCGACCGAGGCCGCGCTCCTGATCGCAGCCCACCGCGCCGGCCTCGAGCCCGAGGGCTTGCGCGCCCGCTACCCGAGCATCGACGAAGTCCCGTTCGAAGCGGAGCGGCGATTCTCGGCCAGCCTGCGTCGCACCGATGACGGGTATCTGCTGGCCGTCAAGGGTGCCCCGGAGCGCATCCTTCCGCTCTGCGACCGGATGCGGCACGGGGAGTCGGTCGTACCGCTCGACCCGGCGGCCGTTCAAGAGACCGTGGACGACATGGCACGCGACGGGATGCGCGTGCTGGCGATGGCGTACCGTCAGTTCGATCGCCCCCCGGAGGATACCGCCGCTACCGTGGAAGCCGGGGGGCTGATCTTCGCCGGGCTGCAGGGCATGATCGACCCGCCACGACCGGGCGTCCGCGAGGCAATCGAACGCTGCCATCGGTCCGGAATCCGGGTCCTGATGATCACCGGCGACCACGCGGTCACGGCGGCGGCGATCGCACGCGACCTGGGGATTGCAGGGGATGACGTCCGCGTGCTGACCAGCGAGGACCTTGCGGCCATGGACACCGACGCCCTGCGGAGCGCGGTAGCCGAGGTGCCGGTCTACGCCCGCGTCACCCCGCAGGACAAGCTGCGTATCGTGACGGCCCTGCAGGAGCGCGGTGAGGTCGTCGCCGTTACGGGCGACGGGGTCAACGACGGTCCGGCGCTCCGTGCCGCCGACATCGGTGTCGCCATGGGGCGCAGCGGCACGGACGTCGCCCGCGAGGCCGCCGACATGGTCCTCGCCGACGACAACTTCGTCACCATCTACGCCGCGGTCGAGGAGGGCCGCACCGCGTTCGACAACGTGCGCAAGGTGACCTTGTTTCTCGTCGCCACCAACGTCGCCGAGGTGGTCGCGGTCGTCGCCGCCGTCGCGGCCGGCTGGCCGCTGCCGCTGCTGGCAGCCCAGATCCTCTGGCTCAACCTCGCCACCGAAGGTCTGCAAGACATCGCCCTCGCGTTCGAGCCTCCGGAGGGTGACGTGCTCGACCGCAAGCCACTCCCGCGATCGGAACCGATCCTCTCGCGAGTCCTCTGGGAGCGAGTAGCCATCGCAGGACTGCTGGCCGCGATAGGCACCTTGCTGCTGTTCCGCTGGGAACTGGACAACTCCGGATCGCTCACGGCCGCGCGGTCCGTCGCGCTGACCACGCTGGTGATCGTCGAGGCCTTCCAGGTCTTCAACGTCCGGGCGCTCTGGCGCTCCTCCTTCCGGGTTGACCCGCGCTCCAATCCGTTCCTTCTCTTCGCGACCCTGGGGGGCGTGGCGCTCCACGTCATTGCCCTTTACCTGCCGCCCACCCAGTACCTGCTCCGGCTGGAGCCGATTTCCCTGGAGGCCTGGGTGCGGATCGTGCTGATCGGGGTCATGGTTCTGCTGGCTGTCGAGGTACACAAGCGCCTGCGCCGGGTGAGCCGCTAGACACGGCACGCACTTTGCCCGTGGCTTGCCAGGGAGTGATCGATCGCGGCGAGCACACCCACCCCCGAACGGGCGGCCCGCGGGAGAAGCGCGCTGGCACGATGGCCCGCGACCGCAGCGCCGGGATGTGAAGGAGTGACGACATGGCGAGAACCCGACGCTTCGTTTACGTGGCCCGACTCAAGACCGGCGACGAGGTCGGCCTGCGCCGCGCCCTGGAGCACCTGCCAGAGAGCGCGCTCGCCGACGCGGGCTTCGCTGAGTTCACCACCTACGTCGGCAGCGGCTTCTGCGTCCTCCAGTTCGGCCTGAGCGGGAACGATTTCCAGGTCCAGTTCGAGCGTTTCTGGAATAACCCGGATGTCCGTGCGTTCACCCAGCGGCTGGCCGGCTATCTGGTCGAAGGGGAGCAGATCGCGCGCGGCTTCGCGATCGGCGACCAGCGCTTCCACCCCGGAGCGGAACCCGGCACGGGTGGCGCCGTGACCAGCGCCGAGCTGCCGCTGGCCTACGAGGCGTCCCATTGGCCGATGGAAGGAGAATGAAAAAACCGCCCGACTGGGCGGTCTGCGGAGCCGATGGTCGGACTCGAACCGACGACCTAGTGTTTACGAAACACTTGCTCTACCAACTGAGCTACATCGGCTTGTCCTGGCCGTTACCGGCCGCGCCATCGCTGCGCGCTAGGGAGTATAGCACATACTCCTTGTTGTGTCATCCCCCCTTGCCCACATTTTTCAGAGCTTGGGAGGAGGTGGAGCCCACGCGGGGATTCGAACCCCGGACCTCATTCTTACCAAGAATGTGCTCTGCCTCCTGAGCTACGTGGGCACAGCGCTTGTAACTATACCCCAAGAACGGCGTCTGCGTCCAGACCAGGCCCCCGCCCCTTCGTGATGCTCAAGCTAGGACGCCCGCGGTGCCTGGAGGACCGCGTCGGCCCCGCGATGCCAGGAGGTGCCGTCGAAGCCGGCGACTTCGCAGCCGAGCCGCTCCAGGAACGGAACCACCCAGCGCGCCGGATACGGCCGCGGGTTGACCGGGAAGTTGGGTGCATGCGAGTCTGAGCCACAGCTCACCAACAACCCCCGCTCATGGGCCATCGCCCGATAGTGCTCGGTATCGTCCTCGGTGTAGGAGCGATAGTGCGCCTCCAGCCCGTCGATCGGGATCGCCTGCAACATTCTGTCGAGCTGGTCCGGGCTGAGGATACCGGCGCCGTCGTTCCGCCCCGGATGTGCCAGGATGCAGATGCCCCCGGCCTCATGCGCCGCCCGCACCGTCTCCGCCAGTGGAACGTCGACCCGCAGCGTCTCGCCATAGCGCATGACGAGCTGATGTGCCGTCTGGAGGTTCGAGGCGTGGCCGTCCTTGATCGCGGTCAGCAGCACGTGCACCGGCAGCAAGGGACGCCCGTCCACGACTTCCTCCAGCGACGGAAGGGCGTGACCGTGCGACTCCAGTGCCAGGATCCCGCGCTCCGCAGCGGCGGCGAGCTCATCCGCCTGGCGCGCCAGCAGTGCGCCGAAGCCGTGCCCCCGCTCGCTGGTCGGGTCGGCGCCGTAGACCAGCAGGTGCCACTGGCGATCTTCCCACCACGTGGTCACCTCCACACCGGGGATGATCAGGATGCCGCGGTTGGCGGCGTGTTCCATCGCCTCGGGGACCGACCGCATCGTGTCGTGGTCGCACACCGCGGCAACCTTGAAGCCATGCTCAACGAGGTGGTCGACCAACTGGTGCGGCGTCCACCCCCCGTCGCTCGCGCGGGTGTGCAGGTGGAAGTCGACGGGGTCGTCTGCCTGGACGATGAAAGGTTCGGGGGTCATGATATCTCCCACCAGTCTGCCATTCGGCGCGTGACCTCCCGGCTGCCACGGGAGGACGCCCCCGATTATAGTCTCGCTGGGCACATGCCCGGGCGCCGCCCACCGCGCCGCGTGGCAGAATGTGTGCGGACGGAGCGGACGATGCACGCGGGGCCCGCCTGATACGTGGACGAGGGAGGTGGGGAATGGCCGACCGTGACGCCATCGTGGCGTTCTGCGCCGAGTACCTCGAGGTGGACCGCTTCCGGGACGTGGCCGTGAACGGCCTCCAGGTGCAGGGACGCGATACCGTCAACCGCGTCGCCACGGCCGTGAGCGTGAGCCAGTACACCATCGACGCAGCCCTCGACTGGGGCGCCGACGTGCTGCTCGTCCACCATGGACTGCTCTGGGGCGAGCGTACCGGGCCGATCGTCGGTCCCCTGCGCGAGCGGCTGAAGCGGCTGCTCGCTGCCGACCTGAACCTCGTTGCCTACCACCTGCCCCTCGACGCGCATCCGGAGGTCGGCAACAACCATCGCCTCGCTGCCGCGCTGGACCTCAGCGTCGTCGCGCCCTTCGCCGAGGTCCAGGGTCAGCCGATCGGCGTGATCGCTGAGCCGCCTGAGGCGCTCACGGTACCGGACCTTGTGGCCCGGCTGGAACGCGTGACCGAGCGGGCGCCGGTGGTGCTCGACGGCCATCATGGCCCGCTGCGGCGGGTGGCGGTCCTCACCGGCTCCGGCTACTCCGCGCTCGACGAGGCGGTCGCGGCCGGCTGCGACGCGCTCGTGACCGGGGATGTTCGTGAGCCCACCATGGCGCTGGCGCGGGAGTTGGGGATCACCGTCCTGGCCGGGGGCCATGAGGCGACCGAGCGGCTGGGCGTCCAGGCGCTCGGCGAGGTGCTCCGAGACCGTTTCGGGGTCGCGACACGCTTCATCCCCGATCCCAACCCGATCTAACAACCCGCACCGCCCCCGGTCCTGCTACTATCACGGTGAAGGGGCGTGATCCGGTTCCGTCGTTTCGCCCTGGCCCGCGCCGCCGCGTACCGGAGCGTGGCCACCAGCACGGATAGGGAGTACGATGCAGAACGTCGCGGAGATCTTCAAGGCGTACGACGTACGGGGCGTCTACCCGCAGGAACTCAACCCGGAGATCGCCTACAAGATCGGCCGGGCGCTCGTGGTCTATCTCAAGGCCAAGCAGGTCGTGGTCGGGCGCGACATGCGCGTCTCGTCCCCCGCTCTGGCCAGCGCCATCATCGACGGTATCCTCGACCAGGGCGCGGATGTCTGTGACATCGGCCTGGTCAGCACCGACAGTCTCTACTTCGCCGTCGGCAAATCGGGCTACGACGCGGGCGTCATGGTGACCGCCTCCCACAACCCGCCGGAGTACAACGGCTTCAAGCTGTGCCGCCAGGAGGCGCGCCCGCTGAGCATGGACCAGGGGATTGGGGAGATCCGCGACCTCGTCCTGCGCAACCAGTTCCCGGATCCTCCGTCGCCGGGGACGGTGCACTCCAAGGAGATCCTCGACGACTTCGCCGACCATGTTCTCTCGATGATCGACACCAAGTCGGTCCGGCCGCTGAAGGTCGTCGTCGACGCGGGCAACGGCATGGCCGGCAAGGTGGTCCCTGCGGTCTTCGGCCGCCTCCCGCTCCAGGTCGTGCCGCTCTACTTCGAACTCGACGGTCGGTTCCCAAACCACCTGGCCAATCCCTTGGAGCCGGAGAACGTCGTCGACCTCCGGCGCGCCGTGCTCGAACACAAGGCCGACCTGGGGATCGCGTTCGACGGCGACGCCGACCGCATGTTCATCCTGGACGAGCACGGCCAGTTCGTCGGCGGCGACATGATCACCGCGCTCGTGTCCAAGTCGCTCCTCCGCAAGCACCCCGGCGCCAGCATCGTCTACAACCTGATCTGCTCGCGCGCCGTCCCGGAAACGATTGAGCGCGAGGGTGGCAAGGCGATCCGGTCCCGCGTGGGGCACTCCTTCATCAAGGCCAAGATGCGGGAGCACGACGCCATCTTCGGCGGAGAGCACTCCGGCCACTTCTACTTCCGCGACAACTGGTACGCCGACTCGGGCATCATCGCGGCGCTGACCGTGATCGAGCTGCTCTCTCAGGAGGGCGTCACGATGTCCGAGGCGCTGAAGCCGCTCGATCAGTACTATCGCTCGGGCGAGATCAACAGCGAGGTCGCGGACCAGCAGGCAGTGCTGCGGCGGCTTGAGAGCCGCTTCTCCGATGGGCAGCTCGATTACCTCGACGGCCTCACCGTCAACTACCCCGACTGGTGGTTCAACGTCCGGCCGTCCAACACGCAGCCCCTGCTGCGCCTCAACGTGGAGGCCAACGATCCGGCGTTGCTCGAGGAAAAGACTCAGGCGGTCCTCTCCGTCATCCGGCAGGGATAAGCGAGGTGGGAACCCCCAGTGGCCGGGACGAGGCTACCCCACGGCCCGCTCCCGGCACGGACCTGACCATCGTCAAGCTCACTCCGGACGGACGCGAGGCGACCCGCTACCCGGGCCACGCCTTGCCCGGTCCGGAGGACTGGGTCGTGGCAAGGGCCTATTGGGTCTTCGAGCGGAAAGACCTGGGGTACCTGGTGTTCGACCCGCGGGATGTGTTCATCGAGTACTTCAGCCTGACCCGGCCGTACAACGCCTTCGCGCTCTACACCGAGGACGACCGCTTCAAGGGCTGGTACTGCAACGTCACCCACCCGAGCTGGGTCGAGGACGGCACGGTCTACTGGCACGACCTCTACATCGATGTCGTGGTCTACCCCGATGGGCGCCATCTGACCCTGGACGAGGACGAACTCGACCGCGCCGGGCTCGCAGCCCGCGACCCGGCGCTCTACCAGATGATCCTGAACGCCCGCGACGAACTGATCGAACGCGCCCGCACGCGTGCCTACCCCTTCTCCGAAGCGCCATCATGAGCGGAACCTGCCGGAGCGCATCGGGGTGCGATGGCGAAGGCGGAGAGGCCGTGCTCTACCCGGCCGCGTACCGCTCGGCTAAGCTAGTCGGTGGTGGCCGGAGAACCAAGCGCAGGGAAGGGAGCCAGTGACGTGTCCGCACCCAGAGTTGCCCCATACGGGTCGTGGGAATCGCCCATCCGCTCGGACCTGATCGCCTCGGCCAGCATCGCCCTCGGGTCCGTCGCGGTGTCCGGCAACGCCGTCTACTGGCTCGAAGGCCGCCCAACGGAGGGCGGCCGGAGCGTGCTCGTGAAACGAACGACGGACGGGTCCGTCACCGACGTCACCCCTCAGGGGTTCAACGTCCGCACCCTGGTCCATGAGTACGGCGGCGGCGCCCTCTGGTTGCACGGCGACACGGTCTTCTTCGCCAACTTCGCGGACCAGCGGCTCTACCGCCAGGACCCGGGAGAGGAACCCCGGCCGATCACGCCGGAGCCGCCCGCGCCGCGATCGCTCCGGTACGCCGACGGCTGCGTGACCCCGGACGGCCGGCTCATCATCTGCGTGCAGGAAGAGCATGCACCCGATGGGCAGGTGCACAACCGGCTGGTCGCCCTACCCGCCGACGGCAGCGCCGAGCCACGCATCATCGCCGAGGGGCACGACTTCTACTCCTTCCCTCGCGTCAGCCCCGATGGCACCCGCCTCGTCTGGACGACCTGGGACCACCCGCGCATGCCGTGGGATGGCACGGATCTCTGGATCGCCACACTCAACCAGGACGGCACGCTGAGCGACGTGCGCCACCTGGCTGGCGGGACGGAGGAGTCGATCTTCCAGCCCGCCTGGAGCCCGGACGGCACACTGCACCTGATCTCCGACCGAACCGGCTGGTGGAACCTCTACGCACTGCACGGCGGGGAGCTGACGCCGCTCGCGCCCATGGACGCCGAGTTCGGGGTGCCGCAGTGGGTGTTCGGCTTGTCGACCTACGACTTCCTGCCGGACGGCCGCATCGCCTGCCTCTACAGCCAGCAGGGGCTCACCCACCTCGGCCTGATCACGCCCGGGAGCGGCCGCGTCGAACCGGTCGAGACGAGCTTTACGGCATTCCGCTACATCCACGCAGCCCCCTCCGGGGAACAGGTCTGGGTCATCGCCGCCTCCGCCGCCCACCCGGCCAGTGTGGCCTCGATCGACCTCCAGACCGGACACGCGACCGTGGTCCGGAAGAGCCTGGAGGTCGACATCGACCCCGGCTACCTCTCGACGCCGGAACCGATCGAGTATCCGACCGACGGCGGCCTGACCGCGCACGCGCTCTTCTACCGCCCGGCGAACCGCGACTTCACCGGGCCGGAGGGCGAGCGCCCGCCCCTCCTCGTGCTCAGCCATGGCGGGCCGACAGGCCAGACGACCTCGGCGCTAAACCTGGAGATCCAGTTCTGGACGAGCCGCGGCTTCGCCGTCGTCGATGTGAACTACGGCGGGAGCACCGGCTACGGTCGCGAGTACCGCGAGCGGCTAAAGGGGAACTGGGGCATCGTCGACGTCGCCGACTGCGTCAACGCCGCTCGCTATCTGGCGCAGCAGGGCGAGGTCGACGGTGAGCGGCTGGCGATCGAGGGCGGATCCGCTGGTGGCTACACGACGCTCTGCGCGCTGACCTTCACCGACGTGTTTTCCGCAGGCGCCAGCTACTTCGGCGTAGCCGACGCCGCCGCGCTGGCTCGCGACACGCACAAGTTCGAGTCGCGCTACCTCGACGGCCTGATCGGCCCCTACCCCGAGGCCGAGGACCTGTACCGTGAGCGGTCGCCGCTCTACCACGCCGACCGCATCTCCTGCCCGATCATCCTGCTCCAGGGGCTGGAAGATGCGGTCGTCCCACCGGCGCAAGCCGAGGCGATGGTGGAAGCCCTGGAGGCCAACCGGATCCCGCACGCCTATATCCCCTTTGAGGGCGAGCAGCACGGCTTCCGCAAGGCCGAGAACATCCGCCGCTCCCTGGACGCCGTGTACTACTTCTATGCGCGCGTCTTCGGTTTCGAACCCTCCGGCGATGTCGAGCCGATCCCGATCAAGTTCATGGACGAGGCCGAATAGCGCGGCCGGGTTCACGTGCGTGTCCGGGCTGACGATTTCGGAGCCGTCAGCCCGGCGTGCCCGCGACCAATCCGCTACCGCGATCCGGTCATCCTGAGAGGAGCCAGCCGCCAGACCCAGCCCACCCCTGTCAGCATGAGCGCAGCGAAGGATCTCGCGTCGGACCAGCCAGGCACCGGGGAGATCCTTCGCCGCGCCGGGAGGCGGCTGGTCGCCGCCTGCGCTCCGCTCAGGATGACAGCGACGCGACGTCGGTGACCGGTCCATGTCCCACGGAATGTCGTCAAACTCTACGTACCCAGGCGGGCCGGTCAGCGGCCGTGCGCTGCCAGGATCTCTCGTAGCCGGTCGAGCGGGATGGCGGGCAGGACGTGGCCATCCCGCCCGTCGGTAGTGGTCGCCATGCACAGGGCGTTCAGCACCGCCTCCTCGGTAGCGTCCACGGCCGCCTCGAAGATCGGGTCGATCGCGTACGACTCGACCACTTCGCGGGCCGACACGCCGGGTTCACGACCCGGCTGGTAGGTGGTGGAGAAGGCGACCAGCAGCTCTCCGCTCGTGTCGCCACCGGTCGAACCGGTGCGCCCAAGACCGAGCGCCGCCCGCTTCGCCACCCGCGCCAGTTGCCGCCCGTCCAGCGGCGCATCGGTGGCAACGACGACGATCCCGGAGCCTTCGTCGCGCGGGGGCAGGCCGACGTTCTCCGGGGCGTACGGAAGGTGTGCCCCGACCGGCACGCCCGCCACGGTCAAACGGTGCCGTCGGCCGAAGTTCGTCAGGACCAGCACACCCACCGTCCAGCCTCCAGCCTCCGCCGGGAGAACGCGCGAGGACGTCCCGATCCCGCCCTTGAACTGGAAGCAGTGCATCCCCGTGCCGGCGCCGACGCAGCCCTCGGCAACCGGGCCAGTGCTGGCTCCGTCGAGCGCGGCGTAGACGTGTTCGTGCGTCACATGGAACCCACGCGCGTCGTTGAGGAACGAGTCGTCGCACTCCGCCACGAGCGGGATCACCGGCCCCTCATCGGCCCCGACCCCGCTGTCGCGCTCGACCAGATAGCGGCAGACCGCGTCGTAGACCAGTCCCACGGACATGGTGTTGGTCAACGCCAGCGGGGTGTTGATCCGCCCCAGCTCCTCGATTTCGCTGCGCCCCGTCATTTCCCCGGTGCCGCTCAGGGCGAAGAAGCCCGCCGCAACGGGGTTGCGCAGCAGGTCTTCGCGGTGCGGCCAGATCACCGTCACGCCGGTGCGCGTCGGTCCGCGACCCGGAGGCAAAGTTGCGTCCCCCCAGTGCACCGTCGTGTGCCCGACCGCGACGCCCGGGACATCCGTGATCGCGTTGTACTTCCCTGGCGAATAGATGCCGATGGTGATGCCGAGTTCCCGCGCCCGAACTCGTGGCTCGCCCACCCCTTTGCCTCCCATCCACCGATGCTGGAACGCGAGATGCCGTTGGGGTGGCTATCATAGCGCAGCGGCGAACGCGCTCGAATCCCCGCTATTCGATCAGATGTTCTGGTACAATGGCCGGGCAATCAGGGTACTGTGACCACAGGAGGACGGGACATGATCGAGCTGTCGCGGGAAGAGGCGCGTGAGCTGGCGGTCGCAGCCCAGGGGTTGGCCTGTACCCCAACTGAGCCGCCAACCTGGGAGCAGGCCGTCGATACGGTGCGGCGGCTCGGGTGCATCCAGATCGACACCATCCACGTCGTGGCCCGTAGCCAGTACCTGGTGCTCTGGAGCCGCCTGGGCGTCTATGACCCGACGTGGCTCGATGCGATGCTCGATCCCCATCGCGCGGTCTTTGAGTACTGGGGTCACGCCGCCTCGATCATCTCGATTGACCTCTTCCCCTACTTCCGGCGGCGCATGCAGTGGTACAAACAGCGATACCTCCACGAGTATGACTGGTCCCAGCAGAATGCCCATGTCATCGACGAGGTGCGGCGCGCCATCCGTGAACACGGTCCGCTCGGGTCCACGCACTTTCCCGCTCCCGAGGATGGCAAGCGCCTCGACCGGTGGACCTGGTATGGAAACAAGCCGACAAATCTCGCGCTGGAGATCCTCTGGTCGGCTGGGGAGCTGGCCGTCCTGCGGCGGGTCAACTTCCAGCGCATCTATGACCTGACCGAGCGCGTGCTCGCTGAGTGGCACGCCACCGACGTGCCCGACCCCGACGAAGAGCGGCGCGTGCTGGCCCACCGTGCCGCCCTGGCCATGGGCATCGTCCTCCCCCGCTGGCTCAACGACTACTTCCGCACGCGCTGGGGCAGCCGGAACCACGGCGGGCCAACCCCCGCTGCGATCCTCCAGTCCCTGGCCGAGGACGGCAAGGTGGTCCCGGTGACCGTCGAGGGGCTGGGGACGGGGTACGTGGCCGCCGAGAACCTGCCGCTCGTCGACGCAATCCGCGCCGGGCAGCGGAGCGACCACATCACGCTCCTCTCCCCGTTCGACAACCTGATCTGGGATCGGGTGCGGACTGAGGCGCTGTTCGACTTCGAGTACCGGCTCGAGTGCTACACTCCTGCCGCAAAGCGGGTGTACGGGTATTTCACCCTGCCGATCCTCTACCACGGCCGCCTCATCGGGAGGGTCGATCCGAAAGCGGACCGGAAGGAGCGCGTGCTGACCCTGAAGTCGGTCCACCTGGAGCCGGATGCACCCCCGGTTGAAGAGCTGGCCGAGACGCTCCGGCCGGCGTTGCGCTCCTTCGCCGTCTTCAACGGCGCCCGCGCGATTCGCGTCGAATCCGCCCCGCCCGGGTTGGCCGAGGCATGGACCGAGGACTGGGAGTGACGCCGCGCGAGCCGACGTTGCAGCAGGATCGGCTGGGCAGGAGAGCCACAGCGTGAGCGAATCACGAGGTCGTTCGCAGGGCGATACGCCGGAGCAGCCTGGTGGCCGCTGGCTGTCCATCGACGCGGCCTGCCGCATCCTCGGCGTCGACCAGTCGACGC
Organism: Sphaerobacter thermophilus DSM 20745; assembly: GCF_000024985.1. NCBI lineage: Bacteria > Pseudomonadati > Thermomicrobiota > Thermomicrobia > Sphaerobacterales > Sphaerobacteraceae > Sphaerobacter > Sphaerobacter thermophilus. Next base: position 1,504,388 of record NC_013523.1, read on the forward strand.
TGCGTCGCTGGAGCGACCAGGGCAGGATCCCGGTCTTCCGCACCCCCGGCGGGCACCGCCGCTACAACGAAGAGGACCTCCGCGCCTTCCTCCGGGGAGAGACGCGGCCCCGCCGCCGCATGAGCCGGCAAGTCCTGACCGATCTCTCCTTTTCCGGCTATGAGGCGGGTTACCTCCACCAGGCCCGGTCCCGGCCGTGGTACAACGCGTACGACAACGCGCAGATCGATGAGCTTCGCACGCTCGGCCGCCGCCTGGTGGAGCTGGCTGTGCGGACCATCGCGGGGCGCGGCGACAGAGATCAACTCCTCGACGAGGGGCGCCGCATCGGCCGGCGCTACGGCTCTATCAGTGCCGCTGCCGGCCTGACGGCGCCCGATGCCGTCGAAGCGTTCCTCTTCTTCCGGACGCCGGTGATCCAGGCAGTGACGCGCTTCATCGAGGAGGAGGACATCCCCCCGAATCGCGCCCTGCGCATCTTCGCGGAGATGACCCAGTTCCTCGATCAGGTGCTGATCGCCACCGTCGCGGCACACGCCGACGCGGCCGATTAGCGCACCTTTCCGCGGGCGATGATCGGCCAGGTCTCAGCGACCTCCCCATCGCGCACCAGGAACATCTCGTCCTGCAGGTTGATCGTTGGGCAGACGTGGTTCGGGATCACCTCGACCCGCTCACCGACCTCCATGCCCTGCATCCCCGGCGGCAGCAGGACCACGCCGTGCTCCTCGCTGAGGCGAGCGATGACCGCGTCCGGATACTCCACGATGTAACCATGGCCCTTTCGCCCCTGCGGCGGATCCATCGCCAACGTCTTGGACCCGGCGTCGATCACCGCGCGATCCGGCGCCGGTCGGCTGATGACCGTCGCCAGGATTCGCAGCGAGCAGCCATCGACGCCGATACGGCCGAAACGGAAGGCAGAGTTGTCGTTGAACACGTACGTGCCCGGCCGCATCTCGGTGATGCCCGGCACGGTCGGGGTGTACCAGGACGCCGGGGTCGAGCCGACGCTCACCACGTCGACCGGGATACCGTTGGACCGGAGCAGGTCGGCCGTCTCAACCATAGCCTTGCCGGCCGCTGTCGCGATCTCGGCCAGCTCGTCCGCGTTCGTCGCCTTGGCGACGTGGCCCTCATGGGTCATGATCCCTGCCAACCGCAGCCCGGGCATCTGCATCACCTCGCGCGCCAGGGCCAGCGCCGGCTCGCCCGGGAGCACACCGGCACGGTCGAGCCCGGTGTTGATCTCCAGGCGTACGTCGAGCGTCTTACCCGCGTCGCGGCAAGCGGCCGACAACGCGGCGGCGCCCTCCACTCCGTCGACGGCGACCGTGACCTTGATCCGATCCATCAGTGCCAGGAGCCGCCGGATCTTCTGCTCCCCGACGATCTGGTAGGCCAGGAGGACATCGTCCAGCACACCAGCGTCGGCGAGCGCTTCGGCCTCACCCAGCTTGGCACAGGTGAAGCCGATAGCCCCCGCCTCGCGCTGCATCCGGGTGATTTCGGCCGTCTTGTGCGTCTTCAGGTGCGGTCGCATCGCCACACCGTGCTCGCGGGCAAAGGCCGCCATCTCCTCGACGTTGCGGCGCAGGATGGACTCGTGGACAACCAGACACGGCGTGTCGAGTTCGTCGCGGTACCCCATCGGCTACCTCCCCCTTCGCCGGATCACACCGGCCACTTCTTCCCGCTGGTGTCGATCCAGCGCTGCAACTCCTGGCTGCGCTGTACCGAGTCCAGCACTTCCTGCACCTTCATGCCGTCTTCGAACGACGGAACTGCGCTCTTGCCCTCCAGGATACCGCGGACCCATTCGCGAGCAAGCAGTACGAACGGCCGCACGCGCCGATCGGCGAAGTTCGGCAGGTCGCCCCAGACATCGGGCAGCTCGATCTCGGACAAGACCTGCTCGTCGCGGCGCATGCCGAAGACTCGCCCATCGGCCTGCACGGCGAGCAAGGCGTCGGTACCGACCGCGACGATCTCATCTCCGACGTCCATCGGCGCCACGGCGGACACGTGGATCGTCGCCAGCGCTCCACTGGCGAACTGGAGGATCAGGCTGAAGCACTCGCTACCGCGAATGGTCCGCGGCAGCGCGCCGGCGACGGCGTGGATCTCCCCGAACCACCACCGCAGCGTGTCGATGTAGTCGGAGCCGAGCGCGCCCAGCACCCCGCCGGCGCGCTCACCGGCATCCAGCGAGGAAGTGGAGTGTCGAAGTCGGTCACGCCATGACTGGCGAAAGACCGTGAGGCTCACCGACTGGAGCTCCCCCAGGTAACCCTGGTCGATCAGGCGCTTGCACACCTGGCGGGAGGGCAGGAACCGCGTCTTATAGTCGACGGCGTGTTGCACGTTCGCGTCACGCGCCAGGCGGTGCATGTCACGCGCTTCGGCGGCGTTGCGGGCCATGGGTTTCTCGCAGAGGATGTGCAGCCCCGCCTCCGCCGCCGCAATCGCGATGGGGTGGTGAAACTCCGGCGGCGTCGCAATGGTCACAGCATGGAGGTTGGCTTCTCGGAACATTCGGCGATAGTCGTCGAAGAAGTGAGGTACCTGGTGGAGGAGGGCCGCCTGGCGCGCATGCTCAATCCGCGAGGCGCCGATCGCCACCACCTCCACCTCGGGGATCTGCCGGAGACCTGGAATGTGCACTGCCGCGCCCACTCCGGTCCCGATCACACCCACGCGAAGTGGTTTGTCTGCCATCGTGGGGATGCTCCCTTCCCCGGTCCGTTCGTGGGGCCAAGTATGGACGCGCCCGGGGACCGGCGGCAAGCACGAGGAGAGCGTCAGGCATTAGGAGTCACCAGACCCCTCTGGGATGGGGCATCTAACAGTGTGGGGAGCCGCGCGGGCACTCCAGGGTACGCAAGACGTTTCACTCACGCGGCAGTACGCGCACCCGGCGGCCTTCGATCCGTAGCCGCCCCTCAGCGTACAGCCGAATCGCCTCGGGGTAGGCACGGCACTCTTCAGCAAAGACGCGATGCGCCAGTGATTCCGGAGTGTCGTCGTCCAGGACCGGGACACAGCGCTGGAGAATGATCGGCCCAGCGTCGTATTCCTCGTCCACAAAGTGGACGGTGCACCCGCTCACCTTCACTCCAGCCTCCAGCACCGCCCGGTGGACCCGGTCACCGTAGAAACCGCGCCCACCAAAGAGGGGCAACAGCGACGGGTGGATATTCATCACCCGGCCCTCGAAGGCCGTGGGGATGGCGAGCTTGGCCAGGAAGCCGGCCAGGATCACCAGGTCGACCTCGTACGGCGCGATCGCGGCCCACACGGCGTCGCTGAAGGCATCGACCGAGGGAAACGCGCGGCGCGGGATTACGGTGACCGGCAGCCCGGCTGCGCGCGCGATCTCGATGCCTCGCACGCCATCGCGACTGCTCACCACCACCTCAACGCGCGCCGGAAGCTCCCCACGGGCGATGCACCCTAGCAGGTTCTCCAGCGTCCGCCCGCTCCCGGACAGCAGCACCGCCAGCCGCAACGTCGTACCCATCGCGCCCGAACTCTGACTCACCACCCGCCTCCTCCCGCGGGGATGATACACGGTCGCGGGGTACGGTTAGACACAAGCCGGGACACCGAGCCCAATCCCCGGATCCTGGGAGAGCCTAATCAAGGCCCGCTCCCCGCTTCTCCACCACTGACGCTGGTGTCTGGCCTGGATGAGAATCCCGCGTCACCCTCCCCGAACGCGCCACCCCTTCGAGTACAATTGCGTCCGGAGACAGCGGGCGAGAACGTACGCCCCAGCGCGGTTGGGAGGAGGCCCCTTGCAAACCGAAGAGCGATCGACACTGCCGCAGTCCAACGAGGCGAGCGGCCCCGCGGTATCACCCGATGCGGTCGTCGTGCTGGACTACGGGTCGCAGTACGCCCAGTTGATCGCCCGGCGGGTCCGTGAGGCCAGCGTCTACTGCGAGGTCTTCCCCTACGACACCGGCTGGGAGTCGGTCGCCCACCTGAAGCCCAAGGGGGTCATCCTCTCCGGGGGACCGGCCAGCGTCTACGAACCGGGAGCCCCCACCCTGCCCGACTGGGTGCTGGAGCGGGATCTCCCCGTCCTCGGTATCTGCTACGGCATGCAACTCCTGGCGCAGTCCCTCGGCGGGCGGGTCGCGCCCGCGACGGAGCGCGAGTACGGCCCGGCCACGATTGAGGTTGTGGCGTCAAGCCCCATCTTCGCCGATCTCCCCGAGCGGCTGGATGTCTGGATGAGCCACGGGGATCGCATTGAGGAGCTGCCCGAGGGATTCACCGCGCTGGCGAGGAGCGACAACTCGCCGTACGCGGCGATGGGGCGCGGCAACGTGATCGGCCTCCAGTTCCACCCGGAGGTGGCCCACACCCCGCTCGGCGGCACCATCCTGCGCAACTTCCTGTTCGACCTCTGCGGCTGCGAGGGGAACTGGACGGCTGCATCCTTCATCGACGACGCGATCCAGCGCATCCGCGCCCGCGTGGGCAAGGACCGAGTACTCCTCGCCCTCTCCGGCGGCGTCGACTCGGCGGTCACCGCGGCGCTGATCCACCGCGCGATCGGCGATCAGCTCACTCCGGTCTTCGTCGACACCGGCCTGCTGCGGGAGGGTGAGCCGGAGACGGTGCGGGAAGTCTTTGGCCGTCACTTCCACATGAACCTCGTCTCCATCGACGCGAGCGAGCGGTTCCTGACGCGGCTGCGCGGTGTGACCGACCCGGAGCAGAAGCGCAAGATCGTCGGCGCCGAGTTCGTGAGCGTGTTCGAAGACGCGGCGGCCCGGCACGGCCCCTTCCGCTTCCTCGCGCAGGGCACGCTCTACCCCGACGTGATCGAGAGCGCAACCCCGCGCGACTCCAAGACCGCCGCCAAGATCAAGACACACCACAACGTCGGCGGGCTGCCCGAGGATCTACAGTTCGAGCTCCTGGAGCCGGTCCGGATGCTGTTCAAGGATGAGGTCCGCGCCGTCGGGCGTCTGCTCGGCCTGCCTGAGGAGATCGTCCAGCGACAGCCCTTCCCCGGCCCCGGCCTGGCGGTCCGCATCCTCGGTGAGGTCACGCCGGAGCGTCTGAAGCCGCTGCGCCGGGCCGACGCCATCGTGCGCCAGGAGATCGAGGCCGCTGGACTCGGCGACGATGTCTGGCAGTTCTTCGCCGTGCTCCTGCCGGTCAAGTCGACCGGCGTGATGGGCGACCAGCGCACCTACGCCGATGTCTGCGCCATTCGTGCCGTCACCAGTGAGGACGCGATGACCGCCGACTGGGCACGCCTGCCGCACGACCTCCTGGCGCGGATGAGCAACCGGATCGTCAACGAGGTGCCCGGCATCAACCGGGTCGTCTACGACATCACCAGTAAGCCACCGGGCACGATCGAGTGGGAATGAGCGGAGTGCGAACATGCGGGTGATGGTGGTTGGCAGCGGCGCACGGGAGCATGCCCTCGCCTGGAAGCTACGCCAGAGCCCGCTCGTCGACGCCCTGTTCGTGGCACCAGGGAACGCCGGGACGGCTGCCATCGCGACCAACCTCCCGATCCGGGCCAACGACATCCCTGCGCTGGCCGACGCCGCCCAGCAGCACGGCATCGACCTGACCGTCGTCGGTCCGGAGGATCCGCTCGCGCGCGGGCTCGCTGACCACTTCCAGGACCGCGGCCTCCTCGTGGCCGGACCGACCGCGGCGGCAGCGCGGATTGAGAGCAGCAAGGCCTGGGCGAAGGAGATCATGGCCGCGGCCGGGGTGCCCACGGCAGCCTGCCGCACTTATGTTGATCTGGACGCGGCGCTCGCGGCCGTGCGGAGCGCCCAGCCCCCGATCGTCGTCAAGGCCGACGGGCTGGCAGCCGGCAAGGGCGTGGTGGTCGCCGCGACCCACGCCGAGGCAGAAGCAGCGGTGCGCGACATGCTCGGCGCCGGCACACTGGGTGAGGCCGGGCGCTGCGTCCTGATCGAGGAGTGCCTGACCGGCCAGGAGGTGTCCCTCCTCGCCATGACGGATGGGGAGACGATCTACCCGCTCCTCCCGGCCTGCGACTACAAGCGCGTGGGCGACGGTGACACCGGACCAAACACCGGTGGGATGGGTGCCTACGCTCCCGTGCCGGCGGTCGATGCCGCGCTGCAGCAGGAGATCGTCGCGCGCATCATCGAGCCGACCGTCACTGAGATGCGCCGCCGCGGCATCACCTACCGCGGCGTCCTCTACGCCGGGCTCATCCTGACCGCCGACGGCCCGAAGGTGCTGGAGTTCAACTGCCGCATGGGTGACCCCGAGACGCAGGTCATCCTGCCGCTCCTCGACGGCGACCTGGCCGCGCTCTTCGACGGCGTCGCTCGCCGGCGGCTCAGCGACGTCCCCGCTCCGCGCTGGCACGATGGCGCCGCCGTCGGTGTGGTCCTTGCGTCCGGCGGCTACCCGGGCAGCTACGCGACAGGCTACCCTATCCACGGCCTGGACAGGCTCCCCGAGGACGTCATCGCGTTCCACGCGGGTACCGCCATGGGTGACGACGGTACGGTGGTCACCGCGGGCGGGCGTGTGCTCACGCTCGTCGCGCGGGGGCCAGATATAAGCGACGCCCGGCAGCGGGTTTACGCGGCGGTGCCGGGCGTCGAGTTCACCGATATGGCGTATCGGCAGGATATCGCTTTGCGGGAAACCCAGCCGCGAGCGGCCGCCCGCGGCTGAGATCGAGCCGGCTACGACCCGGCGCTGACGACGCCGCCGCCGGTGCTCGGCGGCCCGATCTCGACCCAACCGTTGCGGACGGCACAGAGGACTGCCTGAACGCGGTCGTTCACCTGCAGCTTCCGCAGCACCGACGTCATGTGGTTCTTCACCGTCTGCTCGGTGATGAACAGCGCTTCGGCGATCTCCTTGTTCGAGAGGCCCTGCGCTACGCAGTCGAGCACCTCGACCTCACGGACCGACAGGGGCAGCCGCTTCGGGTCGGACGCTGGCCCTGCCTCGCCATCGTCGCCGGTGAGCTGCCGGAACTCGGACAGAACCCGCCACGCCAGCTCCGGCCGCGACATCACCTCAAGGTTGATGAGCTGCTCCCCCTGAACCACGCGATCCAGCGACGAAATCAGCTCCTGAGCCTCGATGTCTTTCGTCAGGAAAGCTGACGCACCCGCACGGACGGCTTCGAACAGCCGCTCATCATCGACGTGCATCGACAGGATGATGATGTGCATTGACGGGTGTTGCTTCTTCAGGATGCGCGCCACGTTGAGACCGGTGACGCCGGGGAGCTGGATATCGATCAGGGCAATACTGGGTCGGTGGATATCGGCCTCGCGGATTGCCTCGTGCCCGCTTGTGGCCTCGGCAACCACCTTGAACGCGCCGCCCTCTTCGATCAATCGGCGCAGGCCCTGGCGAAAGAGCGGATGATCATCGACGATCAGGACGGTACGCCCATTCCCACTGCCTCGTCTACGCTCCACAGTAACCCCCCGATCGCTAAAGGGCACGCCGGACGTAATCGAGAACGTGATCCGGATTCAGTCCCTTCATCCAGATCTCGTGCCCCACCGTACTCTAAGTCCCGCACCAGCCCGGGCCAAGAGCACAATGGGGTGGATACGACCCGGCACATTCGTACCGATCGACAAGTACTTCCGCACCGCAAGCAGACGCCTAGGCGCTGCGAGAGCGTACGTACACTGTGTCCGTAATTGTAGCATGTGTACGTACACTCGTAAAGGGGCTGCAAACGGGGAAGTCTTGAGCAAACGTTGCGGCGGGAGATGGAGGACGCTGTACGGTGGCGCGCGCGAACCGTCAGGTATTCGTTTCATAAAGTCGAGCGAGCGCCCCGACGGTCATCGCCATGCGCGCCCGCAGCGACTGCGGCGCCAGGACCTCGGCGTCCGCCCCGAGCTGGAGCAACGCGGGCACTGCGTGCTCCACCGACTCAATCGGTATCTCGACCTGCACCCACCCTGTGGCATCCGGGTCGCCCGCGGCCTCCAGCGCCATCCGTGCGACGCCCTGCCCGAGCAGGTAGGGCAAGAGGACCACCCCGCGCGGCGAGAGCCGGACCGTCGCGCGGTCGCGGTAGAGCCGGTCGGCGAACCCCTCCGACCAGGACCGCCAGTACTCCGCCAGGTCGAACCCCTCCGGCCGCTCGAATCGGCCGTCCTGGAGCTCCAGCTCGAGCATGCGCGACACGCGGTACGTGCGAGGCTGCCCACCCGCCTGCGCCACCAGGTACCAGACGCCCGCTTTCAGCACCAGCCCGAGCGGTTCGAGTGTGCGGGTCACCTCCCCGCCCCAGCGACGGTAGCGCACCCAGATCGGACGCTGCTCCCAGACCGCCTCCGCGACGGCACCCAGAAACGGGTTCTGCTCCTCCTCGTGGAACCAGCCGGGCGCGTCGAGGTAGAACCGCTCCCGGATCCGCGCGGCGCGAGCCCGCAGCTCGGCGGGGAGAGCGGCTTCCAGCTTGAGCTGCGCCGTGGCAAGGACCGTGCCCAGGCCCAGCTCGGCCGCCGGTCCCGGGACCCCTGCGAGGAACAGCGCCTCCGCCTCATCGGGCGTCAGCCCCGTCAACCGGGTCCGATATCCATCGAGCAACTGGTAGCCCCCGGCTGGGCCGCGGTCGGCGTAGATCGGCACTCCTGCCGCCGCCAGCGCTTCAGTGTCCCGGTAGACCGTCCGCACCGAGACTTCGAGGGCATCCGCCAGCTCCCTGGCCGTCATCCGGCCACGGGTCTGGAGCAACAGGAGGAGAGACAGTAGGCGGCTCGCTCGCATGTTCGCAAGTGTACCGCAATTCCTGCCACGATCTGACAGGTATGCCTGCGATACTGGGGATGTCCCGCGGGGCAATGGGGACACAACGCGACCGAGAGGAGCACCAGACATGAGTACCAGCGCGACCGGGCAATTCGATACGATCTCATGGGATGAGCACCCATTCGGCGAGGCGAACGGCGGCTCGAAGCTGGCACGCGCCACGGTAACCAATGTGTTCCGCGGCGACATCGAGGGCCGGGGGACGCTCGAGTACCTGATGGTCTACCACGATGACGAGTCCGCTACGTTCATCGGCCTCGAACAGGTCGTCGGCCGGCTCGCCGACCGGGAGGGCAGCTTCGTACTCCAGCACAGCGGGACGTACCGGGACAGCGTCGCGACCGGCACCTGGACCGTCGTTCCCGGTTCCGGCACCGGCGACCTCAGCGGCCTGACTGGAGAGGGCAGCTTCGAGGCCCGGCACGGCCAACCCGCCACCTACACGCTGCGCCTCACCCTGGACTGAGTCGCTGGCGAGCCGGGAGCCGCTCCCTCGCGGCTCGCCTCAGCCCAGAAGGAGAGAGACACACTGATGACGACCTATGGCCTCTACCTCGAATCGGGTCCCCGGCGTCGCAAGACCATGGTTCACGTGCTGGACCTGCTCGGCTGCGTCGCGGTCGGCCCCACCACCGACGACGCCCTTGCGGCAACGCCGGACGCCATCCGCGCATTCCTCGGCACGCTCCGCCGCCAGGGCGAGCCGGTCGACCCGGACGCCCCGTTCCAGACCGAAGTGGTGGAGCACATCACAGAGGGCATCTGGCTCGGTAACGGGTCGCCATCGATCATCTTCGGACCCGACCTCGAGCCCATGACGCATGAGGAGCTTGAAGTCCACATCCGGCGGTTCCAGTGGATGCGCGAGACGCTGGCAGACTGGGCCGCCACCCAGACTGACGCCGACCTCGACGCCGCGCCTGCTGAAGGAGGGCGGTCCGGCCGGGCGGTCCTGCTCCACGTCCTGGGCGCCACGGGCGGCTACCTGAGCATCGCGTTCGGCGGTTCCCGCGGTTTTTTCGCGATCCAGGGCGCGGCAGAGCGCGGCGAGATCAGCCTCCCCGAGGCGCTCCGCCGGAGCGGGGCGCTCGCCATCGAGCGGCTTCGTGCCGCCACGCCCGAGGAACTCACAACCGTGCGCCAGCGACGATCTGGGCCGTCTACTGCTCGGCAAGGGATTCGACGGCTACTGGAGCACGAGTGGGAGCACCTCGCGGAGCTGGCACGGCGGCCGGGCGGGCCTCAACTCTGAGGCCCGTCACCCACCCGCTTTCCACCGAGCCGCAGCCCGAGATACGCCAGCAGCGCCACGACCGACTTGGAGTCCGCGATCTCCCCCCGCGCGATCAATCCCGGCACTTCATCCGGACGCACCGGCACGACCTCCAGCCGCTCGTCGTCAGCAGGATGCATCGCACCCGGCTGGAGGTCGTCCGCCACGTAGACGATCAACTCCTCATCCGCCCAACCAGGACTCACGTAGAAGCGCACCAGTTCCCACAGCGCTTCCGTTCGGTAGCCCGTCTCCTCCGCCAGTTCACGCCGCGCGCACGTCTCGGCATCCTCCCCGGGCTCGCGCGTCCCCGCCGGGATCTCCAGCAGCGCCCGGCCGATCGCGTGCCGGTACTGCCGGACCAGCACCAGCGTGCCATCGGTCAGCACCGGGAGCACCCCCACCGCACCGGGATGCTCCACCACCTCCCGCTGCCGCTCGCGTCCGTCCGGCAGCCGCACCGTATCGACCCGCACGCGAATCAACTTCCCGTCGAACGGCCGCTCGCTCCGCACCACCGTCTCTGGCTGCACCGCCGCCTCCCTTCCGGTCTGGACTGTGCCCGCACGTCCCCCGCGAGATCCACGCCGCGCACGAAAAAACCGGCCCAACAGGCCGGTCGTGGAGGCGCCGGGCGGATTCGAACCGCCGAATCAGAGTTTTGCAGACTCCTGCCTTACCACTTGGCTACGGCGCCAGACACGCGTACGCATAGCGATTCTACCACGGCGGCGGCTGTCCGGCCACCCAATCCCATCTGCCGACCACTAGAGCCCTTGAGCGTGCTCGCTAGTTGGGCATCGAGAAGACCGGTCATGCGCTTGGGGTCGGCGAGACATCGATCCCAACTCCGCCGCGCTCCAGTTGTACCGCGAACCCGTAGGGCAGCCCGCTCTGGCGGATCGCCTCCGCCACGGCAGCCACGTCGTAGGCGACCCGGCGGTACTTGACCCCCACCGTGCCCTCGGCCACATCTAGGAGGACGTAGCAGGCACGGGGGTCGCCATCCTTGGGCTTGCCGACGGAGCCGACGTTGACGAAGAGGACGCCGTCCACGAGCTTGGCGTAGGGAATATGGGTGTGGCCGAAGGCGATGACATCTGCATCAGCCATCTGAGCCAGCCGTCGGAAGCTGGAGGGTGGTCGGTCCTCAAAGAGATACTCGTTGATGCGTCGAGGGCTGCCGTGCACCAGCAGGATGCGCACACCATCGGCCTCGACGCGGATCTCCGGCAGTAACTCCCGCAGGAACGCCTTGTTCTCCTCGGCGGTGTTGGCCTTGGTCCAGGCGAAGGACTGGTCACCGAGCAGCTTGTCCACGGCGTTTTTGTAGGCGCAGCCGCACTCGTCGCGGCCAAAGCCGGTGCCGTCGTCGTAGTTGCCCATGATGGTGGGGATGCCGAGGGCCCGGATGCGGGCAATGACCTCGTTGGGGAACGGGGCATAGCCGACGAGGTCGCCCAGGCAGTAGACGCGATCGATGCCCGGCTGCGCCGCGATGTCGTGCAGCACGGCTTCCAGGGCCGGCAGATTGGCGTGAATGTCGCTTATGATCGCGAGGCGCATCGCGTGTCTCCCTCCGCTGTCTCAGCCCGGTGGGCTTGGGATCCGTGTTCGGATCTGGAGCCGCTGCCCCGTGGCGGGGTGCGGCAGGCTCAAGAGGTGGCGGATGCGCGTGCTGATCTCGTGACGAGCCGCCGCGAAGGCCCGGCGCCGCTGCTCCTCTTCCGCGATCTCGACGGGGTCGGGGATGCTCCAGTGGATCAGCCTCGGCTCGCCGGGGAAGGTCGGGCAGTTCTCGCGGATGCGGTCACAGACCGTGATGACATAGTCGAACTGCTGGCCAACCCACCGGTCCAAACCCTTGGCGTCCAGCCGGCTCGTGTCGATGCCCCACTCGTCGAGGAGCTCGACGGTGAGCGGATGCACGGTGGTGGGCTCGCTCCCGGCACTGACGACCTCGACCTGATCGCCGCCCAGGTGCCGCGTGATGGCCTCCGCCATCTGGGAGCGCGCACTGTTGTGGGTGCACAGGAACAGCACGCGCAAGGGCCTCTCGCGATGGTCTACCGCCGGCGCCGTGGCCAGCCCCATCCCGGGGTGAAGGAACGTCCCCGCGGCGGCGTAGAGCGCCTGGAGGTGGTCCAGATCGACGCTGTAGTAGATATCCCGCGCATCCGCGCTGCTGCGGTGATCGCGGAGCAGCCGGAGCCGGCGGAGCTGCTTGAGGTGATAGGACACGGCGTTCTGCGGTAGGCCGAGGTGTGCCACGATCTCGCCGACGCGCAGGTCGGTCAGCGCGAGGAGCCTGAGGATCTCCAGCCGCGTCTCATCGGCCAACACCTTGAAGAGCTGGACGACATCCGGGGACGGGGACGCCAACATGGCCGCTCGCGGCATCGGGCACCTCCTCGCAGCCCTTTGCATCACATGTCATTGTATCAAACCTGTTTGATGACATGCCCGCCGGGGTGTACGATAATCGGGGCGGTCTCCCGGTCCTCAGGGAGGGGAGTCGCGCTGACGCCCCCCAGATCGGTCTTGCTCTTTGGTCTCGCGATCCTCCTCGGCTACGTGTACGCCTTCGTCGCGTCCACCGACGCCGCCAACGCCATCGCCACATCGGTTGGGACGCGGGTCCTCTGATCGACCCAACCGGCTCTGGCATATCCGCGATCACGACGCAGCTGGGTACGCGGTACCCAGCTCCGCCATGCTAAGTAGCGGAGTACCCTGCCGCCTGGGAGCGGACCAGGCGCCGATGGAGCCCGTCAAGACCCCGTCAGCCGGCCGGCGCGACGAGATCACGCCGCGGGACGAGGAGACCGCGGCTATCGCTTTCTTTGCTGAGTCTGCACGAGCAACACCCCCGTGTAGACCGTTGTGGCCTCAGGACCGGCGAGGCCGACACGCGGCTCCCAGCGCGTCTCGGCGGCATGGCTGAAGGACAGCGCCGTGTAGGATGGGTGGTGCCAGAGCCATCGGTCCATCGCCTCAAGAAGGCTGTCGAGTGTTGGCGCCGCGCCGGTGACGAAGCAGGTGCTCGAGCCGACGCAGACGCCTCCCTGCACGCCGTCGCACACCATGACCGGCTCGCGCAGAGCCATGGTACGCAACCCCCTTCGCTTCTATCCCGTAAGGAGACTTGTGCTCACGCAGCCGCGTCGGGAACCGCCGGCCCCGTTCCCTTCCGACCGTAGAACACGCGTCCTAACCAGAGGGAGACGTAGACCAACCCGATGAGGACCGGGACTTCCACCAGCGGCCCAACCACCGCCGCCAGCGCCTCACCGGAGGCAATGCCGAAGACACCAACCGCCACCGCGATGGCCAGCTCAAAGTTGTTGCTGGCCGCGGTGAACGAGAGCGTCGCCGTCTCGGCGTAAGGAAAGCCCAGCAGATAGGAGATGCCGAAGGCCACGAAGAACATGATCCCAAAGTAGAGCAGGAGCGGCGCCGCGATCCGCAGCACGTCCAGCGGCAGCGACAGAATGACGTCACCCTTGAGCGAGAACATCACGACGATGGTGAACAGCAGGCCGATGATCGCCGTCGGCCCAAGCCGCGGGATGAACTGGGTGTCATACCACTCCGTCCCCTTGGCGTGGCCCAGAATGAGGCGGCTCAGGAAGCCGGCCACCAGCGGGATGCCGAGGAAGATCAGGACGTTCTTCGCGATCTGCCACATCGAGATGTCGAGCACCGTCGCCTCGCCTCCGAGCCAACCGGGCACGAGGCTGAGATAGACGTAGCCCAGAACCGTGAACATGACGATCTGGAAGACGGAGTTGAGCGCGACCAGCACGGCGGCGTACTCATTATTGCCGCAGGCCAGCATGTTCCAAATGAGCACCATGGCGATGCAGCGGGCCAGGCCGACGATGATCACCCCGGTGCGGTACGCCGGGTGATCGGGCAGCAGCAGCCAGGCCAGGGCGAACATGAGGGCCGGGCCGATGACCCAGTTGAGCACCAACGATGTCACCAGCAGCCGACCATTGCTGGCCGCCGCCGGGAGCTTCTCGAACTTCACCTTCGCCAGGACGGGATACATCATCCAGAGCAAGCCGACGGCGATGGGCAGCGACACGCCACCGACCTGGATGGCATCGATGACGGTGGCGAGCTCGGGGAAGAGGCGCCCTAACCCCAGGCCGAGAGCCATCGCGAGAAAGATCCACAGCGGCAGGGACCGGTCCAGCACCGACAACTGCGCGGTCACACTGGCTGGCCGCGCCTGGCGCGGCATCACCGTATCCGTCACGTCCTTCGTCACCCTTTCCTCCCCGTCCTCGATGTCCACGGGTGAAACGCTAGGCGTCCCACATCGATAGTTCAGCCACCATTGAACTACTGGACAAGCACCCTCCTCCCTGGTGCTCACCGTGACCTCAGCGGCGGCGCGGGGCCGGCGGACAGGCGGGTTGGCGCGGCGGGATGCGGGCTGGATCGAAGAAGGCGCCGAGGACCGCCTTCAGCTCGGTGAGCGCCTCCCGATTGACCGAGTAGTACACCCAGCGCGCATCGCTGGCGTCTCGCTCCGCGTGGACGAGGTTGGCGCGGCGAAGCACGCGCAGGTGGTGTGAGATCAGGTTGGGTGCCATGCCGAGGGCGTCGCCGAGCTCGCAGTTGCAACGGACCCCCTGCATCAGCAGATCGAAGATCATGAGTCGGCTCGGGTCCGCCAGGACCTTCAGTACCGCGGCGAGCTCCTGCGCCGGGACGGTGGACGGTGCTGTCGTGGCCATCGCATGGTCCTCCCGCAACACTTCAACCCGCGTTGCATTATATCGTCGCCCCAGCGTGGCGTCAACCCGTGGTGGCCGCCGCTGCCAGCGCACTTGGTACGACATCGTGACCGCCGCCCCTGACCTGCGCGGGACGGCCTGTTCTGCCGGGGTCCAGGTCAAGCAGAGCGGTGCGTTGTTCTCGCTGTTCGTCAAAGCGATCCGTCCGCCCGGTGAGACGCAGGGGCGACCGGCGGGCGCCTCGTCCGGCAAAATCCCGCCCGGGCGGCGCGACCAGGCCGGCGGATGCATGGTCGCGAGCGGGTGCTCTGTGTGCGTCGGCGGGCTCGGCGCCGGACCGGATGGCGGGGCGATCCGCGCGGAGATGGCGGATGGCAGGGTGCATGAGCGCCGCGCCGCCGGGGGGTGCTGCCTCGTCTTCGCGCCGGTCACCTCGCCCCGCAGCCCGACGAC
Source organism: Sphaerobacter thermophilus DSM 20745 (assembly GCF_000024985.1). Taxonomy (NCBI): domain Bacteria; kingdom Pseudomonadati; phylum Thermomicrobiota; class Thermomicrobia; order Sphaerobacterales; family Sphaerobacteraceae; genus Sphaerobacter; species Sphaerobacter thermophilus. The sequence goes on from NC_013523.1 coordinate 1,519,673, forward strand.
CAGGTAACGGTCCGCTATCTCCGGCCGGACGGCAGCCAGATCGGCGCCAGCAGGCTCTGGTTCGGCGACGGCGGCCCGCCGCCGGGCGCGCGCGGTCGGCAGTAGGCATGGGGGACGCCCCCCGGGCTTGCGCCCCACCCAGCCACCCGCTAGGCTAGGAGCAGCGCGACCGAGGTCGCTCCGACGCGGCCGCGCCGCCGCACATCAGCGCATCGCACCCGGATTGGCGGCCCGATGGAGACCGACGTCAAGGACCTCGAGCAGACCACCCTCACCCTCCCCGACGGGACAGTCGTCGTTGCCCGCCTCATTCAGCCCGATGACATGCGCGCACTCCAGCGCTTCCACACCCGCCTCAGCCAGCGCTCGATCTACCTGCGCTTCTTCGGAGTCGTCCCCGAGTTGAGCGACGAAAGGGCACGGTACTTTACCCACCTCGACGGGCAGGACCGCTTTGCCTACGTTGCGCTCGATCCAAACGACCCCGATGAGATCATCGGTGTGGTGCGTATGGATCGGGAGCCCGGCACCGACTGCGGGGAATACGCGGTGATCGTCGAGGACCGATGGCAGGGACGTGGACTGGGCTTCGCCTTGACGCGACTTATCATAGCCGGTGCGCGGCGGCGGGGCTACCGGACCATGTACGCCATGGTCCTACCCGAGAACGTGCGGATGCTCAATCTCTTGCGCGACCTCGGGCTCCCCGCCCGCGTCCGCTGGGTCGACGGGATGGAGCGGGTCGAGGTCGACATCTCGGTGCCGGAGCAGCAGTCCCTGGCCTGACCAGCATCTGAGACGGCTAATCGGTGGACACGACCGCGGCACGCTCGCCGGCCGTGCGCAGGTCGTCGATGAACTCGCCGAAGCGGTCGTCGCGGTCCTGGGTGCGGCGCAGCAGGTACGCCGGGTGGTAGGTCACGAGGGTGGGAAGCCCGTTCGGCCCGTCGAACCAGATCCCCCGCTCGCGCGTGATGCGCAGTGCACGATGAAGCACGGCGCTCCCGGCCGTGGCGCCGAGGCAGACGATCGCGCGCGGGTCGATGACGTCCAGTTCGCGCAGCAGCCAGGGGCGGAACCACTCGACCTCAGCCGGGGTCGGCGTCCGGTTGCGCAGCCGGCCACCGACGCCCTCCATGGTCGGGCGGCACTTGACGACGTTGGTGATCCACAGGTCCTCTCGGTCGATCCCGGCCTGCGCCAGCGCCTCGGTCAAGACCTGCCCGGCCGGTCCAACGAAAGGGTGCCCCAGCCGCTCCTCGCAACCACCGGGCGCCTCGCCGATCAGTACGAGGTCGGCCGTCAGCGCCCCCTCCCCGAAGACCGGACGCTTCTCGTTGCAATAGGTAGCGAACTCAGGCGCCGCCAGCATCGCGCGGCGGATCTGCTCCATTCGGCGGCTGCGGGCGGCGATCTCTTCATCCTTGACCATACTGATGCCCCCTCGCACCCGACATCCGCCGAAGCAGTGCAAGATAGGGACCAGTGGATCGCGCCCGCTCCCGCCCGGTCAGCCGACGAGCACGAGGCCCTGGTCGGTCACACGCGCCTCCGGGATCACCGACAGCGCCATGAACGACAAGAGCCCGAACGGCGCCGGAACGGTACTGCCGAGCGAGCGGGCCACCTCTTCCAGGCGGTGATGGGTTGCGGCGACCTGTTCGACCGGGTCCGGCGACAAGATGCCGGCGACCGGCAGCGCGAGCGACTCCAGCACCTGCCCGTCAGCGACAGCCGCGAGCCCGCCCTGGAGCGCCGCCACCGCCTCGATCGCAGCGATCAGGTCGGCATCGTTAGTGCCGACGGCCACGATGTTGTGCGCGTCGTGGGCGATCGAGGAGGCGAGCGCGCCGCGCCGCAGGCCGAACCCGTGCACCAGACCCACGCCGACCCTCCCGGTCCCGTGGTGCCGCTCAACCACGACGAGCTTCAGCAGGTCGCGCTCGACATCGGCCACCACCGCGCCGTCCTGGACGGTGGGCTTCACCGTGAGCTTGCGGGTCACGATTTGCCCGGGGATGGCGCCCACCGCGATCATCTCCTCCGCGGCCGGGATACGCAGATCGTCCGGCGTCAGCGTCCCGACGCGGACCGTGTTCAGGAGCGACTCCGGGATCGGCGCGGTGACCTCGAACTCCGGCCGCCCGTCCACGGCGACCACCGACCCGCCGAAGAGCACCAGCCGCGGGCGGATGTCGTCCAACCGCTCGAACACCACCAGGTTGGCCTGGTAGCCGGGTGCCACAAGCCCGTACCCGGGCAGCCGCCAGTACTCAGCCGGGGTGAGTGTCGCCATCCGGATCGCCCGGATCGGGTCGAGGCCTGCGCCGATCGCCTTGCGCAGGATCGCGTCCATGTGGCCGTCGTGGAGGAGTGTCCCGGCGTCGCGGTCGTCGCTGGCGAAGCAGCAGCGAGGGTAGGTCCGGTCATCGACGAGCGGCAGGAGGTCGAGGAGATTGTTCTGTCCCGACCCTTCGCGGATCATGATGGTCATGCCCCGGCGCAGCTTCTCGCGCGCCTCCTCCAGGGCCACCGACTCGTGATCAGAGGTCATGCCCGAGCCGATGTAGGCGTTGAGGTCCTTGCCGCTCAGCCCAGGTGCGTGCCCGTCGCGTCGCGGGGCCGGGATGGACAATATGGCGGCAATCTCCGAGTCCCCGGCCAGCACGCCGGGGAAGTTCATCATCTCACCCAGCCCGACGACTCGCGGCAGCGTCATCGCCTCGGCGATCGCCTCCGGAGTCATGACCGCGCCGGCACTCTCCATCGGGCTGGCCGGCACGCACGACGGCACCGTGAAGAACACCCCAAGGGGAAGGTTCTCCGACGCCTCCATGAGCGCCCGGATGCCCGGCACCCCGGCGACATTGGCGATCTCGTGCGGGTCGGTCACGACGGCGCCGGTCCCGTGCGGCACGACCGCCCGTGCGAACTGGTCGATCCACAGGAGCGAGCTTTCGACGTGCACATGCGCGTCGATGAACGAGGGCGCCAGGTACTCCCCACCGAGGTCGATAACCTCGCGGGCCTCGGTGTAGTCCCCCACCCCGGCGATCTGCCCGCCGGTGATGGCGACGTTGACCCGTTCGACCTCACCGGAGGCGACGTTCACCATCCGCGCATCGCGCAGCAGGAGGTCGGCCGGAGCCTGCCCTCGCGCCACGGCCAGGAAGTGCTGCCACCGCTCCACCATCGGATCTCCCTTCATGTCGCCACCAGGATTACGCCGCCGACCCGCAAGCAAGGCGAAGCGCAGCTACTCGACCAGCCGCGTCTCGACCAGACTGATGACCTCGTTCAGCTCCGCCAGGCGCTCCTTGGCGATACGACCGATGTCCTCGCGCAGCGCAAAGGGGAGCTGGTAGCGTAGCCGCACGCCGACGCCGTGCTCCGCTTCCTCCCACCACACCTCCTGGTTCGGCTCAAGGAAGCCCCGTGCGATGGCCGGCAGCGAGACACGCGCCAGACGCTCCATCGCCTCACGGCGACGCTCGTTCTCCTCGTCCATGAAGAGCCCCGGCGACGTGTCCCACACGTCCAGCTCGTAGCCGTCCTCGCCCACGCGGACGTCGACGTGTCCCTCCTCGGTGTCACAGGCAACCGACCAGCGGTTCTCCGAATCGAGCGTGGTATAGGCGTAGAAACCGGCCTCCCGCAGCACGTCCGCGACGGGCTCCAACTCCTCGCGCGGGTCCGGCACGCCGCCAGCCGCCCGGCCGTTTGCCTGGCCCATCATGTCGTCACCTCGTCGTCGCTTTCCCCGTACCCGTCCGCATCGTCGCCGAGCAGTTGACGCGCCACTCCTGCCAGCGCGCGGGCCACCCGCGCCGCCTCGGGGGCTACATCCTCCCGCACGTGCAACTCCACTCCGGGCGCTACTGCCCAGCGGCGCCAGACCGCGGGGGACGTGCCCTCCCGAGAGGGCACCGGCGGGGTGCCGAGACGGCGCCGGATCTCATCCAGTCCTAGATTGGCTTCCCGCAGCACCTGGATCTGCCGCAGCCGGTCGAGGTGCGCGCGCCGGTAGTGCGCCGCCCGCCCGCGGCCGACCGGCGGCGGGAGCAGCCCCTGCGCGATATAGAAGCGGATTCGCCGGGCCGGCACGCCGCTCCGCTCGGCGAGCTGGTGGATCGTCATCGCATCGGGTTCAGGCTCTCGCGCGCGGTCCGGTCCAGCCATTCGCTGCCCCCTCACTCGCCCTATAATACGGAATCCTGACCGCACCGTGCGGTCCCCAAGTTGCGACACGCGACGACGGAGGATCCATAGCGGAAGGAAGCACTCCCCATGGCAACACCGAGCGACCGTCAGCTCCAAGAGCAGATCGCGATGCTCCTCGACCAGGCTGGGATCAACGTCGGCGTGGACGTTGAGAACGGGGTCGCGCGGCTCAGTGGTCTGGTTACTTCGACCGAGATGCACCAGGCTGCCATTGATCTGGCCCGTATGGTGGACGGGATCCGCGGCATCGACGACCAGATCGAAGAGCTGGTCATCTCACCGGACAGCGCGTTCGAGGCGCCCGACCGCGACGAAGGATTCGGCTACGCCGATCGCATGTCGCTGGAGGACGACATCTCCGATACCGAGCCCGACTTCACCGGTGATGTCGGTGCCGACGCCAATGATTTTCAGCGGGCGATCGAGGAGGGAGAGCCCTACTTCCCACCGACCGACCCAGTGGTGCGCCCGAGCACCGACTACCAGGATCTGCGGATCGTCGGCGGTTTCCAGGATACGTCGATGGACGAGCTCGCGACCGAGGCGGACGCCGAACCTGACGACGAGACGGATGAGATTACCCAGTTTGTGGCACGTGGCGACGACGATATCCGGATCGATGTGCTCCGCGAGCTGCGCGAGGACGCCCTGACGACCGACCTGCGGTTGGAGGTGAACGTCATCAACGGCATCGTCTTTCTAAAGGGCACGGTGCAGAGTGTGGAGGATGCCGAGAACGCCGAGGCTGTGGCCGGACGCGTCCCCGGGGTGGTCGAGGTGCGTGATATGACGGAGGTCCGTGAGTGACGGTCGAGTGGCCGCCGCGCCTTGTCGGCGTTGTCCACCTCGCGCCGTTGCCGGGAACTCCGCGGGTGGCACTCAGTATCGACGAGATCATCGAGCGCGCGGTCGCCGACGCTCGTGCGTACCACGAGGGAGGCGCCGATGCCCTCATCGTCGAGAATTTTGGGGATGCGCCCTTCTTCCCCGAGCGCGTCGAGCCGCACACGATCGCGGCCATGGCGCTGGCCGTGCGCGCCGTCGCCACCCAGGTTCCCCTGCCGATCGGCGTGAACGTGCTGCGCAACGACGCCGCGGCCGCACTTGGCATCGCCGCCACGGCCGGCGCGAAGTTCATTCGCGTCAACGTCCACACCGGCGTCATCGCCACCGACCAGGGGATCATTGAAGGGCGCGCCGCGGAGACGCTGCGCTATCGGCGCCTGCTTGACGCTCCGGTCGAGATTTGGGCCGACGTCCTCGTCAAGCACGGCGTCCCTCTCGGTCCCCAGACGATCGAGGAAGCCGCACTCGACGCCGTGGAGCGCGGGCTCGCGGATGCCGTGATCGTCACCGGCGTCGCGACGGGCCGCAGCGCGGACCCGGACGACGTGGCCCGCGTCCGCTGCGTCCTCCCCGAGACGCCCATCTACGTCGGGAGCGGCGTCAACCCGGAGTCGATTCCAGAGTTCCTCCCTGTGGCCACGGGCGTCATCGTCGGGACGTGGGCCAAGCGCGACGGCCGCGTGCAGAATCCCGTCGACCCCGCGCGCGTCGCCCGCCTGGCTGAGGGGCTTGGTCGGTAACCAAGAAGCCCGGGCGTCACACGGAGGATCGCCCGGGCTTGGGGAAAGGCCTCACCCCCAACCCCTCTCCCAACCTTGAGAGAGGGGAGTTCATGTTGGAATCCCGGCGAGGTAGCCTGCACGCCTTGCGGGAAACGTGCCCTCGGCATCACGTTTCCCCGCTGGTCAGGGCCGTGCCCTAGTGGCGAGCAGTGGCGGGGCGGAAATCCACGACTTCGAGGGAGAGGCGTTCGGAACCGTTCCAATGGTCGCGGCGGAGCGTGAAGGCGACGTCCGCTCGTCGCAGGGCTGCCAGCTCATCGAGGCGCTCACTGCCGTTGAACGACACTGCCCCCACCCGGCGCACTATTCGGTGGTCACGCGCTACCACGTCGAAGAGGAGATGCTTTCCGTCGCGACTGAGGCGCGGGCGCTGCACGCTGACGTCCCGAATGAAGAAGACCGGGGTCGGGTTACCGGTCCCGCACGGTTCGAGCGCTTCGATCAGCCGGGCAGTCTCGGGAACCAGCTCGTTCGCGTGCAGTTCCGCGTCGAGTTGCAGCGCGGGGAGCGGCAGCCCGTCCGGGAAGGTCCGGCCAATCAGGCTGGACAGCCGCTCTTCAAGGGTACGGAGATGCGCGGTCTCGACGGTCAGGCCCGCCGCCCGGCTGTGCCCACCGTGCGCCACCAGCAGGTCCCGGCAGGCGTCGAGCGCCTCAACGATGTCGAACCCGTCGATGCTGCGTGCCGAGCCGCGGCTCAGTTCCCCGTCGCGCGCCAGCACCACCGCCGGGCGCTGGTACCGGTCCGCCAGCCGGCTCGCCACTAGCCCGACCAGCCCCACGCTCCAGCCCTCTTCGGCCACAAGCAGGACCGAGGCGTTGTCATCGGTGCCGAGGGCCAGCCGCCGCTCGGCCTGGGCCAGCATTCGTTCGGTCGCCTGTTGTCGTTGGGCGTTCAACCGAGACAGATACCGCGCCAGCCGGCGAGCCTCAGCGGGATCCTCCGTCAGTAGCAGCCGCAGGGCGAGTGTTGGGTCTTCCATCCGCCCGGCGGAGTTCACGCGGGGCGCGAGGATGAAGGCGAGATGCCAGGCGGTCAGCGACCGGGCATCCACACCCGCGTCCACGCACAGTACCTGCAGCCCTAGCGGTGCGTCGGCAGCGAAGCGTCGCAGCCCGTGGTGGACGATGGCCCGGTTGTCACGCTCCAGCGGGACCACGTCAGCGACTGTGGCCAGCGCAGCCAGAGGCAGCAGTCCTGCGGCGCGCTCCTCCCCCAACAGTGCCCGTGCCAGTTGGTAGGTCACCCCGGCCGCGGCCAGTCCCGCGAAGGGATATTGCGAATCCGGACGCCTTGGAGAGACAAATGCCGCGGCTGGGAGGTTGGGATCGCGGACATGGTGGTGGTCGAGGACGACTGCTGGGATTCCTGCCGCCTGGAGGAGGCGGAGCGCCTCGGCGTCACCCGTGCCGCAATCCACAAGGATCGCCAACCCCGCGCCGTCCGCCGCGATCCGGCGCGCGGCGTTGAGGTTCAACCCATAGCCATCCGTGAGCCGATTGGGCACCATGGTGCGCACCTCGGCGCCGAGCGCCGTGAGCGCCCGTGTCAGGAGCGCGGTCCCGCAGAGGCCGTCCGCGTCATAGTCCCCGTAGACCACGATCGGCCGCCCGGCGGCGATGGTGTCGCGGATCAGGGAAACCGCCGCCGTGAGGTCCGGCAGGGCGTGTGGGTCAGGCAGGTCGTCGAGCCGCGGCCGGAGGAATGCGTCAACGGCCGCACGGTCACGGAACCCGCGTCGCCACAGGATCTCACCGAGGAGGAAGTCTTCGCAGAGCGTGTGGGCCCAGTCCGCTGGAGCCGGCTCGATCCACTGGTACCGTGCCACGGCTTCGCCGCCATTTCCCTCCTGATGGTGTACGTTCACCGGGTGGATGATATCAGGCGAGACGCGGACGGGCGAGCCCGGCGTGCCGGCAAGCCGGTCCGTCACCGGCGCGATCGTGTGACGTGAACCGACTGCGCCAGCTCCCGGCCCAGGATGTGCTCGTTGCCGCCGAGCGAGATGCGGATCGGGCCGTCGAACGGGTAGCGCTCCAGGACCTCGACTTCAGCCGCAGGGTACAGGCCGAGGGCGCCCAAGTAGCGGAGCTTCTCCGGGTCGCGATCGCAGACCCGGTTGACCACGGCCACCTCGCCCACTTCCAGGTCGCCGAGGTTGACGTCGGCGGATTCCTTGATCTCGCCCTCCGGGCTGGGGATAGGATGCCCGTGTGGATCGGTCGTCGGATAGCCGAGCGCCCGGTCGATGCGTGCCTCCAGCTCCTCCGAGATGCTGTGCTCGAGCCGGTCGGCCTCCTCGTGCACCTCGTCCCAGGAGTAGCCGAGCGCCTCGGCGAGGTACAGCTCCAGGAGCCGGTGGTGGCGCAAGACTTCCAGAGCGGCCTTCTCGCCACTCGGGGTCAGGACCACGCCACGGTACGGGGTGTGTTCCACCAGATTCAGCTCCGCCAGGCGCTTGATCATGTTGGTCACCGACGGGCTCTGCACGTTGAGCCGTTCAGCGATTTGCTGCGTCGTCACGACCTCGGTCTCGGCCTGGAGGCTGTAGATGACCTTGAGGTAGTCCTCCATGGCGTGGGTGATGGTATCGTCACGTCGCCGCACAGATTCTCACCGCCGTTTCGCCTGGACGCCGCTGCCGGAGGGGTGTCGCCGAAACCGGGCTAGCACGGCACGGATCGATCACACCGGCCCGGCCTAACACGCTGGACGGGCGCCGCCGCCTATCCCGGCCGCGAACGGTCACTCGCCGGAGATCGGACCGCGTTCGGCAGCGGTGGTCGCCTGGTTCAAGTATACGCAATCTGACGGCTTTCAGGGTGATGAGCGGCCCGCGCACCTTGCCGCAGTGCCGCGCCCTATCGCAAGATGTCGGGGTGCACGCGGGCGGGCCTACCGCCGCGGTATCTTGATGAATGGGAGGACCCAGTCCATGCCGCACGACCGCATCTCCCAGACTACCCTTCGACGCTCCGGCATCGCTGTGGGCGCGATGGGTAGCCTCGGAGCCGCCGCGCTCCTCTACGCGATCTTCATCGAACCTCGTCGGCTGCGCGTCCGGCACGTCGCCGTTACCGTGCCGGATCTCCCGGAGGAACTGGAGGGGATCCGCGCGGCGTTCCTCAGCGATTTCCACCTGGCTGGGCCGCGTGGCAACTACCGGATCGCGTGCGCGGCGCGCGCTGCGATCGACCGGGAGCGCCCCGACCTGATCCTCCTGGGTGGCGACTACTTCGACCACGCGCGCTGGCAGAGCGACGGAGACTCGGCCGCTCCCCTCGCCGATTGGCCCGCGCCGACCTTCGCTGTCCTCGGCAACCACGACTTCAAGGGAGGCTCCGCCAACAGCGAGGCCATCGCCGCGCTCCTGGAACGCCAGGGCGTCTGCGTCCTGCGCAACACCTCGACCACCGTTCGGCTACGCGGCCACGACGTGGTCATTGCCGGCGTCGACGACCCCTACCTGGAGCTGGCCGATCTCGATACGGCGCTTGGTGGCGTCACCGGATCTCGTCCCCTGGTGCTGCTGGCCCACGCGCCGTCGATCGCTCCGCTGCTCCCTGCGGGAGCGGCGGGAGTGGTCCTGACCGGCCACACCCACGGCGGGCAGGTCCGCCTCTCCCCGGTCACCACGCTGACACCGCTCGATATCTCGTTCTACCTGGATCGCCTGTACCGCCGACCCCACTCGCCGCTCCAGCGGGGCTTCCACTGGGTCCGAGGATCGCTGCTGTACGTGACCAACGGGCTCGGCGTCACCCGCTGGCGGATGCGATTCCTGGCGCCACCCGAGGTCGTCATTCTCCACTTCACGGCCACGCCGGCCGACCCGGACGCACCCTGTGACGACGTGCGCCGCTACGTCCGCTGGCTGTAGTACCGTCGTCGCTGGCATAATCACGCAGGATGGCAGGCAAAAAGCAAAGCGGAGAGCGGTCGGGAATGCTTGCTGAGCCGATCCGGATCCTGGCTATCGACGTCGGAGCCGGGACGCAGGATGTCCTGGTCTATGAGAGCGATCGCGCTCCGGAGAACTGCGTCAAGCTGGTCCTCCCGTCGCAAACGCAGGTGGTCGCCGGCCGCATCCGACGGGCGACCGCTCGCCGCATTCCGATCCATCTGGCCGGCACGCTCATGGGTGGCGGCGCCAGCAGCGCCGCGGTGCAGGAGCACCTGGCTGCCGGACTCCCGGTGACCGCCGCTCCCCACGCGGCGCGTACGCTGCACAACGACCTGGAGCGCGTTCAGGAGATGGGGGTGGAGATTCGCGACGAGCCACCTCCCGGCGCCGAGATCATCCGCTTGGGCGATGTTGATATCGGCGCCATCGAGACGGCCCTTGCCCGGTTCGAGATCCCGCTCCCGTCACTCTCCGCCGTCGCGGTCCAGGACCACGGTTACTCGCCGGACGCGGGCGGCCGCGAGTTCCGCTACGAGTTCTTGCAGGATCTGCTCGCGCGGGGTGGCGATCTCCTGAGCATGGTCTACCGAGATCCTCCGCACTACATGCTGCGCATGCATGCGGTGCGCGAGCTGCTGCCCGGCGTGGTGGTGATGGACACCGGCGCCGCAGCCGTCCTGGGGACGCTGGGCGACCCGATTGTCGCGCGGGAAGCTGCGACGGGCGGGGCGATCCTGGTCAACGTCGGCAACCTGCACACGTTCGCTGTGGCAGTGCGCGGGCTACGCGTTTTGGGGCTGTTCGAGCACCATACCAGAGGAGTCACGCCCGCCATCCTGCGGGAACTGGTCGAGGCACTACGTACCGGGCGCCTGACGCACGACGATGTCGTCGCTCTGGGCGGCCACGGAGCGGCGTTTGCCCCCGACTACTCGACGCTGGAGCCGATTACCTTCGTCGCCATCACCGGCCCGAACCGTGGGCTCGTCCGCTCCCTCGGCTACTACGAGGCTGTTCCCCACGGCGACATGATGCTGTCGGGCTCCTACGGGCTCGTCGAGGGGTTGTTGGCGCTCCTGGCGCGCGAAGGGTACCCCACGGGGAAGAGTCTGATCGCGGCCAACGGGCGCTAGTCGCTACGCCCCGTGCCCGGTGCGGAGAGGTTAGAAGCGGCGGGTCGCCAGGCGCTCGGCTAGCTCATTCAGCCGCTCGCGGGCCGGCCCTGTGGCGCCTGCCTCCTCCAGCAGGCGCAGCGCCTCGGCGTGGTACTCGGCCACCGCTACCTGCACCTCCGACTGCACGTCGTACTTCTCGAGCAGGCGCAGCACGGTCTCCACCGCTGCATCGTCAACCTCAGGCCCGGCGTAGATCGTCTGCAACGTGCTCAGGTCCTCCGCGTCCGCCTTCGACGCCAGCAGGAGGACCGGGAGCGACTTCTTCCGGCGCCGGATGTCGTCGCCCGCCGGTTTCCCGGTCACCTCTGCCTCGCCCCAGATCCCAAGCAGGTCGTCCTGCACCTGGAAGCCGAGGCCCAGCGCCCGGCCGAAGGCGCGGTAGCGTTCGGCCCGCTCCGCGTCAGCACCGGCCAGCACTGCGCCTGACCACGCGGCGAAGGCGACCAGCGAGGCGGTCTTGCCCTCGATCATGTTCAGGTACGAAGCGACCGGGATTTCCCAGCGCTCCTCGAAGCAAAGGTCGAGCACCTGTCCCTCGACGATGCGCAGCACCGTGGCGTTGAACTCGCGGGCGACCCCGATCACGCGCGCTGGCGGCACCCCGCGCGCGTGCGAGCCTAGCAGCGGGAGCTGGCTGAGCGCGAAGAGCGCGTCACCGGCATTGATCGCCTGCCCCACCCCCCACAGCGCCCAGACCGTCGGGCGGTGGCGACGCCGGTCGCTCCCGTCCTGGACATCGTCGTGGACCAACGTGAAGTTGTGCAGCAGCTCGATCGAGGCCGCGGTCGGCACCGCCACGTCCGGGTCCCCGCCCGCGGCCGCACAGGCAAGGACGCAAATCAGTGGCCGGATGCGCTTGCCGGCGTCAGCCGTGGCAGGCCGGAAGTCGGGATCGGCCCAGCCCAGGTGGTATCGCAGGACACCGTAGAGGGGAAGATCACGCTCGGAGAACCGATGGCCGGCAGCGGCTTCAGCCTCGGCGACGACCTGCCGCATCGCGCGCTCAATACCGGCGATCGCGTCGTTCACCTGCTGCGTGCCTTCGCCATGAAAGCTCGTATCCCGCCCCGTTGCCCGCCGGCCCGCTCTTCGGGCATACTATAGCATGATCGAAGGCGATCACCACCCCGTTTCGATACCACCACGACCCGGGTGGTGGGTCCGCCGAACCTACCCGATTGGCCATGCGGATTCAGCAAGGTTGTCCGGCATGATACATGCCGGGAAGCCATAGAGTGAGGGTGCGACTATGTTTTACGTGGATCCAATGTACTTCTTGTTCATCTTACCCCCACTCTTGTTGATGCTCTTCGCGCAGGCTCGGGTGCGCGGAGCGTTCACCAAGTACAGCCAGGTGCCCAATCAGCGCGGCCTGAGTGGCGCGGAAGTGGCGCGGGCGATCCTCGACGCGAACGGCCTCAGCGACGTGCCGGTCGAGATGGTGCCCGGCGAACTCACCGACCACTACGATCCGCGGGAGCGGGCACTGCGGCTCTCGCCGCCGGTGTTCCAGGGGCGCTCGGTCGCCGCAATCGGGATCGCTGCCCATGAGGCGGGACATGCCCTGCAGCACAAGGCAGGCTACTTGCCGCTCCAGATCCGCTCGCTGCTGGTGCCGGCAGCGAGCCTCGGCTCGAATCTCGGTTGGATCATGATCCTCGCCGGGATCGTGATCGGCTTGACCCAGCTCGCCTGGTTGGGTATCGCCTTCTTCGCGGCTGGGACGCTCTTCGCTCTGGTCACGCTGCCGGTCGAGTTCGACGCCAGCAACCGCGCACTGCAGATGCTGACGACGATGGGCATCGTCGACCGGACCGAGTATCAGCAGAACCGTGAGGTGCTCAACGCGGCGGCGCTGACCTACATCGCTGGTTTCCTCACCGCCCTGATGCAGTTGCTCTACTGGCTCAGCATCGTCAGCGGTATGAACCGCCGCGACTAACCATGCCCCACGCACTGACCGCGGGCGGGGCATGCGGGAAGGACCAGGCGCCCTGAACCCGAGGGATACCACCGGCACCGCCGGACCTCCCGCGGACGCGACTGCACCCTCCCCGCCCGCGGGCCGCATTTCCCGTGTCTCCACACGCCACCTGATCCCGGCCGGCCTTCTGCTGGCCGGGATCGCTCTGCGCGTCTGGAGCATGGCCCGGGCCAACTGGATGATCGACGGTGATGAGGCCACCTTCGGCCTCATGGCTCGGCACATCCTGCAGGGGGAGCGCCCCCTGTTCCTCTACGGCCAGCCGTACATGGGCAGCCTTCAGGCTTACCTGGGAGCTATCTTCTTCGCTCTGTTCGGCATGTCGCGCGCAGCGTTCAAGGCGGTGACATTCATTGAGTTCATTGCCTTCGCCGCCAGCGTCTACCTGCTCGCTCGCCGCGTGGCCGGCAGCCGCGCAGCGGTCACCGCGACCGCCTTCGTCGCCCTTCCGCCGGTGTACGTCCTCTCGGCCACGGCGCGCCTCTGGGGGCCGCTGCTCGACGCGATGACGCTCGGGAACCTGATCCTGCTCCTGGCCATCGACGAGGCGTATCCCCCCTCCGTGCTCCCGCCGCGTCGCCGCTGGGTGCGCTACCTGCTCATGGGCGTCTTCGCCGGCTTCGGCTTCTGGCTGCACGGGCAGATCGCGACCTATGTCGCGGCCGCGGTCATCATCCTCGTCCTGCATGACAAACGCGTCCTGATCCGGCCCAGCCTGATCGCTGCTGCAGTCGCCGGGTTCGCCGTCGGCGCCGCTCCGGTGCTGGAGTTCGCCCGAACCCACGAGTACACCACGTTCCACCACCTCCTCGGCATCGGCGCCGAGCGGCAGCACGGCGACTACGTCGAGATCGCCAAATTCTTCTTCCGTGTGAACCTCCCGCGTGTGCTCGGAGTCGCCAATGCCTGGGCGCCGATCCCCTACTGGCTCAAACTATTGGGTGCGGCGGCGATCGCTGTGCTGGTCAGCGTTGTGGTCGTGCAGCGCCGCGCCGGATTCCTCGACTGGCTACGGCTCTCGCTGCGCCGAGGCCGGCCGATCGACGCGCTTTTCCTCTTCTGCGGCGTCCTCACCCTCAGCTTCATCTTCAGCTCCTTCGGCGAACTGGCGCTCCAATTCCAGACCTTCGACGCCACCGGGCGCTACGCCATCCCGCTGGTTTCTGTCGTCCCGATCATCCTGGCAGCGGGAATCCTTCAGGTAGAGCGATGGGTCCGAGGACTCGGGTGGGCGCTCGGCGCGGTGATCCTGGTGGTGTCGCTGGCAGGTTATGTCACTGCGCCGCCCGAGCAGGTCTGGCAGTCCGCCTACTGGCGAAACCTGCCGCCGTCGAGCGAGGAACTCGTCGCGGCGCTGGACGAACTGGGCGTGGATGCCGTCTGGATGAACCACTGGGCAGGAAAGCCGCTCATGTTCGACACCGAAGAGCGGATCGCGGCGGCGGACTACTACGACCTGGCCATCGGCCACGGCATTGACCGGCTGCCGGCCGCGACGGCCCGTGTACACGAGTCGCCGCGGCCGGCATACGTCTTCACCACCGACCAGACCGACCTGCCGATCGAAGACTGGCTGGACGCACAGGGGATCGCCTACGACAAGCGCGTCGTCTCCGGGTATGTGGTGATCCACCCGCACGAGCGTGTCGACCCGGCCGAGGTCGTGGACTTCCTCGGGTACGACTGGTAGCGGGGCCGCTCCTAGTCCCGCATCCGCCCGTATCCGCGTGGCAGGAACCGCCCGGTGCCCGGCTCGCCCGTCACCATCGGGGCTCCGTCGTCCTGGTACACGGTGCGCCCCCGGATGATCGTCCGCACGACGCGGCTGCGCACCACACGCCCCTCGAACGGCGTCCACTTGTTCCGGTGGAGCATGTCCTCACCGTGGACCGTCCACTCGCGCTCGGTGTCGTAGATGACCACGTCCGCGTCTGCGCCCGGCTGGAGCGTCCCCTTGCGCGGGTAGAGGCTGAAGATGCGCGCAGGATTGCTCGCCGACAGGCGCACGAACGTGCCGACGTCCAGCCCTCTCTGGTGCAGCATGTCGTCGAGGACGATCGGGTACATCGTCTGGATACCGGACAGCCCGAGCGGCGCCTGCCAGATGTCGTCCAGGCCGGCCTCCTTGCTCTCGATGGTGTAGCCGCAGTGGTCGGAGGAGATCACATCGACCGTGCCGTCGGCGACGTAGCGCCACACGCCCTCGACCTCGTCTCGTGCACGGAGCGGCGGCGCGCAGCGGCCGAACGGTCCAAGGCGGCGCAAGTCTTCCTCGTCGAGCGCCAGGTACTGCGGGCACGTCTCGACCGAAACCGGAACGCCCCGCGCCTTGGCCGCCTTGACCAGCTCCAGGCCGCCCGCGGTGCTGCAGTGGCAGATGTAGGCATGGCCGCCGGTCTGCTCGGCAAAGAAGATCGCGCGGTGGATGGCCTCGATCTCCACGATCGGCGGCCGCGACTCCGCGTGCGCCATCGGGTCTTTCCGCCCCTGCGCCTTCAAGCGCGCGATCCCGGCTTCCAGCAGGTCGTCGTTCTCCGCGTGCAGCCCGTAGGGGATGCCGACCTCGGCCACGCGCCGGAAGACCGCGAGGAGGGTGTCGTCGGTCGCGGCCGGGAAGCCGGGGCTGGACCCCGCCATGAACGACTTGAGGGCGACGATCCCCTCGTCGATCATCTCGTCGATCTTCTCAAGATCCTGGTTGACCGCCCCACCCCAGAGCGCGAAGTCCACGATCGAGTGCTGCTCGCCGACGGCGCGCTTCTGCCGGATGTGCGCCCCTTCGCTCGAAGTCGGCGTTGCCTGCGGCATCTCGACCACCGTTGTGATGCCGCCTGCGATCGCGCCAAGGCTCCCGTGGTAGAAGCCCTCGGTCGGTGGATCGCCAGGATCCTTGAAGTGCGTGTGCACGTCGACCCCGCCCGGGACCACCAGCTTCCCCCGGGCATCGATCCGCTCGTCGGCATCGATGTCAGAGGCATCGAGGGTAATCGCCGCGATGCGTTCCCCCTCGATCACGAGGTCGGCCCTGAAGGCGCCCTCCTCGGTCCCCAACAGTCCCCCTTCGATGACGACGCGACGTCCCATCGCATCCTCCCTCCCAGTGATCCAGGCCGACGAGCAGCCCGGGGCGTGTTACCATAGCCGGCGTGACAGCCTTCGCGAACGACGATACCGACGGCGCTCTGATCCGTCCCGTAGTCTAACCCAGTTTCGGCCGCCCTGCGCCCCCCGCGACTGCTGAGAGGAGCGACCCGATGCCGATCAGTACGGACGAACGGCTCGCGATCCTGCAAGACATCCAACGGGAGTGGCTGGCGCTGACTCGCGCGGTGCGTGACCTCAGCGACGACGACCTGGAGCAGGGCCAACTCGCGAACGGCTGGACGATCAAAGTGACGATGGGTCACGTCACGGCCTGGGAGCGGAAGCTGATCGACGAGATCCGGCACCTGGAACGCGGCGAGGTGTTCAACTGGCCCCACATGGACGTCTTCAACCCGGAGCAGGCGGCCCTCGACGCGAGCCGGCCCGCGGCCGAGATTCGAGAGGACTTCTGGCGGACGCACAACGAGCTCATTCAGCTTCTCGAAACCACGCCGATCCTCTCGCGGGAACTCGTCGCGTCCGACACCTACACGCACTACCCGGATCACACTGCCCAGGTCATGGAGTGGCGCAAGCAAATCGGTCGCGGCTAGCGGTTCTCGCGCCACACGCGCCGAGACAAAGAGGCGGGCCGGGCAAGCTTGCCCGGCCCGCGTGTTCGTCAACTCCGTTGAAGGGTGTAGCCCTAGGCAGACGCCTGGTACTCCACCGGCTCCTCGCCGACGCTCATCAAGAGCGGCGGGCGGCGGCGGTTGATGACGTCGGCGTTGATGATGCACTTCCGCACGCCCTCGAGCGACGGGATCTCGTACATCACGTCGAGGAGAACCTCCTCGATGGTCGTCCGAAGTCCCCGCGCGCCCGTGCCGCGCTTCAACGCGTAGTCTGCCGCCGCTTCGAGCGCATCCTGGGTGAAGACCAGCTCGACATCGTCGAGCTTGAGCATCTTCTGGTACTGCTTCACCACGGCGTTCTTCGGCTCGACCAGGATGCGCGCCAGTTCGTCGCGCGTCAGGTGGTCGAGGGCCACCACCACCGGCAGCCGGCCGACGAATTCGGGGATCAACCCGTACTTGAGCAGATCCTCCTGCTGGACGTGGTGCAGCACGCTCTCCTGCCGCTCCGTGCGCAGCGGAGCGCCGAAGCCGAGCGTCGCTTCCCGCCCCAGCCGGCGGCGGACGATGTCCTCCAGCCCCTCGAAGGCCCCGCCGCAGATGAAGAGGATGTTGCGGGTGTCGATCTGGATGTACTCCTGGTGGGGGTGCTTGCGCCCGCTCTGCGGCGGCACATTGGCGACGGTCCCCTCGATGATCTTGAGGAGCGCCTGCTGGACCCCCTCGCCCGAGACGTCGCGGGTGATCGACGGGTTGTCGCCCTTGCGGGCGATCTTGTCGATCTCGTCGATGTAGATGATCCCGGTCTGCGCCCGCTGCACGTCTCCAGCCGCCTGGATCAGGCGGAGCAGGATGTTCTCGACGTCCTCGCCCACGTAGCCCGCTTCGGTCAGCGCGGTCGCATCGGCGATGGAGAAGGGCACATCGAGGAGCTTGGCCAGTGTCTGTGCCAGCAGCGTCTTACCGCTCCCCGTCGGGCCGAGAAGCAGGATGTTGCTCTTCTGCAGCTCCACGTCATCGTCGTTGGGCGCAGTGATCCGCTTGTAGTGGTTGTAGACCGCCACCGAGAGGATCTTCTTCGCCCGGTCCTGGCCGATGACGTAGTTGCTCAGTTGCTCGTAGAGCGCCTTGGGAGTCGGGATCCGGCCCAGCGAGGGCTCAGGCCGGCGAGCAGGAGCTTCTTCCTCCTCGATGATCTCCCGGCAGAGCTGGACGCACTCATCGCAGATGTAGACCGCACCCGGTCCCGCGATGAGCCGCCGGACCTCCTCCTGTCCTTTCCCGCAGAACGAGCAGCGGTAATGGACTCTTCCCCCACGAGAACTCGACATCCCCCGTACCCCTCAGCGTCGGCCCGCTAGGACGTAGCCGTCACCAGCTTTGCGGGCTCCAGCACGTGATCGACGATCCCGTATTCCTTCGCCTCCTGAGCCGACATGAAGTAGTCGCGTTCGGTGTCGCGCTTCACACGCTCAAAGGACTGCCCGGTGTGATACGCCATGATCTCGGTCATCTTGGTAGTCAGGTTGATCGTCTCGCGCGCCTGGATCTCGATGTCCGGCACCGAACCCCGGAACCCCGACGACCCCTGGTGGATCAAGATGCGCGAGTTCGGCAGCGCAAATCGCTTGCCCTTCGTGCCCGCCGCCAGGAGCACAGCCGCCATGCTGGCACCCAGCCCGATACAGTACGTGGCGACATCGCACCGGATCATCTGCATCGTATCATAGATGGCCAGCCCGGCATAGACGAGGCCCCCGGGGCTGTTAATGTAGAGCTTGATATCCTGCTCCGGGTTTTCGTACTCCAGAAAGATCATCTGGGCGATGATCGCGTTCGCGATCTGGTCATCAACGGGCGTGCCCAGGAAGATGATCCGGTCCCGCAGCAGCCGCGAGTAGATGTCGTAGGCGCGCTCGCCCCGGTTCGTGGTCTCCACCACCATCGGGATGAGCGCCTCCGGTCGCGCCCGCTCGTAGAAGTACATCGTGGGGTTCCTTTCTCGCTCTCGGTCGGTGCGCACCCCGGCTAGCCGGTCGACTCCTGCGACTCGGCCTCGTCGGCCTCTTCCTCCGCGGGAGCGGCCGACGGCTCCTCAGCCGCGCCTACCGTCACCGCGGCCCCATCCTCGGGGGCTGCTTCCGCGGACGCGTCCTCCGCGTCCTGGGTCTCCTGCGTGTCCTGCGTGTCTTCCGTGTCCGCAGTCTCGTCGTCCTCAGACTCTGCGGCTGCCTGCTCGGGCTCGGCGGCAACTCCCGCCTCTGCCCGGGCGAGAACCTCGGCGGCCTCACCGATGACGGCACCCCGCCCCTCGGTGACCAGCTCGACCAGCCGCTCCATGACCTTGCGGTCCTTCAACTCGGACATCAGCAGGTCAGTGAAGTAGGGGCTGGAGTAGATCTGGCGCATCTGCTCGGGATTCTGCGACTGATTGGACAGCCGCTCGATCTCGGCCGTCAGGTCCTCTGCGCCGATGTCGATGCCTTCGGCCTCGGCGAAGGCCTCCAGCACCAGCGTATTGCGGAGCCGGCGGACGGCATCCTCCCGCCGCGACTCCTTGAACTCCTCCAGGGTCTGCCCTTCGAAGCGGAGGTACTCCTCAAGGCTGCTGCCCTGCTGGGTCAGCCGGGTGCGAAGCTGCTCCACCTCCCGGTCGAGCTGGCTCGTCACCATCGCCTCGGGGATTTCCAGTGTCGCCTGCTTCGCCAGCGCCTCCACAGCCTGCTCGTAGAACTCGGCCCGCGCCGCCAGTGCGCGGCTGCGCAGCAGATCCTCGCGGATCGCCGCCCGCAGTTCGTCCAGCGTCTCGTAGTCGCCGACGCTCTTGGCGAGGTCGTCATCCAGCTCGGGCAGTTCCCGCTCCTTGACCTCGTTGAGCGTCAGGCGATAGTGCAGGGTGGTACCGCGGATCTCCGGGCTGACCTTCTCATCGTTTTCTTCAAAAGTGATATCGAACTCGGCGGTCTCCCCCGGGTGCAGCGACTTGATCGCCTCTTCGATCTCGGGGAAGAGGCTGCTCTCACCCAGTACGAAGTCCGCACCCCGCAGCGGTTCCTGGAACGGCTCGCCGTCGCGGGTCACCTCCAGGTCGATGATGACCTGGTCCCCATCGTTCGGCGTGCGCTTTTCGGCGGGCTCCACCCAGACGGCGTTCGCCCGCTGCACGTCGGCCAGCGCCTCATCCACGTCCGCGTCGGTCACCTCGACCTCGCGCGGATCGAGCCGGATGGCACGGTAGTCGCCGAGGTCAACCTCGGGATAGACCTGGACCTCAACCCGGAAGCCGACCGGCTCGTCCTGGTAGATATCCACCTCGGGGTCCGAGACCGGGATCAGGTTCTCCTGGTCGAGCGCCCGGCGATACAGCGTGTCCATGATCTCGCGCTGGGCTTCCTCGACCAAGACCTCGCGCCCGAGCCGCTGCTCGAGGATGAACCGCGGTGCCTTGCCGGGACGGAAGCCCGGAATCCGCACCTGCTGGTTCACCCGCCGGAACGCGCGGTCCAGCGCCTGGTTGAATTCATCCGGGTCGGCGACGATGTCCAGTCGCACTGAGCTCTGCGGCAGCTTCTCGACCGATACTCTCACCTACTCCACCCTTGTCACAGCACGGATTCACCCGCCGGATTATAGCAGAGCCCTTTTGCTCCAAACCATCGCGCCATGGGGGACCGGCTCATGGACGACATCGAGTGCCGGGCCGCCCGGTACCAAAGCCGCCGCGCCCCCGGCAATGGCGGGGCACGGCGGCTCATGGGCAACGGCGACCAGTTGGTCAGGGTCGCGTTAGGGTGAACCCCTCTTGCCCCGGCACATCCTGGTAGTCGATGATCACACCATCGAGCGGGTCCATCAGGACCTTCGGGATGATGATCACCGGCTGCCCGTCCCGCTCGACCACCTGGTCGTCTTCCTGGGGCCAAGCCAGGGCAAGACCGAGGTCACCGCTGTCGTCCACCACCAGGGTGATGCCCTGTCCAGGCTGCGGGTTGCTGGCCTCGCGGATCGCCTCAAGCTCGTCCAGCGCCCGCTCTGTCACTTCAATCACGAAAAGACTCCCTCCATACGTCCTGGCGCCCGTTCAGGCGCGACCGCACGAGAACATCCGACGCGCGGGATCCGTGCCACCACTCCCGGCGGCACGTAGCGTGCCTAGGATCCGCCACTGTTCGGTACACTTGTCCCTGAAACGCTGTGACAGCGCCGCATCGGGCGTCCGCCCCAATCCGGGATCTGCTATGACCGACCTCCTCCCACGCAACCGCACCGACCGTGACGGAAACGCTCCGGGGATCCCCCCGAGACTCGCTCCAGCCGATAGATGCACCTGGCGTGCCCCGGATGACGTCATCCTCGACCTCCTCCGGCGCGGGCGTATCACCGACTGCGAACTCGTGCCCTGGGGCTCGAACTACACCTTCGCGGTTCGCCTCGAGCACGACGATCACCCGCCGACCGTCGCGATCTACAAGCCGCGGGACGGCGAGATCCCACTCTGGGACTTCCCCACCGGAACGCTCTACCGCCGGGAGTACGCGGCGTTCCTGGTCAGTTGCATGCTCGGGTGGTATTTCGTGCCGCCCGTCGTGATCCGCGATGGGCCTCACGGTATCGGCACGGTGCAGCTCTACGTGGAGCCCGCCCGCGGGGTACACGACGGGGAGGTTCGCGACAACTTCACGAGCCAGTTGCAGCGCATCGCGCTCTTCGACCTCATCACCAACAACGCCGACCGCAAGGCGAGCCACTGCTTCGTCGGCGCTGACGAGCCGCAACTGTGGGGCATCGACCACGGTCTCACGTTCCACGTCCATCCCAAGCTGCGCACCGTGATCTGGGACTTCTGCGGACAACCGATCGCGCAGGAGTTGCTGGAGGCGATGGAAGCCCTGGAGCGGGAGGCAGACCGTGTGCGCGCCACACTCCGGCCATACCTCACCCGGCAGGAGGTCGAGATGTTTCTCCGCCGGGTCGCCGCGCTGCGGGAGGCAGGCATCTTCCCCCACCTCAACCCGCGGCGGAACATCCCCTACGGCTGGTAGGCGGCTCGCCAAGAGAGGAAACTCTTGACCGAATTCGACGCTGTGCTACGATGATGCTGCACGGCGCACGACCCCGCACGATCCGCACGCCGGAGAGGCCGATGCCGCGCGAGCTCGGGACACCCTGAGACGCGGGACGGGCACCGCCCACCGTCAGGGATATAGCTGGCGCGACGCGCCGAGCGCCGATTCGGCAGGACAGCGCAGGAGGGAGGCAGCAAGAAGAGCCTGGTAGCCTTGCCACCGTGGCAGGATCGACGGTTCGCAGACTCTGATGCGGCCGGCAGCCGGGCAGCGAAGCCCGAGCCTGGTCAGGGGGGGTAGGATGAAAATCTCCGGTTCGTACACCATGCAGGCGCCGCGCGAGGCGATCTGGGACAAACTGATCGATCCCGATGCCATCGCCGGTTGCTTGCCCGGCGTCGAACAACTCGAGAAGGTCGGCGAAAACGAGTACACCATGGCGATGACCGTGGGCGTTGGTCCGGTCCGCGGGACTTACTCGGGGAAAGTGTCGCTGGCCAACCTCAACCCGCCCGAGAGCTACGAGATGCACATCGAGGGATCGGGCCGACCCGGGTTCGTCAAGGGCACGGGCATGCTCCGCCTGGCGGAAGGCGCCAACGGAGCGACCGAGATTACGTACGAGGGTGACGTCGAGGTGGGCGGCCCCGTCGGCTCGGTTGCTCAGCGCATGCTTGGCGGTGTCGCCCGGCGCCTGGTCGAGCAGTTCTTCAGCTGCATCGAGAAGCAGATCAGCGGCGGCTAGAGCCGTCGCTGGCGCGGCGGTCTGATGGCATCCGCTCCAGTGCAGGAGGGAGATCGATGAAACAGCAGATAACTGTGACCGTCAATGGCGTCCAGCATACGAGCGAGGTGGAGCCGCGCCTCCTGCTCGTCCACTACCTGCGCGATGTCCTCAACCTGACCGGCACGCACGTCGGCTGCGACACCAGCCAGTGTGGCGCCTGCACCGTCATCATGAATGAGTCCGCCGTTAAGTCGTGCACCGTGCTGGCAGTTCAGGCGGACGGCGCCGAGATCACCACCATCGAGGGCCTGGCCAAGGACGGACAGCTCCATCCCCTCCAGGAGGGCTTCTGGGAGATGCACGGCCTGCAGTGCGGCTTCTGCACGCCGGGAATGATCATGACCGCCTACGACCTGCTGCAGAAGAACCCGAACCCGACCGAGGAGGAGATCCGCCACGGCCTGGAGGGCAACCTGTGCCGGTGCACGGGCTACCAGAACATCGTGCGCTCGATCCAGTACGCCGCTGACAAGATGCGCGGTGCCGCGACCGCGGCTGGCGGCGAGTAGCGCGCGGGTCGCCGGACCACTCGGCGTCGCCCATCGGGTCCGTACCAGCCGAAGGAGGTTCCCGTGGCCGTCACGAAGATGTTCGGTGCCTCAGTCAAACGGCGGGAAGACCCCCGTATGATCACCGGCCGGGCCAACTACACGGACGACGTCCGCCTGCCCGGCATGCTGTCAATGGTGATCCTGCGCAGCCCCTACGCGCACGCCCGCATCAAGTCCATCAACGTCGAGAAGGCGCGCCAGATGCCCGGTGTGGTCGCCGTCTACACCGGCAAGGATCTCGTCGAATCCCTCGCTCCCGTCCCCTGCGCCTGGCTGCCGCCCAATTCCGACCTCAAGGTTCCGGAGTACCGCGCGCTCGCCGTTGACACTGTCCGCTACGTCGGTGACGGCGTCGCCGCCGTGGTGGCCGAGAACCGGTATCAGGCACAGGACGCGGCGGCCGCGATCGAGGTCGAGTACGAGATGCTGCCGGCCGTCGTCGACCAGGAGAAGGCAACACAGGCGGGCGCGCCGCAACTGTATCCCGACGTGCCCAACAACACCGCGTTTGTCTGGCGCCTTGCCGGCGGCGACATCGACGCCGCGCTGCGCGACGCGGACGTGGTCGTCTCCCAGCGGCTGATCAACCACCGGCTGATCCCGACCGCCATGGAGACGCGCGCCGCCGTGGCCAACTACAATCCCGGCTCCGGTGAGCTCACGCTGTGGTGCACCAGCCAGAACCCGCACATCCATCGCCTGCTGATGTCGGCGGTCACTGGCATCCCGGAGACCAAGATCCGGGTCATCTCCACCGATGTCGGTGGCGGCTTCGGCTCGAAGATCCCCTTCTACGCCGGGGAGATGATCGCAGCCGCCATCTCCAAGGACCTTGGACGGCCCGTCAAGTGGGTGGAGGACCGCCGCGAGAACTTTGTGGCTACCACCCACGGCCGGGATCACGTCGACTATGTCGACATTGCCGCCAAGCAAGACGGCACCATCACCGGAATTCGGGTCAAGGCCTACGCCAACATGGGCGCCTACCTTTCGACGGCCGCGCCCGGTGTGCCCACCTGGCTGTTCGGCTTGATGCTCTCCGGCCCCTACAAGATCCCGAACATCAGCGTCGAGGTCCACGGCGTCCTGACCAACACCACCCCGACCGACGCCTACCGCGGCGCCGGCCGGCCTGAGGCGACCTACATCCTTGAGCGGATGATGGATCTGGTGGCTGACCGGCTGGGTATGGACCCGGTCGAGATCCGCCGCAAGAACTTCATCGCCAAGGAGGAGTTCCCGTACACCGTCGCCACCACGCTCGAGTACGACAGCGGCGACTACGAGGCCGCACTCAATCGGGCACTGGAGATCGTCGGCTACGAGCAGTTCCGGAAGGAACAGGAAGCGGCGCGCCAGCAGGGACGGCTCCTCGGCATCGGCTTCTCCACCTACGTCGAGGTCTGCGGCCTGGCACCGTCCCAGGCGGCGGGCGCGATGGGCTTCCAGGGAGGCCTCTGGGAGAGCGCGACGGTCCGCGTCCATCCCAGCGGCAAGGTATCGGTCTTCACCGGCTCCAACCCGCACGGGCAGGGTGAGGAGACGACCTTCGCCCAATTGGTAGCCGAGGAGCTGGGCGTGCCGCTGGACGATATCGAGATCGTCCACGGCGACACCGGCCGCATCCCCTTCGGCATGGGGACGTACGGCAGCCGCAGCACCGCGGTCGGCGGCACCGCGCTCATCTACGCCGCCCGCAAGGTCCGGGACAAGGGCGCCAAGATTGCGGCGCACTTGTTGGAAGTCTCCCCGGACGACATCGTCTTCGACCAGGGCCGCTACTACGTCAAGGGCGCGCCCGATCGGGTCAAGACCTTCCAGGAGGTCGCCGGCGCGGCCTACCTGGCCTGGAACATGCCTGAGGGCGTGACGCCGGGCCTGGAGGAAACCCACTTCTTCGACCCGATCAACAACACCTATCCGTTCGGCACCCACGTCTGCGTGGTCGAAGTCGACCCGGCCACGGGCGAGGTGAAGTTCCTCCGCTACGTCGCGGTGGACGACGTCGGGAACGTCATCAACCCGATGATCGTGGACGGGCAGGTCCACGGCGGCATCGCCCAGGGGCTGGCGCAGGCGGTCTACGAGACGGCCGTCTACGACGAGAACGGCCAGCTCCTGTCCGGCTCGCTGATGGACTACGCCCTCCCCACCGCCAGCATGGTGCCGACGTACGAGGTCGATCGCACCGTCACCCCGACGCCCGTCAACCCGATGGGTCTCAAGGGGGCCGGTGAGACCGGAACGATCGCATCGACGCCGGCGGTGGTCAACGCCATCATCGACGCGCTGAAGCCGTACGGCATCACGCATCTGGACATGCCCTTGACGCCGCAGCGGATCTGGAAGGCGATCCAGGAGTCGCAGAAAGGAAGCTGAATCGATGTATCCGGCAGCTTTCGAGTATTACCGGGCAACGAGCGTCCCCGAGATCGTCCAGCTCCTGCAGCAGCACCCGGACGGCAAGATTCTCGCCGGTGGCCACAGCTTGCTCCCGTTGATGAAGCTTCGCCTGGCGGAGCCGGCCGCCCTGATCGACATCGGGCGCGTGCCGGACCTGTCCGGAATTCAGGACGCGGGCGACAGCATCGTCGTCGGAGCCACCACCACCTACTGGGATCTCCTGCAGTCGGAGGTCATCCGGCAGTCGCTGCCGCTGATCACCGAGGCGGCCAACGTAGTCGGCGACATCCAGGTCCGCAACCGCGGCACGCTGGGCGGCGCGATGGCCCACGCCGACCCGGCCGCGGACATGCCGGCTGTCGCCCTCGCGCTCGACGCCTCGATAAAGGTGGTTGGGCCGAGCGGCGAGCGGACCATCCCGGCGAGTGAGTTTTTCGTCGACATGTTCACTACCGCCCTCAACCCCGACGAGGTGCTCACCCAGATTATCTTCCCGAAGCCGCAGGGCACCTCCGGGCAAGCCTATGAGAAGTTCGCTCACCCGGCCTCAGGCTACGCGGTGGTCGGGGTCGCGGCCTTCGTGACGCTCGACGGTGGCAAGGTCCAGACGGTACGTGTCGGGATCACCGGCGCCGGCACCGTCGCCAAGCGGGCCAGCGCGGTCGAGCAGGCGCTCGCCGGGCAGGAACCGACTGAGCAGGCCATCGAGAGCGCGTCCGCCCACGCCGCCGAGGGCCTGGAGTTGAACGGCGACATCTTCGCCTCGGAGGAGTACCGGGCGCATCTGGCGCGGGTTTTCACCCAGCGGGCGCTCTCGCGCGCCGTTGCGGCCGCGCGCGGCTAGCTCACCGACGCCGCACACGCACGGGGGCGGCCGGTTGGCCGCCCCCGATTGTATCTCCAGGGAGCCGGTGACGTAGCTGGCGACCGGAGAGCCCGACCGGCGGCGTCCGGCTCGCGTCATACTCGCACCGCTCGCCGAAACCGCTCGCCCGCTCCTGAGATGGTCACGGAACCGTGCGCTTCGGTGGGTCAGGATTTGCTATCATTGAATACGGTGCCCTACGCACGGACGGAATGTCGGACCGGGAACCCCGGATTCCATGAGGTGATGTGCTTGGAACTCAACTCTGTTGAAGCGGTTCAGAAGGCGCTTGCCACCCAGCGGTACGTCTGCGAGGAGAGCCTCGCGACGGCGATCTTCCTTGCGCTGCGCCTGCCCAAGCCCCTGTTGCTCGAGGGTGAAGCCGGTGTCGGCAAGACGGAGGTCGCCAAGGTATTGGCGGCGATCCTGGACACCGACCTGATTCGCCTGCAGTGCTACGAGGGACTCGACGTCAGCCACGCAGTCTACGAGTGGAACTACCCCCGCCAGATGCTGGCGATCCGCATCCTCGAGGACAAGTCGGTCGCGCGCGATGAGGCCATGGAGGAGATCTTCAGCTCCGACTATCTCATCGAGCGCCCCCTCCTCCAGGCGGTTCGCCACAAGGGCAAGGCGCCGGTTCTGCTCATCGACGAGATCGACCGGGCCGACGAGGAGTTCGAGGCATTCCTCCTCGAGCTGCTGTCGGACTTCCAAATCACGATTCCGGAGATCGGCACCATCCGGGCCGAGACGCCGCCGATCGTGATCATCACGTCGAACCGGACTCGGGAGCTGCACGACGCGCTCAAGCGCCGCTGCCTGTACCACTGGATCGACTACCCGAACGTCGAGAAGGAGCTGCGGATCATCACCGCCAAGGTGCCGGGGATCTCGGAGCGCCTCGCCCAGCAGGTGGCGGTCTTCATCCACCAACTGCGGCGGGAGGACCTCTACAAGCTGCCCGGCGTCGCCGAGACGCTGGATTGGGCTGCCGCGCTCCTGGCGCTCAACCAGCAGGAGCTGTCGACCGAGATCGCGTCGGCCACGCTCGGCGCCATCCTGAAGCACCAGGAGGACGTGCAGGCGATCCGGAAGAACAAGTTGGAGGCGCTCGTCTCGACCGCGACGGCGGCGAGCGGAAGCTAACGGACCATGGCCACACCAGAGACCTTCGTCAATCGCGCCATCAGGTTCGGGCGCGCCCTGCGCCGGGCCGGGATCAACACCACGTCCGGGCAGGTCATGGACTTCGTGCGCGCCGTCGAGCATATCGACATCGGCCGGCGGTCAGAATTCCGCGAGGCCGCTCGCGCCTGCCTCGTCACCCACCGGGACGACCTCGAGGTCTTCGACAAGATCTTCGATCTCTACTGGCGGGCCAAGCCGGACTTCACGGCTGAGGCCCCCGACGGCGTCCCGCCGGACGACGCCATCCCCTTCGAGGACGAAGAGGAGGGTGAGGGCGAGGGTGAGGAGCAGCAGGACGGCGCCGAGCGAGAGGGCGCCGAGGGTCGCCGTCGCCTGGAGATGGTAGAGTCGACCGACGAGGCGGCGGACCTCGATGATAGCGACAGCGAGTCCGACGTCTTCAGCTACAGCGCGGCGGAGATACTGCGCGAGAAGGACTTCGCCGACCTGACCGAAGAGGAGCTGGCCCAGACCCGCCGGCTGATGGAGCAACTTCAGTGGCGCCTGGGCAAGCGACGCTCGCGGCGGAAGGTCGCGTCACCCAAGGGGCGCTTCATCGACCCGCGCCGCACGATGCGCCGCAGCCTGCAAACTGCGGGCGTGCCGCTGCGCATCTCCCGGCGCCAGGTCAAGCTGAAGCCGCGCCAGCTGGTGGTGATCTGCGACGTCAGCGGCTCCATGGACCGCTACTCGCGGATCTTGCTCCAGTTCATCTACGCCATCGAGAACGGCATGGCCCGGGTCGAGGCATTCGTCTTCGGCACGCGGCTCACCCGCGTCACCCGGCTGCTGCGCCACCGCTCGATCGACGAGGCGATGGAGCGTGTCGCGCGCGAGGTGCAGGACTGGTCCGGCGGGACCCGTATCGGACAGTCGCTTCAGACGTTCAACCAAGAATGGGCGCGCCGCGTGCTGCGCAACGGCGCTGTGGTACTGATCATCAGCGATGGTTGGGACCGCGGCGACCCCGAGGTGCTGCGCCAGGAGATCGCGAAGCTCCAGCGCAGCAGCTACCGGCTCATCTGGTTGAACCCGCTCCTCGGCTCTCCGCGCTATGAACCGCTCACGCGGGGAATGCAGGCGGCCCTCCCGTACGTTGATGATTTCATGCCAGTCCATAACCTGGCGAGCCTCGAGGCGCTCGCGAAGCACCTCAGCAGCATCGACGACCATCGACCGGAACGGCGCCAACAGCCGTTGATGAGCGGCACGAGCTCGCCCGCGGCCTGACCCAGCACCTGAGGAGGTCCACCATGCGCGACATTCTTCCCGAGATTGAGAAGTGGCAGCAGGAGGGCGAGGAGATTGCCCTGGCCACCGTCGTTCGGGCGTCGGGCTCCGCGCCCCGGCCGGTCGGCGCCAAGCTGGCGGTGACCGCCA
The DNA here is from genome assembly GCF_000024985.1 of Sphaerobacter thermophilus DSM 20745. Classification (NCBI taxonomy): domain Bacteria; kingdom Pseudomonadati; phylum Thermomicrobiota; class Thermomicrobia; order Sphaerobacterales; family Sphaerobacteraceae; genus Sphaerobacter; species Sphaerobacter thermophilus. The sequence goes on from NC_013523.1 coordinate 1,548,547, forward strand.
GCGGGCGTATGGTCGGGTCCGTCAGCGGCGGTTGTGTTGAGGGCGCGGTCTTCGAGACCGCACGCGAGGTGATCAAGACCGGCCAGCCGCAGCTCGTGCACTACGGCATCAGCGATGAGATGGCGTGGGACGTCGGATTGAGCTGCGGCGGGCAGATCGACGTCTTCATCGAGAAGCTCGTGTGAGGGCGCCGATGAGTGCCACGTTCCAGGAGCTGCGCGACGCGATCAACCAGGAAATACCGGTTGCCCTGGCCACAGTGGTGGCCGGCGGGCAAGTGGGCGCCAAGCTCCTCGTCTACGAGGATGGGCGCCGGTCCGGCTCGCTGGGGAACCCGGAACTCGACGCGCGCGTCGCGGCCGACGCGCTGGAGTTGCTCCCGCGAGGTCAGGCCGAGACGCGCACCTACACCCTCGACGACGCGACCACGGCGGACGTGTACATCGAGAGCCACCGCCCGCCGCGGCGCATGATCATCGTCGGCGCGGTCCACACCGCGATCCCGCTCGAGCGTTTCGCGCGGGAACTCGGCTACCACACCATCGTGGTCGACGCCCGCGAGTTCTTCGCCACCCGCGAGCGCTTCCCTGATGCGGGAGAGCTGATCGTCGGCTGGCCGGACGAGGTGCTGTCGCAACTCCCGCTCGGGCCGGAGACGGACATCGTGCTGCTCTCGCACGATCCGAAGTTCGAGGATCCGACGCTGGAGGTCGCCCTGCGCAGCCGGGCCGGCTACATCGGCGCCATGGGCAGCAAGAAGACCAGCGCCGAGCGGAACGAGCGGCTCCGCGCGGCCGGCTTCACCGAAGAGCAGATCGCCCGCATCCACGGGCCGATCGGCATCAATATCGGCGCCCGGACGCCGGGGGAGATCGCGGTTAGTATCCTCGCCGAGATCATCGCGGTGCGCCGCGGCCGCGACCCGCGCCAACCCGGATCGGGCCTGGCTCCGGCCAAGTCCGACGCAGCCCCGGCCTCAGGCGAGTCCGGCACCTAGCCATGCCCCGCGTCGCCGGTGTCGTCCTCGCCGCCGGGGCCGCGACCCGCATCGGCGGCCGGAAGCAACTTCTCACCCTCGGAGGTCGCCCGATCCTCGCCTATGTGCTGGATGCAGCTCGCCGCGCGCCGCTTGACCCGCTACTCGTCGTCCTCGGCAGCGCCGCGAGCGAGATCAAGGCCCAGGTAGACCTCACCGGCACCCAGGTCGTCTGCAACCCCCGCTACCGCGAAGGTCAGAGCACGTCGGTCATCGCCGCCGTCGAGGCGCTGCCGGACGACGTGGACGCCGCGGTCTTCTTGCTCGGGGACCAGCCCGAGGTGGCAGTACCGGTTCTGGAGCGGATCGTTGAAACCTACCGCAGCACCCGAGCCCCGATCGTCCAACCGCGCTACGCCGAAGGCCGGGGGAACCCCGTGCTGATCGCCCGCGAACTCTTCCCAGAGCTGCGGCGGATCCGCGGCGATGTGGGCGCCCGGCCGCTACTGGCGCAGAATCGTGATCGGATCGCCTTCGCCGATGTGAGCGACTTCTCCCGACCGGTCGATATCGACACTCCCGCCGACTACGAGCGCGCCAAGGAACGCTTCACCGCACGGCAGGAGGAATCACGGTGAGCGTGAACATCGTGGGCGAGATCCGCTTCTGCCCCCACTGCGGCCGCCCGGTCGAGCAGCGCGACGTTTCCGGCCGCGCCCGACCCTACTGCCCCGCCTGCGGCGTGACCTTCTTCGCCGACCCGAAGCTGGCGGTGGCTGTCGTCATCGAGCAGGATGGCAAGGTCGTCCTCCAGCGACGCAGCATCGACCCGGGCCTCGGCGCCTGGACCTTCCCATCGGGTTATGTCGATCGCGGCGAGCCGCCGGAGGTGGCGGCTGTGCGCGAGGTGCAGGAGGAGGTCGGACTGACCGTCCGCCTGACACGGCTGATCGGCCTCTACGCCGAGCCGGGCGACATCGTGGTGCTTGCGGTCTACGCCGGCGAGGTTGTCGACGGCGACCTTACCTGCGGCGAGGAGAGCGACGCCGTCGGGCTCTTTTCCCCAGACGACCTACCGCCGCTCGCCTTCCCGCACGACGCTGAGATCATTGCCGCCTGGCGCGCCGGATCGTCCGCGCCGCCGTCCCCGGACCGCGCTCCCTCACGCCGGTAGCCAACACTCCGTCCCCCGGCCGATGGCCGCACCCCACGACCCGGCGCGGTCGGGCGCTCCGCAGGACTGGACGCGGTCAAGTCCCTGGCGGCCCCGGTGACAGCGACCATCCTCGCCCCCGCGCGTGTTATGCTGCAGCCGTAAGACGAACAGAGCCGAAGGAAGACCCGGCCGGACGCCGCCACGGTGCCGCGCCGGGCTTGCATGAAGGGAGGGGCGACTGCTCATGATTGCCGAGAATCAGGCAACGCGTCGCTATGTCGGCCAATCGGTTCGCCGCGTCGGCGATGGTCGCCTCCTGACCGGGGCGGGCACTTTCGTCGACGACGTCCGCCTTCCGGGTACGCTGCACGCGACCATCGTGCGCAGCCCACACGCCCATGCGCGGATCCGGGGTATCGACATCGATGCGGCCGCGGCGGTTCCAGGGGTGGTCGCCATCCTCACCGGCCAGGACATCGCGGACATGATGCAGCCGATCGAGACCCGCCCGGACGCCCCACCGGGCCGTGTCCTGCGACGCTACCCGCTGGCGCTCGACCGCGTGCGGTTCGTCGGTGACGCCGTCGCGGTGGTCGTCGCTCACGACCCGTACACCGCGCGCGACGCCGCGGACCTCGTGACGGTCGACTACGAATCCCTCCCCGCGGTAGTCGATGCGGAGCAGGCGCTGAAACCGGATGCGCCGCTCCTCTACCCTGAGTGGGGCAGTAACGTCGCCTACGACTGGACGATCGACCACGGTGATGTCGAGGGAGCCTTCGCCCGCGCGGCGAGGGTCGTCTCCCTCCGGTTGGTCAACCAGCGCATCTATGCGGCGTTCGTCGAGCCGCGTGCGGCGCAGGCCCGGTTCGACCCGGCCACGGGAGAGATGACCGTCTGGGCATCGACCCAGGTTCCCCACACGCTGCGGGGCGGGATCGCCGCCGCGCTCGGGATGCACGAGCATGCTGTGCGCGTGATCGCACCCGACGTCGGCGGTGCGTTCGGGAGCAAGGGTGGCATCTACCCGGAGTACGTCCTCACCGCCGCGTTGAGCTACCGGCTCGGCCGACCCGTCCGGTGGACGGAGACCCGCCGCGAGAGCTTCCTGGCCACCAACCACGGACGCGATCAGATTCAGATCCTCCGGGCCGCCGTGACCGACGACGGCATCGTGCTCGGCCTCGACGTAGACCTGATCAGCAACCTCGGCGCGTACTCGGCTGCGACGGTGGCGACGCGCACGGCGCTGATGTCCGGTGGCCCCTACCGCATCCAGAACCTGCGAGTTCGGGTGCGCGGCGTCATGACCAACACCACCCCGACCGGCGCCTACCGCGGGGCAGGCCGCCCCGAGGCAGCCTACATGCTGGAACGGCTGATGGACGCCATCGCGCGCGAACTCGCGCTCGACCCAGCCGACGTCCGGCGCCGCAACTTCATCCCCGCCGACGCCTTCCCGTACACCGGCGCCACCGGGGTGGTGTACGACAGCGGGAACTACGCCGGAGCACTCGACGAAGCCCTGCGCAGGATCGACTACGACCGGCTCCGCGAGGAGCAGCGCGCCGCCCGCGCGGCCGGTCGGCTCATGGGTGTCGGCCTCGCCGTCTACTGTGAGTTCGCCGGTCCCGGCTGGGACAGCGCCACCGTGCGCGTGCTCCCGAGCGGCGCCGTGGTCGTCACCACCGGCATCTCTCCGCACGGTCAGGGCGAGGAGACCACCTTCGCGCAACTCGTCGCCGACGAACTCAGCGTCGCGCTGGACGCCGTCACCGTCCGCGCCTCAGACACCGCCATCACCCCGCAGGGTATCGGCACGTTCGGCAGCCGCGGCACCTCCATCGGCGGGTCGGCCGTGCTCCTCGCGACCCGCCAGGTGCGCGACAAGGCACGGCGGATTGCCGCCCACCTGCTGGAGGTTGCGGAGGAGGATGTCACCGCCGCGGACGGGGTCTTCAGCGTCCGTGGCGCCCCGGATCGCGCCGTGGACTTCGCAACCGTGGCCCGGGCCGCATACGCCTTCACCGGCGCTCCGGGCGGCCTCGAGCCGGGCCTGGAGGCGACCGCCTACTTCATGCCCCCGGGCCGTACCTTCCCCTTCGGCGCCCACGTCGCGGTGGTCGAGGTCGATCCCGAATCGGGCCGGATACAGCTCCAGCGCTACCTCGCGGTCGACGATTGCGGCCCGCTCATCAACCCGCAGCTCGTTGAGGGCCAGGTGATCGGGGGTCTGGCGCAGGGTCTCGGGCAGGCCTTGCAGGAAGCTATCGTCTACGACGACGCCGGGCAGCCTCTGACCGGCTCCTTCCTGGACTACGGGCCGCTTCGCGCCCCGCAGATTCCGCCGCTCGCCGCGGTGGAAACGGCGCACACCGTGACCCCCAGCCCGTTCAACCCGCTCGGGGTCAAGGGCGTCGGCGAGGCCGGCACGACCGGTGGACCGCCCGCGGTGGTGAACGCCGTGCTGGATGCCCTTGCCCCGCTGGGCATCACGCACCTTGACATGCCGCTCACGCCGCAGCGCATCTGGCAGGCCATCCAGGAGGCGAAGACGCGTTGAGGGTTCTGGCGGGCTCGGCGGCGTACCGCCCGGCCCGCCTGCCTTCCCTGCGCATGGCCGCGCCACCGCGCCTGTGCGGTGTGCACACGTCTCGCCTCCCAGATTGCTCCATGTTGCAGCCATCCTGGGCGCAACCGCGCGCGTTTGGTATCGTTACGTAATGAGAACAGGTACATAGGGCGGACCCCACGGACCGGCGCCACCCCGTCATCACTCCATGCGACGCATCCGGCCACCGGGCCGCTCCACTCCGACCCGATGTGAGGCCGAGATGTGGCGCCTACTTCTTCGTGCTCGACAGCGTGCAATCCCATTGATCGGCTCAGCGCCGGCCCTCGCGCTGGCGATCTACCTGCCGGTGGTGATGCTCCACACCGTGGCGAGCACCCAGATGCATCGCATCGACGAGCCACGCGTCGAGGTGCGCCAGATGGGTGATCCCCATCGCGCGCTGGAGCGCATCCTCAGCTCCGCCATCACCACCGTCGAGCACCTCAATGCCGTAGCCAACGACCCTGATACCAGCCCGCTCGACCGGTTGGTGTTCGCCAACTCGCCGCTGCTGCTGGAGACGCCGGGGATGTTTTCTGGGCACAACAACACGCCCCTGGGTCTCTACTACACCGCGTCGGTCAGCGAGGGTCCAGGGTCGCGTGTGGTCACGCTCCGCTATTTCCTCTACTTCACCGATGAGGATGGAGGAACGCCGATCCGCAGACGCATGGGCCGGTACGGCCACCCGTTCGATGGCGAACTGCTCTTCCAGGTCACGTTCATCGACGACCGCGTGCTCTCCGCTTACTATCAGGCGCCCGGGCACAAGTTAGTCTGGTTCCCCTACCAGGCGGGGGAGCGCCCGACCTTCGCGATCGCCAGCCCGAACCACAACTTCCGTCGCGTGGTCCGCGACGAGGGTCCGGTCGTGGCCTTCCTCCCCCAGAACGAGTTGAGTGCCAACCCGTTCCACGACCCCGACTTCGTGGCGCTGGCCGCCCGCGAAGCTCGGCGGCAGTGGAACCTTGACATCAGCCACTACGTCTATGTCGCCTTCCAGAACCCCGTGGCCCGGGTGCCGGTCGACGTCTCGGTGCGAGTCCGGGGCCGGTGGTATCACCTCCACGAAGTCGTCCTCGACGGCATGCCGGGCGCCAGCCTCACGGTGCAGGGCTACCACCAGGTGGGTATCCGGCTTGGGTTCACCCCAAGACCCGAGGACATCGACGAGGTCCGTATCACCGCCCGCAGTCGCCAGCCGGTCTCAGTGGCGATCTTCGCGCTCTACGTCTATTCCGACCCGGTGGTCGCCGCGTAAGCGCGAGTAGAACAACGCGACGGGCGGCATCCCCAGCAACGGGGAGCCGCCCGTATCCTCGTCATGCGCATCCGGTGGCCGCGAGGTCAGGGCCGGTCGCTCACGCCTGGCTCGACTCGACCTGCTCCTGCCGCCGTGGCGCGGGGGCCGCAGTCTCAGCGGGAAGTTCCGCGTTTTCCAACGCCTGGACCTCGTCCCGCAGGTTGCGCACCTGCCGGCCGATCGACCAGAGGTAGGCCGCCATGATCAGCCAGGTGATGAGGAACGCGACGAAGAGGTAGATCAGGTTGTCGCCCATCAGATCGTTGCTCCTTCGCGCATCTCGCGCTCTAGCTGCCGCTCGTACATCCGGTACTGATAGTCGGCGATCTCATCCTTGGTCCGCTCGATCCAGTAGCGCTGGTACAGCAGGTAGGCGTAGATGAGGGTCGTGGCGGCGAGTGCGACGAAGAGCGTGTACACCATGCTGTCCGGCATCGCCGCGCCGCTGGTGGACACCACCGGCCCAGGGTGCAACGTGCGCCACCAATCGACCGACTTGTAGATGATCGGCACATCGATGAAGCCGAAGATGCCGAGCACCGCCGCGTAGCGCGCCGCACGCTCCGGGTCACTCACGTACGAGCGGAGCATGAAGTAGGCCAGATAGATGAACCAGAGGAGCAGCGTCGTCGTGAGCCGCGCGTCCCAGGTCCACCACGTGCCCCAGATCGGCTTGCCCCACAGCGAGCCGCTGAGCAGCACGACCGTCGTGAACACCAGCCCGATCTCCGCCGAGGCGCGCGCCAACTGGTCCCAGCCCCGGTGACGCTTCCAGAGGTAGCCGATTCCCCCGATGAAGGTCACGAAGAAGGCCAGGAAGGCCACCCACGCCATCGGCACGTGCAGGTAGAAGATGCGCTGCACATCGCCCTGCAAGGCGTCGGCCGGAGCATAGACGAACGCCATGTAGAGGGCGATCGCCATGACCACCCCGGCCAGCACCCCGACGCCTTGGGCAAAACGCCAGCCGGGCAAGCCGCGCGTTGACCCTTGCTTCACCTCGCTACTCCTCTACGATACGATCAAAGACCAGGAACGCGATCGTCAGAAAGACTACGTCAAAGCCTACCAGCAAGTTGAGCCAGCGGCCTACATCTCCTGTATTACCGGTCAGGGTCAGCGACGCGACGCGGACCGTGGCGATCACCACCGGAACCGCGACCGGGAACAGCAGCACCGGAAAGAGGATCTCCCGTGCGCGTGTCGTGGACGCCATCACCGCGAAGAGCGTGCCGATCCCGGCGAAGCCGATCGTGCCGAGCAGGAGCCCCAGGAGGAGCGTCGGGCGGTAGATCGGCAAATCGTAGAGCGCACCGAACACCGGAACGCTGATCGCCTCGACCAGCAGGATGAAGATCAGGTTGCTTAGCAGCTTGCCCAGATAGAGGACGCCTCGGTCAACCGGGCAAAGCAGCAGGCCGTCCAGTGATCCTCGGTCCCGCTCCACCGCGATTGAGCGACCGAGGCCCAGCATGGCCGCGAAGCTGACCGCCACCCAGAGCGCGCCCGCGCCGCTGGCAGCCCGGTCGACACCGGTGAGGTCGAAGGCGAAGTTGAAGGTGATGATGGTCAGCAGGGCGAAGACCGCCATGCCGCCGAACATCTCCTTTGTGCGGACCTCGCTGAGCAGGTCTTTCCACGCGACAGCGTAGATCCGGCCCAGTTCCCGCCTCACCGGTAGCCTAGCCTCCGCTCGATCTCGGCCACGCCGAGGTCCGCCGCGGGCGCGTCCAGCACCACCTGACCGTGCTGCAACAACACGACCCGATCGGCCACTTCCAACCCCAGGCCCAGATCGTGGGTGGTCATCACCACGGTGCCCCCCGCGGCCGCGTGCTCCTCGACCAGCCGCGCCAGGATGCGAACCCCGGCCCGGTCGAGCGCCGAGTCCGGCTCATCGAGCAGCAGGACGGACGGACGGTGCAGCGTCGCCCGCGCGAGAGCCAGCCGTTGCTGCATCCCGCGCGAGAACGTGCGCACGCGCTCATTCCGCCACCCGGTCAATCCGACCCGGTCGAGAACCTCGTCGATGCGCGCCGCGGCATTCTCCACCGCATACATGCGCGCATAGAAGCGCAGGTTCTCCTCGGCCGTCAGATCGTCGTACAGGTACGACTGATGCGCCACCACGCCGAGCCGGCTACGTACGGCCTGCGCGTCCCGGTCCGGCCGCATCCCCGCGATCTCGACCGTGCCGGTCGTTGGGCGGCTCAGCGTCGCCAGGATGCGCAGCAGCGTCGTCTTCCCCGCGCCGTTCGGCCCCAGCAGCGCCACCCGCTCACCCGGCTGGACCGTGAGCGTGATGCCGCGCAGCACCCCGCGTCGTCCGAAGCGCTTGGTGACGCCCACCACCCGCACGCTCGGCGGTGCCGAGCCAGACGCAATATCCGGTGGCGCGCCGCGCAGGCGGGTGTCGCTCACGAGACGTCCGCGGCCCCATCCCGCTCGGGTACCGGCCGGTCCGGCTCGCGGGCAAGCTCCTGCAGTCGTGCGATCTCGCGCTCGATCTCGGCATCGACGGCGCTCGACTCGCGCTCCAGCTCGCGCAGGACCTCAGCCGCCTCGCGCAGATACCGCCCGCGTACCTCCTGGTACTCCGCCTCGGTCACCTTCCCCAGCGAATAGTCGAAGTCCACCTCGCGGATGGCGTCCATGAGGTACGCCCGGCGGGCCTGGAGGTCCGCCAGCCTCGCGGGCGGGATCGACGCCGGTTGCCGCCGGGCCGACAGCAGCGGCTGCAGGACGAAGGCAAAGACGGCCACCGTCACGGCCAGCAGCACGATGTAACCAAGTATCGCGGTCATGGGGCTGGCGCGTCCATTCTGTCAAGTTCGCGGCGAAGTCGCTCCTCGTAGGCCCGGAGATCGTCTGCGTCGTCCGATGCGCTGCTCTCACGATCCGGACGCTCTCGGCGCGCACGACGCTGCACCATGAAGGTCGCGAGCACGAGGACACCGACGGCAAGGCCGATGACGGGCCCCCACCACAGCGTAAGGACAAACCCTTCCTTCGGGGGCTCACGCAGGATCCCGATGCCGTAGCGCTCCACGAAGTAGTCGAGGACCTCCTGTCGCGTCTTTCCCTCGTCCAGCATACGCTGGATCTGCGCGCGCATGTCCTGCGAGAGCTGGGAGTTCGAGTCGCGCACGCTCAGGCCCTCGCAGACGGGACAGTTGAGCGAACCCGCGATCTCCAGCGCCTCCGGAGACAAGGTTTCCTCAGCCGCCGCGAGCGTCGGCATCAGCAGAAGCCCCAGAACAATCAGGATGGAAACGAGGATGCTACGCTTCACTGAGGGCAGCCTCCCGAACCGGTCGCGTGACCGGCCGCCGCGCCGGCTGCGGTGCCGGCCACAGCACCGTCACCATACCCAGCACGTAGACCGCACCACCGACCCAGATCCAGCTCACCATCGGGTTGATGTAGAAGCGCAGCGACGCGGTCCCGTTCTCGTCCCATTGGTCGAGCACGACGTAGACGTCGTCGATCCCGATGGTCTTAATCCCCATCTGGGCCGTGGGCTGGTCCTCGTAGTTGCGGTAGAAGAAGCGCTTGCTCTCAACCGTACCGCGCGGCTCGCCGTTCTTGGCGATGTCCACCACGGCCACCACCGCCTGACCCTGGGCGTTCACCCGGTTGTCAAGCCGCTGGTAGGTCAGCGTGTAGGGACCGATCGTGCCCGACTGGCCCGGCTGAAGGGTGTACTGCCGCTCCACCTGGAAAAAGGTCGAGCCGATGATCCCGATGGCCATGATCGCCACCGCGAGGTGCACGATATAACCACCGTAGCGCCGGCCGTTCTTGCGCACCAGCATCGCGACCGCGAGCGGGTACGACTCCCGAGTGGTCCGGCGGCGCACGCGCGCCCCGCGGACATACTCCAGCACGATCGTGCCCACGGCGAAGACGGTCACGGCAACCGAAGCTGCAGCCAGGATGTGGCCCAGCACCACCGCCATCACGATCCCCGACGCGATGCCGGCCACGCCCGGCCAGAGCAGGTTGCGCAGCAACAGCCCTGTGTTTGAGCGCCGCCAGGCCAGCAACGGGCCGACCCCCATCAGCAGCATCATCGCGAAGAGCAACGGCCCGTTGACCTGTCGGTAGAACGGCGGCCCAACCGTCAGCTTCGTCTCCCGGATCAATTCGGTCACCAGCGGGAAGACCGTGCCCCAGAAGGTGGCGAAGGCCATCGCCGTGAACAAGAGATTGTTCAGCAGGAAGCCGGACTCCCGCGACACCACGGACTCGATGGCGCGGTCGCTCTGCAGGCCCGGCAGCCGGTAAATGAGCAGACCGACCGAGACCAGCACGACGACCGCCAGATAACCAAGGAACCACGGCCCGATCGGCGAAATAGCAAAGGAATGGACCGACGAGATCAGCCCGCTCCGGACGGTGAACGTACCGAAGATGGAGAGCGCGAACGACGCGACGATCAAGGCCATGTTCCAGACCTTGAGCATGCCGCGCCGCTCCTGCACGATCACGGAGTGGATGAACGCCGTCGCCGTCAGCCACGGGAGCAAGGCAACGTTCTCAACCGGATCCCAGCCCCAGTAGCCACCCCAGCCGAGGACGTGGTAGGCCCACCAGGCGCCGAACAGCAGCCCGACGCCCAGGATGCCCCACGCCACGAGTGACCACCGACGGATCGCGCGAATCCAGTCATCCCCCAGCCGACCGGTGATCATGGCCGCCATGGCGAAGCCGAACGGAACCGTGAAGCTGGCGTACCCGCCCAGCAGAAAAGGCGGATGGAGAATCATGCCCGGGTCACGCAGCAGCGGGTTCAGCCCCTGGCCGTCCGCCGGCCGCATCGGCAGCAGGGTGAACGGGCTGGCGATGAACGTCAGCATGAAGAGGAGAAACGTCTGGACCGAGAGAACGGTAGCCGCCACATAGGGGATGAGCGCGCGGTCGCGCTTCCGGTGGAGGTAGACCGCAAGCGACGACAGGACTCCCGCGATCATGGCCCAGTAGAGGAGGCTCCCCTCCTGGCCACCGTAGAAGGCCGCCGCCACATAGTAGATCGGCATGTCGCGGCTGGACCGCCCGAAGACGTACTCCAGCCGGAAGTCGTGGGTCAGGAAGGCGGTCAGGAGCGTGACGACGGCCACCAGGATCAGGGCCGTCACGCCCCAGACCGCGCGGATGCTACTTTCAACCAGTTCGGGGATGCGCCGCCGGGCACCAAGCACCCCGGCCACGATGCCGTACACGGCAAGAGCCAGGGCGACGACGAGTGCACCGGAACCAAGCTGCGCCACGGGTTCTCCCCTCTACGAGTCGGTCGGCTGCGCTGCCTCGAAGCGCGAGGGGCACTTGGTCAACAGCGTGTCGGCCTGGAACTCTTGGCCCTTGTGGAATGTACCTTCCACGATCACCTGGACGTGGTCGGAGAAGATGTCAGGCACGACCTCCCTGTAGACCACGTCCATCGTGTGCGTGCCATCCGTCACCTGGAAGCGGATCGGCTCCCCGGGCCCGCCCATCTGAATCGAGCCGGGAACCACGTCGCCCCCGACCCGCACGCGGGTCCCGTCGACCTTGTCCGCCTGGGCCTGCAGCTCGCCCACCGTCACGAAATAGGCAGCCGCGGTTCCCTGCATGCTGTTGTAAATCAGGAACCCGACGGCAAGGGCCAGGACGACACCGGCGACGAGGATCTTCGTGTTGAGCCACGGGGCGCGACGGCCCACCGCAGCCGGCTCGGCGGCCACTCCGCCAGTCATCGCTCCTCCTCCCACACACCAGACCCGCTCGCCGCGGGTCGCTGGCGCTCCCGGCGCCCGGAAGCGCCGGAGGCGACGCATTTCATCGCTGTCCAATTCCGGTGGGGTACACGCTCGACAGGATCACGCCGAGCAGGAACGCCACGCTCCCGAGCATCAAGATGAGCCAGGCGCGATCGAACCGGGATGGCTGCCGGGGAACCTTCCGGCCGGGAAGCGGCACCGTACGCCGCGATCGGACGAACGACCCCGCCAACCAGAAGGCTACCGCAGCGGCGGCCACCTTGACCGCGAGCAGGACGACGTAGGCGATCGTCCCACGCCCGTCGGCGAGCCCGTCCCACATCATGACGACCCCGGAGCCGACCATGAGGAAGGCGGCCATCGAGGACCAGCGGCCGAACTCGCGCTGCGCCGCGCGGGCCAGCGCCCGCGCCTCCTCGTCGGCCTGCCGCATCTGCGGCCGCAGTGCCAGGACGTAGTACACACCACCGCCAAGCCAGGCTGCCGCCGCCAGTGCATGCGTCAGCCGGAGCAACAGCCGCGTGATCGACGGGATGTCCACGGTTCGCCTGTCTCACCTCACCGGCTCCTACGTCCCGCCGGAACTGTACCAGATTTCACAATCCCCAGACCGGCCGATCTACCCGGCACCGGTCAACTCCTGGATGAACCCGTGGAGTTGTTCCACCGACTTGACCGGACCGTTGTACTTCCCCAGCAAGGCACCGTCGGGCCCAATGAAGAATGTCTCAGGCACACCACTGACGCCGTAGTCGATCGTGGTCCGTCCGTTGTCATCGACGGCGTTGGGATAGGTCAGGTCGTGCTTCTCGAGGAAAGCTTGGGCCGCTTCCGGCTGGTCCCAGATGTCGATCCCGACGATCACCGTGTTCTCGTCGAGGGTGGCGGCAAAATCACGCAGGACCGGCGCCTCGTCCTCGCAGGGCGGGCACCACGATCCCCAGAAGTTGAGGACCACCGTCTTACCCCGGAAATGCTCCAAGGAGATCTGCTGGCCATCGAGCGTCTGGAGCGAGAAGGATGGTGCGGTGCGGTTCTCGAACCGGATGAGCCTGCCGACCGTGTTGATCCGGCCGCCGCTCGCCAGGCTGGTGGAGTCGCCGGAGAACCACATGGCGTAAGCGAAGAGGCCGAGAAGCGCGACGACAATGAGTACGACCAGCGTCGGGATGATGCGGTTGCGCAACGAATCCTGTGACACGCGCTCCACGGTCCAGCCCTCACGTTCCACCGGACGGCCGTTCACCGGTCCGGCGGCGGATGCCCGCCCAATTATGCCTTACGGCCAGATGATTTCAAGGGCGCAGCCGGATCAGCGCAAACCGCCCGGCAAGTCGGGGGCCCACCACACAGACTGCGGGGTCAGCCTGGACGGGTCGACCCCAACCGAGCACTCCGCAGGCCCTACATCCACGGCGGGAAAGCACCGTTGGAGTCATCCTTCGCTTCACTCAGGATGACACGCAGAGGAGCGATCTCACACGTTCGGCGCTAGAGATAGGAAATCTCCGCTCCCAGGGAGGCGAACTTCTCGACGATGTCCTCGTAGCCGCGGCGCAGGTGCTGGATCTGCCCGATCCGGGTCTCGCCCTCGGCCACCAGCCCCGCCAGCACCAGGCAGGCGCCGCTCCGGATGTCGAGCGCTTCCACGTCGGCACCCCGGAGCCGGGTTGGCCCGTTGATGATCGCCTGCTGCTTGTCGATCACCGTGATGTCGGCACCGAGCTTGGCCAGCTCCGCGGCATAGCGCAGCCGGTCGTTGAAGACCCGCTCGAAGATGCGGCTCTGTCCCTTGGCCTGGGTCATGAGCACCGCGAACGCCGCCTGCAGGTCCGTCGGGAACCCGGGGAATGGGAGCGCCTGGATCTCGGTGCTGTGCAGTTCCCCGCGCCCGCGGACGAGCATCGACGTCTGGTTCCACCATACCTCCGCCCCGGCTTCCCGGAGCTTGTAGGTGAGCGGGAGCATGTCCGGCTCGGACACGTTATCGAGGATGACCTCGCCGTCGGTGATCGCGGCGGCGATGGCGAATGTCCCGGCCTCGATGCGGTCCGGGAGGATCGCGGCCCGGTATCCCCGCAGCCGGTCCACCCCGTGCACGCGGATGTGCGGGGTACCGACCCCGGTGATACGCGCACCCATATCGCGCAGAATCGAGCCCAGGAAGCTGATCTCCGGCTCACTGGAGGCGTTGACGATGGTGGTCGTGCCGCGTGCCAGAGTGGCCGCCATCAGCAGGTTCTCGGTGCCGGTGTGGCTGGGATAGTCCATGTACAGCTCGGCGCCGTAGAGGCGGCGGGCCCGCATCACGTACCCACCGTCGGTATGCGTCACCTCCGCTCCCATGCGCCGGAAGCCGCGGAGATCCACGTCGACCGGACGGGTGCCGAGTCGGCAGCCGCCCGGCGGCGACGATGATGCCTCGCCGAAGCGCGACAGCAGCGGACCAGAGACGAGGAACGACGCACGCATGCGCTCGACCAGTTCGGGCGGGGCGTCGAACCGGTTGATGTTCGCCGCGCAGATCCGGACCCGGCGGTTCTCCTGGTCAAACTCGACATCGGCGCCGAGCCAGCGCAGGAGTTCCACCATCACCAGCGTGTCTTCCAGCACTGGGACGTTGTCGAGCAGGCACTCCTCGTCCGTCAGCAGAGCCGCCGCCATCGCCGGCAGGGCGGCATTCTTCGCCCCGCCGATCGCGACGCGCCCATACAGCCGCGTGCCGCCTCGTACCCGGATCGTCTTCGCCTCCGTCGCCACCTGCATTCCGCCGCTCCGAACTCTGGTCAGGGAGATGTAGGTCTCAGTTGCATCAATGTGGCCGCCCCGACGCCTCGGGCACGTTGGGCCACGTCGTCCCTATTCCAGCCCATCGCCCGCGCTTCGGCAACCCGCCGGACGCGTCCCCCGGAGACGTACCGGTCCCGGGGCAATCCCCGGGACCGGTCTGTGCCACTCGCTAGGAATCGCCGAGTTCTTGCCGCGGGCCGACCGGCTGCCGGCCACGGCTGCGGCGCCCGACCTTCAGGCGGATCATCGAGCGGCGCAGCGCCGCCTCGGCGCGGATCAGGTCGACGTCGGCTCGACTTCGCTCGAGTCGTGCCTCGGCTCGCTTCCGCGCCTCCTCAGCCCGCGCGAGATCGATCTCCTCAGCCCGCTCCGCTGTGTCGGCCAGAACCCGGACCCGGTTGTGCGCGACCTCGACGAAACCACCAAAGATCGCCAGCGACTGCTCCTGGCTGCCTTTGATGACGCGCATCTCACCAAACGACAGGAGTGAGATCAGCGGGGCGTGCCGCGGCAGGATGCCGAGCGTACCGTCGGCGCCGGGGACCACCACCATGTCCACGTCGTCCTCCTGGAAGACGACGCGCTCCCCGGTGACGACTTCCACACTCAGCTTGGCCATGCCTGTCTCCTCAAGCGTCTGTCGTCATACGTGCTGCGTCATACGCCATACGTCACACGTCCTGCCCGGGCGAGCCAGGCTCTCACGAATGACGTATGACGCATGACGATTGACGACCGCTCCGGTGCTACTGCTCCCGTGCCATCTGCTCGGCACGCTCGACCGCCTCGTCGATGGTGCCTACCATGTAGAAGGCCTGCTCAGGCAGCGAGTCGTGCTTGCCCTCGAGGATCTCCTTGAAGCCGCGCACCGTCTCCGAGCGCTCGACGTAGCGGCCCGGACGGCCGGTGAAGGCCTCGGCCACGAACATCGGCTGCGACAGGAACCGCTGAATCTTGCGCGCGCGCGCCACGATCAGCTTGTCATCCTCGCTCAATTCCTCGATACCGAGGATGGCGATGATGTCCTGCAGGTCGCGGTAGCGCTGCAGCACTCGCTGGACCTCGCGGGCGACCTCGTAGTGCTCCTGACCCACGATGTTGGGGTCAAGGATGCGCGAGGTCGACGCCAGCGGGTCCACCGCCGGGAAGAGACCCTGCTCCGCGATCGAGCGCTCCAGCGAGATCGTCGCGTCGAGGTGGGCGAAGGTCGTGGCCGGCGCCGGGTCGGTGTAGTCGTCAGCCGGGACGTACACCGCCTGCACCGAGGTGATCGAGCCGCGCTTGGTGGAGGTGATGCGCTCCTGCAGCTGGCCCATCTCGGTCGCCAGCGTCGGCTGGTAACCCACCGCGCTCGGCATACGGCCCAGCAGCGCCGACACCTCCGAACCCGCCTGGACGAAGCGGAAGATGTTGTCGATGAAGAGGAGGACGTCGCGCCCCTCGTCCCGGAAGTACTCGGCCATGGTCAGCCCGGTCAGGCCGACGCGCAGACGCGCTCCGGGCGGCTCGTTCATCTGCCCGAAGACCAGCACCGTCTTGTCAGCGACGCCGGACTCCCGCATCTCACCCCAGAGCTGCGTACCCTCGCGGGTCCGCTCGCCCACACCGGTGAAGACCGAGTAGCCACCGTGCTCGGCCGCGATGTTCCGGATCAGCTCCATGATGATAACCGTCTTGCCGACGCCGGCGCCGCCGAACACGCCCGTCTTACCACCCTTGGTAAAGGGGGCGATCAGGTCGATCACCTTGAGCCCGGTCTCGAACGGCTCGACGTCCGTGGACTGCTCTTCGAAGCTCGGCGCCGGCCGGTGGATCGGGTAGTACACGTCCGCCTGCGGCGGCGGTCCGTCATCGACGGGGCGGCCGACGACGTTGAAGATGCGGCCGAGGGTCGCCGGGCCGACGGGCACCTTGATCGGGCCGCCGGTGTCGATGACCGGCATACCGCGGCGCAGACCGTCAGTGCTGCTCATCGCCACGGTCCGCACCCAGTCGTTGCCCAGGTGCTGCTGCACCTCGAGCACCAGCGGCTCCTCGCCCTCCCGCTCTACTTCGAGGGCGTTGTAGATATCCGGCAGTTGGTCCGGCGGGAACTCGACGTCCACCACCGCGCCGGTAATCTGGACGATCCGGCCTGTCGCTACCGTGGTTGCCATGTCCGGTGTATCCTCCCTTGCCCGCGGCGGCGCCACCGCCCGTCCGGGCGCCTCTGGCTAGCCCAACGCCGCTGCGCCGGCCGCAATTTCCGTCACCTCGCGGGTGATCTGGGCCTGGCGCGCCTTGTTGTAGGTGAGCGTCAACTCCGACACCAACTCGCGCGCGTTGTCGGTCGCATTGCGCATGGCCACCATGCGGGCACTCTGCTCGCTCGCGATCGACTCCAGCAGCGCCTGGTAGATCTGCACTTCGACGAAGCGCGGCAGCAGCGCTTCCAGCACGGCCTCCGGGCTGGGCTCGAAGATGTAGTCCGTCACCTCGTCCGTGCCGGGCGGTGCCTCGATCGGCAATACCTGCAGCACTTCCGGCACCTGGCGCAGCGTGTTGATGAAGCGCGTGTACACCACGTACACCGCATCGACCTTGCCCGCGACAAAGTCGTCGGTCGCGATCCGCACCACGGGCCGGATCGATTCCAGTGTCGGGTAGTCGCCGACATCGGTGAAGGACGCGACCAGGGGCCGGCCGTACCGCGTCAGGAAGTCGCGCCCCTTCCGGCCGATGGTCACTACGTCGATGTTTTCCAGCGACTCCGGCCGCTCGTCGGTCATGAACTGAATGGCGCGGCGAATGACGTTCGTATTGAACGCACCGGCCAGCCCGCGGTCGGAGGTGATCAGGATGATCTGCGAGCGCTGAATCGGCCGCTTGGCAAGGAGCGGGTAGCGCGCCTGCTCCTCCGCATCGCCCATTGCCGCCAGATCACCGATCATGGCGCGGATGCGCTCGGCGTAAGGCCGGGTGGCCAGCACGTGCTGCTGCGCCCGCCGCATCTTCGATGCGGCGACCATCTCCATCGCGCGGGTGATCTGCGCCGTGTTACGCACGCTGCGGATGCGGCGCCGGATCTCTCGCGGTGTGGGCACGGTCCGTCTCCTCCCTCAGATCCCCGCCGCTATCCTGCCTGGGCGCCAGCCCACATCGACCGCTTGAACTCCTCAACGGACTTCCGCAGCTCCTCGATCATCTCATCGGAGAGCTGCTTCTCGGTCACGATGCGCTGCAGCAGGTCCGCCTTGCTGGTCCGCATGTAGTCGAGGTACTGCTCCTCGAACGCACGCACCCGCTCCACCGGCACCTCGTCGAGGTACCCGTTCGTCGCGACCCAGATGATCGCCACCTGCTCCTCAACCGGCATCGGCTGGTACTGCGGCTGCTTGAGCACCTCGGTCAGCCGCTGGCCACGGTCGATCTGCCGCTTGGTGGCAGGGTCCAGGTCGGAACCAAACTGGGCGAACGCCGCCAGCGAGCGGTACTGTGCCAGCTCCAGGCGCAGCCGGCCGGCAACCTGGCGCATCGCCCGGATCTGAGCGTCACCACCCACCCGGGACACCGACAGACCCGCGTTGATCGCCGGGCGGACACCCGCGTAGAACAGGTCCGGCTCCAGGTAGATCTGGCCGTCGGTAATGGAGATGACGTTCGTCGGGATGTAGGCCGACACGTCGTTCCCCTGCGTCTCAATGATCGGCAGCGCGGTCAGGCTCCCACCCCCCAGATCATCGCGGAGCCGCGCGGCGCGCTCCAGCAGGCGCGAGTGCAGGTAGAAGACGTCGCCCGGGTACGCCTCACGGCCCGGCGGACGGCGCTGCAGCAGCGCGACCTGGCGGTACGCCCAGGCGTGCTTGGAGAGGTCGTCGTAGACGACCAGCGCGTGGCCGCCGCTCTCCATCACTTCTTCGCCCATGGCGCAGCCGGCGTACGGTGCCAGGTACTGCAGCGGCGCCGGGTCGGCCGCCGACGCGACGACCACGATGGTGTTCTCCATCGCGCCCTCGCGCTCGAGGGTCGCCACGATCTGCGCCACCTGCGACTGCTTCTGGCCAATGGCCACGTAGATGCTGACGACGCCGGTGTCACGCTGGTTGATGATCGTATCCAGGGCGACGGCCGTCTTGCCCGTCTGGCGGTCGCCGATGATCAGCTCCCGCTGGCCGCGGCCGATCGGAATCATGCTGTCGATCGCCTTGATACCGGTCTGGAGCGCCGTGTCCACGTTCTGCCGGGCCACCACACCGGGGGCGATCCGCTCCAGCGGCCGGAAGCGATCGGTCTGGATCGGGCCCTTGCCGTCGATCGGCTCGCCGAGGGCGTTCACCACGCGGCCGAGGAGAGCCGGGCCGACCGGAACCTGCGCGATGCGGCCGGTCGCCTTGACCTCGTCACCCTCCTCGATGTCGGTGTAATCACCGAGGATGATGACGCCGACCGAGTCCTCCTCGAGGTTGAAGGCCATGCCCATCACCCCGTTGGAGAACTCCACCAACTCGCTGGCCATGACGTCGCGCAAGCCATGCACGGTCGCGATACCGTCACCGACCTCGACGACATAGCCGACATTGGTGACGACCATGCGGCTGCCGTAGTTCTCGATCTGTTGGCGCAGAATGTCGCTGATCTCGGTAGGTCGTACGACCATGGTTCCTCCCGATTATCCGCTTGGGCCGCTCGTCTCTGTCACGTCAGGAGCCGGTTCGCTCGCCCGACTCGGGACGGCCCCGGCTAGCTCACCATCCGCTGTCGAAGCTGGTGGAGTTGCGTCCGCACGCTGCCGTCGATCAGGTTGTCCTCCACCCGCACGACGATACCGCCGATGATGTCGGGATCGACCCGCGGCCGCATCTCGACCTGTTTGCCGATCAAGGCCGCCACGCGCTCGCGCACCTGCGCCTGCTCGTCCTCATCGAGCGGGACCGCGGTCGTCACCTCGGCAACGGCAATGCCGCGCTCCTCCATGACGAGCTGCTGGAAGACCTCGGCCACCTGCGGGAGCTGTGGCAGCCGCCCGCGCTCCAGGAGCAGCAAGGTCAGATTACGCACGAGCTGCTGCGACTCATCCGGCAGGATCGCCTCGATCGCCTGCCGCTTGGCCGTCTCGGGCACTGCCGGGCTCTCGAAGAAATCCGACACGCTCGGGTTCGCCAGGACGCCCGCCAGTTGACGCAGATCCTGCTCCCACTGGTCGAGCTCGCCGCGCTCCCGAGCAATCTCAAACGCCGCTTGTGCGTACCGCTTGGCCGCGCCGGGCACTGGCATCGCACTCTCCCCCTTGCATCCGCGTCACTCGCGGGCGCGGCCGTTGCCGGCCTCAGCCAGGGTCTCCTGGATCAGGCGCGCCTGATCGGCCCGATCCAGCTCCCGCCGCACAATCTTGGTGGCGGCGGCAATCGCCAGATCAGCGACATCCTGGCGGAGCTGCTGCCACGCCTGCTGCTGCTCGGCCTGGATCGTCGCGCGCGCCTTCTCGATCATCTGCTCAGCCTCGGCCCGGGCCTGCTCCTGCGCACGGGCGAGCATCTGCTCGCTGTTCTCCCGTGCCTGCGCCAGAATCTGCTGGGCCTCGCGGCGCGCCTGGTTGAGCACCTCTTCATTCTGGGCGCGCGTAGCCTCCAGCTCACGCTGCATGCGCTCCGCCGCCTCCATACCCTCCTGGATGCGCCGGCGCCGCTCGTCGAGCATGTTGGTGATCGGGCCCAGCGCCAACTTCCAGAAGATCGCGACGAACGCGACGAACGCGATCAACTGGATGATGAGGTTGGCGGGATTGATGCCGAGATCTTCCATCAGCGCTTCCTCATGGTCTTGATCGCTCCCCGGTTGCGCGATCAGCCGGTCAGACGGTCTCCACACCCATCAGTCGGAGCGGGGCCTCCGTGTCCCGAGTGAGATGTGCCGGTGGCGCCCCGCAACCGGAGCGCCACCGGCGGCACGCACTAGAGAACAAAGGCAATGACGATGGCGACCACGAACGCGTAGATGGCGACCGCCTCGGCCAGGGCCGCGCCGATGATCATCGTGATACGGATCGCGCCCTCGGCCTCAGGGTTGCGACCGAGCGCCTCCATGGCCGCCCGCACCGCCATACCAATACCCAGCGCCGGACCCAGCGAGCCAAGCCCGATGGCCAGCGCGGCGGCCAGCGGCACAATAACAGCTGGGTCGGTCACGTTGGCGAACACGCTAGACATCCTCCTCCCATCGGCCCGCACGCGCGCGCCGACGATCGTCTAACACCCAGACCCTCGCCCCTTCGGGCGACCGTCCACAAATTCCGGATGCACGCTAGTCGCCACCGCTCGTCGCCGGTGTGACCGCGTGCTGAGAACCCTCCGCTTCGTGCACCGCTTCCTCGGCATGATCGTCATGCCCATCCGCGGTGGCCAAGACGATGTAGATCAACGTCAGCAGTGCAAAGACCAGTGCCTGGATGAACCCGAACAGAACCTCCAGGTACAGGAAGATCACCGGGACCAGGAGCCCCACCACGGTGATCTTGATGGCGTTCGCCATCGCGTACATCACCGTGAGCAGAACCTCACCGGCAAAGATGTTGCCGAAGAGTCGGAAGGCCAGCGAAATGATGCGGGAGAACTCACCGATGACTTCGATCGGGAACAAGAACGGCGGGTTGGCCATGTGCTTGATCCGGCCACCCACTCCATGGGCGCGGATACCGGCCACCTGGACCACCAGGAACGTGACGACCGCCATCGCCAGCGTCATGTTGAGGTCTGCGCTCGGCGGGCGGAACAACGGTGTCTCGAGGTGCCCGTGGTCATCCACCAACCCGATCGTGCCGATCCCGGGCAGGAGCCCGGAGTAGTTCGAGACGATGATGAAGATGAACAGCCCACCGACCAGGGGGAAGATGGTCCGACCAGCCCGCTTCCCCGCGGCACCCTCAACCATCCCGAGCATAAACTCGGTGGCCAACTCGAACACCGACTGCGCAAAGCCGGGGACAAGCGTGGCGCGACGGGCGATGACGGTGCCGACGATGATCAGCGCGGCCATGACGATGAGCATCGTGAGGAAGGAGTTGGTGATGTTGAGCGTCAGCCCCGTCCCGGGGATCGGGACGGACCAGAGCGTCTCCGCTGCTACCGCAACGTGAACTTCCATCAAGGCTCCTCTTCGTTCGGCTCCGTCTTCGCCGACCGCTCGATTGCATCACGTTTGCGCACACGAATCAACCCCTTGTCCGAGCGACTGATCATTGCTAGCTCGTACAAGAGGTAACCCGCTGCCGCGATGCCGAGCCCCACCCCCACCAGGGTGAAAATGGGCGCTGTGCCCAGCCAGCGGTCCAGGAACAGCCCGCCCAGGATGCACAGCATCAAACTGCTGACAGTCGAGCACCCTAAACCGGTGGCCGTGCCTATGGCACGCCAATCGCGCTCGCTGCCGAGTTTGCTGAGCGGGTCCGCCATCAGCACCCCGCCAACTTTGAGAATGCTATCACAATCTCCCCGGACCGCGCAATCAACCGAGTCCGGTTCGCTAGTCGTTTGCCGTCGTCGGGGCCGCCTCGATCTCACGCAGCGGCAGCGGCCGCTGATCGCCCTCCCGCAGTGCCTCCAGCGCCGCGCCGACAAACCCTTCGAACAGCGGATGCGGCCGGGTCGGCCGGGACTTGAACTCCGGGTGGAACTGCACCCCGACGAACCACGGGTGATCCCGCAGCTCCATTACCTCGACCAGCCGGCCGTCGGGCGACGTTCCCGCCACGATCAGCCCGGCCTCCTCCAGGCGCGGCAGGTAGTCGTTGTTGATCTCCCAGCGGTGCCGGTGCCGCTCGTCCACCACGTCCTGGCCGTACGCCTCGGCAACCCGCGTGCCCGGGACGAGCCGACACGGGTACAGCCCTAGGCGCATCGTCCCGCCCAGATCCACACCGCGCTGGTCCGGCATCAGACCCACCACCGGGTCCGGCGTCGCCGGGTCGATCTCGGTGGTGTTGGCCCGCTCAAGTCCGAGCACGTTGCGCGACACCTCGATCACCGCCATGTGCAAGCCGTAGCACAGACCAAGATACGGGATCTTGTGCTCACGTGCAAATCGGACCGCCGCCAGTTTCCCCTCGACACCCCGCGCCCCGAAACCGCCCGGGACGACGATGCCGAAGGCCCGCCGGAGCTGCTGCGCGATGCTCTCCGGGCTCGACAGATCCGAGTTGACCCAGATCACGTCGACGGCCACGTCGTGGGCCAGACCGGCGTGAGTCAGGGCCTCGACGACACTCATGTACGCATCGTGCAGCTCGACGTACTTGCCGACCAGGGCGATCTCCACCCGCCGCCGCGGATGCTTCAACCGGTGGACCATGTTCGCCCACTCGTTCAGGTCCGGCGGCGCATCCGACCAGCCGAAGTGCTCAGCGATGTAGCGGCCCAGCCCGGCCTCCTCAAGCATCAGCGGCACCTCGTAGATGGTCTCGGCCGTCGGCAGCGGGATGACCGCATCCTCGTCCACGTCGCAGAAGAGCGCGATCTTGGCCTGCACGTCCTGCGGCACCGGCTTGTCGGCCCGGCAGACAATCACGTCGGGCTGGATGCCGATGGCGCGCAACTCCTTCACGCTGTGCTGGGTCGGCTTGGTCTTCAACTCGCCGGTGCTGCCGACATACGGCAGCAGCGTGACATGGATGTAGAGGACGTTGCGCCGCCCCTCCTCCTTGCGCATCTGGCGGATCGCCTCGAGGAACGGCTGGCCCTCGATGTCGCCCACGGTGCCACCCACCTCGACGACCACCACGTCAGGCTGCCGCTCCTCCGCAACCAGACGGATGCGATCCTTGATCTCGTTCGTGATGTGGGGGATGACCTGAACCGTGCCGCCGAGGAAGTCACCCCGGCGTTCCTTGGCGATGACGGCCGAGTAGACCTGGCCGGTCGTGACGTTGGAAGATCGACTGAGGTTTTCGTCGGTGAATCGCTCGTAGTGGCCGAGGTCGAGGTCGGTCTCAGCGCCGTCGTCGGTTACGAAGACTTCGCCGTGCTGGAAGGGAGACATCGTGCCGGGGTCGACATTGAGGTACGGGTCGAGCTTCATGATAGCGACGCTGAGCCCCCGACCCTTGAGGAGGCGACCGATCGAGGCGGTCGTGATCCCCTTACCGACTGACGACACAACCCCACCGGTCACAAAGATGTACTTTGGCATCCCCGTTGCCCTTCTGCGCCACGTCGGCGAGAGCCACCAGTCTCATTGAAACCGCCGCGTCGTCCGCTCGCGTCCCGCCATTCCACGAGCGAATCGCGTGCCCTCATGGCTGCAGCAGCACCACCTCCACCGTCTCACCCAGGTCCGACTTCCGGATCGACACCCGGTCGCGCGGCTCAACCGCCGCGGCGCCCATCGCCTTCAGGAAGCGATCGACCGGGTCACGATCGTGATCCCCCTCTGGAGTCCGGAACTGCATGGGGATGACCACCGAGGGCTCAATCTGGCCGATCACCTCGGCCGCGCCTGATGCATCGAGCGTCGGCCCGCCGCCGACCGGCACCAACAGGACGTCGACGCCGTTCAGCGCCGCTGCCTCGCTTTCGCTCAAGGTATGCCCCAGGTCCCCCAGATGGCAGATGACCAGATCGTCGATCTCCACCGTGTAAACAGTGTTCTTTCCCAGGCGTTTCCCGCCCTCGGAGTCATGGTAGGTCCGCACGCCCTGGATGAAGACCTCGCGGATCTCGTACTCTCCCGGACCCGTGATAAGGCGGTAGCCTGGGCGGACCCGATCGACCGCGTTGTGACCCGGATGATCGTGGCTCACCGTGACGATGTCTGCCTGCTGCAGTGGGAGGCGGTAGCCCGTCTCCGGCCCGACCGGGTCCATCAAGACCACGGCGTCACGGCCCCGGATCCGAAAACATGCATGGCCCAACCACTTGATCTCAGGCATCTATCGGCTACCCGTTCGAACGCTATTCGTCTGTCGAGTGGGCTTATCTGGGAGATGAATCCCGCGGCCTAGGAGAGTATACCAACGCCGTCTCAGGGCAACCAGTAGCCCAGCTCACGACTCCCAGAGCCGCGCCCTCGGCTACCTGTCACACCGCGACCGCATCGAAGTCCGCCACCGCGCGGCGGATCGGCTCGGGGATCGGTTTGGAACGACCCGCATGCCGCACGTGGTTCACCAGCACGAGCCGCCCCTGAGCCAGCACGGCGCCGTCGCGCTCTCGTACCGCCACGGTCGCAAACTCGAGGCTGCTGTTCCCGATCCGCACGCATCGCACCCCGATGCGGACCGTGTCGTCCAGCCGCGCCGACCCGAGGTAGTCGATCTCCACCCGGCGGAAGACGGTGTCAAACTCGCCGCTGGGCTCCGTCTCGGAGAGCGGGATGCCCAGCGCCGCGAAGTACTCGTAGATCCCCTGGCTGAAGTATTCGAGGTAGACGCCGAAATAGACGATGTCCTGCCGGTCGACGTCGCGGTAGCGCACCCGGATCGGGTGCCAGAATCGGAACTGTTCCAGATCCTCGGCCACCGCTGTCCTCCCCTCGACCCCGATCGAAGCGCCACGCCGGGTGAGTTAGCCGGACTATAACAGTGTCCGGACAGTGCGGCAACGGCTGAGCCCGGGTCGGCGAGTCCAGTCTGCCCTAGTCCACCTCTGCGGCGTCCTCGTTCTCGCCGAGCACCGCGTCCAACACCGAGCGGACAATGTCCCAGTCGTAGCCACGGCGCTGCAGGAAGCCGGCGAGCCGCCGCCGCTGCACTAGCGGGTCGAGCCCGCGGAGCGAGGTCACCCGCTTCCGCGCCAGGGCCAGCGCCGCGGGGAACTCGTCCCCACCCGCCTCGTCGATCGCCTGATCGACCAGATCGGCGTCGACCCCTTTCGCGCGCAGCTCCGCGCGCAGGCGCCGCCGGCCGCGGGGCTGGTGTTCGGTCCGGTTCTCGACCCAGAAGCGGGCGAATTCCGCGTCATCCAGGTAGCGCCAATCCAGGAGCCGGGCGACGGCCGCCTCGATTGCCTCGTCGCTGAATCCCCGGCGACGCAACCGATCCCGCACCTCCCGCTCCGAGCGGGGTCGGTAGCCCAGGAAGTGCAGTGCCGCGTTGGTGGCACGCGCCGCTTCATCCGCGCGCAGCAGGTCTGCCACCTCTGCCGCGCTCAGCGACCGCCCGACGAAGAGCCCCTCGCGCGCCGCGATCTCTCGCGCGACGCCGAAGGCGAACTGGCCGTCGAGAAAGACGCTGACGCGCTCCGGGTCACGGGCCTGGTCGGCGATCTCGGTGATCGTGCCGGAACGGATGTTCTCCTCAGCCATGCACCCAGTATGCCAGATCGTGCGTTCTACGGATACCTGGTCAGGGATGGTAGGATTCGGCCGGAAGGTGACGGGACATCACCTGGTTAGGTCCGCAGCGTGATCGTAACCCCCAGCCGTCAAACAAGCAGCGTTCGGCAGCGCTCCCGGCGACGGGCAGTGTTGCGCGCCATCGTTCTCGTGTTCGTCGCGGCCATCATGCTCGGCACGTTGGCCGCCGGTCTGCTTGCCCTGGCGATCTACCACCAGGCGCGCCAGGACGAAACCGCGGAGGCCGACGCCATCGTGGTGTTGGGGACGGCCCAGTTCGACGGCCGCCCCTCGCCGACCTTCCAGGCGCGACTGGACCACGCGCGGGCGTTGTTCGAAGCCGGCTACGCCCCGCTGATCGTCCTCACGGGCGGAGCAGCCGAGGGGGATTGGACCTCCGAGGCAGAAGCCGGGCGGAACTACCTTATCGAGCAGGGCGTGCCCAGCGGTGTCTTGTTGAGCGTGCCCGCTGGACGCACCTCGAGTGAGAGCCTGCGCGAGGCTGAGCCGGAGCTGCGCGAGCGTGGCATATCACGGATTCTGCTGGTCAGCGACCCGTTCCACATGTTCCGCGTCAAGCGGATCGCCAGGGACCTCGGCTTCTCACCGCTGGCCTCGCCGACGCGCTCCAGTCCGATCCGCGAGGACAGCAGCCTCGAATACCGCTACATGGCCCGAGAGATTGGCGCATACCTCGCCTATGTCTTCATCAAGGAGTAACGCCGCGTGTCCCTACAGCGGCCGCGCGGCGTACATCAGTGGAGTGAGGTGCACCATCGCCGCCCCGAGAGCTACGGCCAGCCCGAAATACACCGCAGACACCGCCACGCGCTGCGCGAGGGGCACCCGGTAGTACGCCGGGTCGGCTTGGGTGCGCCGCCACATGTTGATCAGTTCGCCGGCCGCGAACACGCCGATGAGGATGAAAATCGGGCTGGGCATCCGGAACATGAGCACCCCGAGCCCGAGCAAGCCGAGCACCCACAACCAGCGCGAGATCGCCGCCACAGCCCGGCCGCCGTCGAGCGGCGGGATCGGCAACAGGTTGAAGAGGTTGAGGACCACGCCGAGATAGGTCAGCACCAGCCACAGCCCGTGCCCGGTGACGACGTACATGCCCCACGCCGCCAGCGCGCCGAGCGACCCGAGCACCGGCCCGCCCAGTCCGACCTTCGCCTCCATGACGGCGTCGCGCGGCAACTGGCGCATCCCGATGAAGGCCCCCAGGAAGGGGATGAAGATCGGCGCGGTGGCCCTCACGCCGAAGCGGCGCAGCACCACAACATGGCCCATCTCATGGACGAAGAGCAGGGCCACCAGACCGACGGCGAACTGCCAGCCGAAGGCGAGGGCATAGGCCGCGACACTGACAAACGCACTGGCCACCGGACCCAGCACTGGTCCCTTCAGTAGCAGCTTCAGTGGAGCCAGGAGCGCCTTCGCCTTGGAGAGGACGCCGATGACCAACACCAGCGGCGCCAGCCAGCGGCGAAGCTGGCGCGATCGACGCCGCGGCGCCTGCTCCAGGACGCCCGTCTCAGGGTTCACTCGATAATCGGCTTCGATGACCTGATCGGGGTCGAGCCGCATCCAACACCTCGTTCAACCTTGCGCGGGGATCCGGCGACGTCCGGCCCGCGCGAACCTTGAGTCACATCAACTCAAGCATACACCATCCCACCAAGGATCGGCCATCGGATCCCAGGCATCGACCGCGGCAGTCACGACCCGCCCACCCAAAACACGACGGTGTGCTGTCGACCTTGAGCACAGCCGATGCCGGGGATACGGCCGCAATTGGGCCGGGACGTACCGTGCGCCCACCCATCGCGCACCGGCGGCCACGCGGCACAGCCGCTGCGTCCGCCTCAAAGCTCGACGGTTGCGGAGCCCACACGGCATCCGGTTCTGTTACGTCGTGGGTGGTCCAATGGGGATGCGGACCGGTACGTTCCAGGCGCGATAGGCGATGGTCCAGGTGACGCCGTCCGGCATGATTCGTCGCAACTCCTGCGGGATCCCGGTCGCCGAATCCACGCGGAGTGTCGCCTCAGCGTCTCCGGCCCGGCTACGCCAGCGGAGGGTGACGGCGGGCTCCCCATCGACGATCACCGGGTCGGCTGCGAGAGCCGCGGCCGGGAGGAACGCTTGTATGCGCCCCCACGCGCCTTCTTCCTCCGATACTGGACTCCACACTCCGTCGCGGCCCTCCCATGAACGGGCGCCGTTGGTGATGAGCTCACGCGTCTCGCTCCCGCTCGGATTGGTGTAGGTGGTTGTGCTCACGAGCCGGTCCTGCTTGAGATCGAAGGTCATGATCGTCTCTGCCCGGTTCCCGTTGCCGTAGTCGATCTGTGCAACGATCTCGCCCGTCTCGAGCCCGGCTTCGACCTCAGACACCCGCTGGACCCACTCGGCGGCCGTCATCGGCGGCGGCGCGCGCGGCGGGACCCCGGGCTGGTTCGGGACGGCGACTACCCCACCCGCTGCCTGCGGCTGCGCCACCCGGACCTGGTCGACCCCCGCCACGGGCGTGAAGGACACACCCGGCCCCGGCGGGCGGATCGAGCGCGTAACCATGTAACCGTCGAGCGAACTGATGGCGAAGAGAACCCCGAGGAGCATGACCGCACCGACGGCCAAGGAGAGCGCCGCAAGTAGCAGCGGGTTCCGCCTGGCGAACCACGTAACCGCCCGGGCCGGACTTGACCCCGGGCCGGCGGGTACCGATGCGTCGCCGGCGCTCCCGGGCGCGGGGAGGCACCGGAAAGGATGGGACTGCAGCCCGCTCACGCAGGTGAGCACCTCTTCGATCTGGCGCTCCGCCGATCCGGCCGCGCGCGCCGCCCCGGACTCACTCCCCGAACCGGAATCAGTCATGCTGTCTGCTGGATCCCGCCCGTTCCCGTTCACCGCACGCTGCCCGACACGTCCACGCTCGGGACAAACCTCAGGATCACCACGCAATGCACCCGTTCCGCTCCGATCACCCGGAGGGACGTCAAGGCGAGGCTGATCGCCTCCTCCAACACGCTCACTCCCTGACCCAGGGCCTATGGCCATGCCCGACCGCAGCGAGCCACCACCGCCAGCGCGCCCACCCGTCGGCGTCTGCCAGCCCGATCCTCCAGCGACAATCTGATGAACTCGCTGCCGAGAGAGCAGAACCGCCACGCTCCGCATGCCGATCGGCCAGTGCCATGCTGGGCGCATAGGCCGATCCCCGCCTGGATATGCGCTCGGAGCGGCAGCGATGGCGGGGCGTCCGGGGCATGCCGGCTTGCCGTGGCGGTCCTCCCCCTCATGCCACATGTGACGCCACCCGACCGGGCGGGTATCGACGTCGGAGACCACAACCTCCCGCGCCGGTCGGGCGCACGGCACATCGGTCGCTTCCACCCGAGCCCCGCAGGGCAGCGACGCCCATTGCCACCGCCGCGCTGCGGTGGCGAGGCTTGGCAGGTGCGGGTACCCCGGGCTGCTCGCTCAAACCGCGAGCAGCGACCCGCTCGTCGTACGACGCACCCCGATCGTAACGTTGCGGCCTAACTACTCTGTGACACCGAAGGAGATCGGACCTGACAGATTCGACGCACAGGAAGCCCGACCGCCCGGCAGACGGTCGAGTCGTTACGCAGAGGATTGTGACACTGGCCGGACACGCCGGTTGTTCACCGGAACGGCGACTCTGGCGTGTGCAGCGATATGCTCCGTGCGCGAGGGCGACGTTGAAGGGGCGGCCGCCGGCCGCCCCTTACCCAACTTGCTTATCCAGCCGAAATGGCCGACGCGTGGTGATCGCGCGCTGCTAACACGGAGTCGAGGTCCGTGACGTTCGCCCGCGGCGCGGGGCGGAAGACGTAGCCCACGCCCCGCACCGTGTGCAGGTACTCCGGCGCCGCCGGGTCCCGCTCCAGCTTCTTGCGCAACCGGCTGATGTACACATCCACCCGGTTGCTCTCCCCCACAAAGTCGTACCCCCACGTCCGCTCGATCAACGTCTCCCGGCTGATGGTGATCTGACTGTTGCGCATCAGACACTCCAACAGCCGCATCTCCGTCGGCGTCAGCAGCACCGGCTCCCGCCCGGCCACCCGCACCGTCAACTCCCCAATCGCCAGCTCGACGTCCCCCACCTTCAGCACCGTGCCCATCGCCTGGTAGTCCGCCCGCTGGCAGCGGCGCGCCACCGCCCCCACCCGCGCCACCAGCTCGGCCGGGTCGTAGGGCTCGACGATGAAGTCATCGGCGCCGTGCTCGAAGGCGCGCACCTTGGCCCGGGTGCTGCCCTGCTCGCTGACGAAGATCAGCGGCCCGGTGTAGCGCCGCCCGCGCAGCTCCTTGCACAGCTCCCAGCCGTCCAGGTCCGGCAGCTCCGCCTCCAGCAGCACCGCGTCGACGCCACCCTCTACGACCGCCCGGATCGCGGCAGCGGCAGAACGGACGAGGATCACCTCATTGCCGGCCTCTGCCAGCACGTAGCGTAAGACCTCTCCCGTGATCGGTCTGGGGTCGACGATCACCACCCGCATGAGAGTCCCTCCCTCCCGCACGCGTCTGCCGGCGTGTCGCGGCCGGTGCCCGCCCGGGGGTTATCCCAGGGATGTCCCCCAACCACCGGGTTGCTGGCTCCACACCACGAACCAGCCCGTCGTCGTGCATTACCGCAACGGGCTGATACCGGCAGAACCGCTCGCGCGTCGTTGTGGCGGCGATATCGAAACCTCGATCGAAACGCGCATCCCGTACGCGTGCGACGGGAATCGCCGCTACTCGTTGCGTCCTACCAGGCCCCACCGTCACTGTACAACGGTGTCGTTAGGAGCGATCTGGATACAGAATACGACCTGATTACCCAAATGTCAATGATTGCGCAAGACATGCTGCGTGAAGAGATATTAAGGTTGTCACGTATGGGTCGCGTGGCACAAAACCACGCGTGCGTTCGCGTTCAAGCGTCAGTGCAGACGCACGACGTGGTCCTGGCCAATGGTCGCTCGAGTGCCGTACGAGTCCGGCGCTCAAGAGACACGGCCGCCGCGGAAACCCGCGGCGGCCGCTTCACCCATCCCAGCGAGAACGGTCCTAGCCGGCAACGATGTTCACCAGACGTCCCGGAACGTAGATCGTGCGCCGGACCGTGCGGCCCTGCAGGTGCTCGCGAACACGGTTACTCGCCGTAGCCAGCTCGATCGCGCGCTCCTCGGTGATGTCCGCCGGAACCTCCAGCCGATCCCGAACCTTGCCGTTGACCTGCACCACCAGCTCGATCATCTCGGCGGCTGCCAGCTCCGGGTCGTACTGGGGCCAGGACTGCTGGTGCACGCTGTACGGCTGTCCCAGCCGCTCCCACAGCTCTTCGGCCAGGTAGGGCGTCGATGGCGCCAGCAACAGCACCAGCGTCCGCATCGCTTCCCGCCACGCCTCCGTGCGCACCACCTCGGTGTCGCGCAGCGACGACAGCTCGTTCACGAACTCCATCAGCCGCGCGACCATCGTGTTGAACTGGAACGTCGAGATGTCCTCAGTCACCGCTTTGATGGTGCGGTGCGTGATCTTGCGCAGCTTGTGCGCGGCCTCCCCGTCCGGCCCGTCGGCCGGCGTATCAGCCGTCTCGGTCACGATCGTCCAGACGCGCCGGACGAATCGCTCCACGCCCGCAATGCCGCGCGACGACCACGGCCCTCCCTGCTCCCACGGCGCGATGAACATTAGGTACAGCCGCACGGTGTCGGCGCCCAACTGCGCGACCAGATCGTCCGGATCGACGACGTTCCCGCGGCTCTTGGACATCTTTTCGTTGTCCTCACCCAGGATGATCCCCTGGTTGAACAACCGCAGGAACGGCTCGTCGAAGGGCAGCAGGCCCAGGTCCCGCAGCGCCTTGGTGAAGAACCGCGCGTACATCAGGTGCATCGTCGCGTGCTCGATGCCACCCGTGTACTGGTCCACCGGCGTCCAGTACGCGATCGCGTCCGGGTCGAACGGCCGGTCGGCTTCGTGCGGGCTGACGTAGCGGTACTGGTACCAGGACGAGTCGACGAAGGTGTCCATGGTGTCGGTCTCACGCCGCGCCGGGCCACCACACTCGGGGCACGTCGTGTTGACGAAGCGCTCGTCGGTCTTCAGCGGCGACACCCCGGTGGGCGTGAATTCGGCGTCCTCCGGCAGCAGCACCGGCAACTGATCCTCCGGGACCGGCACCGTGCCACACTTGTCGCAGTACACGATCGGGATCGGCGTCCCCCAGTAGCGCTGGCGCGAGATCAGCCAGTCCCGCAGGCGGTACGTGACCGCATGGGAGCCCAGCCCCTGCTCCTCCAGCCACTCGGTGACGCGCCGCACGGCCTCGCCGCCGGCCGTCGGGGTCCCGTCGAAGGGCCCGGAGTTGACCATCACTCCGTCGCCCGGGTACGCCTCGGTCATCGTCGCCGGGTCCAGCGGCTCCCCTTCGGGCTGGATCACCACCTGGATTGGCAGGTCATACTTGCGGGCGAACTCGAAGTCGCGCTGGTCGTGCGCGGGTACCGCCATGATCGCCCCGGTGCCGTAGCTCATCAGCACGTAGTCGGCGATCCAGACCGGAATCTGAGCGCCGTTCACCGGGTTGATGGCGTACCCGCCGGTGAAGACGCCGGTCTTCTCCCGGTCGGTCGCCGTCCGCTCGATGTCGGTCTCCCGCCGCGTCTGATCCACGTACGCCTCGACGGCGGCCCGCTGCTCGGGGCTCGTCAGCCGCTCAACCAGCGGATGCTCGGGCGCCAGCACCATGAAGGTCGCACCCCACAACGTGTCCGGCCGTGTGGTGAAGATCTCGATCGCATCCCCCACCGCCGTCTGGAAGCGCACACGCGCGCCTTCAGAGCGGCCGATCCAGTTGCGCTGCATC
The DNA here is from genome assembly GCF_000024985.1 of Sphaerobacter thermophilus DSM 20745. NCBI lineage: Bacteria > Pseudomonadati > Thermomicrobiota > Thermomicrobia > Sphaerobacterales > Sphaerobacteraceae > Sphaerobacter > Sphaerobacter thermophilus. Next base: position 1,581,335 of record NC_013523.1, read on the forward strand.
GTCATGACCCGCTCGGGCCACTCGATGCCGTCGAAGTTCAGCAGCTCCTCGGCGTACTTGGTGATGCGGAAGAACCACTGTTCCAGGTCGCGCCGGTAGACCTCGGTCCCGCAGCGCTCGCAGCGGCCGTCGATGACCTGCTCGTTCGCCAGCACCGTCTGGTCTTTCGGGCACCACCAGACCGGTGCGCTGGCGCGGTAGGCCAGGCCATTCTTGTAGAACTGCAGGAAGAACCACTGGTTCCAGCGGTAGTAGTCCGGCAGACAGGTGACGACCTCGCGCGACCAATCAAACATCGCGCCCATCGAGCGCAACTGCCGGCGCATGCGCTCGATGTTGTCCATGGTCCACTTGAACGGATGGATGCCCCGCGTGATCGCAGCGTTCTCCGCCGGCAAGCCGAAGGCATCGAACCCCATCGGGAACAGCACGTTGTAACCCGACATGCGCTTGAAGCGCGCGGCTGCATCGGACGGCGCCATCGCGTACCAGTGTCCGATGTGCAGGTCGCCCGACGGGTATGGGTACATCGTCAGGTGGTACCACTTGGGGCGATTCGGGTCCTCGACGACGCGGTAGATCCCGGTCTCGTCCCAAATCTTGCGCCATTTCTCTTCGATCGCGTGCGGCTCATACGCCTCGCGCCGCACCACCTGCTTCGCGGTCGTCATCATCATCCTCCTGTTACGCACCGTTGCGTAGGGGCAAGCGTCGTCATCGTCGCGGGCGGCGATGGGGACTACGCCGCCGAGACAGGGGACGGGCCCGCGGCAAGCGCCGGCGCGCCGCCGACCGTGCCGTACCGCCCCGGGCACCCCCGGTGTCCGGCTAGGTACGAACGAGATCGGCGCCTCGGGACGATCGCCATGGTCACGCCCCTTCCGGTCACGCGGGCCTCCAGTGACGTGGCCTTAAACGAGACGAGCCTTTCTCCCATTCAGGGACGAAAGGCTCGTCTTCCGCGGTACCACCCTGGTTGATAGGCGGTCTGTGGTGGAGCTGAGGGGACTCGAACCCCTGACTTCAACACTGCCAGTGTTGCGCTCTCCCAGCTGAGCTACAGCCCCGCGCCTATCCGCTCTCAACCCGATAACGGAGGTTACCCGGTGACGACTACCGGCGGTCGCCCTCACCGTCACAGCTCCCGGGCGAGTTCGGCCTCTGCGCTGCCTCGCACCTCCCGGCAGCTCGCTGTCGATACGGCCTACTACTCCCGTTCGACGCCTTTACCACTGTGAAGGATGCGGAGGGACGCGCCCTCCGCCGACCGAAATGGTAGCACAGCCCTGCTCTCAGTGTCAAACGACTCTCGGTCCTGGCTCGGCCGGGGCAGACATGCGCCTCAGGCTCCGCGACGACCCCGGCACGCCACCGCCACGTGTTGTGCCGCTCGCGTCGCCGCATCCCCGTCAGTCGCCCCGCGGTCCCCGCTCCCGCCGCCTCGGTGCCTGCGGCTGGTACGGGATCGGTACGTACTCCACACTGGGCCGCCGCTGCACCGACTGCGGGTAGAGATCCATCAGTGCATAGATCTCCCGCGGCATCTTGTCGCTCACCGGGAGGCCGAGCCCGCGCGCCTGCTCCACGTCGATCGGGTAGTCGTGGGTCCACTGTCCGCCGCTCAGGGCGCGTGCAGCGCGGTCCGCCTCCTCCGGCGGGAGATGCTTCACCAGCAGGTTGTATGTTGTCGCGTAGACCTGCTCGAGCGCCTTGCGTGCCATGTCACCCAGGATCAATGTCTGGTCGTCGCGATTCGGGTTCGGCTCCTCAAGCGCCTTCAGGATCGAGGCCGCGGGGTAGGAGCCGCCCTGTGGGCTGCCGAGCTGCGGGTCCACCGGGCCGAGCACGGCGTCGGGGTCCATTACGATCTCGTCGGCACCGAGCGCGATGAGAGTCCCACCAGACATGGCGTAGTGCGGGACGAAGACCGTTACCCGCCCCTTGTGACGCCGCAGCGCCTCAGCGATCTGCTCGGCTGCCAGTACCAACCCACCCGGCGTGTGGAGCACCACGTCGACCGGCATGTCCTCCGGCGTCAGCCGGATGGCACGCAGTACCTGTTCCGAGTCTTCGATGTCGATGTAGCGGGCGATCGGGAAGCCGAGCAGGCTCATCGTTTCCTGGCGGTGGATGATCGTGATGACGCGCGAGCCGCGCATCCGCTCGATCTGTCGAATCATCGACCGGCGCCGCGCTGTCTGGATCTGTCGCTGCAGCACGGGGACGAATAACTGGAGCAGGATGATGAGCCAGACAACGTTCAGAATATCGCCCATTGCCCGTTTTCCCTCGAATCCAACAGCACCCCGCACCGGGATGCGAGCATCGGCCGCACCCCGTGCGCCCTCCACCACCATGCTACGATTACCACGATTCCCTGCGGCCGAGCGCGGTGCGGATGTACCGCAGGGGTTGCGGAGAGGCCGAGGATGCGTCAGCAACTCCGGCAGCAGCGCCGTCGTGTGGGGAACCGACCGGTCCAGCAGCTTACGCTACTCGGGGCCCTGCTGTGCTTCCTCGTGGCTGCTTTACTCGCCTCGCCTGCCCCGGCGCGTGCCGCACCAAACCGTGTGTATGGCCTCACCATTGACGGCGTCATCAACCAGTTGACCGCCGACCATGTCGTCCGCGTCTTGGACGAGGCCGAGCGCGAGCACGGTGCAGTCCTGCTCGTCACCATCGACTCGCCCGGCGGCGTCGACAGCGCGATCCGCCGGATCACGCAGGCATTCCTTGCCGCCCGCATCCCGGTCGTCGTCTACGTCGGACCGGAGCCACAGGCCGAGGCCCTCTCCGGGGCGATGTTCATCACCCTCGCTGGTCACGTGGCCGCCATGGCCCCAGACGCAGTCATCGGCGCCGCCCTCCCGGCCGGGCTTGCCGAGCGCGCCAGTCCTGAAGAGCGCGAGGAGCGCATGGCCAATGCGCTCCAGGTCGCCGCGACCACAGCCGAGGCACGCGGGCGGAACGTTCAGGCCACCGTCGACGCCGTTCGCGCCGAAGAGATACTGTCCGCCGACGTCGCCGCGGCTGACGGCATTATCGACCAGGTCGCGCCGAGCGTACCACTCCTGCTGGAGCAGATCGACGGACTTGAGGTTCGCACAGCCTCGGGCACGGTGACGCTGGCCACGCGCGAGGCGCCCATTCGTTGGATGACGCTGACCCCACGCGAGCGGGTCGTCCAGGAGATCACCAACCCGAACGTCGCGTACCTCCTCTTCAGCGCCGGCGTGCTCCTCCTGATCGTCGCGGTCTACGCCTCCGCGCACCTGCTGGCTGGCATCCCTGCGATTGTGGCGTTGGCGACTGCAATCATCGCCTTCGGCAACCTGCCCACCTCGTGGGTGGGCCTCGGGCTATTGACCGCCGGCGCACTGCTGTTCATTGTCGAGTTGTACACGCCAAAGGTGGGCCTGCCGGGCGCCGCGGGCGTCATCTGCTACTTGATCGGATCCTTCACGCTCTACCAGCCGGTGCGCCAGGAATCGCCGTTCGCTCCCGTTGTGCGCGTCAACCCCTGGCTCGCCGTCGGCACGGTCTCCTTCTTCGTCGTGGCGCTCCTGCTGATCCTGCGCTTCCTCTTCCGCGCCCGGCGCACCGCGCTGGCCTCAACGGCCGCCGCGCTGATCGGGCGCACCGGCGTGGTTGTCCGACCATTGGACCCGGTCGGCACCGTACTGGTGGCGGACCAGGAATGGGCTGCCACCTCCCCCGATGCGCCGCTGAGCGAGGGATCGCCGGTGCGCGTGACCGGCAGCGAGGACGGTCTCCTCAGGGTCATGCCACTCCCGCCGGACGTCGCGCAGTCCGACTCGCGCGAGGGAGCGCACCGCGGCTGGCGCGCCCCATGACGCCCGCCTTGCTCCCGGTGCACCCGGTTCGCCATACTAGTCGCTGGTCAAGGAGAGGGGGGACCGTGGCTGCCACGTACTCGTTTGATATCGTGTCCGACTTCGACGCGCAGGAACTCCGCAACGCCGTCGACCAGGCGATGCGCGAGATCAACACGCGCTACGATCTGAAAGACACTCGCACCGAGATCGCGATCGAGAAGGACCGCCTGGTGATCAACACCGCTAGCGAATTCACGCTCAGCGCGGTCCGCGACCTGCTTGAAACGCGTGTGGTGCGCCGTGGGCTGTCCCTGAAGATCCTCGACTACCAGGAGCCAGAGAACGCCAGCGGCGGGCGCGTCCGGCAGGTCGTCCTGCTCCGGCGCGGGATCCCGGAGGATCTCGGCCGCCAGCTCGTCAAGCAGATCCGTGCCGAGTTCAAAAAGGTGACACCCCAGATCCAGGGCGACGCCATCCGCGTCTCCAGCAAGAGTAAGGACGACCTCCAAGCCGTGATCCAGCACCTGCGCGGCCAGGATTTCCCGGTCGCCCTCCAGTTCGTCAACTACCGGTGAGCGAGGGTACTGCGTATTGCGTGATGCGTGTTCCGTGTTCCGTGCTCCGTTGTCCGTAAACGTTCATCAATGACTGCTCGGTGAGGTCTGGAACGATCAATTCGCGACACGCATCACGGGACACGCATCACGCAATACCCCCAGTCAGGAGCCAACGGTGAACGAGTCCTTCCACATCGTCACGCTCGGGTGCTCCAAGAACCAGGTCGACTCCGAGGGCATAGCCCGGGTCTTGAGCCAGCAGGGAATGACTCCCGTCGCGCGCCCGGAGGACGCACGGGTGCTGGTCGTCAACACCTGCGGATTCCTGGCCGCCTCACGACAGGAGTCCGTCGGCGTCATCAACGAGTTACTTGAGACACGTCGCCCGGATCAGGTCGTCATCGCGGCCGGTTGCATGGCGTCGCTCGACCAGCACCGCCAGGAGATCCCTGAAGGCGTCGACGCCATCCTTTCCACACGGGAGTGGGCAAACATCGGCCATGTCGTCGGACGTCTCCTCGGCTACGAGGACATTCCGCCGCAGCCACCCTTCGATCCGGCGGGGATGCTCACGAGCTTCACCCGCCGCGATGCCGGCCCGAGCGCGTACGTGAAGATCGCCGACGGCTGCGATCACGGCTGCCATTTCTGCGTCATCCCGCTCATCAAGGGCCGGCAGGTCTCCAAGCGCCCATCAGACGTGATCCGAGAGATCCGCGAGCTGGTCGACGGCGGGACCAAGGAAGTCATCCTGGTCGCGCAGGACACGATCCGCTATGGGGCGGACCTCGGGATCAAGAACGGCTTGCCAGGGCTCCTGCGCATGATCGCCGAGGAGGTGCCCGACCTGCCCTGGCTCCGGATGCTCTACATCTACCCCAGCCCGCTCACGCTGCGGCTGGTGGACGCCATGACCGAGCATCCGATGTTCGTCCCCTACCTCGACATGCCCATTCAGCACGCCGACCCGACCGTGCTGCGTCGCATGGGCCGGCCGAGCAGCATCGACATGACGCGGCGGCTGATCGACCACGCCCGCAATCGGCTGCCCGACGTGACCATGCGCACCACCCTGATCGTCGGCTACCCCGGGGAGACGGAAGAGCAGTTCCAGCGGCTGTACGACTTCGTGGCCGAGATGGAGTTCGACCACGTCGGCGTCTTCACCTACTCGTACGAGCCGAACACGAAGAGCGCGCTATTGGACAACCCGGTCCCTCCCGAGGAAGCCGAGGCGCGGCGCGCCGCGATCATGGAGTTGCAGCAGGGAATCTCGCTCAAGAAGAACCAGGCCCTGGTCGGGCGGACGCTGGAGGTGCTCGTCGAAGCCGTCGGCGAGATGGAAGACGAGCGCGGGCGCACCGAGCCGATCTCGGTTGGCCGGGCGCGCCGGCACGCACCCGAAGTCGACGGCCTGGTGTTCATTCCCGGCGCGTTGCCGGTCGGGGAACTGATTCAGGCACGGGTGACGGCGGCGAGCCCGTATGATCTGTGGGCGACTCCGGCGGCGCCGTCAGCGGACGGGCGACGTCGGCGCCGCGGCCGAGCAATTCCCCTTCGAGTGGAGAGCCGATAGGGAAGACGCGCAGGGCGCTCCCAACCCGGGCCGGCCACACCCGCTGGAACATCACCCACTGCTCCGGCACCCGCCGGATATGCCGCTCGAAGGCTGCGATAAGGCGCTCCAGGCCCACGCGGAGGTCGGCCTCGGCATCATTGGTGCGCGGCACCACGAACGGCTGCTCGATGATCAGCTCGTAACCACCGTCCACGCGCGGTGCGAAGGCCGGGACGATCATCGCGCCGGTCTGCCGCGCGATCCGGATCGGTCCCGGCGGCAGGGTCGTTTCGTGACCGAAAAAGACGGCGGGCACACCGCTCTGGAAGAAATCGCGGTCCGCCACGATGCCCACCACCGCGCCATCCTTCAGCGCCCGCACGACCCGTCGCACCCCACCAGGCGTGGCATGCTCCAGCTTCAGACCACGGCTCCCACGCAGGTAGTCTACCGCGGCGTGAATGAATTCAGGCACCGTACGCGTCGTGAGCACCGTGACGTCAAACCCGCGGAGCGCCAAGATCTGGGCCACAAAGTCGAACGCTCCAAGGTGGGCGGTAGCCATGATCACGCCCCGCCCCTGCGCGAGCGCATTCTCGACCACTTCCCACGCCCCTGGGGCGGTGCGCACCATCTTGCTCAGCCTGTCGGCCGGCATGTAAGGCACCCGCAGCATGTCGGTGAAGTTCCGCGCGCTGGTCTGGAAGACGCGCCGCACCACCCGGTCTACCTCCGCGGGCGGGGTATCCGGCCCCAACACCCGCGTGATGTTGTCACGCACGTTGCGGCGGTAGGTCGGGAAGAGGTGGTAGATAATGATGCCCGCCCGGTCGGCGAGCCAGTAGACCCACGCCTGCGGCAACCGATAGAGGATATGCCCCAGGAGCCATGCGAGCCCGACGCTCACGCGGTTCTTGAGCGAGGTCTGGACGCGTTGACGGGTATTGCCGGACAATCGCGTACCCCCAAATTCGCGTCCGGTGTGCAGCTAGCGGAACTCTTCGACCGGCCAACCAAGTCGTTGCGCGATGCTGTACAGCCGGTCATTGGGGTTGATGCAAACCGGATGCCCAAACAGCCGCAGCACCACCTCGTCGGTGTGGTGATCCGCATAGCAGAACGACTGCTTGAGGTCGATCTGCGCAGCCTCTGCGAACCGGCGGATCAGGAGCGCCTTGGCGGCGCCGTACGGGTGCAATCCGGCGAGCCGGCCGGTCAGGCGCGCGTTGCGCGTGGCAGGTTGGCTGCAGATCACATGCCGGACGCCCAGCATCCGCGCCATCGGCTGCAGCACGTATGGCAGCGATCCGGAGAGGAGCACCGTCTGGTGCCCTTCCTGGATGTGGTCGCGTACGCGCTCGATCCCGCGCTTCGCCAGGCGAGGGCCGATCATCTCCTCGAAGCAACGTGCGCCCAGGGCAACCATCGTTGCTTCCTGCTGGCCACGCAGCCAGGGCCGGTGCGCTCGCAGGTCCCGCACCGGGTGACGCCACCCGCTTACCGCGAGGAATCGCAGCGTCTCCGCCGCCACTCGCGCACCCAGCACCCGCTCCCGCAGGAGGAAGCGGAGGAACAGCCGCTCCGCCGTAGTGTCCGGCAGCAGCGTGCGATCGACATCGAAGACCGCTGCGATCACTGACATTGCTTATCGTAGCCTCGCACGTAGTACATCGCGTCGAACAATACGGGCACCCCACGCACGATGGTGAGGGCGAGGGCGGCGTACACCATGAACCATCCGGCAATCCGGACCCACTGCTGGTCGTAAAGCGCTGCGAAGCTGGTACCAACCGCGTCCGGCAGCCCTGCGGCAAAAAGCCCCGTCAGAAACACAAACCCCAGGCCCTTGGCCGCCCCATAGAACGCGCGCATGAAGCGCGATGCGGTGAGGAACCGGCTCAGCGGCGTCAGCATCATCGTGTTCGCACCGAAGGCGGACTTCCCCTGCGAGTAGCCGACACTCCGCATCGCATCCACCAGGAAGCCGCGGGTCATCACCACCAGCGGCGCCCACACGCCGATCAGTCCCAGCTCAGCGAAGACGATCCAGAGCGCGTTCTCCACGACCCGGTCGCCCGCGATGTCCAGGACCGCTCCAAACTCGCTGGTCGAGTTCCGCCGCCGGGCCACGAAGCCGTCGAGCCCGTCGCTTAGGAACACCACCACGATGAGGCCGATCGAGAGGAGCGCCAGCGGGTAGGAATGTGTGTAGATCAGAGCGATGGTCACAAACAGGAGGACTAAACGACCGATCGTGATGAGATTGGCCATCGTCCTCCGCCCGGCATTGTACCCGCGCCTGCCACAACCGGCTGGGCGACCCACACGTACACGGCGCTCATGCGATACACACCCGGCTCATTATAACAGAGCCATCTCACGGATTCGGCGTCGCGCTGAGCCACTGGGGCACCAGAGCAATCCAGGTTTGCCCCTCGCCCAGCGGAACCTCCTGCTCCGTCGCCGGGTCGATGAAGCGGAATGTGGCATCGGGCCCGGAGCGCTCCCAGCGGGCGCCGTAGCGCTGCCCGTCTCGGAAGATCCAGGCGTCGCCACCGCTGTGCAGGTCGACATCGAGCGAATAGGCGCCAAGCACGTCTTCCACAATGCCGGTTGTCGTGAATGTAGTGAAGATGACGACGACGTTCCGCGGCGCGATCTGCTCGCCCGTCTGGGCGTCGCTGTGCGGGACTCCACCCATGAAGCGGAGGTAGCGGTTCGTCCCCGGGTCGTACTGGAACGACACCTCGCCGGTGGCGTACGGGATGTACACCCCGGCGGACGGCAGGCCGCCGGGCGGCGGCGGGCCGAAGGTGAAGGACTGCCCGGTCGTCGGCCGCGACCAACCGAACCGGTCGGCCACCGCGCGCAGCGACGGGATCGAGGTGTAGAGGTTGTGCGGAGCAGGGCGCGACCAGTCGCGCCAACCGGCCTCCGCCGCGTTCCCCTCAACGATCAGCAAGTTGATCCCCGACTGCCACAGCAGGTCCTGCACGCCGATCGACGCGCCCGAGTAGGCCAGCATGGCGTCGTGCGCCGGCGCCACCTCCAGGTTGACCAGCCGGGCACTCCGGACCGGACCAACCACGTCCGGGGCCTTGGTCTGATACAGCGCAGTGAACCGGGTGAGTTGCGCCTCGGTCGGCGTCTCGTAGACCACGTCCGCCTGGGTCAGGCCCGTGTGCGGCCGCGCCAATGGCGCGTTGTCGATCTGCACCGCGATCGGCCGCGGCGGCTCGGTCTCCATCGGCTCACCGGTTAGGGGCGACCGGTGCGCCACCGGTGTCGGCGTGGGCTCCGGCGTCGGTGTTGGGGTCGGCGAAGGGGTCGGGGTGGGAGTCGGTGTCGCCGTCGCGGTCGGCTCCGGCGTAGCCGTTGGAGGAACCGGTGTGGGCGTCGGAGACGACCCGAGCGTACACGCCGTCGCCAGGAGCGCGAGGGCGCACAGAACGATCGCAAGCCGCCGCCTCATTTGGTTTCCTTCCCACACTCTCGACCGCAGCGAGCCCGGGGGTGTCTCCCACCCGCGAACCCGGGACGTTGCCAACTGGCTCGGGCTTCCCTCAGTGGAGTACGTACGCACGAACCAGGTGACCCCACCAAGTCAAACGCGCCGGGGCGCAGATAGTTTCACCGAACCTTCCAATCCTGGGGTCAACTGATCAACGTGATCAGCGCGACCCAGGCGCCGAGCTGGACCAGGCAGGTCCCGCCGAGGAGGAACCGCGCCGCAAACCGGTCGAAGGTCACGATGCTCCACGCCAGCCCGAAGTTTGCCAACGTCACCAGCCCGGTGATCAGGGGCAGCGTCCAGATCTCGCGCGGTGAACCGATCCGGTCGGGTAGTCCATTCACGTTCCAGTGGAGGGTGATCGACTGGGGGATGCTGTCGTACTTGAGCAGAATGTACCCGACCATCAGCAGGTTGAGGAGGATGGCCATCGCCAGGAAGAGCCGAGCCACCCGATCAGCCAGCAGAACCGGCCGCAGCAGCGGGCTCACCCCGCGACCGGGCGCGGCAATCTGGTACGAGCCCGTCGCCGAGGCCGCCTCCGGCTGCTCCCCGCGTGGGCCGCGACCGGGCGCGATCACCGGGTACTGCATTGTCCACCCGGCCTCGGCGAGACGCTGTGCTCCCTGGCCGGGAGCCACGGTCGGGAAGCCGTCGGTACGCTGTGCATCCAGAGCACGACGCAACCGCCCGTATTCCTCGACGAAGAGGACCGGGCGCTCGGGCGAGATGGCGAAATGCTCCGTATCGGTGGAGATGAGCAACTGGCGGCGCAGCGGGAGGGTCGCCACCACCCGGACAGGGCCGACCTTCTCCTGCCGGACTCCGACATAGTAGCCCGGCCAGAAGCGCTGCCAGCGGCCCGGTCGCTCCTCCAGCACCTCAATCGCCGGGCCGATGTACGTGACCGACGCCAGGTCGATCGGGTAGCGGCGACCTGCCCACCGGATCTCGAGGACGTCGTCGCCGAACGCGTAGCCGATCGTGGTGTACCCGTACACCAGGTACGCCGCACCCACTGCTACGACGGTGAAGAGCACCGCCGCCACCCCAATGACCGGAGTGGGAAGAGGCACACTGGCGACCCCCGCCAGCACCAGGATCGCACCCCCGGCGCCCAGCACGCTGAGGATGATGATCAGGATGCCGATCAGGCCGCCGGGGGATGCGGCGGCCCTCCAGCGGCCCAGGGTGGCGTCCACAGGTGTCCTGGACATCGTCCCCTACCGCCCTACCGTCTTACACCCGTCGCCCGGCTGGCGCCGAGCAACGGGTGCGGCGGCGACGTTGGCCCTCGCCGGGACGGCCGGGATCACGAAACCGGGCCAGAGTTCGTGCAGCAGCGGCGGTCACGCTCGTCCCCCTCTCGCTCCGGGCCGCGCCCGCCGCCGTCCCGGCGCTGGCGCGATTAGGGTGCCTCCGTCGGCTCCGGCGTGGCCTCGTCCGTGCCTGGCGTCGCCGATGGCGGGAGTGTCGGCGTGGGCGAGGGCGTCGGCGTCGGCGTCGGTGGCGCATCCGGCGGCGGCACGAACTCTGACGGCTCAGGCGTCGGCGCCGGGGCCGGAATCTCCCAGCGGATCGTCACCGCCGCGCGCTGCTCCTCCAGCCACTTGGAGAACTGCTGGTTACGCAGCGTCTGAAGCGTCTCCACGTCCACTGGGCGGTCGGCTTCCTTTTCGAACACCGTGATGATGTGCCAGCCGAACTGGGTCTGCACCGGCGCGCTGATCTCGCCCGGCTCCAGGCTGAAGGCAACTTCCTCGAAAGGCTCAACCATCAGCCCGCGCGGGAACCAGCCCAGATCGCCCCCGTTCACTGCGGTGGCAGAGTCCGCGCTCTGCTCCTTGGCCAGCTCGGCGAAGTCGGCTCCCTGCCGCAGTTGTTCCTCGATCGCCTTGGCAGCGTCCTCGGTGGCCACCAGGATGTGCGCCGCGTGCACCTGCTCGGCACGGGTGGGGATCTTCTCCTGGAGCGCGTACACCACCTTCTGGCGCGCCGCCTCGGGCAGGACGACGAGACGCCGGAAATCCTCTTCGCTCATCCCGGCCTCGTCCAGCACATTCCGCTTGTACTGCTGGAACGTCGCCGTCGCGGTCGCCTGCACCTGGTCCGGGCTCAGCGTCGGGGTCGGCTCCGGAGTACCCTCGGGCGTCGCCTCCGGAGTGGCGTCCTCCGCTGCCTCAGGAGAAGCGGCGCTGCTCTCCTCGTCCTCACCGTCCGCAGTCGGGCTCGCTGCCGGGGTGGCGCTTTCCGCCTCCTCCGTCGCTTCCGGGGTAGCCTCCGGTGTCGACTCCGGCGTCGGCGTCACCTGTGCCTCGGCGGTGGCCGTAGCCCACGCCGCAGCCGTGGGATCCACGCCCAGCGTCGGAGTCGGGCTTGCAGAAGGCTCGGGGGAGAAGAACTGCTCCATCGTCTGCTCGACGTCGGCGTCGGTGACGCTGAGGCCGAGGGTTTCGAGCCGCTGCAGCACCACCTGGTCGTCCACCATCTGGCTAACAGTGGTGCTCTCAACCGGGTCGCTCTCGACGGTCCGCAACCGTGCCTGCGCCTGTTCGGCGAGCTGCTGGTACTGAACGGCCTGCTCGCCCTGGCTGAACTGCGCGATCTGGACGTACTGCTGGATCTGGTTCAACAGCTCCAGCTTGCGCATCTTCCAGTAGTCGGCGCGCTTGATCTCCACGCCGTTGACGCTCGCCAGCGTTTGGTTCGGGAGATAGAGGTACTGGTAGATCGCACCGGCCGCCAGGATGCCGACAAGCAGGACACCCGCCACCACGACGCCGAGGATCACCATGCGCTGGCGGTACGCTTCGCGCTCACGGCGCGACACCCACCGCTGCTCGGAGGTGGCGGATCGTGAGCGGCCGAACCCAATCCACTGTCGCAACTGATCTCTCATGAGGCTGCTTTCGTCTCCGACACCCGGCGAATCTCCCGCGACACCAGCGTCCCCGGCCGCACGCGACCCCGGACGCCGGGATACGGGCCGGACGCACCCGGCGTGGATGCGGCGCGGCAATCAGCCGCGCGGGAACTCTCCCGCGCGGCTGGCCCGCTCGGAGCTACTGCGTGAACGGAAGCAACGCGACGTGACGCGCCCGCTTGATCGCCACCGCGAGCGAGCGCTGGTGCTTGGCGCAGGTCCCCGTCTGGCGCCGGGGCTCAATCTTGCCGCGTTCGGAGATGTAGCGCCGCAGGCGGCCGATATCCTTGTAGTCCACCTCGCCGATACCATCCATGCAGAAGCCGCACACCTTGCGGCGCGGGTAGTAGCGTCCGCCGCCGCCGAAGCGTCGGCGCCGCGCCGTCTCAGTCCGTGCCTCCTGGCGCGCCGCCGTCTGACCACCCGCCTGCTCCTCAGTCTGCTGCGCGGCGGCCTGGACGCTCGGCTGCTCCTCTGTCTGCTGCGCCGTCTGCTGTTCCTGCTGCTCCTGCTGCTCCTCAGCCATTCTTGTCCTTCCTCGATCGATCGTGGTTCATGTCGTGCATCTGATCCGACGTACCGGGAGTGCCGTCGAGGTGCCTAGAAAGGTACGTCGTCGAAATCGTCCTCGGGCGGGCCGAAGTCGGGCCCGCCGGCCTGCTCAGCCGGGATGCCCCGCTCAACGGGCATCCCCTCTCCGCGGCTGGAGAGGATCAGGATCCGGTTGGCAACGATCTCAACCGCCGTGCGCTCCATGCCGTCGTTGCCGGTGTAGCGGCGGACCTGCAGGCGACCCTCGACGTAGACCTTGGTCCCCTTGGTAAGGAACCCCCTGGTCGCCATATTGTCGACCTGCTCTGCCAGTCGCTCCCAGCAGACCACGGTGAACCAGTCGGTCTCGTCCACCCACTGGTCGTCCTGCCCCCGCCGGCGTCGGTTAACTGCCACGGAGAAGTTCGTGACCGGTGACCCACCCGGGGTGTAGCGCATCTCCGGGTCGCGGCCGAGGTTCCCGATGATCTGAATCCGGTTGAGTCCCTGGAACATGCCGCTGCTCCTTCAGCTAGGAGCCGGTCACTCCGCTGCTTCGACAGCTTCCGACTCCGCGGGAGCCTCCGGCGCGGCGGGAGCCCCCTCCTGGCGGATCAGAAGATACCGGATGACCCGCTCGTTCAACTTCAGGTCGCGCTCGATCTCGATGATCCGCGACGGGGCACAGTTGAAGTGATACAGCACGTAGGTCGCATCCCGGAACTTGTTGATCGGGTATGCGAGCCGTCGGCGCCCCCACGGCGTATCCCGCTTGACGTGGGTCACCTCACCGCCGTGCTGTGCGATCAACGCGCTGATTCCGTCCACCTCCGCGGTGAGCGCCTCATCGGTCACCTCGGGGCTGATCAGCACCATCAACTCGTATGGTCGCGGAAGTGGTTCAAACGTGGGCAACGAGACCCCCTTTCTCCGGGCTTACGCTGGCCGAGCCACCGGACCGTTGCCATCCGGTGCAGGCAACAGCGCAGAAAGGCTGCTACAAACGTTCACGGCACACATCAGCCGTGACCCCGCGAGCATTCACGGGGAATCGGGTGGATTATACCGACCCGGCAGCCCCCAGCAAAGGAGCGACGTACAGCCCCACCGCCGGTGATGGTGCCGTCACTGTAGCGCATCCGGGTGACCAGTGGCATACAGTATGGGACCATTCCCCGCGGCAGGCGCGGCTCGATCGACGAGAGGAGAAGGACCGTGCGGATGGGCAACGACGTGGTCGATGTGGTGGTCGTGGGCACCGGCAACGCCGCCTTCTGCGCCGCCCACGCGGCGCGCGATCACGGCGCCCGCGTGCTCATGCTCGAGAAGGGGCCCGAGGACTGGGTCGGTGGGAACAGCTACTTCACGGCCGGGGCCTTCCGCATCGCTTTCGACAGCCAGGATGACCTCGTCGCCCTCCTCGCCGATCCGTCGGACGAGCGGCTGCCGCGCACAGATGTGCCCCCCTACCCTGCTTCGGCGTTCCTGGCGGACCTGGAGCGCCTCACCCTCGGACGCACCGACCCGGTACTGGCGAAGATCCTCGTCGAGGACTCGCTCGATACCGCCCGCTGGCTGCGCGACCACGGGATTCGATTCCACCTCCAGTACCACCGGCAGGCGTACGAGGTGAACGGCCGATTCCGGTTCTGGGGCGACCTCCCGCTGGGGACGGTCGGTGGCGGCGAAGGTCTCATCGAGCAGCACCGTGCGACCGCAGAGGCACGGGGCGTCAGGATCCGCTTCGAGTCGCCGGTCGTCGGGCTCCTACGCGATGCCTCCGGAGCAGTCACCGGTGTCGTGGTCGACGGGCCGAACGGCCGTGAGGAGATTCGCGCCGCCGCGGTGGTCCTGGCCTGCGGCGGCTTCGAGGCAGACCCGCGCCTTCGCGCGACCTACCTCGGCCCGGGCTGGGACCTGGCGAAGGTTCGCGGGACTCCCCACAACACCGGCGAGGGCTTGATGGCAGCGCTGGACGTCGGCGCCGAGCCGTACGGCCACTGGAGCGGATGCCACAGTATCCAGTGGGACGCCGGAGCGCCGCCGGCCGGCGACCGGATCATCACTAACCGCTTCTCGAAGCAGTCCTACCCGATCGGTATCGTCGTCAACGTGCACGGCCGGCGCTTCCTCGACGAGGGCGCCGACTTCCGCAACTACACGTACGCCCGCTACGGCGCGGAGGTCCTCAAGCAGCCCGGTGCCCTCGCCTGGCAGATCTTTGACGCCAAGACGACGCCGCTGCTGCGCGACTACGAGTATGCGATCCCCGGTGTCTCCCGAGTCGAAGCTGACACGATCCACGATCTCGCCGTCGCAGCGGGGATCGATCCTGCCGGCCTGGAGCAGACCGTGGCCGAGTTCAACCGGGCGGTGCAGCCGGGTGAATTCAACCCCGCGATCAAGGATGGGAAGCGCACCGAGGGGATCACCCCGCCCAAGAGCAACTGGGCGCTGCCGATCGACACCCCGCCGTTCGTAGCCTTTGCCGTCACCTGCGGCATCACCTTCACCTTCGGCGGCCTGCGGATCGACCCCCAGGCACGCGTCCTCGGGCGGAACGGGCAGCCGATCCCCGGGCTCCACGCCGCGGGCGAGCTGGTTGGCGGCATCTTCTACCACAACTATCCAGGCGGTTCCGGGCTCACCAGCGGGGCGGTATTCGGGCGGCGGGCCGGCGTCTCGGCCGCCGCGCATGCGGCTGCCGTCGGTACTCGGGGATAGTGGCGCGGGCGTGTCGCTGGGTGACCCAACCCGCCGGGTGGCAGGGATGACGGGTTCTGGACCATGGTCACCATGTTCCCGGTGGCGCTGGCCTTTCTTTATTGAAGCGCGCCCTCAACGGCGGCTCCCCTTGACCACGCCCCACACTGCGCTATACTGAAGCCAGCAAGACCTTCGGGGCAGGGTGCGGCGCGCAGCGCCAATTCCCGACCGGCGGTGATAGCCCGCGAGCGGCGCAAGCCGCAGGATCCGGTGGAATTCCGGAGCCGACGGTATAGTCCGGATGGGAGAAGGTTGCCACCTATCCCGCATGGCGCACCCGAGGAGTCTTCCTCGGGTTTCTTGCTGTCCTACGAGCGCGACGCGGGTCCCCGAGGCTTGACAGAGATGGATCGGCCGCTGGCGCGGCCGCGCACGAGGTGCCCATCAGCGGGGCGTTTCGTGGTGCCCTATCCGGAGCGAGGATCATGGCTCGGACGGCCCGCACCGCTTGTGTCGAAGAAGCACCTGCATCCCCGATCCTGCGCGACGATCCCCAGGTCGCGCCGATCCGCGTGCCCGTGGAACGCGAGCGCAAGCGATCGTCGCCCGCGCGTGGAATCCCGCAGCGGGCAGCGCGGTGGCTGCCCGCGTTGGTACTGGGCCTGCTGGCGTTGGTGCTCTGGGAGGCGCTCAGCCGCTCTGGAACTGTCTCCTCCTTTCTCCTCCCGGCACCGGGTGACGTTGCCGAGACGTTCGCCCGCGCGCTGCGCAGCGGCCTGCTCTGGCGCTATGCGCGCGTGACGCTGGTTGAGAGCCTGGCAGGGTTTGCGCTGGGCACCGCCGTGGCCCTCCCGACCGGCTACGCCATCGCCCGGAGCCGGCTGCTGTCACGCGCACTGGAGCCCTACCTCGCCGCCAGCCAGGCGCTGCCCGCAATCGCACTGGCGCCACTGCTCGTCATCTGGCTCGGCTACGGCCTGCGCGCCGTGGCGGTTCTCTGCGCCCTCATCGTCTTCTTCCCGATGGTGGTCAACACCGCGCTCGGCCTGCGCACGCTCGACCCGGAGCCCGTCGACGCCGCGCGGGTAGACGGCGCGGACCGATGGAGCCTGCTATGGCACATCGAGCTGCCTCTGGCGTTGCCTAGCATCTTGGCCGGGATGCGCACCGGCCTCACCCTCTCGATCACCGGAGCGGTCGTCGGTGAGTTCGTCCTGGGCGACCGGGGGCTGGGCGGGCTGCTCATCATAGCCCGCGGCAACTTCGACACGCCGCTCGTCTTCGCGACGCTGCTGATGCTGGTGATGCTCGCGGCGGCGATGTACGGCATCGCGCGCCTGGTCGAGCGTTGGTTGTCATACGTGGAGGAGTGAGATGGAACCGCGGGGGAGAGGGCGTGCACGGCTTGCAGGACGGTCTCGGCTACTGACGCTGCTGCTCGTCGCGGCGCTGATAATCGCCGCCTGCGGCAGCGATGCCGAGGCACAGCCTGAACGTGACGTCACCATCGGGCTCGGCTACGTGCCCAACATCCAGTTCGCCCCGTTCTACGTCGCCGACGCGCTGGGCTACTACAAGGATGAAGGCTTGAACGTGACCTTCCGCCACCACACGGTCGGCGAGGACCTCTTCGGCGCCATCGTCGCCGGGCAGGAGGACATCATCTTCGCCGCGGGCGACGAGGTGCTGCAGGCCCGTAGCCGCGGCCTCGACCTCGTCTACGTGGCGCAGGTCTGGAACCGCTACCCCGTCGGGCTGATCGTCCCGGCCGACTCGGATATCCAGAGCGTCGCGGATCTCCCCGGCCATACGGTCGGGATCCCCGGCAAGTTCGGCGCAACCTACATCGGCCTGCTCGCCATGCTGAAGGCCGCCGGGTTGGCCGAGGAGGACGTTGATATCCAGAGCATTGGCTTCACCCAGGTCCCGGCGCTGCTGGAAAACCAGGTCGATGCCGTCATGGGCTACCTCAACAACGAGCCGCTCCAGCTCGAGAAGGCAGGGCTGCCGGTTCGCACGATGGCAGCCGCGGACGCGCAACCGCTCATCTCGAACGGGCTGGTCGTCCTGCGTGAGTATCTCGATTCCAACCCAGACGACGTCCGCGCGGTGATCGCCGCGACGCTCAAGGGGGTACAGTACACCCTTGACAACCCCGAAGAGGCCGTCGACCTGAGCAAGGACTACGTGCCCGGCCTCGACAGCGAAGCGAACGCCGCGGACGCTCTGGCCGTGCTCCAGGCCACCCTCCCGCTCTGGCAGACCAGCGGCACGATGGGCGAGACCGACCCGGCCGCCTGGGAGTCGATGGCGCAGTTCCTCGACGAGATCGGGCAGCTCGGCGGCCCCGTGGACGTGACGGAGGCGTTCACCAACGAGTACCTGCCCGAGTAACGGGCCGTCCGGTCACTCCGGGGAACACAGCCGCCCCCGGCACAACGTCTGCGCGGGCAACGGCGTGCGCGAGCGCGCATCGTTGCCCGCGCACTCGTATGGGGCGGCCACGATGAACACTGATCGGCTGTTCGAACCGCTGACCGAGTCCGACTTGCAACCCCTGCGAGAGATCGCGCTGGCGGAGCATTCCGCGTTCTTCGCGCGGAATCCGTACCTGGAAGCGGCTTATGCCGGTCACCTGATCGGGATCTGCCTCTGCCAGGGCGCCGCGTCACACTATCTTGACCCGAGGATCGGTGTGAAGGACTTCGATATCTGGTTCTTCTACCGGGAGGACCCACGCGCTCGTATTCCCCACCGCGCCCGGAAGCGCGTCCCCGACGGCCCGAAGGGCCGCCCGATCGATTTCCTCCGGAGAGCGATCCCGGCGCCCGAGGCTGAACGCTATGCTGATGACCCTGCGGGGGCGATCATGGCGTACCTGCTCCAGCGGGATACGGCGACTAAACGCGCCCTCCTGCAGAAGGCTGTCGTCGGCCTCGCCCCCGACGCCCTCTTCGGGCGAATCCTCTGGCGCGGCACCGAGGATCACGCGGCTTCCGGCGGGTGAACCTTGGCGACGGGAAACAACGTGCGCGGCCGCTCACCGGGCTGCGCTCCCGGCGTCCCCGGATCCCGATGACCGGGATCAGCCTCCACGACAGGCAGCACGGCCATCGGCCCCACCAAGACCAGCCACAACGCCACCAGTATTACGATTGCAACCATCACCATAGCGGGCCCTCCATGCGCCGTCGTCCTGCTCTGCCGGCCGCCCCACTGCGTCCGACACTTCTAGCCTAGGCCCGGCGAATGACAACCGATTGACACGTCTGTCACGAAACGGTGAACTACCGCTCTATTTCGCCGCCCGTTGACGGGTCTACCTGACCCTTCTATAATCCTGACGTCATACCGCGCCGCATTGGTTCTTGTGCTCCCATCCCCGCACGCGCGCTGCGGTGGCGTCCGCTTGCAAGGAGCACCGCGTGGTCGCTTCCCGCTGCTGGACGCGGGTTATTCTCCCGCTGCTCTGTCTCACGCTGATCCTGCCGGGGTGCACGGTCCGTGGTGGCACCGCCACCGCTCCGCCAGAGGCAACGGCGACGATCAATGCGCTCCCCACTACTGACCCGACTGCGGCGACGCCGGAATCCGGCGGCTCGCTCATCATCGCCATCCCGGAAGAGCCGGACACCCTCAATGTCAGTCTCACCACCCAGCGCGCCGCACGCTGGGTTATTAGCAGTCTCAACGCGCGCCTCATCCGCGTGCGCAGCGACGGCACACTCGAACCTCAGCTCTTGCGTGAGGTCCCGACTCCCGAGAACGGCGGCATCACCGAAGACGGCCGCGTCTACACCCTGCGCTTCCGCGAGGAATTGCGCTGGTCCGACGGAGAACCGCTCGACGCCCGCGACTTCCAGTTCACCTGGCAGGCCCTCACTCACCCGTCATACCCCGCCACCGACCGGAGCGGCTGGGAGCAGATCGAGTCAGTCGAGATCAGCGCCGACTACCTGACCGCCACGGTGCGCCTGCGCGAGCCCTCGGCGTCGTTCCTCGAGACGGTCCTGGCCGGATCCAGTGACAGCAGCGCTGGGCTCCTCCTGCCCGCGCACGCACTGGAAGAGACGTCGCCCCAGGACATCCCCACCTCCGGCTTCGGCCAGGAGACCTACGTCGGGAGCGGCCCCTTCCGCCTCGAACGCTGGACCGAGGGCGAGCAACTGGTGGTGGAGAGGAACGAGCACTTCGTCGGACCAGAGCCGCGCCTGGAGCGCATCGTCTTCCGGTTCGTCCCCGACCCACGCCAGGCGATCAACTATCTGACCACCGGCGAGGTGGACTTGGCGGTCGATCTCCCCGAGACGGCCCTCCCCGACCTGGCGCAGGCACCGAATGCGTCCTACCTGCTGACACCCCGCGGGGGCGCCGTCGCGTCGTACGCCTTCAACCTCAACGACCCCGACGCACTCGACGAGCCTCACCCGCTCTTCAGCGACCCGGCGGTACGACTGGCCATCGCGCTGGGATTCGACCGGCTCACGGTAGTGAAGGAGTTACTGTTTGATCAGACGACCGTCGGGATCACGCCCCTCGATCACACGCCCTGGCAGGATCCTACCCTCGCCGCCTACCCCTTTGATCCGGTACAGGCGGCGCGTGTGCTGGACGCGGCTGGGTGGACCGTACAGCCCGACGGTATCCGCGCCCGCGACGGCGTCCGACTCAGCTTCACCCACACGACCACCCTCGGGGAGGACCCAGATTCCGTGCTGCGCCGCCAGATCCAGGAGGCGTTCATCGAGGACATGCGCGCCATCGGGATTGAGGTGCGGCCCCACAACTACCCGCTGGTGCAGATCGAAGGGCCGCGGGGCGTGCGCGCCACCCGCCGCTTTGACATGATCGACCTCATCGACGAGCGGCGCGGCGGACCCGAGAAGCTCGTCCGGTTGTTCGCCAGCGACGCGATCCCGACAGCGGCCGACCCCACCGGCGGCAATGCCATGGGTTACGTCAACTCCGACGTCGATCAACTTCTCGAAGCCCAGGCCCGGGAGCTGGATCACACTGAGCGCAGCCGCAAGATCGACCGCATCCAGCGGCAGATCCACGAGGATGTGCCGCTCATCCCGATTTACGCCCACCTGGAGATCGATGTCAGCCGCCGTTACGTGCAGGGACTCGACCCCGGCCCAGTCTCCGGTCTCTGGTGGAACCCTGAGGAGTGGTGGGTCAACCGCAGCGAGGCCATCGACTAGCGCGCCGGCGAAGACGACCGGGTCGTCCCCGGCTGGAGTACCCGGCGTGCGAGGACGCACCCGTGGTGCCGCCCGTGCCCGTGGGATCGCCTCTATTGACGCGTTGCGGTCAACACTCGTGCCCCGTCTGCCTCGACTGGGAGGTCGAGCGCGGTCCCGGCCACTCCGTGTTCGGAGGCGGCGTTCTGGAGAGCGATCCGCACCGCCTCGGCGGCAGCCGGCTCGGCCAGGGCCAGCACGGACGGTCCGGCGCCGCTGAGGCACGCGCCGTAGGCCCCTGCCTCACGGGCAGCCGCGATGAGGTGCGGAAGGTAGGGGAAGATCCGCGCACGGTACGGTTGGTGCAGGCGGTCGTCCATCGCCTCGGCAAGGTGCTCGAAGTGCCCCTCCACCAGCGCCAGGACCAGCAGCGCGCAGCGCGCGGCGTTGGCAACCGCATCAGCGCGAGGCACAGACTCGGGCACCACCGCGCGCGCCTCCCGCGTGAGCGCCGTTTGCTCCGGTACGAAGACGACCGCACGCAGCGGCCGCGCCAGCTTCAGCGGACGGTAGAGCCAGCCTGTCGCCGTCGGGACCGCCAGCGCCACGCCCCCGTAGAGCGCCGCGGCGACATTGTCCCCGTGGCCCTCCGCCTCGCAGGCAAGCCGCAGCAGCGCCGCTCGATCCAGGGGATCGCCCAGCAGTCGGTTGCCGACCAGCATCCCGGCCACGAGCGCGGCAGCCGAACTGCCCAAGCCACGCGCCACCGGGATGTCGCTCCGCACCCGGAGCCGACAGCCCGGGCACGGCCGCCCCACCGCCGACGCGACGCGTCGCAGGCCGTCGAGGACGAGGTCACCGCCGCCGCGCAGATCGGGGCCCTCCAGTACGACCGGCTCCCCTTCGGCCGGCTCGGCGTCGACCTCCAGATAGAGCCCGACCGCGATCGCCAGAATGTCGAAACCAGGGCCGAGGTTGGCCGACGAGGCCGGGACGCGGACACTAAAGGACATCTCCCAGGATCTCCTCCAGCGCAGCCGGCGTTGGGTCGATCACCTGCGGCGGGTTGGCCAGCGGGTGGTTCGCCGCGTCCGGTCCGAGGTGATAGTCCATGACCGCATCGGTGTCTTTCATAAGGTGGCCGGTCAGGATTCCGGCAACGCTCGCGCCGACCGGGATCACCCCGTCCGAAACGAGCTGGCGCAGTCCCGCCAGTGTCGCCGCGGAGGCCGGCTCGCAGCCGATGCCTGCGCGGTCGATCCGGGCCTTCGCCTCCATGATCGCCTCGTCGGACACGGCCGCGACGACCCCATTCGTAAGGTCGATGGTGCGCCGTGCCTTCGAGTAGCTGACCGGATCGCCGATGCGGATGGCCGTCGCCACCGTCTCTGGCGTCACCGGATGGTACTCACGGAATCCCGCGCGGTACGCCTCGTAGAACGGCGCGGCGCCGGCTGCCTGAATCACCGCGACCCGCGGCAGCCGTCCGATTACCCCGGCCTCGTGCAGCTCGGTGAGCGCCTTGCCGACCGCGGACGTATTCCCCAGGTTTCCACCTGGGAGGACGATCCAGTCGGGCGGCTCCCAGCCCATCTGGTGCAGCAGCTCGAAGACGATCGTCTTCTGTCCCTCCAGCCGGAACGGGTTGATCGAGTTGAGGAGGTAGATGCCGTAGCGTCGCGCCGCGTCCTGCACCAGCGCCATGGCTGCGTCGAAATTGCCCCGGATCTGCACGATGCGGGCGCCGTAGGCGATCGTCTGGCCGAGCTTCGCCGCGGAGATCTTCCCCTCAGGGATGAAGACGATCGCAGGCAATCCCGCCGTAGCGGCGTACGCCGCCACCGAGGCCGAGGTATTCCCGGTCGAGGCACAGGCCACGATCTGCGCCCCCACCCACAGCGCGTGGCTGGTGGCGACGGTCATGCCCCGGTCCTTGAACGAGCCGGTCGGGTTCTCGCCCTCGTGTTTCAGCACCAGGCGCGCGACGCCCGCCCAGGCCGCCAGGCCGGGAACCTCGTAGAGATTGGTGTTCCCTTCGGGCTTCGTGACGATCGTCGCGTCGGGAAGGGGCGGCAGGAGCTCGCGGTAGCGCCAGACGCCGCTCCGCTCGATTCCAGTGAGCGCCGTCAGGCGGCGATCGAAGCCCGAACGGTCCAGCGCTCCGGTGCGCTCGATGACGACGTCGAGCAGACCACCGCACTGGCAGCGCGTGACCAGCCGGTCAGCCGGGTACGTCTCCCCGCAGTCTACGCAGCGCAGGTGCACCTCGAAGTCCCCTCTCGCTCCCCCGTGCTTACATAGCGACGGCACAGGCGGAACGCCTGTGCCGCGCTGGATACCATTGTACCGCGTTCCGTGCGGCTAAAGCGTGTGCTGGGGATCGATCGCGTCCCGCAGCCCGTCCCCGATGTAGTTGATGCTCAACACCGACAGGAAGATTACCAGCCCGGGGAAGAGCACGAGGTGGGGCGCGATCTCGATGTACTCCTGCCCCTCATAGAGCAGCCGGCCCCACGTCGGCGTGTCCGGCGGGAAGCCCAGGCCGAGGAAGGAGAGGGTCGACTCGGTGATGATCGCCGAGCCGACGCCGAGCGTCGCGGCCACGATCACCGGGCTGAGTGCGTTGGGCAGGATGTGCCGGAAAATGATGCTCGCGGTCCCCGCGCCCATGCAGCGCGCCGCCTCGATGAATTCCTTCTCCTTGAGAGACAGGAACTCCGCGCGCACCAACCGCGCGACCGGCATCCACGACAGGACCCCGATGACACCCACGATCAGGATGAACATCCCGATCAGCACGCCGAATGTCTTCTGCATCGGGTCCCGGAAGAGATAAATCACCAACAACAGGAGCGGCAGGGTCGGCAGCGCCAGGAAGAGGTCCGTCAGGCGCATCAGCGACGAGTCGATGAAACGCCCGAAGTAGCCGGAGATCGCCCCGATGAGCGTGCCGAGAAAAATCGACACGAGCATGGCGACGACCCCAACCGAGATGGACACCCGGCCACCCCACAGGATGCGCGCGAAGACGTCATGGCCCAGGATGTCGGTCCCCATAGGGTGCTTGCTCGACGGTCCCTGCAATGCAGCCGCCACGTCGATGCTGGTCGCGCTCTGATCCCACAGGAACGGCCCCACGATGGTTGCCACGATGAAGAACAAGAGGACGAACGTGCCGGCGAGCGCCAGCTTGTGGCGACGGTACTGTCGCCAGGCGTTACTCCAGAGTGAACGCGGCTTTTTCGCCGTCAGCGCGCCCACCTCGGCGAGTGTGTCGGCCCTCGATGCCGACTGAACCCTGGACTCCGTCACCTCAGACATTGCTCTCTGCCTCCTCGGAGCGGCGAACCGCGCGGCTACGAGTACTTAATCCGTGGGTCGAGGACCCCGTAGATGACGTCCGCGATCAGATTGAATACGACGATGAGCACGGCGAAGATGAATGTGATCGCCATGACCACCGGCGTGTCACTGTCATAAATCGCGGTGATCAGCAACGACCCGATCCCCGGCACCCGGAAGATCTGCTCGGTCACGACCGCGCCGGTGAACACCGCCGGCACACCCAGCGCGATGATGGTCACCACCGGGATCAGGGCGTTCCGCATCGCGTGTCGCGTGATGACCGCCCGCCCCGGCAGCCCCTTCGCCCGCGCTGTCCGCACGTAGTCCAGGTGGATCGTCTCCAGCATCGAGGCGCGCACGTAGCGCATCAGCGACGCCGACTGGAAGAGCGCCAGCACGGCGATCGGCATGATGGCCTGTTCAACGCGCTCCCATACCCCGAGAAGGCCCGGTGTGTTGATTGTTGATCGATAAATGGAAGGTAACCATCCGAGTTTCACGCTGAAGACGATGATCAGCAGCAGACCGGTGAAGAACGTGGGAAGTGAGAAGCCGATGAAGGCGATGGTCGTCGCCACGTTGTCGAACACCGAGTACTGCTTCACCGCCGAAAGCACGCCGATCGGGATCGCGATGAGGATCGAAATCAGGTAGGCCGTCCCGATGACGTAAAGGGTCGTCGGCAGCCGCATCTTGATCAGGTCGAGCACCGGCGAGCGGCTGCGGAAGGAGTAGCCGAAATCACCCTGTACGACCTGACGGAACCATTTTGCGTAGCGCACCGGGATGGGATCGTCGAGCCCCAGGTTCTTCCGGATGTTCTGCCTCACTTGTGGAGGCACAGCGGGGTTGTTGGCAAACTCCGACAGGGGGTCACCCGGCGCCAATGCCAGGATCGTGAACACCACCATACTGATCGCGATCAACGTCGGGACCGCGATAATGACCCGGCGTACGATATACCTCGTCATCGAGCTCGCTTCTCCTGCTCTGCCCTTTGGCCACTGGAACCGCCGCTCGGCGGCTCGACCAAGCTCGAAACGCCGACGCCCAGGACACCGCTTTAATCGTCAATTTCTACGCGGCCGGGCCGAGTCGGCACCAAGCACAGACCGTAGAACAGGTTCCACTGAAAACGTCGCTGTTCAGGATAGCGGATAACGGGCTTCTCGTCTACTCACATGCCGGTAGAGTTTCGTGGGACGCGCTCGAACGGGCAGACCAGGGTGCGCCGGTCCGCGCATGACACGGTGAATGAGTGACCGGCCTGGCGAGCCAGCGCCTGCACCCGGAACCGCGCGCTCACCCCTCGGTGCGCACCCAGTTCGCGATGTTCCAAAGGTCCGAGGTCCAGGGCGACAACTCCAGGCCGGACAGATTCTTGGCCTGGCCCTGAACATTGTTGCGCTGGATCTGA
Source organism: Sphaerobacter thermophilus DSM 20745 (assembly GCF_000024985.1). Taxonomy (NCBI): domain Bacteria; kingdom Pseudomonadati; phylum Thermomicrobiota; class Thermomicrobia; order Sphaerobacterales; family Sphaerobacteraceae; genus Sphaerobacter; species Sphaerobacter thermophilus. The sequence goes on from NC_013523.1 coordinate 1,606,902, forward strand.
GGGATGACCGCAACGTTGTTGACCACGAGATCGTTCATGCGGGTCATCAGCTCGATCTGGCGCTGCTCATCGAGCTCAGTGCTGGCCTGCTGGTAGAGCTCGTCGTACTCCTCGTTCTGCCAGCGCTCGTAGTTATTGCCGGACCAGTTGTTGTCCTTCTGGGCGATGTTGCTGGGGTCGCCCCACCACGACACCATGTAGTCGAGGGGATACGGAGAACTGGGGTTGTTGGTGAACATCTCCAGGTCGGCGTAGAAGTGCGCCGCGGTATCCGGATTGCCGGCTTCGGACGAGAAGAAGACGCCCGCCTCGATCGACTTGAGCTGCACGCTGATGCCGAGCTCCTCAAAGGCGGCCTTGACGATCTCCTGCGTCTGCTGGCGCACCGGGTTGACCGTCGTCTGGTAGACGATCTCCATCCGGACGCCGTCCCGGGCACGGATGCCGTCCGGTCCCCGGACCCACCCGGCGTCGTCGAGCAGACGGCCGGCCTCCTCCAGGTCAAATCGCCACGATGTGTTCTGCGAGACGAACTTGGGCGGGGCGACGAGGATGTTGGAGGTCGCTTCGCCGCCGCGGCCGTAGAGCTGGGTGGCGATCAGGTCGCGCTGCACTGCCAGCGCATACGCCTGGCGCACTGCCAGATCAGCCTGCCACGGATGCGGCGTCCCCAGGTGAGAGCGCTCACCGTTGACCTCGGTCCGCGGGTCGGACTGGTTCACCAGGATCCGCTCCACGCTGACGCCGGGCGTTACCGATGCGATGCCCTGGCCTCCCTCCTCCAGCGACGCCAGCACCTGCTCCTGTACCTGCAGGTTCCAGGCATAGTCGACCTCGCCCGTCTGGATCGCGGCGCGGGCCGCACTGCTGGCATCGCCGCCGCCCTTCAACTCCACCTGCGCGAAGAACGGCTTTCCCTCATCGCGGTAGGACTCGTTCACCGAGTAGAGGACGACATCGCCCGGGCGGAAGTCGTCGACCTTGAATGGACCGGTGCCGACCGGCTTCAGGTTGAAGGGCGCATTGCGCGCCTGGTCCCCGACGAAGTCGCGCAGGACATGCTCCGGTAGGATCATCCCGTAGGGTCCCACGAAGACGTTGAACCAGCCCGGCGTCGGGTTGTTGAAATGGATCACCACCGTGTGCTCGTCGGGCGTCTCGATCGACTCAATGATCCGGTAGTTGCCCACAGTGGTGGCAGTCGTCTGCTCATTGATGACGTAGTCGTAGGTGAACTTGACATCGGCAGAGGTGAAGGGCTCTCCGTCCGACCAGACGACCCCTTCCTTCAGCCGCCAGGTGACGCTTCGCCCGTCCTCAGCGACACCGCCGTTCTCGAGGCTGGGGATTTCAGCGGCCAGCTTGGGCACCAACTGGGCGTTGATATCGACGTCAGCCAGCGGCTCGAGCACCACTGCGGCCGCATCGAAGTCCTTCGTGCCCTGCGCCAGGTGCGGGTTCAGGATCGTCGGGGCTTGCCACCAGAGCAGCTTCAGCGTGCCTCCCTGCCCACGCTGACCGGTCTGAGCGGTACCGGGGCTCCCGCTCGGAGTCTGGGCCGCACCTCCGTCGGTCGGGGGAGCCGGAGTCTCGCCGGCGCTTCCACCGCCGCAGGCGGCAAGGAGCGCCGCGATTACCGGCGCGCTGAGGCCGAGTGCGGCGCCACGCCGGAGCACGTCACGGCGGCTGAGTCGACCGGACCGAATCTCCGCAAACAGCAGATCGATGTCATGACTGCGCATGGGACGCTCTCCTCCTCGGCTAGATCGACGCTACGACGCTCGCAGGAGGCGCACCCGACACCCGCGCCCGGGCGGAACAAGCAGCGGCTCGGTCGGTTCGAGTGAGCTTCTCCCTCCTCGACGAGCCCGCCCACTTCAGCCGCGACGCACGAGCCGCGCTCCGCCAGCCCACCAGCTCACTTTGACGATTTCTGCGGACTCGGAAAATCAGACTGCGCATTCGGCGAATAGTGCCCATTCTAGTGGCGCCAGAGAGCAGGTGTCAAGTGACCAGGGTGCGGAACAGAACTCGCAGGGACTGCATCGCGACCCACGCTGGAAAGGACGGCTGCGGGCGGGTAAACTTACAATGTATTCCGCGTCGCGGCGTAGCCGTGCCCGCGTAGCTCAGCGGATAGAGCCGGGGCGTCCTAAGCCCTGTGGTCGGGGGTTCGAGTCCCTCCGCGGGCGCCGTGCATCAGGCCGGTGGAGCAGGACCTGCTGCACCGGCCACCGGCTCGAGCGGAAACGCGAAGGAGGCCGCCGTGGACGTCCAGATCAAGGCCCGGAACCTACGCCTCACCGACGCCCTCCAGGAGTACATCGAATCCCGCCTGCAACGCCTCGACAAGATCGACCAGAAGGTAACCGACGCCAAGTTCGAGATCCGCTCGGAACGGAACCGCACCGGCGGCGAGCAGATGGTGGCCCAGTTCACCATCGCCACCAAGGACGCCATCCTCCGCACCGAGGAGAAGAACCGCGACATCCACGTCGCGATTGACCTCGCGATCGAGCGCATGGAGCGCCAGATCCGCCGCTTCCGTGACAAGCGAGTCTTCTACCGCCGCCGCCAGCGCCAGATGGCTGCCGAAGCCGGTGAGCCGCTCCCGGTCAGCACACTCGACGGTCTCGACGTCGCGGAGGAGGAAGAAGAGACCCCGAGCGAGTTGCTGGTCCGGCGCAAGCGCTTCAAGATCCAGCCGATGAGCGAGGAAGAGGCCATCGAACAGATGGAGCTCCTCGGCCACGACTTCTTCGTCTTCTTCAACCCCGACCTGGCTGAGATCAACGTCCTCTACCGTCGCCGCGACGGTCTCTACGGGGTCATTCAACCCGAACTCGCCTGACATTCGCGGCGCGGCCCGCCGGGAGCCGGAGCGCTCGGGTGCTCCGCTGGCGTGCTCGCCATCCGGTTCCCGGCGGGTGACAGCCGATTCAGGTATCACTCACTGCTGCATCTACCGCACAGCCAATGTGGTGGTACACGGGTAGGTCCTGGCCGGGTGGTGTGAAGGTTCCCGCGCCATGGTAAGGGCCCGGGGCCAAAGCCGCCGGGCTGACAACGATAGCTGGCTAAAGCCGGCTGGGGACATCGGACTCAGGACCAGGTGGTATGGTGTCCTGCAACAGGTACGTGCCCGGGATTTTTCCCGGACACGTGCCACGCGCGGGGACCATTCGGACGCGGTGTGCATCAGAACGGCGGAGATCTCCCCTCGGACGGCGCCGCCGAGCGCTCGCTCAGCCCTCCGCTCACCCGCACGGGCCGCGTGTTGAGCGCTCTACCGATCCACAAACCGCCCCCGCCCTGGCGCGGGAATGCGCCGACTTGTCATGACGTTGTATGCTATCAGTGCCGACTTATGGGGCTCGGGTCGCTGTGCGGTGATTACAAGCCGCTATGCGGGAGCGCGCGAGGACGGCACAGCGAGGCCGTCAAGGCCGTATGACGTGGGCTCGGGCAGTCAGGTCGGCCAGAACCATGGGTCAGGTGGGGCCGGGGGAAGGTAGTACACGCGGGTGCAGAGCACGCAGCAGATTACACCACGGCTTTTTGTGCCTCCGCGCGTTGAGCGGGTCGCGATGATCTCCGTTCACACGTCACCCTTCGCCATGCTCGGCGGGCGAGACGCGGGCGGCATGAATGTCTATGTGCGGGAGCTGAGCCGGCACCTGGTCGAGCGCGGTGTTGCCGTCGACATCTACACGCGGCGCACGGATCGCCTCTCGCCGCACATCACCCCAATCACCGACGGCATGCGCCTGATTCAGGTGGAGGCCGGCCCACCCCACCCAATCGACAAGGACTCGCTGTTCTGCTACCTCCCGGAGTTCGCCAGCGACGTGGCGTACCTCGCCATCAGCGAGGGGCTCCGCTACGACGCCATCCACGCCCACTACTGGCTGTCAGGATGGGCCGGACACCTGCTCGGTCGCTACATCGACGCGCCGCTGGTCTTGATGTTCCACACGCTGGCCCACCTGAAGAACGCCGTGGCCCAGGATGAGCACCGCGAGACCACCCTCCGCCTTCAGGTCGAGCGCCGTCTTGTAGATCTAGCCGATGCCATCATCTCGGCCAACCCCGACGAGCGCGAGGAGATGATCCGCCGGCTCGGTGCTGACCCGGCGCGCATCCACACCGTGCCGCCCGGCGTCGACCTGGAGCGTTTCCGCCCGGCGGACGGTCACGCCGCGCGCCACCGGCTCGGCCTGCCGGAGGGTCCCCTCGTCCTCTTCGTCGGCCGCATCGACCCGGTCAAGGGGATCGACACCCTGTTCGATGCCTTCCGGCGCCTCGTCCACGACCATGAGTGGGATGGACCGGCCCCGCGGCTCGTGTTCGTCGGCGGGTTGATTCAGATAGACGACCACGGTTCAACGATGGACGCCGACCTGCAGCGACTCGCCGCGCGGGCCGAAGCGCTTGGGCTCTCGGACTACGTCCTCTTCCACGGCGCCCAGCCCCGCGAGCGGTTGCCGCTTTACTACAACGCGGTGGACGTCTGCGCCGTACCGTCGCGCTACGAGTCGTTCGGGTTGGTGGCCGTCGAGGCGATGGCCTGCGGTACCCCGATCGTGGCCTCACGCGTCGGCGGGCTGCGATTCACCATCGAGGACGACGTTTCCGGCCTCCTCGTTCCGCACTCCGACCCCGCCGCGCTGGCCGCGGCCCTGCGCCGGGTGCTGACCGACCACGATCTGCGATCCCGCATGCAGGTCGGTGCCCGCCAGGCGGCAGTCAACTACTCGTGGCAGACGATCACCTCGGCAGTGCTCGGTGTCTACGAGCACCTCGCCGCAGCAAACCCGGTCATCGCGTCAGCGTGATGCGTAACACGTCATGCGTCATGCGTCATGCGTCATACGTCATGCGTCCCCCTCATTCCCGACCCCTCTCCCCCCGGGTAGGAGAGGGGGGAAACGGAATACGCAGTACTCAGAACCCATCACGTATGACGCATGACGCATCACGCATCACGCAGCTTGGGTGACGAAAGGAGCTGACTTCTCGATGCCTGCTGTGATCGATCCCAATGTCTGTGATCGAAACTTCGCGGGATGCTTCCCGGCGCGCCGCTGCCCGGAGCAGGCGTTCTTCGTCGATACCGCTACCGAGCAGGTGATGATCGACAGCACGCTCTGCGGCACCTGCCCCGGCCCCTGCGTGAACTTCTGCGACCGCTACGCGATCCGCTACACCCCGGACCCGGATGAGTTCGAGGTCCTCAAGGCGCGTACCCTCGGCGAGATGACCGAGGCCGAAGCGGCAGAGGCACTGGCCAGGCGCAAGGAGGAGCGCGCCGCGGCGAAAGCGGCGGAGGAAGCCGCGAAGAAGGCGGTCATCGAGGCCACGACCGCTACCTTCGACGACCAGGTCCTGAAGGCGGACCTCCCGGTGGTCGTCGACTTCTGGGCACCGTGGTGCGGTCCCTGCAAGATGATGGCGCCGGTTTTCGAGCGGCTTGCCGAGCAGTACCGCGGTCTGGTGCGGTTCGTCAAGGTGAACGTCGACCAGGAGCCGTCACTGGCGATGCGGTACCGTGTGCAGGGGATCCCGACCCTGGCCTTCTTCTGGCAGGGCAAGCTCGTCAACATCCACGTGGGCGCACTGCCGGAGTCCGCGTTGCAGACGGCCGTCTACCAGTTCCTCAGCGCGGTCCGTGCCCAGCAGCAACAGCAACAGGAGCAGCCGGCTTCAACGGCGGAAACCGTCCAGGAGGGCTGACGTGGCCGCGCCGGTGTTTCGCATCGCTCCCGAGGTGTTCGACCTCGTCCCCACGGCCCGGTTCTACGCCGTGGTCGTGCGTGGGATCGACAACACCCGCGGCGTCGCCGAAGCAGCCACGCGGCTGGCGGAAGCGACGGCCGCGGGCCGCGAGGCCTTCGTCGGCCGTGACCCGAAGGCGGTCCCTGAGATCGCGGTCTGGCGCGACGCCTTCGGCGCCCGTGGCTGGACACCGAGCAAGTACCTGAGCTCCATCGAAGCCCTGGTGCGACGCGCCGTTAAGACCGGGAGCATCCCCAGCATCAACCCGGCCGTCGACCTGGGCAACGCCGCATCCCTCACGTACCTCGTCCCCATCGGCGCGCACGACCTCGGCTCCGCCCCCGACGGGCTCTCCGTCCGGCTCGCCGAACCGGACGACGTTTTCCGCCCGATGGGGGACGCGCCAGACGAAACCCCCGACCCGGGCGAGATCGTCTACGCCCACGGCAATGACATCCGGACGCGCCGCTGGGTCTGGCGCCAGAGCCGTACCGGCCTGGTGAACCCGGAGACGACCGACTTGCTCTACCCGATCGACGCCTTCGCCGGGACCACCGACACCGCCGCCCGACAGGCGGCGGAGATGCTCTGCGAGATGGTGCCGGCGATCCTGGGCGGGCACGCGACGCTGGCATCCCTCGACGCTTTTCACCCTGAACTCACGGAATGACCCGTCTGCGGCGGCGCGTCGACCACCCACTCCTCGTGCCATGAGACACGAGAACGCCCCGGCACGTCGTTGGAGCATCACCGACGGCACGCCGGGGCGTCGTGCTTCCAACCAATCTAGAAGGCAGCCACCACCGAGCCCTCGTACTTCTCGTTGATGAAGTCCCGCACCTCGTCCCGGTTCAGGAGTTCAGCAAGAACCTTCACCGCCGGGTCGTTCTCATGGCCACGGAGGACCGCCAGCACGTTGGCATAGGGGTTGTCGATCGCGGACTCGCGGATGATGGCATCGTCCTTCGGCTTGAACCCGGCCGTCATCGCGTAGTTCCCGTTGATCACCGCCAGATCAACATCGTCGAGCGCGCGCGGGATCTGTGCCGCCTCCAACTCGCGTATGGTGAGGTTCTTCGGGTTGTCGACGATGTCCCGGACAGTCGGCGTCAGGCCGACGCCTTCTTTCAGCGTGATCAGCCCCTCGGACTGGAGCAGCAGCAGCGCCCGCCCACCGTTCGTGGCGTCGTTGGGAATTGCGATCTCGGCACCATCCGGCAGCTCGTCGATGCTCTTGATCTTCTTAGAGTACGCACCGATCGGGTTGATGTGGACCGGCACGACCGCCACGAGATCGATGCCATGCTGCTTCGCGAAGTCCTCCATGTAGGGGACGTGCTGAAAGAAATTGGCGTCCAGCTCGCCGTCTCGGAGTGCGAGGTTCGGGGCCACGTAGTCGGTAAACTCGATGATCTCGAGTTCCAGTCCCGCCTGAGGCGCCAGGTTCTCCTGGACAAAGCGCAGGATGTCGCCGGCCGGAACCGGGGTGACACCCACCCGAAGCCGCAGCGGCGTGTTCTCGGCGGCCACGGCGGCGTTATCGCTCTGGTTCGATGTTGCGTCGTCGCCACCGCACGCTGTCAGGACCAGACTCACCACAAGAATCAGAGCGAGGACCGCGTTTCTTGTTCGACTCATTGGAGAACTCACATCCCTCTCAAGTTCTTGACTTCCACCGTGCGCCGAGTCCCGCACGAGCACCCGGCGTCCGCCTCCTCAGCGGTGCTGGAGCCGCGCTGCGATTCGGTCTCCGACCCCCTGGACCACCTGCACCAGGATGATCAGCGTGACGACCGTGGCCACCATCACGTCGGTCTCGAAGCGTTGGTAGCCATAGCGGATCGCCAGGTCACCCAAGCCGCCGCCGCCGATCGCACCGGCCATGGCCGAGTGACCGATCAAGCCGATGAGTGTTATCGTCAGCCCGCGGACCAACCCGGGTAGCGCCTCGGGGATTAGCACTTTGGCCACGACTTGCCAGGAGTTGCAGCCCACCGCCTGCGCCATCTCGATCAGCCCCCGGTCCACCTCGCGCAGTGCGGTCTCTGCCACCCGCGCGTAGAAGGGGATCGCGGCGATGGAGAGCGGCACGATCGCGGCGGTACTGCCGAGCGACGTCTTGACGATGGCCCGCGTGACCGGGATCAGCGCGACCATCAGGATGATGAAGGGGATTGAGCGCCCCAGGTTGACGATGCCGCTGAGCACACGGTTGACCAGGGGCGCCGGGAAGAGGCCACCGCGATCCGTAGCGATCAGCAGCACTCCGATCGGGAGCCCGCCGAGCACCGCAATCACGGCCGATACGCTGACCATGTAGAGCGTGGCGAACAGCGCTTCCCGGAGCGACGGCCACAGATCGAACCAGCCCATTAGTGCACCTCCACGCCCAGGCCCTGGCCGCGGAGCCATTCCAGGGCTTCGTCGATCCGGTCCCCACTCAGCGCGACCTGGAGTTGACCGATCCGTTCGCCCTGCACCAGCTCAATGCTGCCACTCAGCACGTTCACGTCGACCGAGAACTGCCGGACGAGCGTCGTCATCACCGGCGCATCGGCGGCAGCCCCGACGAACGTCAACGTCGCGAGCAGACCATCGGGCCGATTGCCGTTGAGCGCCGGGCGTGGGAAGAGCGTCGTCGCCAGGTGCGATCCCGGTCGGCTCGCAAGTTCCGCCACAGTGCCGGACTCGACGATCCGACCGGCCTCGAGGACGGCCACGCGGTGGCAGATCTCCTTGACGACCCCCATCTCGTGGGTGATGAGGAGGATCGTCAAGCCGAGCCGCTGGTTCAGGTCACGCAGCAGTGCCAGGATCGACTGAGTCGTCTCGGGGTCGAGCGCCGACGTCGCCTCATCGGAGAGGAGCACCGCCGGCTCAGCCGCAAGCGCCCGCGCGATGCCGACCCGCTGCTTCTGGCCGCCGGAGAGTTGGGCTGGGTAGGCATCTGCCCGGTCCTCCAGCCCCACCAGGGCGAGCAGTTCCGCCACACGCCGTTGCCGCTCGCGGCGGGGATAGCCCATGACTTCGAGCGGCAGCGCGACGTTCTCGGCGACCGTCCGCGAGCTGAGCAGGTTGAAGTGCTGGAAGATCATGCCAATGCGCTGGCGCGCACGGCGCAACTCAGCGCCCCGCAACCGGGTCATGTCCTGACCGTTGACCCGGACCACCCCGGAGGTCGGTCGCTCCAGGAGGTTGACGCAGCGGATCAGCGTGCTCTTTCCCGCGCCGCTCTGCCCGACGACGCCGAAGATCTCGCCGGGTCGGACCGTCAGGCTAACGCCGTCCAGCGCGACCACCGTCCGGTCCCGCTGGCGATACTCTTTCCGTAGGTTCTCGATTTCGATCACCGATAGCGGTCTCCTCCCTCAAACGCACACCAGACCCGTTCGCGGCACAGCACGGCCCTGCACGGCCGCGTGACGCCTCCGCGAAGCTCGGTGCGATATTCGGTTCGGTCAGCGGGAACGACCGTTGTCGGCCGACGTGGAGCGCGGCCGATCGGGATTAGGGCGGCGCTGGGGAGTGCGGAGCGCTGATCGAGGCGACCACGATTCCCCTACCTCCTCCTTAGGACACGAGGCAATACGCCAGCCTGCGCGGACGCGGCGCTGGAGTATCACCACAACGCGGACACATCTTGTCGTGGGGTACAAAAAACCCCACACAACGGTGGAGGGGTAGCAGGACTTCTACGCTCATCGTGCGGACATCTCGTCCGCCGGCATTGGCACCTGGCGCGCCGAGCGCGCTGGTTGCCGGGCTTCGCAGGGCCGGTCCCTCCACCACTCTGGATGAGCGTAGGTGGTATTCACTTGTCGGCCGGGAGAATACTCCGGCGCGCCAGAATTGTCAAGGAGACAGGGACGGCAGGTGCGTGTTCCCGCACGACCGACGCCAGTAACATGCGCTCCTCGATGCCACCGCGCCGACCGCCCCGACGCCTGCCGCCCCTGCCATCCCTGGCGGTTTGGCAACCGCAGGCTGCCCCGGCGGGACAGGCCCACTCGGGTCTAGTACGAAAGGTCGTCGACGTCCGGGACCTCGCCGATCACGACATTGCCGAGGCTGCCGTCCTCAAGCCGCTCCACCCGTCGGATAACCACTTTCATGATCACATGCTGCGTCTCGGGGTGGAAGCGGAACTCGCCCATAGGTCCAGTGAACTGGACGTTGCGCAGCGCCTCGAGGAAGGCCGGCTTGTCCTCGATCGCCCCACCCGTGGCATCGAGCGCCTCGGCGATGACGCGGATCGCGAGGTAGCCCTGGTACTCGAGCTGCCCCGGCAGATGCCCGTAGCGCTCCCGGAACTGCTCGACGAACGCCTTGTTCTCGGGCGAGTCGTAGAGCGGTGCGTAGTTGTTGGACGTGACGATGTCCAGCGCGGCATCGCCGATCTGATCGAGGTACGCCTCGTCGGTGAGCTCACCGCCGCCGAAGAGCGGGAAGGCATCCCGCACCCCGAACTCGGCGTACTGGGTCACAAAGCGCACCGCGTCGGCGCTGCCGTACCAAGCCCAGACGGCATCGGCGTCGGCTTGCAGGATCCGCTGCAGGTACGGTCCGTAGTCTTGCGTGTGCAGCGGCGCGAGCACCTCGTCCACCACGGTGCCGCCGGCTTCCTCGAAGTGGCGTCGGAAGACCTCCAACCGCTCCTGGCCTGCCGCGTAGTCGAGCGTCGTCAACACGATCCGCCGGTATCCCAGGTTCTCGTATGCCCACGGTGCCAGCGGTGCGTCGTACTGTCCGTTGGCGTAGGAGACACGGAAGATGTACGGGCTCCGCAGTGCCGGATCGCGGGTCAACGTGGAGAGCGCCGCGTTGGAGATCACCCAGGGCGTTTCGCTCTCGACAATGATGTCGCGGACCGCCGCGGCCTCGTTGCTGAGGGTCACGCCAGTGATAATGTGAACGTTCTCCCGCTGCAGCAGCTCGCGAACCTTATTGATCGCCTGCTCGGGGTTCCCGCTAGAATCCGCGGTGATGATCTCGATGGGTCGGCCGCCGGCCTCGCCACCGATTTCGTCCAGGGCGAACTCCATCCCCTCGGTCAAGCTCCGCCCAAGCGAGGCGAAGTCACCCGTCAGGATAAGGACGGCACCAACCCGCACCGGTTCCGAGCTCGAGGGCGTCGCCGGAGTGGGCGACCCGGTAGCTGCTGTCGGGCTGGCACTTGCTGCGGCAGCCGTGGTCGGGCTGGCACTTGCTGCGGCAGCCGTGGTCGGGCTGGGTGTCGTCTCCTCGCCTCCGCCACACGCCGTCAACAGCCCACCCAACGTGAGACCGGACAATCCGGCGATGAACTGGCGACGAGTGATCCGATTCACAGTCCAATCCCCCCCTCTCACTGCTACCAATTCCCCGACTCTCGTGTCAGAAAACGGGAGCAGTGCGGCGCCCGAAGCACTGCACCAGCACGGGTCTGACAACCAGTCCTCAGGATGATCGACGCTGGCGCCGCTCGAGGAATGCCCGGATCGCGCCCTGCGCCTCTTCCGTCTCAAAGACGCGCAGGAAGTGCTCGCGCTCGAAGGCCACTCCGGCATCCCACGGCATTTCCCGCCCGAGCCGGATCGCTGCCTTGGCAGCCTTCGTCGCGGCGGGCGAGTAGCTCGCGATCTCATTCGCGAGGGCCATCGCTTCGTCGAAGTACCGGTCCGCCGGCACGACACGGTTCACCAGCCCCAGGCGCAGCGCTTCCTCAGCCGAGACCTCTCGGCCGGTCAAGACCATCTCCATCGCCAGCGGCTTGCTCAAGCGTCGGGCCAGGTGCTGGGTCCCGCCAGCGCCGGGGATCAGCCCGAGGCGAACCTCGGGGCTTGCGAAGCGTGCCGTCTCCGATGCCACGATGAGGTCGCACGCGAGCGCGAGCTCGAAGCCGCCTCCGAAAACGTAGCCCGACACGGCGGCGATCATCGGCTTATCGAAGCCCCAGATCGTCGCCCACTGCGGGCGATCGGAACTTGCCCCGGTCAGATCCCGGGTTGTCACGCTCGCGAAGACATCGACGTCGGCGCCGACAGAGAACGCGCGCTCGCTTCCGGCCAGTACGACGACACGCACCTCGTCGTCGGCGCGTGCGTCCTCCAGTGCGCCGGCGATCTCGCGCATCATCTGCGGGTTGATCGCGTTCAGCTTCTCGGGCCGGTTCAGTCGAATGACGAGGACGTGTCCCGTTCGCTCCGTCAGGATCGTCTCCATCCTTCGCTCCCGCTCCTTGAGCCGGTTCTACCGTCGCCGTGCCGTGGCCTCGCGCACCACCGTTTGCAGTCGCGCCGGCACCTCGCCGTCGCGGAGCGCGCGTGTCCACGCCTCCCCCTCATGCGCCAGCGCCTCCGCGATTGAAACTCCACCCGCGAGGTGCGCGACAGCCTGTTCCCAGACCTCCCGGGTTGCAGGTGGGAGGTTGGCCTGAGCAGTGATTTCAGTCACCAGTGTGCGGAGGCTGGTCTGTCCACCTTCTCCCAGCGCCAGGAGCTTCACCGGCCGCGCCCGAACGCTGCTTGCCAGCGTTGCACCCACCGCGCGGGCCGTCTCCAGCAGGCCGTCGCGGTCCAGGCTCACTACATCACCGGGAGAGAGTACGCCCAACCGCTGCGCCCGGGCGGCCGACGGGATCGACACAGCTTGCGCCGGGCTGAACCACTGAAGCCCGACAGGCTCCGACGTAGGCCGATCCTCCCCGGTTGTGGCACCTCCCACCGCCGGGCTCCCAGGAATGGTGACCCCGCGTACCAGCAGACCGGTCACGCTGCCGAGTGGCGGCACCCCGCCCGCCAGCTCGGGGAAGCCGAGGACGCTCGTGACGTAGGCGACCGTCCGATCCGCCCACAGCGCACAAGTGGTCGCGGCACCACGCACCTGTCCATCGAGTACGACGACGAACGGAATTCCCGACTCAGCGAGCGCCAGAATCCCGCGTCGCACCCCAGCGATGACGTCCTCAACCCCTTGCCAGTCGCCCGCCTCGGCAAGCTCCAGCATTCGGCCGTACGGATATCCCAGGCCCTCCAAACGTGGGACGAGGGCGAGCGCCTGCGGCCACGTCGCGCGGGTTGCCGAGTTGATCAGCTCCTGGAGCTGGTCGATAGCCGACACACGCACGGCGACCACACCGTCGCCCAGATCGTAGACCCCGCGCCGCTCTAGCTCTGCCCAGACACGCGCCTGCCGATCGCGACCAGCCGTCGAGACGGCATCGAGCGGGATCACGTCATCTCTCGCGATCTCCAAGACACCGCCCTCTGGGTAGAAGCCACCGTGCTTCCGCGCCCGCGTGAGCAGCCCAGGCTCACCGTGGTCCGCGCTCGCGATGAGTTCGGCAACCAGATCAGGGCCAAGCGCGCTCATCTGACGATACGGACCGGCCGCCCAGCCGAAGCCCCACTCCAGGGCGCGATCGACTGCCGGCAGATCCACCGCGACGTCTGGCGTCTTTTCGAGGACGTAGCGGTAGGTTCCGCCCAGAAGGGCACGGACGTAGGCGCCGTACGGGTCAGGCAGCCGGATCGCGGCCCGCAACCGCTCGGGGAAAGGCTGACTATGCACCTCCGCCAGCCCTGGGATCTCCGGCTCCCGGTACGGCCGATACGTGCCGGTCTCAACGTCGAGCGAGAGCTGACGATCACCGTCACGGCGGAAGAAACCGCCGCCCGTCTTGTCCCCAAGGTGCCCTTCGTCGAACAGCCGCCTGACCCAGGGCGGCAGTGAGTAGTCGTCGCCGGTCGACTCGTGCAAGCTCCCAGTGCCCAGCACCAGGATGTCCAGACCCGTCAGGTCGATCGTGCGGAACGTCGCGGAGCGCGGACGACCGAGCAACGGTCCGGTGAGGGCATCGACCTCCTCCACCGTCAGACCGATCTCGCCGGTCAGGCGGATGGCGAGTGCCAGTGAGTAGATACCGAACCGGTTAGCCACGAAGCCCGGACTGTCGCGCACCACCAGAGCCCGGCGGCCGAGCCGGCGCTCCAGGAAGCGAACAAACCAGTCGAAGCGTGCTCGGTCAGCCTCCGGTAGACACGCCACCTCAGTCAGCAACAGCGCGCGCGGCGGGTTGAAGAAGTGTGTGGCGAAGAAACGCTCGCGCCAGGAGGCCGCCTCCTCAGGGAAGAGCGACGCCAGGGCGAAGGTGGACGTATTCGTGGTGATGAGCGTGTCCGAACCGACAACGTCGATGAGGGACCGGAAGAACGCCCGCTTCGTCTCGCGATCCTCGACAATGGCCTCCAGGATCCAGTCGCAGTCAGCCAGCAGTGATAGGTGCTCGTCGGTGTTCCCCACCGTCACGCGCCCCACGGCGTCTGGGTCCAGGAACGCCCGGTTGGACACGGCGCGTTCCAGTCCACGCTGCGCGGGCGCATTCGGCTCGTCGTCGCCACGGACATCGAGGAGCACGACTTCCAGGCCGGCCGACGCGACCAGCCCGGCGATCGCACCACCCATCGATCCGGCACCGACGATCCCGACTCGGCGAATCACGCGTCCTCCTCCCACACCTGATCCCGGTAACGTGCGCGGAGCTCCGCCTTCGCGAGCTTCCCGGTCGATGTCTTGGCGAGCTCATCTACAAAGAGGATCTTGTCCGGCAGCCACCACTTGACGAATCGCTCCGCCAGGAATGCACGTAGCTCCTCGGCCGTCGCCTGCTGCCCCTGTCGTACGACCACCAGCGCGATCGGTCGCTCCTGCCACCGCTCATGCGGGACGCCGATCACCGCCGCCTCCTCCACGGCGGGGTGCTCGACCAATGCGGCCTCGAGCTCGAGCGAGCTGATCCATTCGCCGCCCGACTTGATCAGGTCCTTGGCCCGGTCCACGATCTTGATGTAGCCCTCTTCGTCGATGACCGCCACATCGCCCGTTGCCAGCCAGCCGTCGTGGAACGACTCAGCACTCTCACCCAGGTAGTAGCTCGTCGCGATCCAGGGACCACGGACTTGTAGCTCGCCGACGCTCTTCCCGTCCCACGGCGCCTCGCGACCATCGTCACCGACAACGCGGGCTTCGACAAAGGGAGCGGGCAGCCCCTGTTTGGCCAGCCAGGTGTAGCGCTCCTCGGGCGGGAACTGATCGAGCTTGACATGTGCCTGGAATCCAAGCAGCACCTCGGTCATACCCCACCCGTGGATGGCCGTCATGCCCAGCCGCTCCAGGCGGCGCAGAAGTGCCTCGGGAGCCGCGCTGCCACCGAGGACCGCACGCAGCCGCGGCGACAGGGACCATAGCCCCGGATTGGCCTCCATCAGGTTCGCGATGTCGTGCCACACCGTCGGGACACCGGCCGCGAAGGTTGCTTGCTCGCCGGACATCAGGTCGAGCATGTCCCGGGCGTGAGGTCGTGGACCGGGCATCACGACGCGCGCGCCGACCAGCAGCGCCGCGTACGGCAACGCCCAGCCGGCGACGTGGAACATCGGCACCGACATCAGGATGCAATCGTCACGGCTGATGGCGAACGAAATGGTCGAGGTCAGCGCCAGCGACGCCATCGCCAGTTGGCCGTGCGTCCAGAGCACCCCCTTCGGCCGACCCGTCGTGCCCGACGTATAGCAGAGGAACGCCGGCGTATCGGGAGCCATCCGTTCCCTGCCCACGTCGGCGCTCCCGACGGTCAGCAGATCGTCGTATCGCTCGTACCCCGCGCCGTTGGGCGGCTCCCCGACGACGAACACACGCTCCAGCCGCACCTCGTCGCGGAAGGCCTCGAACACGGGGAGAAGCGACGCGTCCACGATCAGGAACCGGTCCTCGGCATGGTTGACGACATGTGCCAGATCCGGTGGGTTCAGCCGCAGATTCAGGGTATGGATAACCCCGCCGACCGCCGGGATGGCGTAATAAGCCTCAAGGTGAGCCGTGCGATTCCACAGGAGCGTGGCAACTCGATCCCCGGGTTGCAACCCGGCACGACGTAGCCTCTCGGCCAGTTGCGCAGCGCGCCCCAGCGTCTCGCGATACGTGCTCTGGCGGATACTCCCGTCGTCAAGGCGTTCGACGATCTCCTGTTTCGGAAACAGTCGCGCCGCCCGGTCGAATACAGCATTGACCGTCAACGTCGGCCCAAGCATCCGCGTTCCTCCCGCGATCCGTGTCGGTCACCTCTCGATGATTTCATAGTAGTGCAACTCGCTAATCCGGTCCACCACCGAGCGGCGACGCACGCGGCGCCCAGGCTCCACCCGATAGCTGTCCTGAGTGCGGCGACGTATAGGTCTCGGGGGATCGTCGTTCCCCAACGCGCTGAGGACTGCGCTGAGCGTTTCGCACCTGTCGCTCGGCACCTGTGCCGAATGCGCAGGGCACGACGTTCGGCGAGAGAGGGGCTTGATGCCCCGGACGCTGAGAAGGGAACTCCCGGAACGAAGACAAATCGCGGCGGGGCTTACCCCGCCGCGATTGCCCGATTATCCCGTTCGCCGGTACTACCCGCGAGCCGCGGCGGCGCGACGGACGGCTTCCGGTGCGCCGTGGCAGTTCTTGTCGTGTTGGACACAATACGCTCGTGCTGCGATGGACGGACCGCGACCTGGCCGCTGCGGACTAGAACATGCGTCTTGCACGTACACAGTGTGCGTGCTATAATGACCCATAACGTAGTGTGTGCGCGGTCCCAACCGGAGATACGCGCGGGCCGATGCTACTGCCGTGAGGGGGCCGCAAGCGCACCGACCGTAACCGGATACTGCCAGGTTCCCGCGGGCGGTTGACGGCGGTCGGGCATGGTGGAGGTCTGCCATGTCCGATCGACTGTCGGCTGCCCGCGCTGCGCTAGAGTCCCTGCCCCCCGACGAGCTCCGCGCGCGCAAGCAGCGCGCCGCCTACGCCTCTCGCGCGGCCCGTCGCCAGATGCGCGACGAGGCCATCACCGTCACGATCCGCCCCGCCCACATGCTGACCCCGGCCCAGCTCGCTGCGTGGCGGGAGCTGTGGCGCGTGCTGCTCGCGCCGGAGCCCGAGTCCGAGCGCGGAGGGGAGGGCCGGGGCGATGCCTAGACACGCCGGCGCCCCGGCCGGGACTCCGGGGCGCGCGCGCTGCGACGGTCTGCTGGGGGATCGTCGCGACGATGATACCACATCCGCTGTCCTGCCCACCACCGGCATGGTGCGTCATGCCCTGGCCTACGCGGCTCGGGGCTGGCCCGTCTTCGCGCTGGCGCCGCGCGCGAAGGTGCCGCTAGCGCGCTCGCGCGGGCACCACGACGCGACTACCGACGCGCGGGCGGTGCGCGAGTGGTGGGCGCTGTGGCCCGACGCCAACATCGGTATCGCGCTCGGGGGCGGGCGCCTGGTGGTGCTGGACGTCGACCGCCGCCATGGCGGAGACGCCACGCTCGCGGCCGTGGAGCGCGAGTACGAGCCGCTGCCGCCCGCGCCCGCGGTGCGGACCGGGGACGGGCTGCATCTCTATTACGCGGCGGGCGGGCGGCCCGTCCCCACGCGCGTACTCGGGCCGGGGCTAGAGCTGCGGGGCGACGGCGCGTACGTCGTCGCCCCGCCGTCCATCCACCCGAGCGGCACCCGGTACCAGTGGGCCGATGGGCGGATGCCCGACGCGCTGCCGCCGCTGCCGCTGTGGCTGCTGGCGCTGACGCGACACAACCTGACCGTGCCGGCAGGCGAGCGGGACACCGAGCCAGCAGCGGGGACGGGCGCGGTGACGGGGCTGGGGGCGGCCCTCGCGCGCCTCCTGAGCGACCCGGCCGTCCTGCCGCGCGTGCTCCCGCTGCTGGGGATCCCGCCCGACGCCAACCCCGACCGGTCCCGGGCGTTCCGCTGCCCGCTCGGGTGCGACGACCGGCATCCGAGCGCGTCCCTCTGGCGGCATCCCGAGACGGGCACGGTGCTGGTCAGGTCCTGGCACCGCTGCCGGGGGCTGGAGTACCTGACGCTGCCGATGGTCTACGCCGGGCAGCGCGGCCGGGGCTGGCGCTGGCTCCGTGGGGCGGCGTTGGCGGCGTGGTCGCTGCGTCTCTTGCGCGACGCTGGCGTCGTCTGGGTACCGGCTCCCCCGCCACACCTGCTGCACGCACCGGCCGCGGCGGCGGCCGTCTGGCACGCCTTCGGGCTCACCGTGGCGGCCGCCGAGATGGCAGGCGACACCGGCGGCGTGGCGTTCGCGCGCCGCTACGGCGTGGAGCTGACCGGGCTGCCGGAGCACGAGTATCGGGCCGGGTGGGACTGGCTCCGCGCGCATGGGTACGTCGTGCAGGCGTCCGCGCGCGCCGGCCGCCGCCCCGCATTGTGGGCGCCCGCTACCACCACCACCCCCACCACACGGAGAGAGACGGGCCTCGCCCTAAGGGAATATTCTCTTAGGGTGGAGCCTCGTGATGCTGGATGGCCTGCGGGTGGTGTGGCGTGAGCGGCGGCGGGCGCGGCGCAAGGGTGACGCTGGCGAGCGCGACGCGGCGCAACGGTGAGGAGGTGAGGACGGTGGTCTGTGTGATTCGCGCTGAACACGACCCGAAGCGGCCGGACGGGGAGCGCGGCACCGGCCGCGGCTGGGTGGTGGCCTGTCCGACGTGCGGCAAGTCGCGCGTCGTGACCCGCGCGGAGATCGTGAGCGGCGACTGGATGCGCTGCCCGCACTGCGAGGATGCGCGAGAGGAGGGCGGGGCGTGAGCCGGGGACCGGGCGCGCTGGACGCGATCCACCGCGTGGCCGCGCTGTCGCCGGAGCGGGCGCTGCTGGCGGCCGTGATCCGGCAGGCGGCCCAAGATGCCGCACGGGGCGATGCTGAGGCGGCGGCCTGGCTGCGTTCCGAGACGTGCCGGGCGTGGCTTCAGCTGATCGCCCCGGACGGGGTCGACGTCGACCAGGTGCATGCGCGGCTGCTGGCCCGGCTGCCCACGCGGGCGCCGCCGGGGGCCCCCACGCAGCGGGGCTACGGATGGGCGTTGGCAACGACTAGCGACCGAAAGGGGTGAGTCATGGACCTCGACACGTTGGTGGAGCAGGCGAAGGAGCTGCGGGCCACGTACCAGACCAAGGCGAACGAGATCCGCCGGGATCGGGACCTGACGCCGGAGGCGCAGCGGCGGCAACTCAAGCAGCTGCACGAGGCCCACGCTGAGGCGATGGCCGCCCTGCGACGCCAGGCCGACGCGGCGATCCAAGCCGCGCGCCAGCGTCTGCGGCGGGCGGCGTTCGGGGCGGATCCCGGCCAGGTGGATAGCTACCGCGGCGCGATCCAGATTGCCGAGCGGGCGGCCGATCAGAACGAGCTGCAACGCACCTTGCGCCGGGCGGAAGACACCGGCGACGAGGTCCTGGCGAAGGCGGCCGCCCTGATCGCCGCCGAACGGGGCTACCGCGCCGTGCTGGACGCCTACCTCACCACCCGGCCGCAGATGGCCCAGGCCGTCGGCGAGCTGGCCGACTTCGAGGAGAGGGTCGGCGATCCGGGCTGGCGGTTCGCCCTCCGGAGCAACTTCGCGGCCGCGCCGCGCCCGGTCGAGCTGGACCAGCCGGCGCCCGTCGTGGAGATGCGACCGGCGTAACCCACGGTGCCGGGCGCCTCCGCCATGGGGCGCCCGGCGTCACCGGGCGGAAGCACAGGAGGAAGCAATGGCTACTAGATCCGACCAATGCACGGCAACCCGCCGGGACGGCGGGCGCTGCACGGCCCGCGCACTGCCCGGGCGGCCGTACTGCTTCGCGCACGACCCCGAGCTGCAAGCGGAGCGGACCGAGGCGCGCCGGCGGGGCGGCCGCAACCGGGCGAAGGTCGTGCGGCTGCGGCGCCTCGTGCCGCCGCGCCTGCTGCCCGTCTTCGACCAGCTCGAACAGGCGCTGAGGGACGTGCTAGGCGGCTCGCTGGAACCGCGCCGGGCGATGGCCGCGGCCAGCGTGGCGCGGGCGCTGGTAGACGTGCTGCAGGCGGGCGAGCTCGAAGAGCGGTTGCGCAAGCTGGAAGAGGCCGCTCAGGGCGAGGACGTGGGGCGCCGTGTCTCGTGATCTGCGTCGTCGGCTTGAGCGGCTGGAGGCGGCGCTGGAGCACCGGCCGGGCGTCTACATCCTGCTGCTCCCGGGCGGCCGCCGGCGCGCGGTGGATGTGGGGGCGCTCCTGGACGTCGGGGAGGCCCTGATGGCCTTGCGTTCCGGCGATGCCGAGTGGGCGGAGCAGGCCCCACTGGACCTGGGCCTCGCGCGGGACCTGGCCGCGTCGGAGGCTGAACCGGGCGAGGGCGCGCTCTTCGGCGCGATTCGGCAGTGGTGTCGCGAGGAGGTGGAGAAGTGAGTGCAGCGCCTGAGCCGGCCGCGACCCGGGACCCGTACTGGTCGCTACAGCGGGTGCGTCGGGCGCTCCTGGACTATCACTACTTCCGGCTTAGGATCCGACCGCCGCGCCCGGACCGTCCCGTCCGACGGGGGCGTCGGCCCGCTTACGACGGTGAGAAAGTCCGCGTCGAGATCAAGGCGGACCTTGACCGCGCGCTGGCCTGGCTCGCCCAGGTCGATAACGACCCGGAAGCGGCCGCGGCGATCTGGGCCGTCTTCTGCGATCCCGCGCTGATGCGGGAGAGCCTCTTCATCCGGATCAACGCCGTGGGCGACGCGGAGGGCGTCGGCTGGCGCGACGTCTACCAGCGCATCGCGCGGGGAATCGAGCAGATGACCCGCTTCCTGGCTGAGGACGAAGGAGGGGCACCATGAGTGACACCGACGTGCAGATCGACCGCGCGATCGACGCCGCCCTGGCGGCCGCTGAGGGCAATGTCGGGCCGTACGACGCGCTGGCACCGGCAGAGCAGGACCTGGCCCTGACGCTGAGCTGCCGGCTGCTGCGGGCGGTCTGCGACGACGTGGCGCGGCGCCTGGCCGAGGGCACGCTCGCACCGGACCCGGCCTGGCCGGCGGTGCTGGCGGGCGCTCGGCAGGTGATCGCCCAGGCGGCCGCCCTCGGGCTGCCAGTCGGTGAACAGCCGAATCCGGCGGCCGATGCGGCCTGACGGGCGCGGGCTGGTTCGGCTGCGTTCCCGGCCATTCGTGCCGACATGCGCAGGAAGGCGGCCAAAGTGCGGCCGATTGCGACGACGGCGATGGGCGGGGAAGGGGAGGTCGTGCGGATAAGAGTTGTTATCCGCAAATCCCGGCCGGCGGCCGCTGCCCGAGTGACCGCGGCCTGGCCGATTGGACATTCAGTACGCGCGTCGGGGCTCCCCTTTTTTGATTGCGACAGATGCCGCCACTTGACACGCGTTATTTGGCCCCAGGACGGGCGATCGCGGGGCTACGAGACTGTTTACCTTGCGCGCTCAGATCGCGGCGTATCGGGCCGCCTGGCGCGTTGTACGGCCCGCGCGCGCCGGCGCGCTCAGTCGTGGCCGGGCGGCGGGCGGGGTACTGCTTACCGTCCCGGCCGGTGATGGTGGCGGCAGGTGGCGAAATTTCGCCAATGCTCATGAGGTCGTTTCGCACCGTGTCCTTATGCACCCCCACCGCCTTCGCGATCCGGCGCGTGCTCCAGCCCATCCGTCGTAGCTCCCCCACGAGTTCCCGTCCCGGCCGGTGATGGTTTCGTTCGAGGAAGGTGAGAAATCTTGCTCACCTGATTTCAGGTCGTTCACTACGGTTCGTTGGCTCACCCCCACCGCCTCTGCGATCCGCCGCGTGCTCCAGCCCGTGCGCCCACGCGTGGGGGAGGCAGGTGGTCAAGACTTTCCACCTGCCCAGGTGCATTGATGCAGATGCATCAATGTGGGGCGTCCCGGCGTCACCCCACGACGCCGGGCCGCTGCGGGGGGAGAGGATGGGGGGCTGTGGGGGCTAGTCCGGCAGCCGCAGGCAGTAGAACCGGCCGGGCGCCAGGTCCGGGCCGTAGGACGCGGCCACGCACTGGTACACGTAGTCTGCGACCTCCTGCCAGTGCTGGTCGAGCAGCGCGCGCGAGGCCGCCGCGTAGGCCCAGTCGCCCCCGGGCGGGGTGTAGCACGCCTGCAAGCCGGTCTCGTTCAGGAGCGAGGGCGGCGCGCCCGGCTCGCGCTCGTACCAGCACAGCGACCAGCCGAGCCGCAGGAGGGCGTGCGCCACGACCTCACCGACCGTGGCCACGGGCGCGGCGTCCCGACTCACGCCACACGCTCCGGGGCGATGCCGGCGGCCGCGAGCAGCGCGTCGAGCAGCATGGATGCATGGAGTAGCCCCGTATCCTGCGTCATCGGCGTTGTTCCCGCCATCACTCCGTCCTTCCCCTAATCACCGCTCCGGTGACGGCATTGTAATGTGTACCTAGTGACATGTCAATAGTGACATGTGGCGCGGGACCTGCTACGCTGTGTGGGGTGAACGTGTGGCAGTGGGAGGAAGATCCGATGCCGACGATTCGCGAACTCCGTGAGGCGCGCGGGTGGACACAGCAAGATCTTGCCGTGAAGCTGGACGTGGCGGTGTCAACCGTGAGCCTATGGGAGCGGGGCGGCGCGCTGCCACAAGTGACCCAGCTACGGGCGATGGCCGCGCTCTTTGGCCTCGAGAGTAGCGATGAAATCGACCTGGTGGTGCGACCAGAGGCACGCCGCCGGCGGCGCGCTAAGTAAGAAAGATGCCTCGCGCGGTGCCGGCCGCCGAGGCGATGGCAGACACCTGAGCAGGAGGTGCTGCGTTGACCAGTGTAACCGGTCTCACGACTAACCGACAGCCCCGGCGCGCGGCGGTCTATCCGCGCGTTTCGTCCAAGCAGCAAGAGGACAACTACTCGCTCGATACGCAACTCGCGGCGTGCATCGCCCATGCCGAGCGGCTGGGCTACGTCGTGGAAGAGCGCCACGTCTTCCGCGAGGTCTACACCGGCGTGGATTATTGGGAGCGGCCGCAGATGACGCGGCTTCGCGAGGCGATCCGGAACGGCGAGATTGACGCGGTTGTGTTCTACAGTGTGGACCGCTTCGCGCGTGACCCGGTTTTCCACATGCTCGGCCTAGCCGAAGCTCGCCAGTTCGGGGTGAAGTTCCACATCGTTACGGACGATCTAGACCTCTCGGACGATGACGACGTGCTCATGTTCTTCCTGCGCGGCTACGCGGCCAAACGCGAGTGGCGCGACCTGGCCGAGCGCACGCAACGCGGCCGCCGGGCACGCGCCGCGAAGGGCAAGCCGATCATCGGCCCGAAAGCCCCGTACGGCCTCGTCTGGAACGAGGAGGAGGGGCGGTATCACGTCAACGAGTCGGAAGCCGTCATTCTCCGCCGCATCGTGCGGGAGCTGCTGGGTGGTGCAACCCTCCGGCAGGTCAAGAACGGCCTGAACGCCGACGGCATCCCCAGCCCCAGTGGGAAGACGTGGCAGACCTCGACAATCAAGTACCTCGTCTCCCAGCAGCGCTATACCGGTGTTGGCGTCGCCTACCAGTACAAGACGACCCGGAAGGGGGATCGCTGGCTCCGCACCGAGGTACCAGACGGCTGGGAAGTCCCGCTGCCGGACGGGGTGTATCCGCAGATCATCACGCCGGACGAGTTCGCGGCGATTCAGTCCCGACTCGCGGCCAATCGTGCGCAGGCCACGCGCAACAACCGAGAGCCGGAAGCCTTCTTGCTGCGCGCCGGCTTCATCCGCTGTGGCCTGTGCGGCCACGTCATGGCGGCATCATCGGCCGGCGGCCGGCGCCGCTATCGTTGTGCGACACGCGACAAGGTGGACCCGCCATGCCCACAGACGGTGATAGAGCAGCACGTGATTGATAACGCGGTGTGGGAGCGCGTGGTGACGGTGCTCAAGAACCCGGAGATCATCGCGCGCGAGCTCGCGCGGTTGCAGGCCGATGACCCGACCGCTCAAGACCTCGACATTGTCGAGCGTGCGCTGAAGGACGTTGAGCGGCAGCGGGACAACCTGACGCGCCACCTGGCCCTCTTCAGCGACCCAGAGGCTGCCGCGCCGCTCGTGCGGCAGATCGAAGCGCTTGGTGCGCAGATCGCCCAACTGAAGCAGCAGCGGGAACACATCCTCGAGCGGCGGCGGGGCTGGGAGACGGCGCAGGACCGGCTCGCAGACCTCGAGTCCTGGTGTCGCCAGGTGGCCGGCCGTGTGGACACACTCACCTATGAGCAGCGGCGGCTTGCCCTCGAGGCCCTAGGGGTAGAAGTGCGGGTCTTCCCAAAGGGGCACGACCCGCGCTACTGCATTACCCTCGCGCTACCCCTGGAGCCACCTGGCCTCGAGCCTTTTGCATACAGCAGTACTTGTACTTCTTGCCGCTGCCGCACGGGCACGGATCGTTGCGGCCGATCTTCTCCTTGGCGCGCCGCGGCTGCGGGCCGCCCTCGGTCGGCTGGTTTGTGACCCCCGGCTGCATGACCGGCTGCAGCAGCGCGGGTTGCAGGCGCGCCTGGAAGATAAGGTGCGCCACGTCGTAGTCGATGTTCTGCAGCAGCGCCTCGAACATCCGGAAGCCCTGCGTCTTGTACTCGACCAGGGGATCGCGCTGCGCGTAGGCCTGGAGGCCGATGCTCTGCCGCATGTCGTCCATCGTCGTCAGGTGCTCGACCCAGAGCCGGTCGATCACCTGGAGCATCACCAGCCGCTCGATGGTGCGCTGGACCTCGGGGCCATTCTGCTTCTCGCGCAGCTCGTACTCGTCCTCGGCCTTCTCCGTCAGCAGTTCGATGACCTCGTCCCGCGGGCGATCCTCCAGGTCGCGGACCGAGATCTCCACGTGCGGCCCGACGATGCCACGGAACGCGCTGATGATCCCCTCGAAGTCCGGCTCTGCGTGGCGGTCGTCCGGCCAGTGGGCGGTGACGAGCAACTCGATCTGGCGACCGATAATGTCGAGCACCTGCTCCTTGAGGTTCTCACCGCGGATGATCCGCCCACGTAGGGC
Source organism: Sphaerobacter thermophilus DSM 20745 (assembly GCF_000024985.1). Classification (NCBI taxonomy): domain Bacteria; kingdom Pseudomonadati; phylum Thermomicrobiota; class Thermomicrobia; order Sphaerobacterales; family Sphaerobacteraceae; genus Sphaerobacter; species Sphaerobacter thermophilus. The sequence goes on from NC_013523.1 coordinate 1,631,501, forward strand.
GTAGATCACCTCGCGGTGCCGGTTCATTACGTCGTCGTACTCGACGAGGTGCTTCCGCAGGTCGAAGTTGTACCCCTCGACCTTGGTCTGGGCGCTTTCAATGGTCTTGGTGATCAGCGGGTGCTCGATCGGCAGGTCGTCTTCGATGCCGAGCTTCTCCATCAGCCCGGTGACCCGGTCGGAGCCAACCCGCCGCAGCAGGTCATCCTCGAGCGACAGGAAGAAGCGGCTGGATCCGGGGTCGCCCTGGCGTCCGGCACGACCGCGCAACTGGTTGTCGATCCGGCGCGCCTCGTGCCGCTCGGTGCCGATGATGTGCAGCCCGCCGAGCTCTTTCACGCCCGGGCCGAGGATGATGTCGGTGCCGCGACCGGCCATGTTCGTCGCGATCGTCACCGCGCCGCGCTGCCCGGCCTGCGCCACAATCGCGGCCTCCCGCTCGTGGTGCTTGGCGTTGAGGACCTCGTGCTTGATCCCCACCCGCTTCAACATGTTCGAGAGGCGCTCGCTCTTCTCGATCGAGGTCGTACCGACCAACACCGGACGGCCGATCGCGTGCATCTCCTGGATCTCGCGCACGACCGCGCGGAACTTGGCCTCCTCGGTCCGGTACACCTGATCCGGGTAGTCGATGCGGATCATCGGGCGGTGGGTCGGGATGACCACCACATCGAGGTTGTAGATCGTGGCGAACTCTTCCGCCTCCGTCGCCGCCGTGCCGGTCATACCGGCCAGCTTCTCGTACATGCGGAAGTAGTTCTGGAAGGTGATCGTGGCCTGGGTGACCGTCTCGCGCTGGACACGGACACCCTCCTTGGCCTCGATCGCCTGGTGGAGACCCTCGCTGTAGCGGCGGCCGAGCATCATCCGGCCGGTGAACTCATCGACGATGATGACCTCGCCGTCGCGGACGATGTAGTCGCGGTCGCGCTGGAAGAGCGCCTGCGCCTTCAGCGCCTGCTCCAGGTACGCGGTGTACTCATAGTAGCGGTCGTCGTAGAGGCTCTGGCCCTCCGGGATGCCCAGCAGCCGCTCAACCTTGTCGATCCCGGCATCGGTCAGGGTCACCGTGCGGTCCTTGAGGTTGACCTCGTAGTGGACCCCCTCGCGGAGCTGCCGGACGATCTTCGCAAACTGGTAGTAGCGGTCCGGCGTGTCCTGGGACTGACCGGAGATGATCAGCGGCGTGCGTGCCTCGTCGATGAGGATGTTGTCCACCTCATCCACGATGGCGTAGTGGAGCGGCCGCTGCACCTGGTCGTCGGCCGAGATGACGAGGTTGTCCCGCAGGTAGTCGAAGCCGAACTCGTGGTTCGTCCCGTAGGTGATGTCTGCCAGATATGCCTCACGGCGCGTCACCGGCCGCCAGTGGTTGAGCCGGTCGTCCGGGCTGGGGTTTGGCGCGGTGTATTCCGGGTCATAGATGCCGGCGGCCTCGTGCGTGATCACGCCGACCGACACGCCGAGCAGGTGATAGATCGGCCCGTTCCAACCGCCACCCACCCGGGACAGGTAGTCGTTCGGCGTGACCAGATGCACACCCTTGCCAGTGAGCGCATTCAGGTACAACGGGAGCGTGGCGACCAGCGTCTTACCCTCGCCGGTCTTCATCTCGGCGATCTTGCCCTGGTGGAGAACGATGCCGGCCATGAGCTGGACGTCGTAGTGCCGCTGCCCCAGCGTGCGCTTGGCCGCCTCACGGACCGCGGCGAACGCCTCGGGCAGAAGGTCGTCCAGGGTCTCGCCCGCGCTCAGCCGCTCGCGGAACTCATCGGTCTTGGCTCGCAGTTGCTCGTTACTGAGACGCTCAAACTCCGGTTCTAGTTCGTTGATCTCGGCGACCACCTCGCTGAGCTCCTTGAGCACGCGCTCGTTTGGGTCACCGAAGATCTTGGTCAGAAACTTCCGCATGAGCGGGAACCCCCGTTGTTCGCTTCCATCGTGGTCGCAATGCAGACCATGCTACAGCGCCATTCTACCCCTGGGGCGCCTATCGCGTCGAACGAGACTAACGATCCCCTAGCCGGCGCCCGACCGCAGGTACTCCTCGTATCCGGGGTAGACGCGAGCAGTACCCCGTTCCAGGGCCACGATGCGCCCGCCGAACGAGCGGAGGAAGGCCCGGTCGTGCACGACCGCGATCACCGTCCCGCCGAAGGCGTCCAGCGCGGCGGCAAAGTGCTCCCGTCCCTCGATGTCCAGGTGGTTCAACGGCTCGTCGAGCAGCAGGACCGTGCATCCCCGCAGCACCAGCAGCGCGAGTTGGAGGCGTGCTCGCTCACCCAACGAGCACTGCCCCACCGGCCGGAGCGCCGCGTCGCCGCTGAACAAGAAGTAGTGCAGGAAGCTCCGCGCCTCCGTCTCGCTCATGGCTCGCTCGCGCAGCGCTGTCTCCAGCACCGTGCGCTCCGGGTCGAGCGTCTCCTGTTCCTGAGCCAGAACCCCAAGGCGCACGGTCGAACCTAGCCGCACGGTCCCTGCCGTCGGCGATAGCGTTCCCTCGATCAGGCGCAGCAGTGTCGTCTTGCCGGAGCCGTTGGGCCCGACCACGGCGATGCGGTCGCCGTGCTGGACATCGAAGCTGACGCCTTCGAAGAGCGGCGCCTGACCGGGGTAACCGAAGGCGACATCCTCCAGCGACAGGACCGCGCGCCCACCCGGCGGAGCCTCACCGAAGTCGAGCTTGAGCCCCCATCGCGGCCGCGGCTTCTCCACCCGCTCCTCCGACTCCAGGAACCGCTCGAGCTTCTTCTCGCGTGCCTTCGCGAGTGCGGCCTTCTTGCGCGCCAGGACCCGAACCCCCGGCTGCCGCGGCGTGGTGGATCGCTCGATCGCCCGCGCCTCCCCCTTGAGACGGCCGACGTCGCTCCGGACGCGATTGATGTACTCCTGTTGCCGCACCCACGCTTCTCGCTGCTGCTCAGCCTCCTGTCGGCGCGCTTCCGCGAAGGCGGTGTAGTTCCCAGGGTAGGACCGGACCTGATGGGTCTCCGGGTCGAGGAACAGGATACGCTCGACCGTCCGGTCGAGGAACTCCCGGTCGTGCGAGACGATGAGCACGGCGCCCGGGAAGCTGGTGAGGAAGCCTTCAAGCCAGACGAGCGCCTCCACGTCCAGGTGGTTGGTCGGCTCGTCCAGTACCAACATGTCCGGCTCTCGGAGCAGCAGGAGCGCGACACCGAGCCGGGTCTTCTGGCCGCCGCTCAGGCTGGCGACCGGACGCTGGTGGTCCACCGTACCCAACCCGAGCCCGTCCAGAATGGCCGCCGCACGCTGTTCCCGGTCGTAGCCGCCGAGTGCTTCGAAGCGAGCCAGGGCCGCGTCGTACGCTTCGAGCGCGCCGTCGCTCGCGTCCTCCGCCAAGCGCGCCCCGGCCTCCGCCAGCGCACGCTCGGCCTCCACCCACTCGCGCTGCACCGCGGCGACCGCGTCCGCGATGGTCCACGCTTCCGTCTCTCGCAGCGCCTGCGGCAGGTAGCCGATCTCAGCGTCCCGCGGCGAGCGGACAACCTCGCCCCGGTCCGGAGTCTCCTCGCCGACGATGCAGCGGAGCAGCGTCGTCTTCCCGGCACCATTCGGGCCGATCAGACCCACCCGCTCGCCCGTGTTCACCACGAACGAGACATCGTCGAGAATGACCTGTGATCCGTATGACTTGGAGAGATGCTTGACGTGCAGCACGACACGCCACCCTTCATCATTGAGGCCGATCCGGCTTCATGACGAAGGCTACTGGCGCATCCACTGCTCCCTGAGGGTCCACGTCGCGTCGCACTCGCGACGGTGAAGATCGGTCACGATGGTCGCGCAAGGCGCAACAGGGCGAGTATAGACCAGTGCCCCGACCGCGGACAAGCCGTATGATGACACCAGGCACGCGCGGTATCCGCAGCCGCGGGACAGCGAGGGCTGGGAGCGATGCAGCGGCGACGTAAGACAGGGACAGAGCGACGAGATGGCCGGGCGGCGACGCCGCGGACCGACTTCCTCGAACGCGTCTACGCGGTGGTTCGGCAGATACCACCCGGCCGCGTGACGACCTACGGCCGCATTGCCCGGGCGGTCGGTGCGGCCCGCTCCGCCCGGATGGTCGGCTGGGCCCTACACCGCTGCCCGCCCGACGTCTCCGACGTGGCTCACCGTGTCGTCAACCGCAACGGGGAGCTGACAGGCGGCTGGGCGTGGGGGCACCCGGCCATCATGCGTGCGTTGCTCGAGGATGAGGGGGTCACCTTCGTCGACGAGTTCCAGGTCGATCTGGCGCGGCACCTCTGGGACCCGATGGAGGCAGAGGACACGCCAGATTCGCGAGGCATCCCAGAGCCCTAGCCGCCCCCAACGAAGTGGACGATCTCGAGAGTGTCACCGGGCTCGATCGTGCGCGTCTCGAACTCGGCGCGCGGCACGATGGACCCGTTGTGCTCCACCGCCACCAGGATCGGCTTGATCCCCTGACGCTTCAGCAGGTCGGCGACGGTCCGGACCCCGTCGACCTGCATCGGCTTTCCGTTGACGCGAATCTCCATCATGCCTGAATGGATCCTCCTGTTTCGAGCGCTCGGCGGTACGCCGCTGCCGCCGCGCCGGGGTCGGCCGCGGCCAGCACCCCGGTGATCACCGCGACTCCGTACGCACCGGCCGCGATGACCTCCGGCACACGCTCTGGCGTGATCCCGCCGACGGCAATCACCGGTAGCGGCGTGGCAGCGGTGACCGCCGCCAGGAAGTCGAGACCGCGTGGCGGCTGACCGGGTTTGCTCCCTGTGGCGTAGATGTGCCCGGCCAGGACGAAGTCGGCACCCTCCACCGCAGCGCGCTCGGCCCCCTCGATGTCGTGAACCGAGCGCCCGATCAGCAGGCTCTGCCCGGCGAGGGCGCGCACGTCGCGCGGGCTCAGTGCCGTCTCGCCGAGCTGGACACCCGCTGCGCCTACGATGAGGGCCACATCGACACGGTCGTTGATGAACAGCGCCGCCCGGTCACCGATCACCCGGTTAAGCGCCCGCGCCGCCTCGATCAGATCCGCCGCGGGGAGATCCTTCTCCCGCAGATGCACAGCATCGAACCCGGCCTTGACCGCCGCCCACGCGACGTCGGGGAACCGGTCCAGCGGGCATCGGCGCCGGTCGCTGACCAGGTGCAAGCGCGGTACGGCCCGGCTCATGCCCGCGACCTCAACCCCGCCTCGACCGCCTGCCGGAGCGCTCGTGCGGCCGCTTCCACGTCGTCGGCCGCCACGACGGCCGAGATCACCGCGACACCGACCGCACCGGCGGCGACGACCGGGGTGGCATTGCTCGCGTTGATCCCGCCGATGCCGACGACGGGGATGCCGACCGCCTCAACGATGCGCGCCAGGTGCTCGACGCCGACGGCCCCCCCGGCGTCGGCCTTGGTGCCGGTGGGATAGATTGGACCGACGCCCAGGTAGTCGGCGCCGTCCCGCTCGGCAGCGAGCGCCGCCTCGAGCGTCGGCGGCGAGTAGCCGACGATCATCCGTTCACCAACGAGCGCCCGCGTCTCGGCCACGGGAAGGTCGTCGACGCCGACGTGGACCCCATCCGCGTCGAGGGCCAACGCCAGGTCCACCCGGTCGTTGACGATGAACAGCACCCCGGCGTCGCGGCACACCTGCCGCACCTCCCGACCGACCCGCAGCGCCTCCGCCAGCGGGCCCTGCTTCCAGCGCAGTTGAATCGCCGTCGCACCGCCCGCGATCGCGTCGGCCACGATCCGCGCCTCGTCCCGGCCACGGGCCAGTCTACGGTCGGTCAGCACGTAGAGGCGCAGCGCGTCCGGCAGGCGCTCCCGCAACTCTGCGCGTCGATTCGCCGCCACGTCAGCGCACCACTCCCTCCAGCGGGCTGCTGGCCGACGCGTACGGCTTCTTCGGGATGCGGCCGGAGAGATACGCCAGCCGGCCCGCTTCGATCCCCAGGCGCATCGCGCGCGCCATTCCGGCCGGGTTCTTCGCCTGCGCGATGGCGGTGTTGATCAGGCAGGCGTCCGCCCCAAGCTCCATGGCGAGCGCCGCATCCGACGGCGCACCGATCCCGGCATCCACGATGACCGGCACGTTCGCTTGCTCGATGATGATCTGGATCTGCCGGAAGTCGGGTAGCCCCTGTCCGGAGCCGATGGGCGATCCCAGCGGCATGACCGTGGCAGTGCCGATCTCTTCCAGCCGCTTCGCCAGCACCGGGTCGGCGTTGATGTACGGGAGGACGACGAAGCCCTCATCCACCAGCACCCGAGCCGCTTCCAACGTGCCCACGGGATCTGGAAGGAGGTACTTCGGGTCGGGGATGACCTCCAGCTTGATCCAATCGGACAGGCCCATCGACCGCGCGAGCCGCGCAACTCGGATCGCCTCCTCCGCCGTGGCGCATCCCGCCGTGTTCGGGAGGATGTGGTACCGCGACCAGTCGATGTCCTCCAGGATGCTGCGACTCTTCGGATCGTCGAAGTCGATCCGGCGGAGCGCTACGGTAATCATCTCGCAGCCCGACGCCTCGATCGCGGCTTGCATCTCCTCCGTGTTGCGGTACTTGCCGGTACCCAGAATGAGGCGGGAGTTGAAGGTCTTCCCCGCGATGGTCAGCGGGGTGTCGACGATGGTCGGTTCGGTCTGCATCACTCGACCTCCTCCGCACCCTGAACGCCGAGCGGGCGCCAGAGCGCGTAGAAATGGTGGACCGGCGAGTGCCCGGCGCCGACGGTGTAGCTGTTGATGAGGGCCTGGTACAGGTAGTCCTTGGCTTCGGCAATCGCCTCCAGCGCCGAGGTCCCCGCCGCGAGCCGCGCCGCGATCGCGGCGGCGAAGGTGCAGCCGGTCCCGTGCGTGTTGCGGGTCTCGATCCGCGGGCTGCGGAGCCGCTCGAACGTGGCGCCGTCGTAGATGACGTCGATCGCGTCGCCCTCCCGGTGGCCGCCTTTGACAACCACGTAGCGCGCACCCAGCGCGGCGATCGCCCGGGCTGCCTCCTCCATATCCGCCAGCGAGCGGATCTCCCTCCCGGTCAGCACCTCAGCCTCCGGGATGTTCGGCGTCACGACGTACGCGACCGGGAGCAGAAGGTCCCGGACGGCCGCGACCGCGTCCTCACGGAGCAGCCGGTCACCACTCTTCGCCACCATGACCGGGTCGACCACGAGGCGCTCAATGTTATGTCGCCGAACACCGTCGACCACCACGCGGACGATCTCAGCCGAGGCGAGCATGCCGGTCTTGGCCGCGTCGGCGCCGATATCCTCCATGACGGCGTCCAACTGCGCCGCCACGATCTCCGGCGGGATCTCATGGACCGCGCGGACACCGATCGTGTTCTGCGCCGTGATCGCGGTGATCACGCTCGACCCGTAGACGTTGAGCGCGGCGAAGGTCTTGAGGTCGGCCTGAATCCCAGCGCCGCCCCCGGAGTCGGAGCCGGCGATGGTCAGAGCCTTGGGTGGCGCAATGGGGCTCGTCGCCACGGCTGCTCCTTCCAAGTCACGCAGGGACGCGCGGCGCAGGCCGGGCGGCGACCAAGAAAAAACCGCCGACCCGACGGTGCGGCGGTACGGTGGGTTCGCTGTACCTCCCGGTGCCGTCCCTTCGCTGGTATTACCCAGATCAGGTTCGGAGGGTTGGTGGGGCAATCCCCACACTCTCAGCGCCACGCGCACCCCTGGCATCCGTCAAGTCCAGCATATCATGCGGGGTACCCGGACTCAACTGCTGGGACGCGCGAGCCGATCGCGAGGGGCTCGCCCCATTCTGCGAGAGCAGCGCCTCAACCGAACAGGCAACGCCCGTGGCGCTCTCCGGTCCCGGAGGGACGGCCCTGGTCGAGAACCTACCCTGACCAGTTCCGTGCCTGCTCACGGACGGCATCGGCGTCGAAGTCGTTGATGGTGTCGAGCAGCTCGTTGGTGTACAGATCCTCCGAGTTAACCGGCTCGGTGATCAGCCCCTGCTCCGCCATAAAGTCGACGAAGGCATGATACACCTCCGGATCGCTGTACCCCCACTGCGTCACGCCCTCTTCCAACCAAAGACGCTCCGATCGCGCTTCGAGGATGTGCTTGGCTTGCGCAAACGCTTCTTCCTCGGGCATGCCGGCGGGCTTGGTGTCCGGGTGGCGCTTCCAGACGATGCGTACAGCCGCGTCCGGATTCTCCAGCGTGAAGATGGTGCCCTTGGCGACAGCTCTCGCTACCCGTGCGAAGAGGTCCGGATCCTTCTCCAGGTCCTCATCGCGCGCCAGGAGGCTGTTGCTGGGGAGTTTCGTGAGACTCGGCGTGTCCAGGTAGCGTAGGGCAATCCCCTGGTTCTCCAGGATCGCGTACTGGGCGTCCCAGAGCGACAGGGCGTCCACTTCCCCCTTCTGCACCGCCGCCGCAGCCTGGCCCGACTCACCGATAGCGACAACCGTGGCATCTTCCGGATCCAGGCCGGCTTCCTTGAGTACGGCTTTGATGTTGATCACCCCGGCGCTACCCATGCTGGTCACACCGACGCGCTTCCCTTTGAGGTCGGCGGCAGTCTGAATCGGGCTGTCGGCCGGCACGGCGATCGAATAGATATTCCGCCGGTAGAGCGTGTAGAAGTACCGAATCTGCATGCCCTGGCTTGCCTGGTGCCCGATGATGACCGGTTCTGGGCTCGGTGCACCGATCATCCCGCTCCCCGACGCGACCTGCTTGGTAACGTCGGTGCTGCCAGCGACCATCACCCAGTCAGGTTCGATACCCTCTTCCTCGAAGTAGCCCATCTCTTCGGCAACGACCCAGGGCGCGAAGGACACGTTCCACGCCTGGGCCGCCAGGAGGATCTGGACCCGACGTTTCTCGGTACCGCCCTCACTGCCCGCAGCACCACCACACGCCACCGCGAACACCAGAGCAAGTGAGAGAAGGAAGTACAACTTCGAGGTTCGGGCACGCCGTAGCATCTCCGCTCCTCCTCACTATCAATCGGGGCTACACCATGCCTGGCGAGGGACCACGCTACCCCTCCGGCTGGTGCCTAGGCACCGACCACGGAACCCCTGTCGTCCCGTTGCCAGAAGACCACCCTGCGATTGACCCACTGAACCACCAGGTGCAGCGTGAGGCCCATCACCGAGAGCACGACGAGAACTGCGAACGTACCGGAGACGTTCAGGTTGTAGTTGTTGACCTGAATGAGGTAGCCGAGTCCCGCACGGGCGCCGACGAACTCGCTGACGATCGCCCCGATGACGCTGAAGACGATGGCCACGTCCAGTCCGGCGAAGATGAAGGGCAGCGCGCTGGGGAAGCGCACCATTCGGAAGATCTGCCACTCGCTGGCATTCACCGAGCGCAGCAGGTCGATCCGATCCTGATCAACGGACTGTAGACCCGCAATCACATTGACGAGCAGCGGAAAGAACGCGATCAGGGCCGTCGTCACGACCTTCGACGTCATGCCGAATCCGAACCACGTGACGATGAGGGGTGCGAGCGCCACTTTCGGGACCGTCTGGAAGGCCACGACATACGGGTACACCGTCCGCTCCACCAGGCGGAACCGGGTGACGATCACCCCCACCACCAGGCCAGCTACGCTGCCGACTGCGAACCCGAGCAGCACTTCCTGAAGCGTCACCCAGGTGTGCTCGACGAGCGATCCGCTCCCGAGCCCGTCGCGGAACGCTCGCCAGATCTCCGTAGGCGGTGGAAGGATATAAATCGGCACCGCCAGGAGCTTGACCAAGAGTTCCCAGACAGCCACGATCAGGACGAAGATCGTCGGGACAAGGAGGATCTCCGGCCTGTTACGGAGCATGTACCGACGCAGAGAGGCTGCGCGTCTCGGCTGCTCAGCCAGGCTTCGGCTTGCCATACCTCCCCCTCCGTGGATGGCACGAGCGGTACGTCAGTCGAGTCCACCGCGCGCGTTCAGGAGCGCACGGATGTGCGAGACGTATCGGCCGAACTCCGGCGTGTTCATCAGCGCCAGGTCACGGGGACGAGGAAGGTCGATCGTCACCACCTCCGCAACACGTCCGGGTCGTGCCGTCATCGTCACCACTCGGTCGGCGAGGAACACCGCCTCGGCGATGCTATGTGTCACGAAGAGGACCGTCTTCCGGTACGCGCTCCAGATATTGAGCAGCTCGAGGGTCATGTGCTCACGCGTCATGGCGTCGAGCGCCCCGAACGGCTCGTCCATCAACAAGAGGACCGGATCATGAACGAGCGCCCGTGCGATGCCGACGCGCTGCTGCATCCCCCCGGACAGCTCCATCGGGTAGTGATTCGCGAAGTTGGATAGGCCGACGGTTTCCAGCAAGTCGGCGGCGCGGCGCTCTCCATCCCGGCGGTCAAGCTTGAGCACCTCGACCGGGAGCATGACGTTCGCCTTGACGGTCCGCCATGGCAGCAGAACCGGTTGCTGGAAGACGAAGCCGATGTCTGATCGCGGGCCGGCTACGGGCTGCCCCCCGATCAACACATGACCGGCACTCGCTGGGATCAAGCCCGCGATGATTTTGAGCAGCGTGCTCTTGCCGCAACCACTTGGACCCACAATGCTGACGAACTCGCCCTCGTCGACGTCGAACGAGATGTGATCCAGCGCTTGTACGGTCTCACCGCGTTTGGAGACGAACGTCCGCGAGACACCATCAATCCGAATCGCGGCCTGGGTGGTGACTGTCACATGACCTCCCCGCTAGCTGGGACCTCAACCCTTCAACCCGCCCGTCGAAAGTACGCACGGTGGATGGTCGAGGATGGTTCGACGTGCGCTCGGGCCAATGCGTCAGGACGGCCTACGGGAGAAGGCCGACAATTCCGCACGGTGAGCCACTCCGCCAATCCGTACTGCTCGACGCAGTAGACATCGCGGGTGGCACACCGATATGGGGCGGAGGTGCGCCGCTGAGGGCACGGTGGAATGGACCGCCCATGGCAGGAAAAGAACCCGCCACAGAGACTATAAGCATCTCGCAACACAAACGATGTCTGGAGCTCATCATAGCACGCTGCGGAATAGTGCGCAAGCGCGCCTCGTCCCCCCTCCCCCGCCCCGTTGACACCGGCGCAGGGGAGTGCCTATAGTCGCTCGGCAGCCTGTCACCAACACCGTGCACCTCAGCAGGTGGGAGACCAGGCTGTTGCATGTTTCGACTAGAGTACGTCGCAATCCGTCGCTCCCGCTCCCGGCATCCAGCGGCATGCCGCACATGGACGCCCGGGAAGCGTCAATGACGGGAAGGGAAAACTGCGCGCTGCGCGCAGGACGAACGAGAGGGGGCCATCCGGTGAGTGCGGTCGAAGATCAGGCCAAGAGCGCGATGATCCGTGAGGCAATGCCGGCAACCTTGCAGTACGCCTATCTCAACACCGGGACGTTCGGCCCACTGCCGCGCGTCGCGATCGAGGCAATGCAGGCGCACCAGGCGGATGAACTGAACAGCGGTCGTATCCTCCGCGACGGGTACATCCGCGCGGCGGAGACGAAGGACCGCGCCCGCGCTGCTCTGGCCCGCCTCTTCAACTGTTCACCCGCCAACATTGCCCTCACGCGGCACACTACCGACGGGATGAACATCGGCATCTTCGGACTGAACTGGCGGTCCGGCGATGAGCTGATCATCAGCGACCTCGAGCATCCCGGCGGCCAACTCCCGGCCTACAACGTCGCGCGGCGCTTCGGCGTCACACTTCGCGTGGCCCGGCTGGGCAACGGCAGTGGCGATGTGGTCGGCAGGATCGAGCGGCTCGTCACCCCGCGCACCCGCATGATCGTCATCTCGCATCTCACCTGGGGGACGGGCGCGGTGTTGCCGCTCGCGGACATCGTGGAGATGGCGCACCGGCACCACATCCTCGTCGTCGTGGATGCCGCGCAGTCGGCCGGGTCGGTACCGATCGACCTGCCCGCGACCGGCGTCGACGTCTACGCCTTCCCCGGCCAGAAGTGGCTCTGTGGCCCGGAGGGAACTGGCGGTGTCTACGTCTCCGACGAGGCGCTCGACGTGATCCAGCCCACGATCATGGGCTACGCATCGATGGGCGGCCCGATGGACCACCACGGTGGGTATTTCATCCCGGCTCCCGGTGCACGCCGCTACGAGGTGGGCGGGGCGAACGCTCCGCAGATCATGGGGATGGCGACGAGCGTCGAATTCATCCTGGACACAGTCGGCCTCGACTGGGCCTACCGCCGCATCGCCCAGCTCGGCCGGTACGCCTGGGACCGCCTGGCCGCGATCGACGGGGTCAACGTCATCACTCCGAAGGAGTGCATGGCCGGACTCGTGAGCTTCACCGTTGACGGTATTGAGCCACCCGATGTCGTCGAACGACTCGCGGAGTATGGCGTCATCATCCGTCACCTGAACACGCCGACCTGCGCGCGAGTCTCCACCGGCTTCTACAACAATGAGGAGGACATTGACCGGCTCGCCGCCGCGCTTGAGGAGATCCGGCGGGCCGAATAGCGCGAACGGCGCACCCGAAGACCTTGAGAGGAAGGAGCCATTGATGGCCCAAGATAGTGGTGCTCTGATGCTGGCTGACCTGTCCTGGCCCGAGATCCGGGACATTCGCAATCAGGTCGAGCTGGTGCTACTCCCGGTCGGCTCGAACGAGCAGCATGGACCGAACCTGGCCGTGAAGATGGACATCGCCGCGTCCACGGAGTTCTGCCGTCGCGCCTCAGCCCGCATGGCACCGCGGGTGGCCGTCGCCCCGCCCGTGCCGTGGGGCGTCTCGTTCCACCACATGAACTTCCCGGGCACCATCACCCTCTCGACTGAGACGTTTGTCCAGGTGCTGGTCGAGGTCATCGCCTCGCTCCACCACCACGGGTTCGAGCGATTCCTGATCGTCAACGGCCACGGCGGCAACATCCCCGCGATGGGCGTCGCCGTCGTCCGCGCCCGCGAGGAGCTGGATGTCCCATTCGTCGGGGCCTGCTCCTATTTCTCGTTCCCCGACCCGGAGATCGCCAAGCGCCACGTCACCTCGGAGGTCACCGGACACGCCTGCGAGGTCGAGGTCGCGACGGCGATGGAGTTGGTGCCCGACGTGGTCAAGCGGGACGCCCTGGCGCCTGGGGAACTGACGGAGTTGGCCCGGGAGTTCCGCCGCGAGGCGCAGAAGTACAACGTCAGCATCCCGTACCGCTTCGATCAGATCACGCGTAACGGTGCGCTCGGAGACGCCACCAAGGCCACGCCCGAGTTCGGCCGAGAGCTCGTCGAGAGCGCGCTCGACAACTTCGTCCGCTTCTGCGAGAACCTGATCGCGGCTAACCCGGTCTAGCGTAACGGAGCCATCCCGGCGCGGGCGGGCTGCAACCCGCCCGCGCCCGGACGAGGCACTCAGGCGCCGGGCCAACTACGGGTTCTGAAAACCCCTCGTTTCCATGTCATTCTGAGCGACACCGGGACCGGCTGTACAGCCGGTCCCGGCGGAGTCGATGGATCTCTCCATCGTGCACTGGGTCCGATGCGAGATCCTTCGACTTCGCTGCCCGCCGCACCGCGGCGGACAGCTTCGCTCAGGATGACATCACCCCTGAACCGCTCGCCTTGCCCGATCAGGGGGCGCGGAGCGGGTTCCACGGGGTGCCCCGGACTCAGTCAATCAGTTCGATCTCTACCTCGGGAACAAAGCCGAAGGTGGCTTCGACCGCCGCCTGGATGCGCGCGATGATCGCGCGGACGTCAGCGGCACGGGCGCCACCGAGGTTCACGATGAAGTTGTTGTGCTTCTCAGAGACGCGCGCTCGCCCGACCTGGTAGCCGGCCAAACCGAGCCGGGAGATGATGTAGCCCATCGACACCTTGCCGTGCCAGTCGTTCCGCACGCGCTCCTCGATATCGGGCCAGACCGCCAGCACCCGCTCCACCTGCTCTCGCCGGTGGATGTTCTTGAAGACCGAGCCGCAGTTCGGCAGCTCCATCGGATGCCGGCTGTGGCGGTACCGGACATTCGCTTCATACGTTTCCCGCGCCGAGGCGAGGCGCGCGGGGTCGGCCGGTTCGAGCGCCAGGGTGGCGGAGAGAACGATCAAGTTGCCGGCACGTTTGACGTAGCTGTCCCGGTACGCGAACGCGAGATCGGCGTGGGACAACGTGCGGACCGCGTCCCCCGGCTCGCCGAGGGCGACGACTTCGGCCGATTCGAGGCAGTCGGTCATCTCCCCGCCGAAGGCCCCGACGTTGCCCCGGACCGCGGCACCGAGCGTGCCGGGCAGGCCCCCTGCCCATTCCAGGCCCACCAGCCCCTCATCGAAGGCGAAGCGGATCACGCGGTCGAGCACCTCGCCGCCGTAGCCTTCGATCCGACCGTCACCCAGGTGGCAGAGCGACCCGCCGTCGTCGCGCACGACCCGGATCACCGCGCCGTCGAAGTAGCCATCGGGGAAGACGAGATTCGATCCCAGCCCGATCACGAAGACGCGATCCGGGCGCTGGGCGGCAACCCACTCGACGGCACGGCACAGGTCGTCCCGCCCGCGCGCTTCCAGCAGATAGCGGGCCGTCCCGCCGATCCGATACCAGAGCAACTCCGACAGCGCCACGTCGCGCAGGACTTGCATGTGATCTCCTGGCCCGATCGATCCAACCCCATCCCCACCGCGCACCGCCCGCGCCCGGCGCGGGCACGGACGAAAGCATAGCGCAGCCCACCGGGCGTCGTCGCCCTCAGTGCCCGCGCGGCAACCGCGGTGCCGCACTAGATAGGCGGTGCAATCGGGCAAGCTCGATGCGGTGACTTTCCGTCGTGCCTTCCGGCATCCGCCCAGCACCTGGGACACGATCCGGACGCCGCAGGCGATCCGCCCCTGAGCCTTCGGTCACGTTCCGATGGGGCACAGGCATCGGTCAGCGGATCACGACGGTCCACCGGTGAAACCGGCAGCGCATCGCAGACAGAGAGCAGTGGAGGAGTGGATAGACCGTGAGCACACCCTCTCCCAACGACGCATACGCCCCGACGGCGTGGCTGCTTGACGGACGCGGTGGGGCACGCCGCCTGAACGCCCATGAGTTGACTGCGTGGCGCCCGTCGGACGGCGTGCTGTGGATCTGTCTCGCTGACTCCAGCGAGCGCGACCACGCATGGCTTGAGGCCGACAGCGGCCTGGATTCGGACCAGCGAGCGGCGTTCCTGCGCAGCCGGACGTGGTCTCGCGTCTTGCTCTCCGGCCGGGAGCAGGTTCTCCTCCTGATGCGCGTGCCCGTCTCGGGCGCGGCGCCCGGACACAGCTCGGTGCTTCGTTTCTGGATCGAGCCGACGCGCATCATCACCATGGCCGCGTCAGCCCGACCGGAACTGCGGCACATTCAGGACGACCTTGCGGCCGGCCGTGGGCCGCGAAGCGTCGATGATCTCCTGCGCTCGCGGTGATCGACTATGTCGACGAGGGGAGCCGGGAACTCCGACTGGATCGCCAGCCGTGTCGACGCCATGCGCGACGCCCTCGACAGCCGCACCTCCGACCAGATCAACCGCCGGGTGTATGTCCTGACGATCGTTTCCACCATCGTCTTGCCGCTGTCCCTCGTCACGGGTCTGTTCGGATCCAATATCGGCGTACGGGATGGGAATGTCCTCAGCGCCGGCCATCCGGTCTGGTTCCTCGCCCTGTGCGGCAGGCTCGCGCTCCTGGGCTGGGCAACCTCGGCCTCCGTCCACCGCATCCGCTATCTTTGAGGCGCCCATATGGTGCCCCGGAAGGCCGGCGGTAGCCCAACGTCGAACCCGGTTACAGCCCCGAGCACTGGCCCTCCCGCTCGCCGTTCACGGTGTTACCGCCGCCAGTCGGTGGGGGCGTGTTCTCCTCACACTCGAGCTTGCCACCGACCGTGTTCCCGCTGATTTCCACGCCGCCCGTGTTCTCCTCGATCTCGATGCTACCGTCGACCACGCTGTTGTTGATGACGATCATCCCGGTGTTGTGTTCGAGGTGGATGTTGCCGTCGACACGCGCGTCGATCACCTGCACGCCGCCGCTCCGCTCGACATGGATGTTGCCACCGACTGTCGTCCCATCGAGAAGATTCACCGCCGCAGCCCCCTCGGACAGTACGTTGCCTCCGATGCTGGACCCACGCGCGTGGAGTGTCGCGTCGCGGGCGAGGATGACGTCGGGGCCAACCCGGGCGTTGTCCAGCGTACAGGTCGCCCCGGCGGGCACGCGGACATCAGCGTCTGTCGAACCGCCGGATAGGTCGGCGCAGTAGTCCTCCCCACCGCCCGTGGCCGTCCCGGGGGTGGCTGTACCGCTGGCTGCGCTTGTCGGCGTCGTAGCAGTTGCGGCTTCCGTTGACGCGGTGGTGGCCGTCGCGGGTGCGCTGGTCGGGGTTGGAGTCACTCCCCCATCGTCGCCGTTGCCGCCCGCGTTGGGACCGGAGCAAGCAGCCAGCACGACAGCAGCGATCACCAACACGACGGCGCGAGACGTGACCCATGACCTCACCATCGTGGAGTCCTCCTCACACGGGCGCGGGGTGCGG
Source organism: Sphaerobacter thermophilus DSM 20745 (assembly GCF_000024985.1). Classification (NCBI taxonomy): domain Bacteria; kingdom Pseudomonadati; phylum Thermomicrobiota; class Thermomicrobia; order Sphaerobacterales; family Sphaerobacteraceae; genus Sphaerobacter; species Sphaerobacter thermophilus. Next base: position 1,647,982 of record NC_013523.1, read on the forward strand.
AGCGGTCAGGGACCCCTCGCGCGCCGCCGACGGCAGCCTTGGCATCCTGCCACTTCCGGCTCTCCGCTCTGCCCGGAGGCTCCAGGGGTCCACCTGCCCTCCGAAACCTCAGTGGTAGAGCCGGCAGTGCAACGCGGAACACCTGGCAGTCGTCGCAGAATTGCGACCAACGGGGCCGACCCAGAGGTATCCAGGAATCTCGCTCCTAGCCCCGCCGGGCCCGAGGCGCCGCGGCTCTTGCCCCTGTGCCGCTCGTGTGTTGTCATTCGCCCAGTCCACGGGGCCCGGCGCTGCCGGGGAGCGTCTTCTAGGTAGGCATCCGACCCTCCCGGCATGCGCGGCCCATGCGTGGCAGGCGACCAACGATTGACCTGAAGACGGAGGCGATTCGATGCAGACTGGCGATCAGCACGCTGGTATGGGTGCGCCCCACTCTGACCGATCCACCGGCGGCGATGTCGTGCTCGTCAACGGCCACGTCATGACCGGCTCGGGTTCGCCGAGTGCCGCCACGGCCGTGGCGGTCCGTGGTGGGCGCATCGTCGCGGTCGGCCAGGATGCCGACGTCCGCGAGTGGATGGGCCGGGGCGTCGAGGTGATCGACCTCCGCGGCCGCACGATCACCCCGGGCTTCAACGACGCCCACTGTCACCCGATGTACCTCGGCTTCGGGCTCCAGCAGGTGGACGCGGCCACCCCGCCGAACCGGTCGATCGCGGACATCGTCGCGCGAGTGGCTGAGCGGGTGCGGTCGGTCCCGCCGGGCACCTGGGTGCGCGCCCGCGGCTACGATCAGGCCCGATTGGCGGAACAGCGCCACCCCACCCGGCACGACCTCGACCCGGTGTCACCCGAGCACCCGGTCCTCGTCGTCCGCGCCTGCGGGCATATCGGCGTGGCCAACAGCCGGGCGCTGGCCCTGGCCGGCATCGACCGCAACACGCCGGACCCGGAGGGCGGCACGATCGACCGCGACGCCCACGGTGAGCCGACCGGTGTCGTGCGTGAGGCGGCCCTGACTCTGGTGCAGCAGGCGATCGGGGCCCCGACCCGTGAGCAGATCGCCGACGCCCTGCGCGCGGCCGGGCGCCAGTTCCTCTCCGAGGGCATCACCAGCGTGGCCGAGGCCGGCATCCGCACCAGTGACGAGATGGGCGCCTACCTCGACCTGGCCCAGGCCGGCGAATTGCCGGTGCGGACGTATCTCATGATGATGATCGACGAGACGCTCGGCCCGCTGTCCGACCTTGGGCTGCGCACCGGCTTTGGCGACGCGTGGCTCCGGATCGGTCCGGCCAAGATCTTCCTCGACGGGAGCATCGGCGGGCGCACCGCCCGCATGTCCCAGCCCTACGAGGGGGAGGACGACAACATCGGCCTCTGGATGCAGGACCCGCAGGTGATGAAGGAGAAGATCAAGGCGGCGCACCGGGCCGGCTTCCAGTGTTGCGCCCATGCCATCGGCGACGCCGCCATCGAACTGCTCGTCATGGCGTTTGAAGAGGCGCTGGCGGAGCAACCCCGCCCCAACCACCGCCATCGCATCGAGCACAGCAGCATCCTGCGGCCGGACCTGATCGACCGCATCCAGCGACTTGGGGCGATCCCGGTGCCTGGCACGACCTTCCTCTGGGCGTTCCACAAGGCCTACGTCCAGAACCTCGGCATGGACCGCATCCGCTACGCGTACGCCATGCGCACCTTCTTCGACCGTGGCATCATCGCGCCCGCCAGCAGCGACGCGCCGGTGGACCCGACCAATCCGATGATCGGGATCCAGACCATGGTCACCCGCCGCAGCGAGGAAGGGGTCGAGATCTGGCCGGAGGAGCGCATCACGCTGGAGGAAGCGATCCGCGCCTACACCTACAACGGCGCCTACGCCTCGTTTGAGGAGGACATCAAGGGGACCATCGAGGTCGGGAAGCTCGCGGACCTGGCCGTCCTCGAAACCGACCTTCGCACGGTCCCTCCCGAAAACCTGGCTCAGGTGCGGGTCGACCTCACCATCGTCGAGGGTCGCATCGTCTACGACCGCGGCGCCGCGGTCTGAGCGGCCGGAGGGTTCGTTACCAGGAGCGCCGGCACCTTGCCGGCCCCCGTGCTCGCTGAGCAGCACACAGGGGCCGGCGAGATGCCGGCGCTCCTAACACGGCTCACCCTCCTTCGCCACTTCCTCCGGCGGCTTTACGCGGGAGAACATCGCGAGCAGCAGCAGGTCGTACACACCCTTCAGCACCCCGGCGATCAAGAGCGGCCAGCCGAATGTGGAAAGGCTCAGCAGGTACCCGGCCAGGAACGGGCTCCCGGCCGAGGCCAGGCTGCGGGGCACAGACGTAACGCTGGCCGCGGCCGGTCGCTCCGCGGGCGTCACGACCGCCATCACGTACGAATTCCGCGCGGGGACGTCCATGTGGGACAGCAGGCTCCGCAGCAGCAGGAACAGTACGGCCAGCGGCAGGTTCGGCATGAACGGCACCAGCGCCAGGAACACGTTCGCCGGCAGGTGGGTGAACACCATCGTCTTGACCAGACCGATCCGCTCGGCGAGCCACGCCGAGACCAGGTAGGACAGCGAGGCCAGGACGCCGGTCCAGAAAAAGATCGCCCCGGCAGTCGCGGCCGACAGGCCGAACCGCTCGAAGAGCCAGAGCGCCAGCAGCGACTGGACGACGAATCCGCCACCGAACGAGTCAAGGCTGAACAGGGCGGCCAGCCGGAGCACGGTCTTCCTTGACTCCCGCAGCGGCGAGTGCGTCACGCCGGGTGGCGCCTCGACGCCGGGCGACAGCCGCCGGTAGAGCATCAGGGCCACGAGCGCCAAGAGCGCGTAGAGCAGGAACATCCCTTCCAGCGCGTGCAGGAAGCCGAGTCCGGTCTGGTCCGAAACCACTCCCGGCAGCCCCGCAGCCAGCGCGCCGACCGCCCCGACGAGTGAGGCGACGAGGCTGTAGCGGGCGAAGAGTGCGGTGCGCTGCCGGTTGCTGACCGTCTGGGGCAGCAGCGACTGCTCCAGCGGGAGGAACACGCTCACGTCGCCCGCAGACGGGTTGAGCGTGCCCACGAAGGCAATGAGGAGCAGCGGCCAGAAGTCGTGCACGAACGCGAACGCCACCCCGGTCGCCGCCATGACCAGGGTGCCCGCCATCAGGAGCGGGCGCCGCCGCAGGCGGTAGCTCACGAACCCGACGAGCAGTGTCGAGATGGCCGACCCCACCAGCGTCGCCGTGGTCAGAGCACCGATGCGGACCGCTGAGAACCCCAGTTCGCCCAGGTAGAGGGGCAGGAGCACGCTGACGAAGCCGTCGCCGAAGGCCCTCACGCCCCGCGCCGCGATCAGCAGCGCCGCATCCTGCGTCGCGTCCGCCGGTAGGAATCGCACTCGCGAACCCTGCGCCGCCTGCCCGACCCTCATCGTCCGCTACCCCGCGACAATCTCCACGGCTCCGACTGCGGTTATGTGTTGCACCGACTGGCCCGGTGCAAGCCAGGAGCGCCGGCGCTCCGTGCACCGCGAGCAAGTCTTCTTATTCAAACGATTCCTAGTCCGCCGCCCGCTCCTCCAGGGCGTTGGCCCCGAGCAACTCAATCAAGCGGGAGCGGCAGCGGGCGACGTGCAGGACAAACCGCCGGTCGCCGATGAGGGGGCGCAGGATCGCATCGGGAGCGGGGATCGGTCCCTGAGCGACCAGCGCAACATCTCGGTCGTAGACTCGGTCGATGAAGCGGACGAAGCGCAGGGCGTGGTCGACGTCGTCCAGCACGTCGACGCGGTCAACCTCGATCGTGTCGACCTGATCCAGCCAGGCGGCGTCGTACATCGGGTGGGTGGCGATCAGGAACTGGAGGAGCTGTTCCCAGGTGACACGGAGACAACGCGGCTCGCCACCTCGACGCCCCCGTTGTCGGTTCCCCAAGGTGAGCCGCCGGTCGACGCCGTCCACCCGCAGGATAGTGAAGGCGCTCGCGATCTCCCCCACTTCTCTCCGGAAGTCGTCGCCCGTCAGCGCACTGTTTGAGCTGCCCAGGGGGTCGGCGTTGGCAGTGGCGATGATGCGCGGGGACCCGGCCAGCATGGCGCGCAGGAGGGACACGAGCAGCATGATGTTCGCCGGGTCGCGCAGGTCGATTTCGTCGATGCAGACCAGGCGCTGGTTGGCCAGGAGGCGGCTGAGCCCCGACATACCCAGCGTGCCGGCGGCCGCCGAGAGCTCATCGAAGGTGACGAACAGGCGCGGCTCGGACGCGGAGTTGAACGCCGCGGCCATCAGGTGCGTCTTGCCCACACCAGGCGGGCCGTCCAGGTAGAGACCGCGCGGCGTGGAGTCCGGAGCACGGCGGAACAGCCGCCGACGGGGCGGCTCCGGGTCAAGCATGGCGCGGACCCGCGTGAGCGCTTCCGCCTGTCCGGGGTATGCCGGGTCAGGGCGGTAGTCATCGAGCGACGCCGCGAAGCGCGCCGGCAGCCGGAACTGTGGCCCGCGCACCGCGGCGACGTGCGCTCGTAACTCCGCCAGGCTCACCTCGGGCACGCGGCCCCCCGTGGCTCAGCGTCGGTTGCCACGACCTGATCTACCGCTCGCTCGCGACCGCGGCGAGGTGCCGCGTGATCGCCTCGTTGAACTGCGGCAGGTCGGAGGGGATGCGCGAGGTAATGAGGTTGCCGTCCTCCACCAGCGCCTGGTCAACGTAGGTCGCACCGGCGTTCTTGACATCGTCGCGGATGCCGGCCACGCAGGTGACGGTCCGACCCCGCAGGACGTCGGCGGAGATCAGGAGCTGCGGCCCGTGGCAGATCGCCGCCACCGGCTTGCCCGACTCAACGAATGCGCGGGCGAACGCCACCGGCGCCTCGTGAATGCGCAGGCGCTCCGGGGAACCCCCGCCCGGGATCACCAGCGCGTCGAACTGATCGACGCTCACCTCGTCGAAGGTCGCATCGACCTCAAGGGTCGCGCCCTTCTTGCCCTCGACCGTCCCGCGCTGGAGGCCGATGACCGTCACCTTCGCACCCTGGCTTTCCAGGTGCTGCTTCGGCTCGATCGCCTCGGAGTCCTCAAAGCCGGCCGCGACCACCATTGCTACTCGCTTGCCATCGAGCGTGCTCATCGATAGATCCTCCTTTGGTTGCTACGTCGCACCGGGCCGCGCCGTCGCGCAGCCACCTCCCAGCATAGCAGAGGCGACGGACAGGGTAACTAGCTGCACCCGGCGTGCCGGCATACCGTCGCACCATTGAGGGCACCCGGGGGAGGCCACCCACTGGCCAACCCGACCCGACAACAGTCGCCTCTGCGTACTTGTGAACACGCCCACCCCCTGGCACGGGGATGGGCGTGCGCACAGCAGTGCCGTTCTCGGTCAACCCAACGGCAGAAGCCGCGGCCTTACTTGTCGAGCCACGTCTCGCGCAGGTAGATGCGCGAGAGCGACGGAATCGCCTTGTATCCCTTCACGTAGGTCTGGGACGGCAGGTACTGGTAGTAGCAGTAGTAGGCCAGCACCGGCACCAGCTCGTCCGCCAGCAGCTTCTGGACCTCGTCGTAGATCTTCTTACGCTCCGCCTGATCCGTCTCGGCGCGGCCGCGGTCGAGCAGCTCATCGACACGGGCATCAGCGAGTCCCGAGGCGTTGTTGAGCGACTGGCTGTGGAAGAAGTTGTAGGTGTAGCCGTCCGGGTCCGGCTGGAACGTGTAGATGATGTTCAGCAGGTCGAAGTCGCGGGTCTGGTTGATCGTGTTCAGCAGGTTGCCCCACTCCACCTGCTGGATCTCGACGTTGATTCCCAGAGGCCGGAGCTGGCTCTGCAGCACCTGCGCGTTAGACACGTCGAACTGGTACTGCGGCGAGACGGTCAGCGTGACGTTGAAGCCATCCGGATAACCCGCCTCGGCGAGCAACTGCTTGGCCTTCTCGATGTCCTGCTTGTAGCTCGCGTACTCCGAGACGGGCAGCGCCCAGTTCTTCTCGGCCGCCGGGATGACACCGGAGATCTCGCCGTCACCGAACACCGCCGTGTCGAGGAACTGCTGGCGATCGATCGCGTACGAGAGTGCCTGCCGCACCCGTGGGTCGTTCAGCGGCTCGCGGCGGCAGTTGATGAAGGTGAGGGTGTACGAGGTGCTCAGCCCCTTGTACATCTGGTACCCCTCACCCTCCAGCAGGTCGGCGTTGGTCTTATCGAACAAGCGGGTCATGTCGATCTGCTGGGCCCGGATCGCCGCCATTCGGGACGCCTCGTCCGTGGTGATCTGGAGCACGAGCTCGTCCACCAGCGGCACATCCCCGCGCCAGTGGTCGGCGAAGCGGGTGAAGTTCCCCTGCTGGTTCGTGATGTACTCCTGCAACTGGAACGGACCGGTGCCCATGGCGACGGCCGTCAGGTCGTTGTTGTTCGCCTCGGTGAACGCCTTGGACACGATGGCGGCACCCGGCATCGCCATGAACCCGATCAACGGGGCGAACGGGTTCTTCAGGTAGACGACCAGCGTGCTGTCGTCCTTCGCCTCCAGGCCGTCGATCTGGTTGAACCACACACCACGCGTGCTCTTGACCTCGGGGTCGATCATCCGCTCATAGGAGAAGATGACGTCCTCGACGGTCAGCGGCGAGCCGTCCTGGAACTTGCCCCCCTGCCGGATCTTGAACTCGTACGTCTTCTCATCGATGACGTCGAACGACTCGGCCAGCGAGGGAACCACCTGCAGGTCCGGCGTGAAGTGGAACAGCGTGTCGTAGATGTGCTCGTAGAACATCTGCGACGAGAAGGCGGTAGCCAGGTGCGGGTCCAGGCCCACCGGGGCCGTGTCGATGGCGAACGTCAGCCGGCCGCCCCGCTTGACCTCACCGCTGGACTCTTCCGTCGAGCCGCCCCCGGCGTCCGGCGTGCCGCTGGGCGCCTCAGTGGCACTGCTCCCGCCGCTCGACTGGCCACCGCCAGAACCGCCCTGTTGCGGCGGTGGGGTCGGCTCGGAACCGCAGGCCGCGATGAACGCGCTAATAGCCGCCAGGCCGACCCCGCCACCGGTCAGCCGAGCAAACTGGCGCCGGCTGATCCGGCCCTCCTTGCGGAGCCGGACGAGCTGGTCGAGCAATGCTGTCGTACGGTCTTCCACCGAATCATCTCCTCCACGGGTGACTTCGATACCACTTCGCGGCAAGGTCGTCCATCACTCCTCGCCGCGCCCGGCGCTGACGCGCCTGGTGCCCACGTTTGGATCAACGGACGGTCCGCGGGTCGAGCACGTCCCGCAGCCAGTCCCCCAACAGGTTGAACCCCAGGACCGCGATCATGATGGCGAGCCCGGGGAAGATCGCCGTCCACGGCGCGATCTCGACGAAGCGCCGGCCGCCGCTGAGCATCGCGCCCCAGGAGGGCGTCGGCGGCTGCGCGCCGAGGCCCAGGAAGGAGAGCGCTGCCTCGGACAGGATCGCGAACGAGAGCGCGATCGTCGTCTGGACAATCAACGGCGCCGTCACGTTCGGCAGAATGTGCCGGAAGAGCGTGCGCAGCGGGCGAGCCCCGATCACCCGGCTCGCCTCGACGTACTCGTTGTGCTTTGCCGAGAGGACCGGGCCGCGCACGATGCGCGCGAAGGAAGGCATGTAGACGATGCCGATCGCGATCATGACGTTGTGCAGCGCGGGCCCGAGTACCGCCAGCAGCGCCAGAGCCAGAAGGATGTCCGGGAAGGCGAAGACAATGTCGAGGATCCGGCTGATGACGGCGTCGACCCATCCCTCGGCGTAACCCGCGACAAGGCCGAGCACCCCGCCCACGACCAGTGCGATCGCGACCGCGATCAGGCCCACCTGGAGCGAGACGCGCGCGCCGTAGATCACCCGGCTCATCACGTCGCGCCCGAACTCGTCGGTGCCGAACGGGAAATAGAAGCTCGGCCCGTAGAGACGATACACGGACTGCTCGTACGGGTCGTGCGGCGAGATGAGCGGCGCGACGAGCGCCATGAGCAGCACCAGGGCCACCAGGACCAGCCCGACCTTCCCGCTGGTGCTGCGCGCCAGGTGGCGTCGCGCCCGCGCCCAGACGCTGCGCGAGCGGACACGGTCCTGCGCCCCGAGGGCTGTTACCCCCTTCTGCAGCGTCATCGACTGCCGCACTTCACTCATTGCTCCACCTCGCCTCGCGCGCCCCATCCCCAAGCGGTCGCATCGTTGCGCCCCGACCCGAACGGACGATCATGAGTATCGAATGCGGGGGTCAATGAAGGCATAGAGAAGATCGACCAGCAGGTTGATCACGACGAACGCGAACGTCGTGAAGAGCACGACCCCCTGGATCATCGTGTAGTCGCGCTGCTGGATCGCGTCGATCGCCAGCCGGCCGATGCCCGGTAGGTTGAACACCTGCTCGATGATGATCGCCCCGCCGAGCAGCCTCCCAATCTGGATACCCACCACGGTCACGACCGGAATCATCGCATTCTTCATGGCGTGGCGCAGGATCACCTGGCGCTCCGCCACCCCCTTGGCGCGTGCCGTGTTGATGTACTCGCGGTTCAGCACTTCCAGCAGGGACGAGCGGGTCATGCGCATGGTGATCGCGGCCAGCGCCGCGCCGAGGGCGATCCCCGGCAGAATGAAGATCTGGATGTTACGCCACGGATCGTCGGTGAAGGACACGTACGTCGCCGCGGGGAACCAGCCGAGATAGCGGGAGGTCACCAGGATCAGCAGCGTCCCCAGCCAGAAGTTCGGGACCGACAGTCCGAGCAGGCCCAGTGTCTGAACCCCGGCCTCGGTTCGGGTTCCCGTCTTGAGCGCGGCGATGATGCCCGCCGGGATGGCGATGAGCAGGGCGAAGACGACCGAGAAGGCAGCAAGCTCGATGGTGGTGGGGAGTCGCCCGAGAATCTCGTCCAATACCGGCTTCCCGGTGCGCATTGAATGCCCCAGGTCGCCGCGAACCACGTCACCGGCCCAGAGCAGGTACTGCTTGTACAGCGGCTGGTCGAGCCCGAACAGCCGTCGCAACTCGTCCGCCCGCTCACCACCGGCCACCTCTGTTCCGAGGATCATGTCCACGACGTCGCCGGGGATCAGGCGGATGAGCGCGAATGTGACGATCGAGATGCCCAGCAACACCGGAATCAGTGCCACTAACCGCCGGAGCACGTACCGCAGCATCGCCACCCCACCCGAGAGCCTTCATGGCCGGTGCGCCGTGTCTCGCTTGCACTGGAATGCGGGAGTCTTGCGAGGAAACGAACGCCCTGATGCCGAATAGCCTAACTGGTCCCGTACGGTTCCGGCGGGGATCCTACTACGTGCATCCTCGATCGACAAGCCACGAGCGTGCCGGGTTTCGCTGTTGCGTGGCGCCGCGCTTCTTGCCGGGTGGTGGGAACCACCCTATCATGCAGCGGGGGGTGCCGATACCGTGACAAACCAGCGGGGCTCACGGGACGAATCCGGCGCCCGGGGATGACACCATGAGGGGAGAACCGATGGCAGCGGATGTCGTATTCCTGAATGGACGCGTGGTGACGATGGACCCGGCGCAGCCACGGGCCAGCGGCGTCGCCGTGCTCGGCAACCGGATTCTTGCCGTGGGCGACGATGAGACGATCCGGGCCGCGGTCGGCCCCAACACACGCGTGATCGACCTCGGTGGTCGCACCCTGCTGCCGGGCTTGAACGACAACCACTGCCACCCGGTCTACTACGGTTTCAACCTGGCCAAGATCGACGCCAGCCCGTCCGCAACGCCCACGCTCGACAGCCTGCTGGAGCGCTTCGCCGAGGCCGCGGCGAAGGAGCCCGCCGGGAACTGGATTCAGGGGCGGGGTTACGATGACACGCGTCTCGACGTCAAGCGCCACCCGACTCGCTGGGATCTCGACCGCGTGACGCCCAACCACCCGGCCATCCTGACGCGCACCTGCGGGCACATGTCCGTCGTCAACTCGGTCGCCCTTCGCATGGCCGGGATCACGGCCGAGACGCCGGATCCGCCCGGGGGCCGCATCGTCCGCGACGAGCACGGCGAGCCCACCGGCCTCCTCCAGGAACACGCCCAGGATCTGGTGCGCAAGTTGATCGCGCCGCCCACCGTCGCGGATATCAAGGAGGCGCTGGTCGCCGCCGGTGAGCGCTTCCTCTCGATGGGGATCACCAGCGTGGCCGAGGCCAGCCTACGCACCTCGGACGAGCTGGCTGCGTACCAGGAGCTGCGGCGCGAGGGACGCCTCCCGGTCCGCGTCTACCTCATGATGATCATCGACAACACCCTCGATGCCATGGAGCAGCTCGGGGTGCGCACGGGCTTCGGCGATGAGTGGCTGCGGATCGGCCCCGCCAAGCTCCTGCAAGACGGCAGCGGCGGCGGGCGCACCGCGCTCATGAGCTATCCGTACCCGGACGAGCCGGACAATTACGGCATCGCGGTCTATACCCAGGAGTACCTTGATGAGGCGTTCCGCCGGGCCGCGGCCGCCGGATTCCAGGGTGCGGCTCACGCCATCGGTGACCGCGCCATCGACATGATTCTGACCGCCTTCGAACGGGCGCTCGAAGCACACCCCCAGCCGGATCCCCGCTGGCGCATCGAGCACTGCGGCCTGCTCCGGCCGGATCTGCTGGAGCGCATGCGCCGCCTAAACGTGATCGCCGTGCCGCAGCCCTCGTTCGTCTATTACCTGGGTGACTCGTACATCCGGAACTTCACCAAGGAGGCCCTGGCGCTCTCCTACCCGGCCCGCACTTGGTTCGACATGGGGATCACCGCCGTCGGCAGCTCCGACACGCCGGTCGTTCCGGCCGACCCGTGGGTGAACATCCGCTCGGCGGTGACGCGGCTGACCCAGGACGGCCAGGAGATGGGCGCCGGACAGGCGGTCACGCTGGACGAAGCTCTCCAGATGTTCACCATCAACGGCGCCTACGCCTCCTTCGAGGAGAACATCAAGGGGAGCATCACCCCGGGCAAGCTCGCCGACCTGATCGTGGTCGACCTCGACCCGTACGAAGTCGAGGCCGTGGATTTGCACACGGTCCAGAACGACCTGACCATGGTCGACGGCCGGATCGTCTACGAGCGATAACGGCACAATTTCATCGGAGCCGAGCGAAGCGCAACCGCGTTGAGGGAAGGAGGACGCATGCTAACCATCCGCTATCTGGGCCACTCGGCGTTCGCCCTGGAGGCTGACGGCAAACAGGTGCTGGTTGATCCCTTCCTGACGGGCAACCCCGCGGGTGCCGTCACGGCCGACGAGGTCAATCCGACGACTATCCTCCTCACCCACGCGCACAACGACCACGTCGGGGATACCGTCGAGCTCTCGAAGCGCACCGGCGCCACCGTCTTCGCCACGCACGAGTTGGCCACGTACCTCGGGCAGAAGGGCGCCAACGCGGTCGGCGCCAACCACGGCGGCACGGTCGCCTTCGACGGCGGCACGGCCAAGTTCGTTCCGGCCTGGCACACGTCGTCATACCTGGATGGGGACACATTCGTCGCGCCGGGTGTCCCGGCGGGCTTCGTGGTCCGCTTCGGCGGCCAGACGGTGTACATCGCTGGGGACACGTGCCTCTTCGGCGACATGGCGCTGATCGGGGAGGAAGGACTGGATATCGCGATCCTTCCCATCGGTGACCACTTCACGATGGGCCCCGCCGACGCCGTCCGGGCCGTCAAGCTGCTCAAGCCCAAGGTGGTGATCCCGTGTCACTACAACACGTTCCCACCGATTCAGCAGGATCCGGAGCAGTTCAAGCGGGACGTGGAGGAGCAGACCGGGGCGACCTGCGTGATCCTGAAGCCAGGGGAGGCTTACCAGGCGGGTTCGTAAAGGAGCGACGTCCATGGAGGGGGCCGGTCAGCCGCGCATCCTCGTTTGCGATCCGATCGACGATGGTGCCCTCGACCTCCTGCGGCGACATGCCCGCGTGGACGTGCGCACCTCGCTCGCCCCTGACGAGCTAGTCGATATCGTCGGCGGCTACGACGGCCTGGTCGTGCGCGGCACCACCCAGATCACCAGCGAGGTGATCGAAGCCGCAACCGCGCTGCGCGGCATCGCCCGCGTCGGCTTCGCCGTCGACAACATCGACATCGACGCCGCCACCGAACGCGGCATCGTCGTGGTGCACTCGCCCGGAGCACGCACGTACGCGGTGGCGGAAATGACCATCGGATTGATACTCGCCGTCCTGCGGCACATCCCGGCGGCCGACCGCTCGGTCAAGGCCGGCCGCTGGGAGCGCCGCGCCTTCCGCGGCCGGCAACTGCGGGGTGCCACGGTAGGCGTCATCGGCTATGGGCGCATCGGCCGCGAGGTGGCTAGGCTCGCCCACGCCTTCGGCGCCACGGTGAAGGCGTACACCCAGACGCCCCGCCCCCTGGAGCACGCCAAGCAGGTCGATTTCCAGGCACTGCTCGCCTCGAGCGACATCATCACCCTGCACGCAACCCTGACATCCGCCACCCGGCAGCTGATCAACCGGGAAGCAATCGAGCAGATGCGCGACGGGGTGGTGATCGTGAACACGGCCTCGGGCGGACTGATCGACGAGGCTGCCCTGCTGGAGGCACTCGACCGTGGTAAGGTAGCAGGGGCGGGGCTCGATGTCTTCGCCGACGAACCGCCGTCCCTGCGGGCACTCGTCGAACACCCTCGCGTCGTGACGACGCCGCGGATCGGCGGCAGCACCCAGGAGGCCGACCGAGCCGTCAGCGAGCTGGCCCTCCAGAGCCTGCTCGCGGTGCTGCGCGGCGAGCAACCCGCGGTCGCGGTCAACCCGCAAGGGCGCTGACGGCGGCCACCCCGCCACGACATCGAGCGGGAGCGCATCCGATGGACGAGACGAATGGGACGCGGGAGCAGGCCCGGGTCGACCGGGCTACGCTCACTGCCGAGATGACACGCACCGCGTTCCAGCGCAAGGCTGTGTCTCACCTTTCGCCTGATGAGGCGCTGGAAGACGCGATAGCGTTCTTCAAGGCCCGCGGCTACCGGGCGGGCCGCACCGGTCGTCCGAACCAGATCTACATCATGGGTGGCCGGGAAGGGATTCTGCCGCGGGTCACCGCGGAGATCCTGGCGCAGGGGAACGTGGGCAAGGCCAAGACCACGATGCTCACGATCAGCGGCTTCGGCGAGCACCTGCGCAACCACCTGCAGGCGTACACCGAGCACGTCCGCGAGCAGCGCCGTCTCGCTCGCCAGCGCGACGCTGGCTGAACCCACGTGCAACCCGGGAGTACTGGCGCTGTACCGAGCCGCACCCCTTCCTGTCACGAATCACCCCTCTCCCAACTTTGGGAGAGGGGTCGGGCGTGAGGGCCTTCTCACCGACCGGGGCCGGGCGCCTCTTCGTGGAACGCCCGAGCCCCTGACGCATGACGCATGACGGGTGACGGAGGACTCTGGACGCCTAGTCCCCCGCCGCGGCGTACAACTCGGCCGCGGACCGGGCGGTCTTCCAGCCGACCACACCGGCCAGTCGTTGCGTGAACTCGCCCCTCACGTCGGTGCCGCACAGCTCGTCGATCAGGCCCGCTGCGTGGAGGGCGGAACGCACGCCGTAGGCCGCTTCGAGGCGGGTCAGATCCTCCCAGTAGAAGGCGCAACTCGCGTACATGGCGAGGCGGCTCTGCTGCGCCCGCATCAGCGTTGCGATGATCTCTGCGTCCGGTCCCGTCTCGGGCAGCCCATGCGACCGCAGCCACGCCGGGAGTTCCACCGCGCCGATAACGACATCGACGTAGCGATCGCGCAGCGCCCAGATGTCGGGGACGATCCCGGCGGCCTGCTGATCCGTCAGCGCGTCGATCCGCTCGGCAAGCGCGTCGAAGGCCGCACGGAGCCCGGCCTTCCAGTGCCCGCCGCCCGGCGTGCAGGCGCAGTCACCCCGCCAGCGCAGCAACTCGTGCGGGCAGCCCCATGAGCTCCGCTCCCGGATGCCGGTCTCCCGCCGGGGCGGGTTCAGCGCGAGGTAGTGCTCGAGCGACACCGGTTCGATCCCGGCCTCACCCGCGCGCCGGTAGAGCAGATCCTGGAGGAAGTAGTCCTTGAACCGGTGGTGGTGGCCGTAGACCTCGCCGTCGCTGGCGATCAGCACCAGCGGATCACCGCTCCCCGCCGGCACATCGACGAAGCGCGGCAGGATGAAGCGGTCGACGAAGGCCGGCGCCGAGTCGGTCGAGATCGGATCGAACGATACGGTGCCCGACAGCGGCCCCTCGTAGAAGACCACCGTGAAGGTGCGGCCGCTCGGCAGTGGTACCCGGTAGGCGAAGCGCGTATCGACCGGGCCGGCCGCCTGCTCCGGGCTCAGGATCGTGAACTCCAGCCCGGCGTCGGCACACGCCTCCAGCGTCGCCAGATCGACCGCCGTTTCGGGCAGCCAGATCCCCTTTGGGTGACGGCCGAAGGTGTGCTCGAACCAGCGAACGCCCCAGGCGATCTCGGTGTGCCGGTCGCGCTCAGTCGCCAACGGCAGGATCGTGTGGTGGAAACTCTGCATGACCGCGTTGCCGTGCCCGGTGCGCCGCACCGCGTCGCGGTCGGCCTCGACGATCCGCTCCAGCACCGCCGGATGGTGGCGGGCCATCCAGAGCCCGAGCGTCGGCCCCAGATCAAAGCTCATGCGGTCGAAGTTGCCGTGCTCAGCGTTCGGCCGGTAGCACTCAGCCAGGATCTTCTCGTTGAAATCGTGGAATGGCTCAGCGCCCGGCTCGCGCGGCACCTGTCCGGTCGCCGGGTCCTCGCGCGGGGGCTGATAGAAGTGACCATGAACCGTCAGAAAGCGTCGCATCGCGTAAAGGTCCTCGGTGTCCTTAGTCCGGAGTTCGCAGCGTGGCACTCCAGCCACTTGTCCGGTCTAAGTGTACATCCAAGTGCCCGCGATCACGCCCCCTATTCGTCCCGGTCGGTGCGTCCACGTCCGTTCGCGGTAGAGTGCTCCCGCTGACGCGACGCACGTCGCCACATCCCCGGCGGTGGTCGTTGATATCGCGAAATCCGCGCCGGGGTTGTTCCCGGCGCGGATTTCACCTGACGGGCGGTGGGTGATCGAGGATCGACCCACCGCGGTCACCATGGACGCGTGGCTAGTCCGCCGGCGTGGCAACCGGTGCGGGCTCCTCCGCTTCCGCGTAGGGGTCGCGGAGCACCGCGCCGGTGTTAGCCGAAGTCACGAGGTGCGCGTACCGCCGGAGGAAGCGGCTGTCGATCGGCTTGCGCAGCGGCCGATGCGCCTTCCGGCGCAGAGCCAGATCCAGCTCATCAAGCTCGACGTCCAGGCGGTTGTTCGGGATGTCGATGCTGATGATGTCGCCGTCGCGCAGCAGGCCGATCGGCCCCCCGGCCGCCGCCTCGGGAGAGACGTGCCCGATGCACGCGCCGCGGGTCCCGCCGGAGAAGCGTCCGTCGGTGATGAGCGCCACGTCCTTGCCCAGGCCCATCCCCATCAGGTTGGCCGTCGGGGCGAGCATCTCCTGCATACCCGGCCCGCCCTTGGGCCCCTCGTAGCGGATGACCACTACGTCCCCGGGGACGATCTTGCCCGAGAGGATCGCGCTGCAGGCGTCCTCCATCGACTCGAACACACGCGCCGGGCCACGATGCGTCAGCATCTCCGGATCGACTCCGGCCGTCTTCACCACGGCGCCGTCCGGCGCGAGGTTGCCGAACAGGATCGCCAGGCCACCGCGCTCGCTGTACGCGTTCTCCAGCGGCCGGATGACCTCCGGGTCGCGAATCTCAGCGCCTTCGATGTTCTCGCCCAGCGTCTTCAGGGTGACTGTCATCTGGTCCAGATCGAGCACGCCAGGCTTGCGCGAGATCTCCTTCAAGATGGCGCTGATCCCGCCTGCCCGGTGCACGTCCTCGATGTGCCAGTGCGACGCCGGGCTGACCTTGCAGATATGCGGCACCCGCGCCGAGACCTCATTGATCCGCTGCAGCGGGTAGTCCAGCCCCGCCTCGTGCGCCAGCGCCAGGCCGTGCAGCACCGTGTTCGTCGAGCCACCCATCGCCATATCGAGCGCGAAGGCGTTGTCGAGCGCCTCTTGGGTGACGATCTTCCGCGGGGTCAGGTCCGCTTCCAGCACCGCCATCACCTGCCGCGCCGCCGCCCGCGCCAGTTCGTCACGCTCCGGCGTGTTCGCGAGGATCGTCCCGTTGCCGGGTAGCGCCAGGCCCAGCGCCTCCAGCAGGCAGTTCATCGAGTTGGCGGTGAACATCCCGGAGCACGACCCGCAGCTCGGGCAGCCGTACTGCTCCAGCAGGCGCAGCTCCGCGTCGTCGATCTTCCCCGCCTGGTAGGCGCCGACCCCTTCGAACACCGAGATCAGGTCCACCTTGCGCCCGTCCGGCATCGTCCCGGCGGGCATCGGGCCGCCGCTGATGAACACCGTCGGGATGTCGAGCCGCATGGCGGCCATGAGCATCCCGGGCACGATCTTGTCGCAGTTGGGAATGCAAATCATGGCGTCGAACTGATGGGCCCGGATCATCGCCTCCACCGAGTCGGCGATGATCTCCCGGCTCGGCAGCGAGAACTTCATCCCGATGTGGCCCATAGCGATGCCGTCGTCGACGCCGATGGTGTTGAACTCGAACGGCACGCCACCCGCCTCGCGCACCGCCTCCTTCACCACCTGTCCAAAGCGCTGGAGATGCACGTGGCCCGGGACGATATCGACGTAGGAGTTCACGATGGCGATGAACGGCTTACCGAAGTCCTCCTCCGACCGGATCGCACCGGTGGCGCGCAGCAGACTCCGGTGCGGCGCTCGCTCGAACCCTCGCTTGATGATGTCGGACCGCATTCTCACGCATTCCTCCCCAGCGCATGCGGGCGGGCACGACCCTCCTCAGGCGCTCCTCCGACGAGGTTCAATCCACCGCCGCAATGCATCGGCGCGACAAGTGCAGTGATTATAGCGGGACACCGAGCGGAGACAATCGGCCGCCGACAGACGGAAGCGGCACTCGGCGGCGTACGGGCAGGTTGGACCGTGAAATCGTGAGCGCGGGCGTCCTCAGCCGCCCCTGATAAACAACACCCCTCTCCCGACGTCGGGAGAGGGGCTGGAGGTGACGGCCGTCTTATCAGCCGTTGGAGCATTCCTAATGTGATCGGGCTGCTTCGTCGTCGGCCTGTTCCAGAGCCGCCTCGCCAGTGACGATGCCCATTTCCTCGTTCTCGGCCTCGATGGCATCGAGCCGCGCATCGGCTAGCATCCGATCCCGCAGGTACTTCTGGACCGCCGCCTTGAGCGTCCCGAGGGCCAGCGTGGCGCACTTGGGTCGAGACTGCACCGCCTCCGCGCCCAGGATGTCCATCATGGCGTGGTAGTCCGTGTTGACGATCGTGTCGAGATCCCACTTCTCGTCGTGGATCATCTCCATCAGGATGGAGGCAGCCGCCTGGCTGATGGTGCAGCCCTCACCGACGAACGACACGTCCTTCACCGACTTGCCGTCCTCATCCACCGTCAGGTAGACCGTGATCACGTCGCCACAGCCCGGGTTACCACCCGGCATCACGACGTCGGCCCCTTCGTCGGCGTGACGGTGCCGCGGGTGCTCGTAGTGATCCAACAGCATCTCGATCTGTTCCTGACGGTCCATCGGTGTCCTCTCTGTCGGCCTGGCCGCTCGTCGCTCTCATCCCCGACGGGCAGGGCGCCGGTCGGCGCCCTGCCGTGATTCTGTAATCCTATCAGGCCAGACGCTATTTCTCGATCGGCACGCCCACGACGTTGCCCCACTCCGTCCAGGAGCCGTCGTAGTTGCGCACCTTCGGGTAACCCAGCAGCTCGTGGAGGACGAACCAGCTATGCGCCGAGCGCTCGCCGATCCGGCAGTAGACCACGATGTCCTTGTCGGGCGTGATCCCCTCGTTGCGGTACAGCTCGCGCAGCTCGTCCCCCGTCTTGAAGGTGCCGTCCTCGTTGACTGCGCGGGCCCAGGGGATGTTCTTCGCCCCGGGGATGTGGCCACCGCGCTGCGCCCCTTCTTGCGGGTAATCCGCCATGTGGAGCAGCTCGCCGCTGTACTCGGCCGGGGAGCGGACGTCAACGAGCGGCAGGCTCGGCCCGACCTTCCGCCGACCCTCGTAGCCGATGTGCTTCAGCACGTCGTCGCGGAAGGCGCGCAGTTCCTCTCGGATCGCCCGCGGCGTCCACTTCGCCGGCGGGTAGCTCGGCACCTCACGGGTGAGCGGGCGTCCCTCGGCCTCCCACTTCTTGCGGCCCCCGTCCATGATCTTCAGGTGATCGTGCCCCATGTACTTGAAGAACCAGTAGGCGTAGGCGGCCCACCAGTTGTTCTTGTCGCCGTAAAAGACCACGGTCGTGTCGTCGCCGATCCCCAACCGCGACATCAGCGCGGCAAACGCCTCGGGGCCAATGAAATCGCGCACCACCGGATCTTGTAGGTCCTGATGCCAGTCGATCTTCACCGCCCCTGGGATGTGCCCGATGTCGTAGAGCAAGACGTCCTCGTCCGACTCAACGATCCGGATCGACGGGTCGTTGAGGTGCTGCGCGACCCATTCGGTCGTCACCAGCACGTCGGGATTGGCATAGCCCCGCGCTGCGATCTCCTCCGAGACGGCGGGGGGCACCGACGATTGAGACATCTTGGCCTCCTTACGCTAACACGCGGCACGGCCGGCGCGAACGGTACCTCGGCCCGGGAACGCCGGTTCTTGACTCTGACAACCACGCCGGCACCCGGTCCTATTCCCACCCGGCCCGTCGCCGCAACAGTCGCACCAAGAGTGGTTGACGAATCCCGACTACCAGAGTATGGTATACCACGGTGGCAGTAGGAATCATTCCTAGCTAGGAGTCAGTCTCAGGTGCGGGGCGACCCGGGAATCCGGATGACAACCCAGCGGGCAGCGATCTTGGCCGAGGTGCAGGCTGCCGATGAGCATCTCACCGCGGGCGAGATCTTCGAGCGCGTCCGCCGCAAATACCCGACCATCGCGTACGGGACGGTGTACCGCACGCTGCACCTGCTGGCGGAGCGCGGCCTGATCCAGGAGTTCCCCTTCGGTGACCAGGCCAGTCGCTTCGACCGCCGCACCGACCGCCACGATCACGTCCACTGCACCTCCTGCGGGGCGCTGGTGGACGTCGACGTTCCGAGCGCAATCCTCGCGCGCCAGGTGGCGGCAGACCAGACCGGCTACGAGATCCACGGCCACCAAACCGTCTTCACCGGGATTTGTCCCGATTGCCAACGGTCGCGCCAGGACGGCAGAGACGGACGGGACAACGACTAGCGTCCCCACCGCCTGCCGCGGGTTCTGTGTGCGCCGATGGTATCGCATTTCGAAACCAATTGGTAGACTAATGGGGGAGCATCCGGCACGGGCCGGGGCGAGACAGTAGGAGGTATGAGGCGAGCCAATGAGCGACGCAAGCCCGCTGTTTGTCATTGAGAATCTCCACGCCGGGATCGAAGGGCAGGAGATCCTGCGCGGCGTCAACCTGACGATCAACCGGGGCGAGATCCACGCCCTGATGGGCCCGAACGGCTCGGGAAAGAGCACCCTGGCCTATGCGGTTGCCGGGCACCCCAACTACGAGGTGTACGAGGGCCGCGTCCTGTTCAAGGGCGAGAACGTCCTGGAGATGGGGCCGGACGAGCGGGCCCAGCTCGGCATGTTCCTCGCCTTCCAGTACCCGACCGCGATCCCTGGCGTCACGATGGCCAACTTCCTCCGCCTAGCCGTCAACTCGGTGCGCCAGGCGCGGGGGAACGGCGAGGGCAAGCCGCTCACGCCGCGCGAGTTCCGTCGCCTGCTGCGCGAGAAGATGGAGCTCCTGCGCATCGACGAGTCCTTCGCCAGCCGCTACCTGAACGAGGGCTTCTCCGGCGGCGAGAAGAAGCGGGCTGAGATCCTCCAGATGGCGATGCTCGAGCCGGAGTTCGCCATCCTGGACGAGACCGACTCCGGCCTCGACATCGACGCCCTGCGCACGGTGTCGGAGGGCGTGAACTCGATCTTCAACCCCAACATGGCCATGCTGCTGATCACGCACTACCAGCGCCTCCTGAACTACATCAAGCCGCACTTCGTGCACGTCATGCTCGACGGCCGCATCGTCGAGTCGGGCGGGCCGGAGCTGGCGGAGGCGCTCGAGGAGCGCGGGTACGACTGGCTCAAGGAGGAGTCCGAGGCGGTCGGCAGCTAGCCGTCGCTGCACCCATCAGAAGGGACGATGTTCATGGTTGCCAAGCCAGAGCTCGAATTCGAATACAAGTACGGATTCCGCGACGACGCCGAGCCGGTCTTCCGCTCCCGCAAGGGTCTGGACCGTGAGGTCGTGATCCAGATCTCGGAGATGAAGGGCGAGCCGGAGTGGATGCGGGACTTCCGGCTCAAGGCGCTGGAGTACTTCGAGAAGCGCCCGGTGCCCACCTGGGGCGCTGACCTGAGCGGCCTCAACTTCGACGATATCTACTACTACGTCCGCGCCAGCGAGCGCCAGGGCCGGAGCTGGGACGAGGTCCCCGAGTACATCAAGAAGACCTTCGACCGCCTGGGCATCCCCGAGGCCGAGCGGAAGTTCCTCGCCGGCGTCGGCGCGCAGTACGAGTCCGAGGTCGTCTATCACTCGCTGCGCGAGGACCTCGAGAAGATGGGCGTCATCTTCCTCGACATGGACTCGGCAGTGCGTGAGCACCCGGATCTGGTCAAGCAGTACTTCGGCACGATCATTCCGCCGAACGACAACAAGTTCGCCGCGCTCAACTCCGCGGTCTGGTCGGGCGGCTCCTTCGTCTACGTGCCGAAGGGCGTCAAGGTCGAGGTGCCGCTCCAGGCTTACTTCCGCATCAACTCGGAGAACATGGGCCAGTTCGAGCGGACGCTGATCATCGTCGACGAGGGCGCCTACGTCCACTACGTGGAGGGCTGCACCGCGCCGACCTACAGCACCGCCTCGCTGCACAGCGCAGTCGTCGAGATCATCGTCAAGGAAGGCGGTCGCTGCCGCTACACCACCATCCAGAACTGGTCGAAGAATGTCTACAACCTGGTGACCAAGCGCGCTGCGGCCTACAAGAACGCCACGATGGAGTGGGTCGACGGCAACCTCGGCTCGAAGGTCACCATGAAGTACCCGGCCGTGTGGCTGATGGAGCCGGGCGCCCGCGGTGAGGTCCTCTCGGTCGCCTTCGCGGCCGACGGCCAGCACCAGGACACCGGCGCCAAGATGGTGCACGTCGCGCCGCACACCTCCTCGCAGATCATCTCCAAGTCGATCTCGAAGGAGAGCGGGCGAGCCTCCTACCGAGGTCTGGTCAAGGTCCACAAGGGCGCGCACGACGTCAAGTCCAATGTGGTCTGCGACGCCTTGCTGCTCGATGAGACCAGCCGGACCGACACCTACCCCTACATGGAGATCGAGGAGGAGCGCGTCTCGATCGGCCACGAGGCCACGGTGAGCAAGGTCGCCGAGGAGCAGCTCTTCTACCTCCAGAGCCGCGGCATCAGCGAGGCCGATGCCATGAGCATGATCGTCAGCGGGTTCATCGAGCCGATCGCCAAGGAACTCCCGCTGGAGTACGCGGTCGAGCTGAACCGGCTGATCCAGCTCGAGATGGAGGGCTCCGTCGGGTAGGCGGCGCCGCTCGGTATCGACGACGCGGCATTCTGGCCCGGGGGCGGGCACCGCGGCCCGCCTCCGGACGTGAGGGAGAGCATGGAAGCAGTCAAGGACGTAACGAGAGGATTCACGCGCCGCGCGGTCGAGGAGCTCTCCTCGCTGCGCGGTGAGCCGGACTGGGTGCGCGAGAAGCGCCTGGCCGCATGGGAGGCCTACGAGGCCATCCCGATGCCCACCCGCACCGACGAGGAGTGGCGCTGCACCGACATTCGCCGCCTGCCCATTGGCGATGTCGCTCCCTACGCGACCCCCAACGGGCGGGTCGACTCGGTAGCGGCGCTGCAGCCGGAGGTGGCGGCCGTCCTCGGCGACGAGGAGCGCCGGGCCGGACTGACCGTCCAGGTCGACTCGAGCAGCGTCTTCAGCGAGCTCAGCGCCGACCTGGCCGAGCAGGGCGTTATCTTCTGCGACCTGGCCACCGCCATTGAGAAGTACCCGGACCTGGTCAAGCAGCACTTCATGACCGAGGCCGTTCCGGTCGACGACAATAAGTTCGCCGCGCTGCACGGGGCCTTCTGGAGCGGCGGCACGTTCGTCTACGTCCCGGCCGGGGTCCAGGTCGAGGTGCCGCTCTGGGCTCAGGTTTACGCCCATGCCGGTGTGGGCGTCTTCCCCCACACGCTGGTCGTGGCCGAGCAGGGCGCAAGCGTGGTGGTGATCGACGCCTGGAACTCCGAGACAAGCGACGAACCGACCATCGCCGCCGGGGTGGTCGAGATCATCGCCCGCGAGGAGGCGCAGGTCCGCTACATCCAGCTACAGGACTGGGGCCGCAACGTCTGGAACTTCGTCACCCAGCGCTCGCTGATCGCCCAGGACGCGGTGGTCAACAGCCTCAACGTCGGGCTCGGCTCCAAGCTGAGCAAGTCGTTCATCGCCGGACACCTCGTCGGCGCCGGTGCGTTGGCGGAGATGCTGGGTCTCTACTTCGCCGACGAGACGCAGCACCTCGACTTCCAGACGCGCCAGTGGCACATCTCTCCCTACGCCCAGAGCGACCTGCTCTTCAAGGGCGCCATCAAGGACCGGGCGCGCACCGTCTACTCGGGCATCATCAAGGTGTTCGAGGGAGCGCAGCGCACCGACGCGTACCAGGCGAACCGGAACCTCATCCTGAGCCGCACCGCACGAGCTGACACGATCCCCAACCTGGAGATCGGTGCCAACGATGTGCGCTGCACGCACGGCGCGACCGTCGGCCAGGTCGAGGAAGAGTACATCTTCTACCTGATGAGCCGCGGTATCGGCCGCACTGAGGCGGTCAAGCTCATCGTGGACGGCTTCTTCGACGAGGTGATCGAGCGGGTACCGGTACCCGAGGTCCAGGAGACCGTTCGGGCGGCGATCGCCCGGAAGATCGGGCTATGACAACCCAGTCGACGACCCCGCCAGGCACGTTCGATGCACGGAAGGTCAAGCAGGACTTCCCGATCCTGCAGCAGACCATCCACGGGAAGCCGCTGACCTACCTCGACAGTGCCGCGAGCTCGCAGAAGCCTTCGGTCGTCATCGAGGCGTTGGACGCGTACTACCGCGCGTCCAACGCCAACATCCACCGCGGCGTCTACTGGCTCAGCGAGCGAGCCACCGCGCTCTACGACGAGGCACGCGAGAAGGTCGCCCGCTTCATCAACGCTCCCGACGCCCGGAGCTGCGTCTTCGTCCGCAACGCAACCGAGGCGCTCAACCTGGTCGCCTACTCCTGGGGACGCGCCAATCTCGGCCCCGGAGACACGGTGGTCCTGACGCTCCTGGAGCACCACAGCAACATCGTCCCCTGGCAGATCATCACCGCCGAGCGCGGCGCCACGATCCGTTACGTCGACATCGACGACGACGGCCGGCTGCGCCTTGACCAGCTCGACCACTACCTGCGCACCGAGCGGGTCAAGCTCGTCGGCGTGACCCACGTCGCGAACGCGCTGGGGACGATCAACCCGGTCGCGGAGATCGCCGCCCGCGCCCACGCCGCCGGGGCGTTGGTGCTGGTCGATGGCGCGCAGAGCGTGCCGCACATGCCGGTCGACGTTCAGGCGCTCGACATCGACTTCCTGGTCTTCTCCGGCCATAAAATGCTCGGCCCCATGGGCATCGGCGTCCTCTGGGGTCGCCGGGAGATCCTGGAGGCCATGCCGCCCTTCCTCGGCGGCGGCGACATGATCCGTGAGGTCACCACCTGCGGCTCCACCTGGGCCGACCTGCCCGCCAAGTTCGAGGCAGGCACGCCCAGCGTCGGCGACGCCGTGGGGCTGGGTGCCGCCATCGACTACCTCACCGCGCTCGGCATGGACGCCGTCCGTGCCCACGAGCGGGAGATCGTCGCCTACGCCCTGGAGCGACTGGCGCAGGTGCCGGGCATCACCCTCTACGGCCCCACGGGCGAGGATCGCGCCGGGGTGGTCAGCTTCACTCTGGACGACATCCACCCCCACGACATCGCCAGCATCCTTGACAGCGAAGGGGTCGCCATCCGCGCCGGGCATCACTGTGCCCAGCCGCTCATGGACCGGCTCGGCGTGGTCGCCACGGCGCGCGCCAGCTTCTACGTTTACAATAGCGAGGAAGACGTCGACCGCCTGGCCGACGCGCTGCAGACCGTTCGGCGCATCTTTGGTCCAGGAGCGTGAGCCGTGGCAGATCTCTACCGCGAGAACATTCTCGACCACTACCGCAACCCGCGGAACTACGGCACCATCGAGAACGCCGACATCTCGTACGAGGACTCCAACCCCCTCTGCGGCGACCGCGTGCGCATCGACATGCGCATCGAAGACGGCAAGATCGTCGAGATCAAGTTCAGCGGGCGCGGGTGCGCCATCAGCCAGGCATCCGCGTCGATGCTCACCGAGATGGTAGAGGGCGCGGACCTCGACGAGATCCGCGAACTGAGCGCCCAGGACATCCTGGATGAACTCGGGGTGCCGATCAGCCCGGCCCGCGTCAAGTGCGCGCTGCTGGGACTCAAGGTGCTCAAGTCCGCCGCCTACGGGATCACCGACTGGCCGGAGCACTGAGCCACCACGCGACCCACGGGCGGCCACCGGGCTCGCCCTGAGGAACAGAGGAGCAGATCATGCCACACTTCACCGCCGACGACGTGCGCGAGCACCTGAAGACCGTGTACGACCCCGAGATCGGCATCAACATCGTCGATCTCGGCCTGATCTACGACATCGACCTCACCGAGCGCGACGATAAGACCGACGTGCTGGTGACCATGACCCTCACGTCAATGGGCTGCCCGCTCGGCCCGATCATCATGCAGGAACTCACACGCGCCCTCGACGGGCTACCCAACCTGGGCGAGGTCGATGTCAACCTCGTCTGGAGCCCGCCCTGGACCCCGGACATGATGTCCGAGGAAGCCAAGGACGAGCTCGGCATCTGGTAGCCCGACACGTACGCCGGCACTCCACACCGCCCGGCCGCGTGGCCGGGCGTTCCCGTGCCCGCAGCCCACGCCACTTCGCCTGAGAGCAACCGTGCCGGCCTCGAGTGGCGTCCGCAGGCACAGGAGCCGGCAACGATACTGGCGCTCATTGGTGCGGCCTCCGCGCAACGTTCTTGCGAGCCCATGCGTCGAAGACGTAGCGGCCGGTGTGGGTCCACCGAGACCGACCGCGTCGCCGCCCTGGGAAGGGATCACGATGTCGATTCGCACGCGCACCATCGCTCTCGCCCTGTTCCTGGCACTCCTGGGCACCGCCCTCGCCGCCTGCAGCACTCCCGGCGGGACCGAACCCACGCCCACCGTGTCCCCGGCCGCGACGGCAACAGCCGAGCCTACCAGCGCGGCGCAGCCCAGCCCAACGCCGGAGCCGACCCCGTCACCTACCGCGACCCTGGCGCCCACCCCAACGCCGAGCCCGTTCCCGACGCCGACACCGCCCCAACCGGCCGAGCCGATCACCATCGCGCGTGCCGACACCACCGAGAAGATCGTCGCGCTCACCTTCGACGCCGGGGCTGATAGCGGGTATGTCGACGAGATCCTCGACACACTCGCACGCGAGGGGATCCACGCCACCTTCGGCATGACCGGCGCCTGGGCCGAGCAGTACCCCGACGCGGTCCGCCGCATCGTGGCCGAAGGCCATCAGATGATCAATCACACCTACGACCATCCCTCCTTCACTGGCTTCTCCACCAACCAGCCGCCGCTGAGCCGCGAGGAGCGAATCGCCACCCTCCAGCGCACCGAAGACGTGATCCGGCAGATCGTCGACTACGACATGCGGCCCTACTTCCGCCCACCCTACGGCGACTACGACGACTCGGTCATGGCCGACATCGCCGAGGCGGGTTACACCGTCAATGTCCTCTGGAGCGTGGACAGCCTGGGGTGGAACGGCCTGACGGCGGAGGAGATCGCGGAGCGCTGCGTCACGATGACCGAGCCCGGCGGGATCATCCTGATGCACGTCGGCTCCCAGTCGCAGGACGCCGCCGCGCTGCCCGACATCATTGCCCGCCTCCGCGCCGACGGCTACCGCTTCGTCACCATCCGGGACATGGTCGGGCGATAGGCACGCTCCGCCGCCGGGAGGGGACGCTGCCGCCATCTATCCCCGCTCGGCGGACATCGCCCGGCAGGGATGGGGCTCCACGCTTCGATGGAGTCAGCGGCGGTGGCAGGTGCCCGGGGGTTCACCCCCGGGCACCTGCCGGGCGGCCGGGCCGCTACGCCCGGCGGCTCTCGTCCCAAGGCCGTTACAACGGCAAGGCGGCGGTCGGCGGAAGCGAAAGATCTCGGACGAGAACGGAGTGGTTGCTCCCGACAAGCAGCAGTGGCGGCTCACACCGAGTGAACCGCCACCGTGAGGTTCCGAGTCGGCACGCTAGCCGTGCTGCTCCGGATGCTCCTCGGACGCGGCGCTCGGCTGCTGCGTGGTCCCGGTCGGCTCGGGGCCGCCCTCGGGCTGCTCGGCACCGGAGCGGCCGGTCTCCTGCTCCAGCCGCTGGACCAGCGTGTCCAACTGCCGGTTCAGCGTGCGCAGCGCCTGCAACGCCGCCACACGCGCCTCGGCGAGCGACCGCTCCGACGCTTCCCGCGTTACCTGCGCCGCCCGCGTCCGCTGCTCCTCTGTCTCCGACGCCACGCGCCGCAGCACGCGGTCCAGCCGATCGGCTGCATCGCGCAGGTCGTCGCGCAGGTTGCGGACCGCTGCCTCTTCTTCCGCGCCACGCTCGCTGCCCCACGCGGCGCGGAACGCCATCGCCAGCCGATTGGCCAATTCCCGGAGCTGCTCACCCACCTCGCGCCAGGCTTCCGATAGGCTGCGACCCTCATCTCCGCGCGTCGCCGGCTCAGGTGTAGCGGGCGTCGCAGGTACCGGCATCTGCTCCTCACCCTGCTGCTCTCGTCGCTCTTCGTCCATGTGTTACCTCCTGGATGTGAACCCGCGACGAAACTCGTTCCTACGCAGGGAATCGCACACTCCCGGCCAGCGTTTGTGGGGACCATGCGTCATACGTCATGCGTGATGCGTGATCCGTGTTCCGTGTTCCGTGTTCCGTGATCTGTTCTGCTCCCCTCTCCCCTGGTGGGCTCCGTTCGAGAGGGGCCAGGGGTGAGGGGGACGCATGACGCATGACGCATGACGACTCATGCACTACGCACTAGGCACCACGCAACACGCATCTCGCCTCACACCATCTCCTTCACCCGCGGCGCGACCTCGGTCGCGAACAGGCGGATCGTGCGCTCGACCCGTTCTGGCTCGACGGAGGTAAGCCACGGGTTGGCCAGGAAGACGTCGAGCATGAGCGTCCGCGCGGTTTCGGCGATGACCCGCGCGCACGTCTCCGGCCCGCCGCCGATGACGACCTGCCGCTCCTTCAGCCGCGCGACCGCCTGCCGCGCCTCGCCGCGCGTCATTCTCGTCTTCTGTACCTGCGCGATCTGCCGAGGGCTGGCCGCGAACGCCTCTCCGGCCGCCATCACGTCGCGTGTCATCTCCTCATCGGCCGCGGCGTCGTTCTCGGCGATGTACAGGTGCCGCATCAACGCCAGCCGCTGGGACGGCTTCGGCTCCGGCTGCTTCTTCAACGTCGCGCGATAGACGGCGCAGGGACCGAGGAGCTGGTCGGCCGGCTGGAAGCCGACCGCGAGCGACAGCCCGTTGTTGGCGCACCATTGGGCTGCCATCGGGTCGTTTCCGGCGTACCAGAGGGGTGGATGTGGGCGCTGTACCGGTGGATCGACGTACAGTCCATGGAACCGGTACGCCGTGCCGGGATGGTCGAACGGCTCTCCACGCCAAGCCCGCTGCATCAGGACGATGCCCTCCATCATGAGGAGCTGGCGCCGGTTTGGGTCGATCCCGAGCGCGACCAGCTCCTCCGGCCGGTGGCCCAGCCCAACCCCGACCTCCATCCGCCCACGGCTTAGGTGGTCGAGCATGCTGACCTCCTCGGCCAGCCGCGCCGGGTTGTGCAGCGGGATGGTGTACGCGAGCGTCCCGAGCCGGATGCGCGTCGTGCGCGCGGCGAGGGCGCCGAGCCAGACGCTTGGGGTCGGGGTGCGGTAGTGCGGCATGTAGTGGCGCTCGGCGACGAAGTAGTAGTCCAGCCCGAGCTGGTCGGCCACCTCCACCGCACGAAGGTGCTCCGCGTAGGCCTGCCCCGAGGGCACGTCCGGCAGCACCTGCATGATGTCGAAGAGCCCAAACTGCACCGCACGCCTCCCTGCGCTCCAGCCTCGTGTCACCCCGCCCAGGCACGTTGACTATAACCCGGATCATTCCGCCGGGCGACGCCGCTGTCGCACAAACGAAGCGGGCCGCCGGGGAATCCCCGGCAGCCCGCCGCCGTGTCTGCCTCAGCCGCGCTCGCCCACGGCTGAAGCCGCGAAGCGTGTGGCTACGGCCCCCAGGTGACCGTTACGGACTTTTCGACCTCGCCGATGGTCGGATTCAGTGCAGAGTCGCCATCCAGGTTGAGCCGAACCGTGAACGTGATCTCCCCAGCGTCAGTCTTTTCTGCCCATCCCGTTGCGGTCGCTACCTCCGGATCCCCGGCGCACTCCCATTTGACGAAAGCCACCGAGCTCCGGCGGGGATTCTGCTCGAACAGCAGCTTCTCGCCGAGTACGGTGGGTTGCCCCGCGTCGAACAGTGCCGAGCACTGGAACCCGGTGATCGTGGC
Source organism: Sphaerobacter thermophilus DSM 20745 (assembly GCF_000024985.1). Classification (NCBI taxonomy): domain Bacteria; kingdom Pseudomonadati; phylum Thermomicrobiota; class Thermomicrobia; order Sphaerobacterales; family Sphaerobacteraceae; genus Sphaerobacter; species Sphaerobacter thermophilus. Next base: position 1,676,786 of record NC_013523.1, read on the forward strand.
GCGCAGGTCCACGCGCGAGTTCGTCGAGGCGGTGATGGGCTCTGATGAAGTCCAGGTGCTCCCGTTGGTCGAGGCCTCGAACGTGACCTCCGGCTCCCACACGATCCGGATCGTTGCGGTCTTGCCGTCGACCGTCACGGCCCAGTCGTCGTACCCCGCCTGCTCGCCCGTGAAGGTCCCGCTGAAGCCGCCAGTGCCACCAGTCGTGCCGGTCAGCTGGCACTCGCCGCTGCTACAGCCTGCTTGGCCATGATGTGCTGTGCCACCGGTGGTCTGGATCGTTACGGTCTGGTTCGGAATCCCGTTCCCCTTCGCGTCGCGCACGATGACGCGGAACTCCACCGTGTCGTTCCACGGGCTTAGGAACTCCGTCTCGACCCACTGGTCACTCGTAGCGCCACTCTTCCGCGCATCGAGCGTCACCGTTGCCACCGCACCCGGCGACCAGGTAACGGCCAGATCGTTGCTGATCTCCGCCCCGCCGGCAGGGGTGAACTTCGCCGTCCAGGTCTCGGTCCCGGCCAGGTTGCCGTCGAGCAGCAGCGTCGCCTTCCCGTCGATCACCGTGACGACGTAGGAGTCGTCAGGTTCCGCGGTCCCCTGCGGGGTGGACTTCGGGGACGCCACGCTGAACACGACGGTCCCGCTGTCGATCCAGTCCGCCACCGTGGCCCCGGCGTAGAGCGTCGCCGTCAGCTCGACGTTCGTGTCGTCGGCGGACGGGTTCTCCTTCGACACGGACAGGGTGATGCTGTCCGGTGCCGGGCCCGTCCACGTGATCTGCAGCGGATTGGACACGATCACCGAGCCGCCATCACCGCTGGCCAGGGCCCACAGCGTGTCGGTCTTCTCCGCGGAATCCGTGGCACCGGTATAGGTCAGGCTGGCCATCCCCGTGGCGCCGGTGGTCGCCGTCAGATCGACCGTGTTGCGGCTGCCCGGCACGCTCATCAGCCGCACTTCGGTGTCGGGAACCGCGTTGCCGCCCTGATCCTTCAGCGTCGCGGTCACCGTCACATCCGCACCCGCGGTCGGCGGGTTCGGCGCGAACGTCAACTCGATCGTCGCGACCGGGCCCGGCTCCCACACGACCGTCCGCTGAACTTCGGTCTCGGGGAGCGAGTCGACCGTAACTGTGATGGTATCGGTCCCGCTCACGAGCACGTCTTTGTAGTCGAAGATCACCCGGCCGTTTCGGTTACTCGTGCCACTGTGCAGGGGGTCGGGCGGAGTCACGCCCTCGCGGGTGGTCCCCGTCAGCTTGAAGGTGACGGTCTGGTCCTTGACCGGGTTGCCGAACTCGTCCAGCACGGTCGCGACCAGGCGGGCGGTACCGCCGACCTGCCGCGTGATGGTGCCTTCGGGCGTCACCAGCAGCTGCGCCGCCGGGCCAGCCACCCAGGTGACGGTCACCTGGTCCGCGTCCACGTCGCCGACGACGCTGCCGTCGACCACGAGCTGCGCCTGCCACTGGTCCTGCCCGGCCTTGGTGCCGGTGTACTGGAATTGGGCCTCGCCATTCAAGAGGTCCACCTCGTCGCCAGCGTTGCTGTTGGCGGGCGTACCGGTCTGGGAGAAACGGATCTTCCCCACCTGGCCGGTGACGACGTTGTCCCACTGGTCCTTGACGGTCGCCGTGAGCGTCACCGCTGTGCCGGCCGTGGCGGTGTGGTCAGTCTGGTCCGTCGTCAGCAGGATGTGATGCGCTGCCGCGCTGCCCCAGGTCACGGTGACGGGAGCAGACGGCTGGCCTGACAGCCCGTCGAACGTCGCCTGCCAGTGATCGACGCCGGTCTTGGTGCCGCCGGTGAAGTACCAGGTCGCCTGGCCGTTGGTCAGGTCCGCCGTGCCCGTCGCGCCCTTGTGGATGCTCGACTGATTCGTATCAACGTCGACGTCGACGGTCTCGAACGTCACCGTGCCGGACGCGTTGGTGACCGGGTTTCCGTTGGCGTCGAGGACCTTGGCGGTGAGCTTGATCTGCCCGTTCACCGACGGGTTGGTGTCGTCGACCTCGAGGGCTACCTTGTCGGCCGGGCCCGCAAGACAGGTCACCGTCACCTCGTTGGAGTCGACGCCGCCGTAGGTCGCCTTCCAGGTCTGATCGCCGGCCTCCGTCTGATTGGGGCCGTAGGCGCGCACTGCGACGCCGTTCACGGCGACCGCCTTGCGGGAGCGACCGACGTTCGATCCTTGCGTGACGACGAACGTCACCTCGTCGTCTTTGTCGACCGTGTTGCCGTAGGTATCCTGCAGCGTTGCCGTGAACTGAACTCTGCTGCCTACGGTCTGGCTCGTCCGGTCGACCGTCAGCGCGATCTTGGTGAAGTCGCCCGGCTGCCAGACGATCGTGACCGGGTTGGAGGTGATCGCGTCGCGAACCGCCTCCCAGACGTCCTGGCCGACGCTCGTTTCGCTAACCGTGAATATCGCGACGCCGGCCGTCACGTCTTTATAGCCGCTCTGTGGATGAACCGCACCGGCCTGCGTGCGGAAGAAGATCTTCTCGCCGTTGTCCCCGAACCAGTCGACCACGTTGTCGTACACGTCGTAGACGGTCGCGACCAGGGTGACCTGCTCGCCCGCCTTCGGGCTGGTCTTGTCGTCCTGGACCGTCAGGCCGATGCGGTGCGGGTTCCCGGCGCGCCACACGACGTCGACGCCGGCGCTGGGTCCGTCCGCGATCGACGCCGTCCAGTGGTCGGTGCCGGTGCCCTGCGGCGTGTCGTCGGTGAACTGGTAGGTCGCGACGCCGCTGGCGTTGGTCGGCGCCTGGCCCCCCGCGTCGTCATGCACGTCGTCGGCGCCGGTGGTCGCGAAGCTGACCGTCAGGTTCGGGATCGGGTTCCCGTGCTTGTCCTTGACCGTCGCAGTGAAGGTCACTTTGTCGCCGACGGTCGGGGTCTTCTTGTCGACCTCGAGCGTCAGGCTGTCGGGCGCACCCGGCTTCCACGTAACCGTCAGCTCGGAGGACGACGCCGTGCCAGCGGTCGCCTTCCAGCGGTCGATGCCCGCCTTGGTCTTGCCGGTGAACGCCAGCGTCGCCTTCCCGAGGGTATCGCCGGACGTGCCGGTGTTCGCCTTCTGGTTCTCGCTCGGGTGGACGCTGGTCGAGTCGGTGGTGAAGGCGACCTCCACGCCCGGCACGAGGTTCTCGTACTGGTCCTTGACCGTCGCGGTGAAGGTCACCGTCTCTTCGACCTGCGGCTCGTCCTTGTCGACCGTCAGGTCCACGGACTTCGGCGCGCCGGCGGTCCATTCGATCTCGATCTCGCCGGACACCGGGCCGGCCGTGGCGGTGGCCGTGACCTTGTCCTTGCCGACCTTCTGCTGCTTGTACTTGAAGGTGGCCTTGCCCTGGCCGTCGGTCGTCGCTGAACCGATCCCCTGGTTGGCGAGACCGGTGGTCTCGACGACGAAGTTCACGTTGGTGTTGGCCACCGGGCGGCCCAGGTGGTCGGTCACCGTTGCGGTGATGGTGACCTCGTCGTCCACCGAGAGCTTGGTGGCGCTCGCCTCGACCTTGACCGCGGCGGGCGCCGAGGTCGGCTCGCCGCCCTTCCACGGCGCCATCACCTGCAGGCTGCCGTCCGAGGCGAGCAGCAGGTAGCCGCAGCCGGTCTCGGTGCAGACGAGGCGGAACTGGCCGAGCGGGTTGACCACGTTGAAGACCGCGCCGCCGTCCTCAACCACATCGTAGTTGACCACGTTCGACACGGCGGTCACAACGCCCGCCCCGGAGGAGGTCTGGACGACCGCCGAGGTCGTCTGGCCGTCTCCCAGGCCGGCGATCTCCGGCGCGTAGATAAGCGCGGTGCCGCGGGCCGGCAGGTTAAAGGGAACCGTCGCCTGCGGGGCTCCCACCGCGTTGTAGAAGGTCACGTTGCCGAACGCGTTCTGCCCGCTGGGGTTGAACAGGTTCAGGCCCGAGGTATCACCGCTGGCGCCGTCGTACAGACCCTTCTGGAAGAGCGGGATGCCCAGCGCGCCGGTGCGCGCCGCGCCCGCCCGGGCGTTGGCCGGGATGGCCAGGAAGGCCATCGCCTCACCGGTCTCGTACTTGACCTCGTCCACCACCGCGTGGAACGGCTGGGAGGCGGAGAGGACGGCGGTGCCGAAGTCGTTCGCGGCGAGCGTGCTCACCTCGGGGATGTAGACGTACTCCATGCCGCGCGCGGCGATGTTGCGGGAGTACGTCCCGAGGGGGCTACCGTCACGGCCATAGACCTCGACGGTGACGGTGTTGGACGAATCAGACAGGTTGGCGATGTTGATGCCGGTGTTCCAGCCGTTGTAGTTGTGGAACACCAGCGGAGCGAACAGCGTGTAGGTGCCGCCACCGACCGGCTCGTAGTCGGCCGCGCCGCCGTCCGCGAGGTCGTCACCATCCATGTCGACCTCCACGTACGGCAGCGGGGTGGCGGTGTTCGTCAGCGCCATCTGGGTCTCGGCCTTGACGCGGGTGGCGCTGGCGACCATGGCGTGCGAGGAGGAGATCATGACCGAGCCGACGAACGCGCCGGTGTAGCCGTTGTTGGCCAGGGTGCTGCCGACGTCGATCGTCGTCGTGGTGCCGCGCGGCACGTTGACCGTGATCGGGCCGATGGTGGTGCCGCTGGCCGCGCTGCTGCCAAAGAAGGTGAGCTGGGCGGTCGACGATCCGGAGCCGGAGGCGTCGATGTTGGTGATGTGGATGACGGTCTCCCAGCCGAACCAGCCGGCCTGAACGATCGGGAGGAAGCTGCGACCGTCGAACTCAAGCTCGCGGGCGACGTCAGCCGGCAGGCCCTCAAGGAAGGCATCGAGGTCGTTGCAGTCGGTCGCGGAGCCGGAGCAGATCGTGCTGCTGGAGCCCCAGGCGACGTCGGCCTGCGGGATGCCGGCGTAGCCGTCTACCATGGCCATGGTGCCGTCGGTGACGCCGCGGAAGGCGCTGCTGGCCGGGGCGGCCTGCTTGACCACACCGGTGATCCGCGGCGGAGCGGCCTTACCGGAGGACGACTGCCAGGTGGCGTTCACCGCGATGCCACCACCCCCGGCGGGCACTCCCAACTCCGCGGCCGTGAAGGTCTACGAGCCCAGGCCCTGCAGTGTCACGGAGAACCCGCCACTACCGGGTGCCGCGGTGGTGGCAAAGCGCAACGTAACGGGCTCTGCCTCGAGGTTCTGGACGGTGACGGATCCGTACCACGGACCCGTGTCGCCGATCGACGAGCCGTTCGGTACGAACGGGAAGAACAGCCACTGACTCGGCTGACCGGCCGCCCGTGCGCCGGGCAACCCGCTGACGCCGGAAAGCACAAAGCCAAACACCAGCGCCATGCCGAGTACGAGGGTCACCAACCGTCGCAACTTTGGATCTCCTCCCTGGCCCGAGGCGTCGTCCCCGCGCCTCCGGATCTCGCTTCACCAGCCCCAGTCGCGCCCGCCCACGCCCGCCGCGGCAAGGCCAGCCGCACGGCGGTGTGATAGGCCCATGGAGCCAAGCACAATGGCAGTCCGATGGTAATGCAATGTTCTACTCGTCGTCAAGTACTACTGTGCAGAAATCATATGGTTATGTCGATGATCGAGGATGGCGATGTTCGGCATCATTGCACTGATAGGTTGTAGCGGATAGTTTCTGTCACCACACCGAATACCCGTGACACGCCTGTTGCTTATGAGCGAAGAGCTGTCGGGCCGAGCAGTAGGCGCCGGGCGCGTGGCACGCAGCATCGGGCGCGGGGTCGGGATGGCCCATTCCGGCGCGGATGGCCTCCGGACGCCCGACTGGACACCCGGATCGACGGGCCAGATCCCTCGTCCCACTTGAGCGCTGCCCCGCACCCGGCTACAGTGGACGCGGCACAGCGCGGGGCACGACTACAGGCCCCGGCGCGCGTTTCAACCGGCATCCGCATGAGACGGAGGTACAGGACTATGGAGTACCGGCGCCTGGGTTCGAGCGGCCTGTTCGTCTCGGCCATTGGGCTCGGCGGCAATACGTTTGGACGATTCTGCGACGCCGATCAGACGGCCCGGATTGTCCACCAGGCGCTCGATCTGGGCGTCAACTTCATCGACACGGCCGATCTGTACTCGAACGGCGTCTCGGAGGAGTACATCGGCCGAGCCATCGCCGACCGGCGGGACAAGGTGATCCTGGCGACCAAGACCGGGTTCCCGCTCGGTGAGGGGCCGAACGACAAGGGGCTCTCCCGGCGCCGCATCGTAGCGAGCCTGGAGGCGAGCCTGCGCCGCCTGGGGACCGACTACGTGGATGTCTACTACCTCCACCTCCCCGACCCCTCAACGCCGATCGAGGAGAGCCTGCGGACCCTCGACGACCTCGCCCGCGCAGGCAAGATCCGCTACGCAGCCTGCTCGAACTACGCGGGCTGGCAGATCGCCGACATGGTCGGGATCTGCGAGCGGCGTGGCTATGTCAAGCCGGTCGTCAGTCAGTCGCTCTACAACATTCTCGACCGCGGCATCGAGGCGGAGGTCATTCCGGCCTGCACCCACTACGGGATGAGCGTGGTGCCCTACGCGCCGCTGGCAGGTGGGTTCCTGACCGGCAAGTACCGGCGGGGCGAGCCGGTGCCGGCCGGGACGCGCGGCGCGGCGAGCGAGGCGTGGCAGCAGCAGCGGCTGACCGAGCGGAACTTCAACGCGCTGGAGGCGCTGGAGGGCTTTGCGAAGGAGCACGGGCACACGGTCGCCGAGCTGGCGATGGCCTGGCTGCTGGCCCAACCGGTCGTCTGCTCGATCATCCCGGGCGCGACGAGCCCGGAGCAGGTCAAAGCCAACGTGGCCGCCGGGGAATGGAAGCTGAACGCCGACGACCTGGCCGAGATCGATCGGCGCCTCGAGGCCGCCGGCGCGCTGTAAGTCGCCGGCATGAGCTCGCTAGGGGACAGGAGCGCAGCATGACCACGCGGCTGGACGAGTTCCGGGCCTACCGGGAGCGGATGAACGCGCGCATCGCGGAGATTGACCACCTGGGGATCAAGCGGTTCTTCAGCCTCGATTCGGGAGCCTACCGCGACGGCGCACTCGACGGGCGTACCAAGGAGCTGCTCGGACTGGTGGCCTCGACCGTCCTGCGCTGCAACGACTGCATCGACTACCACCTCGACCAGTGCGTCAAGGCCGGGTGGTCCGACGAGGAGATCTACGACGCGCTGAATGTGGCGCTGGTGGTCGGCGGCAGCATCGTCATCCCGCACCTGCGCCACGCCGTCGAGACGCTCGACCTTCTCCGTGCCGAACAGTAAGCCCAGGAGCGCCGGTGTCTTCGCCGGTCCTTCGTGCCCGCGTCATGCGCGAGGACGATGCGGCCGGCGAGGATACCCGCGCCCCCGGGACGAGGACGGGCGAGGCACCACCCGCCTGCCGCGCTCCCGTCCACAGTCTCACGGAACACGGAACACGCAACACGCAATACGCACTACGCACCCGCCGCCCCGAGGTAGAGTTCCATGATCTGCCGGTCATCGCGCAGGTCGGCCGGCGTGCCCTGCCAGCGGTTGGCGCCGCCGACCAGGATGTAGCACACGTCGGCGATGCGCAGCGCCTCGCGGATGTTCTGCTCCACCATGAGGATGCCCACGCCCCGCTCGCGCAGGGCAGCCACGCGCTCCAGCGTCTCGGCCACGAGCCTGGGTGACAGCCCGGCCGAGGGCTCGTCGAGCAGAAGAAACCGCGGGCGGCTCACCAGGGCGCGGGCGATCGCGAGTTGCATCTGTTCCCCACCGCTTAGGTTCCCGGCGGCGACGTTTCGGCGGCGGGCGAGCGCGGGGTACTCGTCGAGGAGTTGGTTCACACGCTCCTCCACCTCGCGCGTCGAATCGAGCACGTACCCGCCCAGCCGCAGGTTCTCCAGCACCGTCAGTTGCGGGAAGACCCCGCCTCCCTGGGGCATCAGCGTCACGCCCCGACGGACCACCTGATGCGCCGGGAGACCGGTCAGATCCTGTTCGTCGAGCCAGATCTTGCCTTCCCACAACGGTAGGAGACCGGCGACCGCCTTGACCAACGTGCTCTTCCCACTGCCGTTCGGACCGAAGACGGCGGTGATCTGCCCGGGCGCCGCCTCGATCGAGACGTCATGCAGCACGGCGAGCCTGCCGTAGCCGGTGACCGCCCCCTCGACGCGCAGCATCGCCGTCAGACCCCCCTCCCCAGGTAGGCCTCCATCACGTGCGGGTCCGCGGCGATCTCGTCGAAGGTGCCCGTGGCGACGACCTGACCGAAGTCCATGACGACGATGCGGTCGCAGATCGTGCGGACCAGCTCCATGTCGTGCTCGATCACGAGGAAGGTGGTGCCCGCGTCGCGCAGCTCACGGACCGCGCTGAGGATGACCTCCCGCAGCCGCGGGTGGACGCCTGCCGTGACCTCGTCCAGCAGGATGAGCCGCGGGTCGCGCATCAGCACCCGCCCCAACTCCAGCAGCTTCTGTTGACCGCCGGAGAGGTTGTCGGCACGCTCGTCCCGCACGTGGTCCAGGGTTAGCAGGTGGAGCACCTCGTCCGCGCGGCGCGGTGCCCCCCGCCAGTCCCCCTCCACCGCGGCGGCGAGCAGGTTCTCGTAGGCGGTGAGGTGCTGGAACAGGGTGGGGATCTGGAAGGTTCGCCCCACGCCCAGCCGGGCGATGCGGTACGGTCGCCACCCGGTGATGTCCTGCGACTGGAACAGGATCCGCCCGGTATCCGGCCGGTACACCCCGGTGATGAGGTTGAAGAGCGTGCTCTTGCCGCTCCCGTTCGGGCCGATGATGCCGACGATCTCACCCGGGGCGACCGTCAGGCTGACGCCGTCGACCGCCTGGATCCCGCCGAAGGCGCGCGACACCTGGTCGAGCTCCAGCACGCTCATGGTTTCTCCTCCGCCGTGCCGGTCCGAGGTGACAGACGTCCCATCTGGCGCGCCAGTGCCCGCACGAGCCGCAGGCGTCGGGTGCCCGGCCAGAGGCTCACCAGCCCGTCCGGGAGGAAGAGGACCACCGCCGCGATCACGGCGCCCAGGATGGCGATGTAGGCCGTGGTGTTGGCCCACTCCGTCCAGATGATCCGGTTGACCAGGTACATGCTGACCGCGCCGATGGCCGGTCCCCAGAAGTGCCCCAGCCCGCCGAGCAGCACCATCACCACCATCTGGTCAGCGATGTAGGCCCCGAGGACGCTGGTGGGGTTGATGAAGGTGATCCAGTAGGCATAGATGCTGCCGAAAGCCGCCGGGATCGCCGCGCTGAGGACGAACGCCTGGATCTTCACCAGCGTCGTGTTGATCCCCAGGCTCTCGGCCGCCACCTCGCTGTCGCGCACCGCTTTGAGCCGGTAGCCGAAGCGCGAGCGTTCCAGCAGGAAGTAGCTGGCCCCGTAGGTCACGACCGCTGCGACGAGCATCGCGTAGAAGAAGAACCGCTCGTCGAGGAGCGGCGGGAGCGTCAGACCCGCGGTCCCGCCGGTGATGTCGAGAATGTTCGCCAGTTGCAGCAGCATCTCGGCGAAGGCCCAGGTGGCGATCGCGAAGTAGGCGCCGCGCAGCCGCAGGGTCGGCCAGCCGATCAGCGCCGCCACGACCGACGCGGCCACCACCCCGACCAGGAGCGCCACGCCGAACGGCAGGCCGTAGCGGTTGCCCATCAGAATCCCGGCTGCGTAGGCTCCGATGCCGAAGAACGCCGAGTGGCCGAAGCTGATGTAGCCCGCATAGCCGCCGATGATGTTCCAGGCGCAGGCCAGCCCGGCCCACATCAGGATCCCGGTCGCGATGCGCAGCCAGTAGGGGTCCAGCACGAACGGCAGGCTGGCCAGCACGGCGAGGCCGAGCAGGACGGGCGCGATGCGTGGCACGGCCGCTCCCATCACACCCGCGCTCCCCGGCGCAGCAGGCCGTGCGGCGAGACGACGAGGGCCAGGTAGAGGACGCCGAACACGATCAGGTAGGTGTAGCTGCCCCCGACGTAGACCGCCGACAGCGCCTCCAGGATGCCCAGGAACAGGCCGGCGGCCAGCACGCCGCTGATCGAGCCCAGACCGGCCAGCACCACCACGAAGAAGGCGAAGAGCGTGTAGCGGATGCCCACCTCAGCGTTGACCGAATAGATCGCCGCCATCAGCACGCCGACCATTCCGGTCAACGCGGCGTAGAGGGCGTAGACGATGGCGCTGACACGTTTGACGTCGATCCCCATCAACCCCGCGGTCTGCCGGTTCTGTGCGACCGCGCGGATGGCGAGCCCCAGCCTGGTGCGGTAGAGGAAGATCAGAAAGGCGGCGATGACGAGGAGCGCGAAGGCGAAGGCGACGACCCGCAGCCCCGGGAGCGCGATCTGCCCGAGCATGAAGGTCTGCTGCCCCACCTGGGTGGTGACCGTGCGCGTGTTGAACCCGAGCAGCGTCAGGGTCGACCCGCGCATAATGAGCGAGATGCCGAAGGTGAAGGCCAGCGCCATCAGGGCCGGTCTGGCGTAGCTGCCGCTCCGCACCCGGTAGATCAGCGGCGCCAGCAGGTAACCCGCGACGCCGAACACCAGGAAGGCAACGGGCAAGAGGAAGAACGGGTCGACGCCCAGCCACTGCCAGAGGTAGAAGCCGAGGAAGCCCCCGAGCATCACCCACTCGCCCACCGCGAAGTCGACCACGTCGAGGACACCGAACGCCAGTGCGAAGCCGATCGCGATCCCGACGTAGAGCCCGCCGATCAGCACCCCATTGGCGATCGTCTGCAGCAGCAGCGTCATCTGAACGCTCATCCAGACGCGGAGCGCCGCCACGATCCTGCGCCCCGCGCGATCACGGGCGACTCACCGCTCGTTCCAGGCCGGTAGCGGATAGATCATCTCCGCCGTGGCGGCGTCGGACGGTCCCACCGCGACGACCGCACCATCCTGGATCTGAACCAGCACCGGAGTTGGCGCCGTGTTGTCGTGGAAGTGGTCGCCCTCGGTCTCGAAGCGGATCGGCCCGTAGAAGGTGGTGATGTCGGTCTCCTCCAGCAGGTCACGCAGCCGCACCCGATCCTCCTCGGAGTACGGCGGCGGCGTGCCGAGCCGCGCCAGGGCATCGGCGAGCACCAGCCCGCTGGCCGAGCAAGCCGCCTCGGTGTAGTCGGGCGCGGTGCCCCAGCGCTCTTGGGCAGCCTGGAAGTACTCCTCGGCGGTGCCGAACACCTCGTCCTCGTAGGACACGTCCGGCGTCCAGACCACAAGGCCAAAGACGCCTTCGGCGTCCTCGCTCAGGTTCGCGGCGAAGTCCGGTACCGTCACCCCGTAGTGCATGATGATCGCCTTCGGGGCGAAGTTGAGCGACTTTGCCGCCCGGACGAAGTTGATCAGGATCTCCTCGTGCCCGCCGACCGCGACGATGTCAGGGTCGGTCGCGGCCACGCCGCTGACGAGCGGCGTCAGGTCGGCGTTCGGCGGGAAGAACTCCTCCCGCGTGATGGTGAGCCCGGCCTCGCGTGCTCCGGCCAGGAAACCCTCGGCGGCCTCCTTGGAGAAGGGCTCATCGGCCCCGAGGATCGCCGCGCTTGTGGGCTTCGGGTCGGCCTGATCCAGGATCACCTGGAGCGCCTTACCCGCGGTGAGGTCGACGGAGGGAATGATGCCGAACGTGTACTGTGGCTGCGCCTTCCAGACGTTGGGCGACTCAGCCGAGCCGGCGATCATCGGTACCTTGTACTTGTCGCAAATGGGCGCGACAGCGAGCGTCACGCCGCTCGTGTAGGGGCCGAAGATGACGTCGACCTGATCCTGGGTGATGAGCCGCTCGGCACCGTCGGCCCCGGTGGCGGGCTGGCTCTGGTCGTCGGCGTAGAACATCTGGACCGGGTAGCGCTGGCCCCCGATCTCGACGCCACCCTGCGCGTTGACCGTTTCGGCCCAAAAGTCATAGCCTCGCCGCGTGAGGTTCCCGCCGAAGACATCGTCGCCGGAGAGCGAGGTGACGACGCCGACCTTGATCGCGGGACCGCCCGCTGCCGGGGAGCCCGCCCCGGGGCTGGCCGCGGTCGTGCCGCCGGGCGCCGCGCCGCCGCCGGGTGCGCTGGTCGGCGCCGCTTCCCCGCCCCCGCAGGCGGCCAGAATCCACCCGATCGCGGGCATCGAGAGCCCCAACGCCAGACCCCGCCGGATGATCTGCCGGCGGCTGTAGCGCCGTGTCCGCGCCTCTTCGATCAGTGCTACGAGCCGAGCATCGCGATGTGCCATGGCCTCGCTCCTCCTCACGCCCGCACGCTTGAGCCACGATCTGGCGCTGGAAACCAACAGTGCCCGGTATACTAACTATTTCTGCGCTGGAAACACGGTAGCGATCGGTGATCGGCTTGTCAAGGACCACTGCGGCAACGATTCGGCCCAGTCGCCGCGCGAATCGCACGCAGCCGCCCCCCTAAGCCCGCACCGCACGCATTTTCTTCCTGCGGATGCGCGCAAGCTGTCTGCGGACACCTCGCCCTCGTCCACGCCGGTCGGTGCGCATCGCGGCGACCCAGGCGCCGATCAGGATCACCTCGCCGAGAGCATCCAGCAGGTAGATCGGGGAGATCCGGCGGCGAGCGACGTAGACGACATCGATGGCCGCCAGCCCGGCCGCGCTCCCGACGGCCAGCAGGCGAACCTCGGGGGACACGCGACGCCGCAGCCCGGCCAGCATCAACACCCCGCCGACCACCGTGATCAGCGCGCCTACCGTCTTGACCAGCCAGCCGTCCACCTTCGGGCCGGTGACGGCCATGAAGGTGCGCAGGCTGACGAGCGGCCAGATGCCGGTCGGCAGGTAGTACAGCGCCTGGAGGATCGAGATCATCGATTGCCGGTCGGCTGGCTGCATGGTTCACCCCTTCAGCGGCCTCTCCCGGCGCACGGGAGCGGGCGATACCGGCCACACGGCGCTTGCACGCGGTGTGCCAATGGCTCCTGGTCCAGGACGGCAGCACGGGGTGCTGTCGGGCGACGCTCCACCACTCGATGAGTCAGTGCAGTCGCAGCGCCGGGAAACGCCTGCACCGTTCCGGCAACCGGTGTGGCCATCACCCGGACGATGAGTGGATCGTCCCGGGGCGACCCCGGCCTTCAGCCGCCAGGCGCCGGAGCTCCGATTCCGGCATCCGCCAGGAGACGAGGACGAGCCAGATCATCCACACCAGGCTCAGCACCCAGGCCAGCACGATCTCGATCGACAGCGTTTGCGAGAAGCCCTCGGCGCCAACCACCCAGCCCTGGACCAGATAGACGAGGCCGGACAGGCCCATCAGGAACGCGATGGGCCACGGGACCCACGCCGTCCGCACGACCGCGACTGAAAACAGGAGCAGGGCGAGGCCAAGCGCATAGTCGTGGTAGCTCCGCATCCCCCACTCGATCCAGCGGATGGCCTCGGCGCTCGCGAAGCGCGCCGCCTTCTCGGCGTCCGGGGCGCGTACCCACGCAGCATCGGCCTGCTTGTTGGCGACCCCGTCGACCGCCTGGAGGGCGCCGTACAGCGCGAGCGCGACCCCGGCCAAGACGGCACCGAATCGTCCTGCCCATCTGGCCGTGCCCGCCCGCAGATCCACGCCGAAGTAGAGCGCGAGCAGCCCGGCAAGCAAGATCCCCATGGCCACGAACTGGCCGACGTGGACCACCGTCCAGTTCCCACTGCCGGCGTACACGGCGAAGATGGTGGGATGGTCATTGGCCTCTCCACCGGCGTGGAGCTGGGTGACCCCGATGTACAGGAGTTGTCCCACGAGCAGCAACGCGGCCGACAGGCGCAGCGATGCGCCGGAGGTGGTATTGTCCATGCCCGGACCCCTCGTGTAGCGCTCCGGTCGACTCCCTCTAGCGCAAGACGCGCGCAAGCCACTTACCACCACGAGAGCAACTCCGACCAGCAGGAAGCGGTAATGGCCACTCTCACGGCCGTCCCTCTACGCGCACCACGATCCGATGTCAACCTGGTGGGCGTGAATTCGGCTGTGACTCGACGAACCGGTGCGATGGGCGATTGCCAGATGTCAGGGAATGGGACTTGACAGAGACCCTGGGAGTCCAGTACGATCAGCGCCACAAGTGAATATGGCCTACGCTCATCCAGAGTGGTGGAGGGAACGGCCCTGCGAAGCCCGGCAACCAGCGCGTACTGCGCCAGGTGCCAATGCCGGCGGACAGTGTCCGCACGATGAGCGAACGAATGAAGGCCCCCTCCACCTGGTGTGGAGGGTTTTTTGATCCCTCCCACAGCCAAGCAGACGGCCAGCAACGGCGATGACGAGGAGAGTAGCCCGGAAACCACGGCTCTAGCGAGCCGCGACGGTGGAAGGCGGCGCACGGGTGCCGGGTGAAGATGACCTCCGAGCCGCGGGCTGAACCGGGCAGTTGCCCCCAGTAGGTACCGCCGGGTTGACCTCCGTTATCCAGGTCAGGGTGCATACGCACCCACTGAGGTCCGCGTCGCGAGGCGCGGGCGAAGCGGGGTGGTACCACGGGCTCTAGCGCCCGTCCCCGAGGCCGGGGACGGGCGTTTTGTATTCCCCGCCCCGGCCGATGGCAGGCACCAGGGCTGAGCAACCTTGACCGCCGCGGGAGGGGAACGTGACCATCACGACCGACGCATCGACCGTATCGACTCGCCGCTCGCTCACGATCGCGACGCCCGATGCACCGTTCATCACGGAGCAGGGCGCGACGATCCCATATGTCGAGCTCGCCTACGAGACCTGGGGCGAGCTCAATGCGGACGGCGACAACGCCGTCCTCGTCACCCACGCCCTGACCGGCGACAGCCACGTCGCCTCGCATGGCCCAGACGACAGGCCGGGCTGGTGGGAGCCGCTGGTCGGCCCCGGTCGCCCGATCGACACCGACCGCTTCTTCGTCGTCTGCTCCAACCTGCTGGGGAGCTGCTACGGCTCGACCGGGCCGTGCTCGATCGACCCGCGAACCGGCACGCGCTACAACCTGCGCTTCCCCTCGATCACGGTCCGCGACATGGTCGCGGCGCAGGCCCGCCTGCTGGAACGGCTCGGCGTCCGGCGGCTGCACGCCGTGATCGGCGGCTCGCTCGGCGGGATGCAGGCGCTGGAGTGGGCGGCCATGTTCCCGGATTACGTCGACCGAATCGTGCCGATCGCCACGTCGGGCCGCTTCAGCCCGCAGGGGATCGCCTACAACGAGGTGCAGCGGCGCGCGATCATGCTCGATCCGGCCTGGCGCAACGGCGAGTACGAGCCCGGCATGGGACCCGACCGCGGCCTGGCTCTGGCCCGCATGGTCGGCATGATCACCTACCAGAGCGACGAGTTGATGCAGGCCCGCTTCGGCCGCCGGCCGGAGGCCCGTTACACCGCCTGGCCGGAGTTCCTCACCCGCTACGATGTCGAGGGGTACCTGCACTACCAGGGGGACAAGCTCGTACGCCGCTTCGACGCCAACTCGTACCTCTACCTGACACGCGCGATGGACTCGCACGACCTGGGTCGCGGTCGCGGCGGGTACGAGGAAGGGCTGGCGCGCATCCAGGCGCGGACGCTCGCGGTCAGCATTCGCTCCGACATCCTGTTCCTGCCTATCTACGGCCGCGAGATCGCCGAGCACCTGCAGCGCCTGGGACGCGACGCGCGCTACTACGAGCTGGACTCGCCCAACGGACACGACGCCTTCCTGAAGGACTTCCACCTCCTGGCGCCGATTATCAAGTCCTTTATCGAGGAGCCGTAGCCGTGCTGAACGACGAGGCACGGCCACCGCCAGGGCGCGGGAAGCACGCCCGCGCCCGACGACCGCGGCCGGAAGAGGCCGGCCACTGCATGACACGAGTGATCGAATGGTTCGAGAGGAGAACGTAGCCGTGAGCGAGAAGAATGGAACCGAGCGTCGCTGGGGATTCAGCACACGACAGGTCCACGCAGGCCAACAGCCGGACCCGACCACCACGGCCCGCGCGGTGCCGATCTACCAGACGACCTCGTTCGTCTTCCACAATGCGGAGCACGCCGCCCAATTGTTCGCGCTGGAGCAGTTCGGCAACATCTACACCCGCATCATGAACCCCACCAACGACGTGTTTGAGCAGCGCGTTGCCTCGCTCGAAGGGGGTGTCGCGGGCCTGGCGACCGCCTCCGGCCAGGCAGCGGAGTCGCTCGCCATCTTCACCTTCCTTGAAGCGGGGGACGAGATCGTTTCGGCTGCCAGCCTCTACGGCGGCACCTACAATCTCTTCGCCGTGACCCTGCCGAAGCACGGCATCACCACCCGCTTCGTCGACCCGTCGAACCTCGACAACTTCCGCGAGGCGATCACCGACAAGACCCGCGCGCTCTACATGGAGACGATCGGCAACCCGCGACTCGACGTGGTGCGCATCCGCGACGTGGCGGCCATTGCCCATGAGGTGGGCGTGCCGCTGATCGTGGACAACACCTTCGCCACACCGTATCTCTGCCGGCCGATCGAGCACGGGGCCGACATCGTGGTCCACTCGGCAACGAAGTGGATCGGCGGCCACGGTACCAGCATCGGCGGGATCATCATCGACGGCGGGCGCTTCGACTGGACCAACGGCAAGTTCCCCAAGATGGAGGAGTACGTCGAGCGCTTCGGCAACCTCGCCTACATCGTGCGCGCCCGTGTGGAGCCCCTCCGCGACCTCGGACCGGCCCTCTCGCCCTTCAACGCCTTCCTCTTCCTGCAGGGTCTGGAGACGCTCTCGCTGCGGATGGAGCGCCACTGCGAGAACGCCCTGGCCGTCGCTCGCTGGCTGGAAGACGACCCGCGCGTCGAGTGGGTTAACTACCCCGGACTGGAGAGCCACCCCTACCACGACGTCGCCCGTGAGCAGCTCGAGCACGGCTTCGGCGGGGTGCTGAACTTCGGCGTCAAGGGCGGCATCGAAGCCGGTCGCGCCGTGATCGACAACGTTCAGCTCTTCTCGCTGCTCGCCAACGTGGGCGACGCCAAGTCGCTCATCATCCACCCGGCGACGACGACCCACGAGCAGCTCAGCGAGGAGGAGCAGCTCGCGGCCGGCGTCACGCCCGACCTGCTGCGCCTCTCGATCGGTATCGAGGACGTCGAGGACATCATCGACGACCTCGACCGGGCGCTCAACATCGCCGTGGGCCGGTCCGTGCACGCGACCGTCTAGGCACGCGGGTACGCTGCGCCCGTCCGCCCACGCGCCGACCGGGCCCAGAACCACACGACGCCCCCGCAGCGGAGACGAGGTCCATCGCCCCGCCCCCTGTCGGGGGCGTCGTCATATCCAGTCATCGCATCCGCCGATGTCCGGCGTCCCCTCCCCCACCGGCCGAGCCCAATGAGGTGCATCGAGGCAATTGACATAAGGACGCAACCGGGGTAGTCTGGGCGCATCGCACATCGCCGCGGGGGCGGCTCCAGGCCGTGACCGTCGACCGCCGCGGTGCCGTACCGAGGACGCGTCACGTACCGAACGACTGCGTGGTCATGTGACCGGCGGCACGATTAGGAGGACGCACCATGGAGACGGCAATGCGACGGGCACTGGCTGCGAGACCCGCGCGGTGGTTGGTCGCCGTTACGCTGGCCCTCGCGATGATGCTGGCGCTTGCCAACGTGAATGTCGCCACCGCCCAACCAGTTCAGGTAGTCGGGACGTTTACGCAGACTAGCTTTGTGACGGCCAACGAGCGGGCGGTCGGCGACCTCACCCTCTTCGACTTCTTGGAGGAGACCGCTCTGACCGGCACTGCCACCGGTACCTCGATGACCGCCGGCACATGCGCACTTCACCCGTCGGGACACGCCGCGTGCCTGGCCCTTGAAACATTCAGCGGGGTCATCGATGGAGAAGTCGGCACGGTGCAGTTCCAGAACGTGGCCGTCCTCGACACGACGACCGACACCATACACGGCGCCTTCACCGTCGTCGAGGGCAGCGGCACCGGTGGGCTGGAAGGACTCAGCGGCCACGGCTCGTTCGCGGGCCAGGGCGGGAGCGGCACCTACATGGCGTCGCTCGAATTCGGGTCCTGAAGTCGTCCGCCGAGCAGTCCACCAGTGGACAGGTGTCATCTCGGGCGGGGCGAAGGGGCTCTCCGTTGCGTCGGCGCAGCGCCGAGCTGCTTGGCTCCGCCTCAGTCTGACCGATGCACGCTCGCAGCCTGCCCCGGCTCGGCCTCCAGTCCCCCTACCCTCACGCCGAGGGCTGGTCACGTACGTCCCGGATCACGCTCGCCCGGCGCCACCTCTCAATCGGCGTTCGGACCGCCAGTCCATCATCCACGACCTGGTCCGAACCCTCCACCGAGCCTTCAGCCGCGCTGTCCACACGCCGGCCTACCGGAGGCATCTGCGCTGGTTGGCGCCCGGCTCGCCCTTCCCACCTGGCCCGTTTGGTCCTATGCCAGGCGCGTGCTCACCCTGGTCAGATGTAGCCTGATCGGAGTCTTGTTCACCGTCTCTAGCGCTGGCCGCCCGCTGGAGGAGACGCACGCCCATCTCGACGCCAGTCCGATCTGAGGATAGTCTAGGCCCTGCGACCATCAGGTCAGCGAGTTGATCATCCGGGTGTCGGGGGCGTGTTGGTGCTCATTCCCGTGTTTGGGATACTCGTGCACCCGCGCAGTGAAGAGGACCGCACGGCCTCGTCGCGCCCTTCCTGGGCGCCGAGGCATCAGTACGGCGCCGCGGACTTGATGGCATTCCTGCTGGCAACAGCACGGCGCCGCTTCGAGCGAACCCGCGTGAGGCAGGCACACACAGTGCGAGACGCCGCCACCCTGGAAGGAGGTGCCCTCATGGAGTCGACGAAGTCTTACTCAGTCGATCAGTTCGTCGAAGACGCGCGGACCATCATGAGCAGCGCGGCCGACGACCGGCAGGCGATCGTCGAGCAGCTCATCCCGCTGGTCGAAAAGGTGGTGTGGAACGACGCGCTCATGGACCCGGCCCGCCGCACCGAGTCGCCCGGCGATCGCCCGCGCTACATCCACTACCAGGACCCCGACGGTACGCTCCAGATCTACGTCGTCGAGTTCGCCCCCGGGATGCCGACCCCTGTCCACGACCACGTCACCTGGGGAGTGATCGGGGTCTGCGGCGGTGCGCAGCGGACGACCCGTTACCGCCGCGTCGACGACGGGAGCGACCCGGAGCACGCAACGCTGGAGCTGATCGACGAAGAAGTTCTCGAGCGCGGCGCGGTCTACCCCCTGCTCCCGCCGGACGACATCCACCGCATCGAGACGGTCGGTCCCGAACCGAGCTACTCGCTCCACGTACTGGGCACCGATCTACGGCGCCAGCACCGCCACATCTTCGATGTCGAGACCGGGAAGGTAACGGCCGTCGAGGGGCGCGGGATGTAGCCGGAAGCTGCGCACAAGAAGCGCTGGCGGCGAACTACCGCCACTATCCATCGGACCGCGGAGGCGGACCGGCGAGGTATGCGAGCACGGCTCGGGCCGCCGCCTCCGGGTCCTCCCCGATCGCCGAGGGTAGGTTGCCGGTGACCCAGAGCGTGGCCAGCCCGTGCGCCAGCGACCAGGCCGCCACCCCGGCGTGCAGCGTCTCGTCGCCCGGCCCAGCCCCGGTCACCTCGGCCGCCGGGGAATACAGCATCTCCCGCGCAGCGGCTCGCGCCTCGGCCAACTCGGGGTCATCCAGCCGCAATAAGTCCGGCCGGAACATGACGTCGAAGTACGCCCGGTTGGTGACCGCGAAGCGCACGTAGGCGACACCGACCTCGAGGAAGCTCCCGGTCGCCTCGTACGCGTCCCGCAGCACCGCACTGAGGCGCCGGTATCCCTCCGCCGCCACGGCCGTGAGGAGTCCCGTCTTGTCTCCGAAGTGATGCGCCGGGGCGGCGTGCGACACCCCGACACGCCGCGCCAGCTCCCGCAGGCTGACGGCCGCCGGACCGCGTTCGGCGATGGCCACGACCGCCGCCTCGATCAGCGCGCGCCGTAGATCGCCGTGGTGGTACGAACGGGACTCGTTTGTCTCCCGACTAGTCGGCTCCATGGCCCGAGTATACCTTTCAATCTTTCCATTGACAAGATTCAGCCCACCTGTTATCTTGTCAGTGTCAAGATTGAGCGGCGGCGGAACCTATCCCCAGGACGCCGTCGCGCCCACGACTCGGGATCGAAGTCCCCTTGGAGGTACATCGTGGATGCAACGCTCACCCTCTCACCGGACACACTGAGCACGGCCGGCATCATCCTGCTGACGATCGTCGCGATCGAATCTGGAGGACTCTTCATGCTGCGAGTGGTACGCGGCCAGCAGCCGGCAACGCCTTTCCAGCGGGCGTTCTTCCGCGCCGGGCACGCCCACGCGGGAATGCTGGTGACACTGGCGCTGGTGGGGCTGATCCTGGCGGACGCCGCAGCCGTCGACGGCCCGCTTGCCCCTTTCGCCCGCAACGGCATCTGGCTCGCGGCGATTCTGATGCCCGCCGGGTTCTTCCTGTCCGCGATCGGGAAAGGGACAACGACGCCGAACCGGCTGATCCTGCTCCTCTACGCCGGCGGGGTTTCGCTCGCTCTGGGCGTGGTCAGCCTCGGGATCAGCCTGCTCACGGCGTGAGACAGAGCGCCGGGAGCGCCGGCCGGCGCTCCCGGCGGTGTGGTTCTACGCGCCCAGCACGACGTTCGCAGCGGCGCCAACCCGCGCCGCCTCGACCACGTCGGAGAGGATCGCACTGGCCGTCGGCAGCGGTCCCGCTCCCTGCCCGCTGAGGACCACCGGGCCGACACGGTCCCCCGTCAGCTCGATGGCGTTGAAGTTGGCCGAGACGTGGGCCAAGAGATTGTCCCCCGGCACGAACGTCGGCGCGACCTGGAGGCGGACGGCGTCGCCGTCCCGTTCCGCGCTCGCGATCAATTTGATCGCTCCTCCGCGCTCCCGCGCCGCCGCGACCTCCTCGGCCGTGACGCCGGTGATGCCGGTGCGGTCCACCTCGTCCGGGCGAACGTGCCGCCCAAGCATGAGCGAAGCCAGGATCGCGAGCTTGTACGCGGCGTCGTAGCCCTCAACGTCTGCGGTCGGGTCAGGCTCGGCATAGCCCAGCCGCTGAGCCTCGGCCAGGGCCGTGTCGTAGGCTGTTCCCTGCTCCGCCATCTGGCTCAGGATGAAGTTGGTCGTGCCGTTCACGATGCCGCGCACGCGCGTGATCCGGTTCGCAGCCAGAATCTGCCGGTACGACACCAGCAGCGGGATGCCGCCACCGACGCTGGCCTCGAAGAGGAGCGCCCGCTCCGCTTCCTGAGCCGCCGCGGTGAGTTCGCCAAAGTGTTTCGCCAGGGCCTCCTTGTTCGCCGTCACCACGTGCTTGCCCGCGCGCAGGCAGCGCAGCATGAAGTCGGCCGCCGGCTGTTCCCCTCCCAGGACCTCGACCACCACGTCCACGCCGTCGTCGCTCAGGATGGTCGCCAGGTCGGTGGCGATCGTCTCCGGTGGCAGGTCCGCCCGCGCCGCACGGTCGCGCGAGCGCTCCAGTACCGCCTGCACCACCAGGCGCAGCCCGTAACGCTCCGCGATCAGATCGCCCTGCTCCCGGATCGCCCGGGCCACCGCCGAGCCGATCGTCCCCAGCCCCAGGATCGCCACGCCGACCTGTCTGTCGTTCATCCTCGCCTCCATCGTTTCCCCGCTCGCTGCCCTGCCCGCGCCTTGACGGCGCAGCCAATCCCTGCTATCGTCTGCGCAGCGTCCCCCTGAGGGTACGCGTCGGACTTGAGGACGGCAAGGCCGTTCCAGGAGAGCACGGAACCGATGGTTTCGCTGCGCGCGATCATCACCATTATTGACGGCATGACTATTACGCCCGCCGGTGCACAGGCGGGTGCGGTGACCTGATCGCGCCAACACAACGCCTGTGAGGGACCGGCAGAGGTAAGCACCTCTGCCGTTTTTGTTTGCGCCGTACCGCCGCCGCGGGCGGCGCCAAGCCGGCGGGTCACGCCGCGGAAAGGGTCGTGAGGGTATGGGTGAGCGGATCGATGTCGCCGTACTGGGGGCGACGGGGAGCGTCGGCCAGCGCTTCGTGCAACTGCTCGATGGGCATCCGTGGTTCAGGGTGGCCGAGTTAGTCGGCAGCGAGCGCTCAGCAGGCAAGCGCTACGGGGAGGTCTGCGACTGGCGCCTGAGCGATGCGCCGCCACGGGAGGCGGCCGAGATGCGGGTGCAGCACTATGAGGAGCCGGTGCGCAGCCCGGTCGTTTTCTCGGCTCTGCCGGGAGGCATCGCTGGCGAGGTCGAGGCGAGCCTCGCCGCCGAGGGCAAGCGCGTCTTCACCAACGCGCGCGACCATCGCATGGATCCGGATGTCCCGCTGATGATCCCTGAGGTCAACGCGGACCACGTCGCGGCGATCCAGGCGCAGCGCGAGCGGCGCGGCTGGAAGGACGGCTTCATCGTCACCAACCCGAACTGCTCGACGATCCACCTCGTCCTGGCGCTCAAGCCGCTCTGGGACGCCTTCGGCATTGAGCAGGCCATGGTCACCACCCTGCAGGCTGCGTCGGGCGCGGGCTACCCCGGCGTCCCGTCGATGGATCTGATCGACAACGTGGTCCCCTTCATCGGCGGCGAGGAGGAGAAGATCGAGACGGAGACCAAGAAGCTCCTCGGCAGCTACGGGCCGGACGGCTTCCGCTACGCGGACCTCGCGATCAGCGCCACCTGCACCCGCGTCCCGGTGCGCGACGGCCACACCGAAGCGGTCTCGCTGAAGCTCGGTCGGAAGGCGTCGGTGGAGGAGGTAGTCGAGATCCTGGCCAGCTATCGCGGCCGGCCGCAGGAGCTTGGCCTCCCCTCGGCGCCCGAGCGGCCGATCGTTGTCCGCACTGAGAACGACCGACCACAGCCGATCCTGGACCGCAACGTCGAGCGTGGGATGGCCTCCGTCGTGGGCCGTGTCCGCCCGTGCAACGTGTTCGACGTCCGCTTCGTCGTCCTCGGGCACAACACCATCCGCGGCGCCGCCGGGGCGTCGATCCTCAACGCAGAACTGCTACGCGTCGAGGGCTACCTCGACTGACCGCAGCAGCGCGGTCGGAGCGGGTGCATCCTCGTCCGGGCTTCCATCTGGGCAGGCACGCACCCCGCTCCGACCGGCCGCCCGACATCGCTCAGCGATGGGGACTACCGGGCCTGCCGCGCACCGAGTGAACGTGTCTCCTGGTTTCGATGTCAGCCTGAGCGGAGCTGTACGCTGCGGGGCGGCGTGCGGAGGAGTCGACGAATCTCTCCGGTGGGTGGTGAACCCGCCCAGAGATCCTTCGCTTCGCTCAGGATGCCGTGGGGGGCATGCTCCCGAATCTGGTATCAGTAGGCAGGGGTGCCTGACCCTCCTCGCCGCGGGTGGACCGGCTGCAGTACCATCAGCCCGGCCCTCCGCGTCCGACTTGGCCGGCAACCTGCGGAGGGGCAGCGGCCGCGGAGCCGCACCACCGGCGGCCGGGAGCGAAGGAGAGAGAACGGCAGATGGCGCGCACGCCGCACGAGGCGAGTCCCCAAACTGACGAGGAACGATCCCCGCTCGATCGGTTGAAGCGCCGCTTCGTCTACGGCCTCGTCTTCGGCGTCCTCGTCGTGATCGGCGTGACGCTCCTGGGTGACGGCCCGGCACTGATCCGGACGCTGCGAACGTTCGACTGGTGGGTCGTGCCGCCGATCATCCTGCTCACGCTCGTCAACTACGCCCTGCGCTTCGCCAAGTGGCACCTCTACCTCCAGTGGCTTGACATCGGCCGCCTGCGACCGCGCACGAGCCTGGGCATCTTCCTCGCCGGGCTCTCGATGTCGATCACACCGGGGAAACTCGGGGAGTTCCTGAAGTCGTACCTGCTTCGGCGCGCCACGTCCACGCCGCTCTCGGTGTCCGCCCCTGCCGTGTTTGCTGAGCGGGTCACCGACGGTATCTCCATGCTGGTGCTGGCCGCGTTGGGACTCGTCTCGGTCCGGTACGGGTGGCAGGTCCTGGCAATCCTGGCGGTGCTAGCGCTGGCGGGGATCCTCATGCTGCAGAGCCGGTCGCTCATGTTCCGGATCTTTACCCGCCTCGAGCACCTCCCGATCATCAACCGCCGCATGCACGCGCTCCACGTGCTCTATGAGAACACCTACCTCCTGTTTCGCCCCGGGAAGCTGGGCATCGCAGTCGGGATCGGGATGGTCTCCTGGTTCGGCGAGTGCGCGGCGTTCTTTCTGATCCTGATCGGCCTCGGGTTCGAGCCGACCCTGAAACTGCTGGTGATCAGCACCTTCATCATGGCCACCGCCTCGCTCCTGGGCGCGATATCCATGCTGCCCGGCGGGCTCGGCGCGGCCGAAGCGGGGGTGGCGGGCCTGCTCCTGCTCATCGTCCGAGACCCGCGCATGACCTCGGACCTCGCCGCCGCCGCGACGCTGCTCGTCCGCTTCGCGACTCTCTGGCTCGGCGTGCTGGTCGGCACCGGGGCGCTACTCGTCATCGAGCGTCACCTGACGCGACTTGAGGAATCCCGCCCGGCAGCGGATGCTGCCCAGACCGCAAGCTGAGCGACCGCGAGGCTGCCCTGTATCCACCAATCGGTGGATATCCCCCCGTCCACCCGGTCGATGCGTTCTCGGTTACGTCAGGTATCCTATGGAGAGCGCCGGGAAACCGGTGAACGCTGCGTGCCACGAATCCACGGTCCATACCGGAGGGAGGCGGCTTCATGCCTGTCGGACTCACCCAAGCCCGAGACGCCCTGGTCCGGTGGCACCGGCGACGACCGCAACATCCATCGCAAGATGTCCTGGAGCGATGGGAGCGGATCTGGCACGGCGTCTTCTATTTCTCGCTCGCCCTCGGATTGATCCTGTCCCTGCTCAACGGACCGAGCCTCGACCGTGCCGCTCTGCTCGCCGCCCTCACCGCCGCACTCGCGGCCTGGTACACCGTCATGATCGTGCGGTGGTCATGCGACGACATGACTCCGGGTCACATTCTCGTCTTCTTTCTCGGCGAGGCCGTGATGCTCGGCACGCTGGCGTGGCTCGACGCGTCGTTCCTGGTCATGTCGTTCGCCATCTTCGTCCAGCTCTTCGCCTTCATCCCTCCAACCTGGGCCACTGCCGGCGTGATCGCCCTCACGTTGATCCTGTTTACCCGCGACGCCGCGCTCGATGGCCAGTACCTCTGGGAGAACGAGGGCGCGCTGCTGGGCGCCGTCTTCTCCGTCATCTTCACCATCATCTCGATCTTTTTCTTCGCCGCTATCACGCGCCAGAGCCAGGAGCGTAAGCGCCTGATCGACGAGTTGATGGCGACGCGTGCCGCACTCGCCGAGCGTGAGCGGCAAGCGGGGGTCATTGAGGAGCGACAGCGCCTTGCTCGCGAGATCCACGACACCCTGGCGCAGGGGTTCACCAGCATCGTGATGCACCTGGAGGCCGCCGAGCCGCATATCCCTGCCGAGGCCACCGCGCTCCGTCGCCACGTCGAGCAGGCACGGGCGACAGCGCGGGATAGCCTGAACGACGCCCGGCGACTCGTCTGGGCACTGCGACCGGAACAACTGGAGCAGGGAGGCTCGCTTGCCGACGCGCTCGCTCGCGTCGCTGAGCGCTGGTCCGAAGATACCGGCATTACGGCTCACGTCACCGTGGACGGGACGCCCGTCCCGCTCCCACCCGATGTCGAGGTAACGCTGTTCCGCATCACGCAGGAGGCACTCGCCAACGTGCGCAAGCACGCGCAGGCCGGCCGGGTGGACATTACCCTCTCCTATCTCGACGACGAGGTCTTGCTCGACGTGCAAGACGACGGCGTGGGCTTCGACCGCGCGACGGTATCCGCCACCCCGGGGTCCGTCAACGGCGGTTTCGGCCTGACCGGGATGCGCGAGCGCCTGCGTCTGTTGGGCGGCTCACTGATGATCGAGAGCGCGCCTGGCGAGGGCACGAGCATCACGGTTGCGCTCCCCCTGGCCGATCGCGTGGAGCCCAGCACTGAGCGGGTAGAAGCACTGGTGCCGAGCGGTGCGTGAGCTGGAGAGCGAAGCCGTGAAGCCGATCCGTCTGATCATCGCGGACGACCACCCGGTCGTCCGCACCGGCATAATCGGGATGCTGGCGGAGCACGAGGAATTCACCGTCCTCGCCGAAGCGGCAACCGGCGCTGAGGCTGTCGCCCTCGCGCGCCGGCTGCGGCCCGACGTCGTGCTGATGGATCTGCGCATGCCGGAGATGGACGGCGCGGCTGCGGTGGCACAGATCCGCGCGGAGATGCCGGACGTTCATGTCCTGGTCTTGACGACGTACGACAGCGACGAAGACATCCTCCACGCGGTCGAAGCCGGAGCCACCGGCTACCTGCTGAAGGACACCACGCGCGAGGACCTCTTCCGCGCCATCCGCGCCGCGGCGGCGGGCCAGCCGCTCCTCGCCCCGTCTGTCGCCGCCCGCCTCATGGCACGACTGAACCAGCCACGGCAGGAGCCGCTCACTCCGCGTGAGATCGATGTCCTGCGCCTGGTCGCGCAGGGTGCATCGAACAAGGAGATCGCGGCGCGCCTCTCCATTAGCCAGGCCACGGTGAAGTCGCACCTAATCCACATCTTCGACAAGCTCGACGTCGACGACCGCACTGCCGCCGTCACCGTCGCTCTCGAGCGCGGCATCATCCGCCTGGAGCGGTAGCGACGCGTTCCCCGGCGCCGCGTGCTTCCGCCCCTTCCCCGCCGTCGGCGAGTGACACGAAGGGCCGGGCCATCGCCGAATTGGTGTCATCCTGAGCGCAGCGAAGGATCTCGTGCTCAGGCGGTTGCGTTTACCGGAGATCCTTCGCTCCGCTCAGGATGCCAGGGGCATTCAGGATGGCCTGGGCCACGCAGCAGGACATGCCGGTGCGCCTATCGCCCATGTATGAGGAGCAAACGCAACGAGCGGGCGGTAACGCCCGCTCGTGCCTGGTCAACTTATGCAGCGTCGCCGCCGGTGCTACCGGTTCGGGCCGCGCCCGGGCAGGGTCCGGCTGTCACGCGGACGGCGCATCAACGCCTGCCCGCCGTCGTCCGGACGGGGCTTCGGGCGCTGGTCGCGTGCCTCCGGCTGGCGGCCGCGCTGGTCGCGGTCACCGCCGCCGCGGCGGTCCCGGTCGCCGCCACGCTGGCCGCGCCCGCCCCGGTCGTCCTGACGCCGGCCGCCACGCCCGGCACCTGCCGAAGCCGGCTCGCGCTGATCCGCATCACTGGTCAGCAGCGCCTTGCGCGACAGGTTGATCTTGCCGTCCGGACGAATCCCGGTGACGACGACGTTCAGCTCCTGGCCGACCTGGACCACGTCCTCGACCGAGTTGACCCGATACGGCTCCAGCTCGGAGATGTGGAGGAAGCCATCCTTGCCCGGCAGGATCTCGACGAAGCAGCCGGACGGGATGATCGTCTTCACCCGGCCGAAGAAGATGTCGCCAACCTCGGGCACCTTCGTCATGCGCTCGATCGTGTCGACCGCCTTGCGGGCGCTCTCCTCGTTGACAGCGCTGATGAAGACGGTGCCGTCGTCCTCGATGTCGATCTTGGCGCCGGTCGCCTCCTGGATCCCGCGGATCACCTTGCCGCCCGGGCCGATGACCTCACCGATCTGATCCGGTCGGATCTGGATACGGTAGATCCGCGGCGCGTACGGGGACATCTCCGGCCGCGGCTGCGCCAGCACCGCGTTCATCTTGTCGAGGATGTAGAGCCGGCCGCGGCGCGCCTGCTCGAGCGCCTCGCGCATGATCTCCGGTGTGATGCCCATCACCTTGATATCCATCTGGATACCGGTGATGCCCTCCGCCGTGCCGGCGACCTTGAAGTCCATGTCGCCCAGCGCGTCCTCGATGCCCTGGATGTCGGTCAGGATCTGGTACCGGCCCGTCTCCGGGTCGGTGATCAGCCCCATAGCCACCCCGGCGACTGGCGCCCGGATCGGAACACCTGCATCCATCAGCGCCAGCGAGCTTCCGCAGACACTGGCCATCGATGTCGAGCCGTTGGAGCTGACGATCTCCGACACGACGCGCATCGTGTAGGGGAAGACGTCCTCATCGGGCAGCACCGCCAGGAGTGACCGCTCGGCAAGCGCACCGTGCCCGATATCCCGACGGCTCGGCCCGCGCAGCCGCCGCACCTCGCCGACGCTGAACGGCGGGAAGTTGTAGTGGTGCAGGTAGCGCTTCGACTCCTCGATCCCGAGGCCGTCGAGGAGCTGCTCCTCCGAGGTCGTGCCCAGCGTGACGACCGTCAGCGCCTGCGTCTGGCCACGGGTGAAGATCGCCGAACCGTGCGCGCGCGGCAGTACACCGGTCTCGATCCAGATCTCCCGGATCTCGTCGGGCCGGCGCCCGTCGGGGCGTTCACTGCGCTCAAGGATCGTCCGCCGGACCAGACCCTTGACAAGCCCGTCGAAGATCTCCGACACCTCGCGGACGGTCGCCACCGGCTCCTCACCCTCGGGGGCCTCGGTGAAGTGGGCGATCACGTCCTGCTTGAGCTCGTCCGTGGCCGCGAGGCGCTGCTCCTTGTCGGGGTTGAACACCGCCGAGACCAGCCTGTCGCCGATGTACTCCTCGATCTGCTGCTTGAGTTCGGTGTTCTCCTCCGGCGGGGTGAACTCCCACTTCTCCTTGCCGGCCAGCTCGCGCAGCTCGTGCTGCATCGCCACGATGCGCTTGATCTCATCGTGAGCCAGCAGCACCGCCTCGAGGAACCGGTCCTCGGAGATCTCGTCGGCCTCGCCCTCGACCATCATCACGGCGTCGGCCGTACCGGCCACGACCATGTCGAGCTTGCTGTCGATCAACTGGTGCTCGGTCGGGTTGACGACCAGCTCGCCGTCGATGTCGCCGATGCGGACGGCACCCACCGGACCGGCCCACGGGATCGGCGAGAGCATCAGCGCGGCCGACGCGCCGATGATCGACAGCACATCCGGTGCATTCTCCTGGTCGGCCGAGAGGACGGTGGTGATCACCTGCACCTCGGCCTTGTAGCCCTTGGGGAAAAGCGGCCGGATCGGCCGGTCGGTCAGGCGGGCCGCAAGGATCGCTGCCTCGGTTGGTCGCCCCTCGCGCTTGATGAAGCCGCCGGGGATCTTCCCCGCAGCGTACATCTTTTCTTCGTAGTCGACAGTGAGCGGGAAGAAGTCGAGGCCCTCCCGGGGCTCCCGCTCACCGACGACAGTGGTCAGAACCAATGTGTCACCGTAGCGGACCGTTACGGCGCCGTGCGCCAGGCCCGCCATGCGGCCGGTCTCGATCGTCAGGCGCCTGCCTGCGACCTCTATCGTGCGCTCATGTATGAGTGGTGGCATTGTGTGTAACTCCCACATCCTCGCGACCTCTCTGGTCGCGGCTGAAACGGAACCACCGGTGTCTCGTCGCGGACGTGGGAGGTGTTAGGGACTGGCGTTCGGCGACGAACCGGACCCGATTCCTCGCCGGGCTCCAATACCTAACCCCTCTCACGCGCCCACTGGCGAGACACCGCGAGATCAGTGCCTACACCTCCCCTCGCCCCGTCGCCTGCACCCCGAGCCGGGGCGCGCGGGAAATAGCGGAGCCCAGGGACATGACCCCTGGGCTCGTCCACAAGCTAACGGGGAACCGGCGGAGGTCCGCCGATCGTGTCTGTTCGCCGGTAGTCAGGCAGGAAGGAGCAACCACGTACCTAACGGCGCAATCCAAGCCGCTCGATCGTCGCGCGATATCGCTCAACGTCCTTCTCGCTCAGGTATGCCAGCAGCCGGCGCCGCCGACCGACCAGCTTCAGCAGGCCCCGCCGCGAATGGTTGTCGTGCGGATGCGCCCGCAGGTGCTCGACCAGACCATTGATCCGCTCGGTCAGAAGCGCGATCTGCACCTCCGGCGAACCGGTGTCGGTCTCATGCACCTGGAAGTTCTTGACGATCTCGTCCTTCTGCGCCTTGTACAACGCCATTCGAGCGGCGCCTCCCTCTGTTCTCCGCGCGAACGCCACGCATGATCCAACGGCCAGTATACCACGAGCCCGATGGGCAAGCCAACAGCCAATGCGGCAGCGCTTACGCATTGCGCACACCACACAGCACCTCGCGGGCTCCGGAGCCTCCCGAGAGCCCGCACCGCCGCGCTGTGCCGCCCGTCGCTGCTAGGAGCTGCTCTGAGTCGGGATCTCTCGCCGCTTGAGCCACGGCATCATGGCCCGCAACTGGTCGCCAACCTGCTCGATCTGGTGGCTCAGCGCGGCCTCCCGCATCTTCATGAACTCCTGCCGGCCTGTGTCGTTCTCGCGCATCCAGCGCTCGGCGAAGCGCCCGCTCTGGATGTCCTGCAGGATCTGATGCATCGACTCGCGCACGCGGTCGTCGATGATCTTGGGGCCGCTGACGTAGTCGCCGTACTCGGCGGTGTCGCTGACCGAGTAGCGCATGTACTTGATGCCGCCCTGGTACATCAGGTCGACGATCAGCTTCAGCTCGTGGAGCACCTCGAAGTACGCCAGCTCCGGCTGGTAGCCGGCCTCTACCAGCGTCTCGAACCCCGCCTGGACCAGCGCCGAGATGCCGCCGCAGAGGACCGCCTGCTCACCGAAGAGGTCCGTCTCGGTCTCTTCCTTGAAGGTGGTCTCCAGCACGCCGGCGCGGGTGCAGCCCAGCCCCTTGGCGTAGGCCAGAGCAACCTGCTTCGCCTGCCCGCTCGCGTCCTGGTGCACCGCGAGGAGCGCGGGGATGCCGATGCCCTCCTGGTAGGTGTCGCGCAGGATATGACCCGGCCCCTTCGGCGCGATCATCGACACGTCAACGTCCGAGGGCGGCGTGATCCGGCCGAAGTGGATGTTGAACCCGTGGGCGAACATCAAGGTCTTGCCCGGGCGCAGCTCGGGCGCCACGCTCTCGTCGTAGACGGCCTTCTGGGTGTGGTCCGGCATCAACATCATGATGATGTCGGCCTGCCGCGCCGCGTCGCGGACGGTGGCGACCTCCAGGCCGTCGGCCTTGACGCGGTCCCAGCTCTTGCTGCCCTCGTAGAGCCCGACGATTACGTCGCACCCGCTGTCGCGCAGGTTCTGGGCGTGGGCGTGCCCCTGACTGCCGTAGCCCATCACCGCGATCTTCTTCCCCTTCAGCAGGGAAAGATCCGCGTCCTGCTCGTAGTAGACTACCGCCACTTCCTCCACTCTCCTCTCGGCCGGTCACGCGCATGCGTCAAGGGTGTTGCATGCCGCGTCTTTCACCTCCGCCCCTCGCCCCTTGTGGGAGACGGGGACGGAGGTGAGGGGTTCCCTTACGCCACAGCATCCTCTGCCCGTACCGCGACCGCACCGCTGCCACGCTCCAGCGCCACGCAGCCGGTCCGGGCGATCTCCTTAATCCCGTAGGGTCGTACCAGCGTAATGAGCGAGTCGATCTTCTCGCTCGGCCCGGTGACCTCGATCACCAGCGTGTCCGGCGCCGCGTCGACGATCCGCGCGCGGTAGACCTCGGACACCAGGCGCATGATATCACCGCGCGTCCGCTCGGTCGCCGCTACCTTGACCAGCGCCAGCTCGCGCTGGATCAGGTTCTCCCCAGTCACGTCGGTGACCTTGATGACCTCCAGCAGCTTGTAGAGCTGCTTGGTCACCTGCTCGATGGTGCGGTCGTCTCCCTGCACCACCAACGTCATTCGCGACAGGCCGGGCTGCTCGCTGTGCCCGACCGCGATGCTGTCTACGTTGAACCCGCGCTGGCGGAACAGGCTCATCACCCGGTTCATCACGCCGGGCCGGTCCTCGACCAGGACGACGAGTGTGTGACGTCGCACGGCTACCACCCCTACGCTTCCTCGATCATCTCGCGGATCGACCCGCCCGACGGGATCATCGGGTAGACGTTCTCCTCCTGATTGACCTGGAACTCCAGCAGCGTCGGCCCGTCGACCGAGCGCGCCCAGCGGATCGCGTCGTCGACCTCCTCCGGCCGCGTAACCCGGCGACCCGGGATACCGTACGCCTGGGCGATGAGCATGTAATCCGGGCTGCTGATTGGCGTCTCCGAGTAGTTCCGGTTGTGGAACAACTCCTGCCACTGGCGCACCATGCCCAGGTAGCCGTTATTCACGATGGCGATGTTGACTTTCGCCCCCTCCTGGACGATGGTGCCGAACTCGAACATCGTCATCTGGACCCCGCCGTCACCGACCACGGCCCACACCTCGGCATCGGGCCGTCCCAGCGCCACCCCCAGCGCCGACGGCACGCCATAGCCCATCGTCCCAAGGCCGCCCGATGTGATCCACTGGTTGGGGACATCGCAGGTGTAGTACTGAGCGGTCCACATCTGATGCTGGCCCACGTCGGTGGTGACGATCGCCTTCCCCTCCGTGAGCGCGTGCAGCCGCTCGACCACGTACTGCGGTGCCAGGGCGCCCGGCACGCCCCGCGAACGGCCCGACGACCGCTTGCGCCAGCTCGCGATCGTCTCCAGCCATTCGTCGTGCCGCTGCGGCTCCATCTCCTCGAGCAAGGCCAGCAGCGCCTCGCGAGCGTCTCCCACCACCGGGACCGCCGTCTCCACGTTCTTGCCGATCTCAGCCGGGTCGATGTCGATATGGATGATCTGCGCGTTCGGCGCGAACTCGCTGACCCGGCCGGTGACCCGGTCGTCGAAGCGCATGCCGATCCCGACGATCACGTCGGACTCATGGATCGCCCGGTTGGCGTGCGCGAAGCCGTGCATACCGACCATGCCCAGGCAGAGCGGGTGGGAGCCGGGGAAGCCGCCGATCCCGAGCAGGGTAAGCCCGACCGGGATCTGCGTCCGCTCGGCGAAGCGGACCAGTTCCTCGGTCGCGCCCGAGATCAGGATGCCGTGCCCGGCGAGGATCAGCGGCCGCTCCGCCGCGCGCAGCACCTCGGCTGCCCGGCGGATCTGACGACGGTGTGGCACGATCGTCGGCCGGTAACCCAGAAGTTGCACCGGCTCGGCAGGCGCCAGTTCCCCTTCGGCCAGCAGCACGTCCTTCGGGACATCGACCAGCACCGGCCCCGGACGCCCCGTCGTGGCGAGATAGAACGCCTTCTGAATCGTCGGCCCGATGTCCTCCACCCGACGAATGATGAAGTTGTGCTTGGTGATCGGCAGGGTGATGCCGGTAATGTCGATCTCCTGGAAGGCGTCGCTCCCGATGACCCCTTGCGGCACCTGACCGGTGATGGCCACCACCGGCACCGAGTCGAGCATCGCGGTGGCAATTCCGGTCACCAGGTTCGTCGCCCCCGGCCCGGAGGTCGCCAGGCAGACACCCGGCCGGCCGGTGGCACGCGCGTACCCGTCGGCCGCGTGCGCCGCCCCCTGCTCGTGGCGGACAAGCACGTGGTGGATGTTGAACTCCGGCAGCACGTCGTAGAGCGGAATGACCGCGCCGCCCGGGTAGCCGAAGATCAGATCGACGCCCTCACGCTCGAGCGCCTGACAGAGCAGCCGCGCTCCGATCGACCGTCGACTCGCCGGCTCGGCCTGCGTCGGACGCTCTGTCTCCACTCGCTTCGTCTCGACGACCATGTGCCTCCCTCTTCCGCTCGCCTGGCACGGGGGAATCGTGCTCACCCCGCCCCATAAATTGAGCGAGCCTCCCGACTTGGGAGGCTCGCGAGTTACTCGATGTTCAGTGTTCCGTGTTTACGCTCTCGCTGCGCCCCCCATATGGAAATGGCCGATAATAATAAGAATAAGGCCTACGATAATAAGGAAGGCGCCAACGAGGGTATCGCGAAGGGTGAAGACACGCGCAGCCGCAGGCATCGGCATCGCCGCCGCAACCTGCTCGTACATTGTCTGCGCTTCGGCCGTCACTGCCTGGTCCACCCGTCACTCACCCTGCACGGGTCTACTGACTCTTCGCATCATACCGGCTTGTGAAAGTTGTGTCAAGAGCCGCGGCTTCCCTCGCTCGGATCGTCCCCGGCTGCAGCGCCGACGTGCCACCGGCCGGGGCGTCCTTGCGGCACCGGTCGGAATGTGCTATACTGCTTGCCGCGTCGGGATACGGCGCTCCGACTTGACAACGAGTCGGGAACATGCCGAAGTGGCGGAACTGGCAGACGCGCTACGTTCAGGGCGTAGTGGGCTGACGCCCGTGGGAGTTCAAATCTCCCCTTCGGCACCACCGGCCGGGAGCCTGCCGCAAGCGGGCTTCCGTTAACAATTGAATGGCGTGGGCAGGACGGTCGCTGGCCGTTCCGGCCAGAGGAAAGTCCGAGCTGCATAGAGCGAGGGTGCCCGGCGAAAGCCGGGGCAGCGTTCGCCGGTGGCGCTGACAGTCCAGATCGGCACCGTGGCGGGTACCCCGCCGCGGTGAGAGCAACAGAGACCAATGCCGGGCCCTCTGCGGTCCGGAGTGAAAAGGGCAATCCTCCCCGCAGCAATCTCCGAATGGGCCGCTATCAGGTTGCTCGCCGAGGCCCGAAGTCGAGAGCAGCCACGGAGGCGACGACGTGGCCGGTCGGTGGCCACGAGCCATCGGCCGAGACAGATGACCGTCAAGAACAGAACTCGGCTTACTCGCCCACGCCATTCAATGACATGGTGCCTCTAGCTCAATTGGCAGAGCACTGGTCTGTGGAACCAGGGGTTACGGGTTCAAGCCCCGTGAGGCACCCCAAAGAAACACCGCGGAGGGGCAGGGAAAATCCCTGCCCCTCTTGCTTTCGCTCGTCGCGTCACCTAGCGGACCTTCAGCCGACGGCCCCTCTACCCATGCGATTGCCGTCGCAGCTCACCGCTGTGATGCGGACGATGGGCTCTCGAGGGACTGCTTCTGGCAGTTCGGTACGGTGCTGAGTCTCCTGGCACACTTGCCGGCTGTCGTCCGGGTCATCGCATCGGCCCCCGCCAACCCGGACATGGTGAGCCGTCGGTCGCGCACGAAATGAGGCTTCTCCCGTGATCGAGGCCACGCCGCCGGGAATGCATCCCCGCCCGTGTTCATCGATCGCCGCACACTGCGGATCGGGCGTCCGAACCCGTTGACACCCAGGCACCGCCCTGCCATACTGTACGTACACGTCGCGGTTGGAGGTGGTCCGGCGGCTCCAACGTCGGTACAATCCATGGCTGCTGTCTGGCCGCGACTCGTGAGGGCGTTACCCAGATGAAGAGTAATGAGATCCGCCGGATCTTCGTCGAATTCTTTGCCGAGCGTGGGCACCTCCATGTGCCGAGTTCATCCCTGGTGCCGCACAACGACCCCACCGTCCTGCTAACCACCGCCGGCATGCAGCAGATGACTCCCTACTTCCTCGGGTTGGAGCGCCCACCCAGCGTCCGCATGACCTCGATCCAGAAGTGCTTCCGGACCGTCGACATCGACGAGGTCGGCGACGAAGAGCACCTCACCTTCTTCGAGATGCTCGGCAACTTCTCGGTCGGCGACTACTTCAAGGCCGAGGCGATCTCCTGGGCCTGGGAGCTTCTGACCGAGCGGTTCGGCATTCCGCGCGAGCGGCTGCGCCCCTCGGTGCACCGCAACGACGAGTTCGCCTTCGCCTTCTGGCGCGACGAGATCGGCATCCCCGAGCACCTCATCGCGCGGCTGGGCGACGAGCACAACTGGTGGGGACCCGTCGGCACCACCGGTCCGAACGGCCCCGACTCCGAGATCTTTTACGACCGCGGCGAGGAGCTGGGCTGCGGCCGGCCCGACTGCGGGCCCGGCTGCGATCATTGCAACCGCTTCCTCGAGATCTGGAACCTCGTCTTCATGGAGTTCTACAAGGAAGAGGACGGCTCCCAGCGCCCGCTGCCGCGCAAGAACATCGACACCGGGATGGGCCTAGAGCGCATCTCCATGGTCCTCCAGGGCGTCGGCTCCGTCTTCGAGACCGACCTCTACATGCCGGTGCTCCTGAAGGCGGCCGAACTGGCCGGGGTCCAGTACCGCCAGGACCCGAAGGTCGACCGCTCGCTGCGCGTCATCGCCGACCACGGCCGCGCCGTCACCTTCCTAATTGGCGACGGTGTCTTCCCCGGCAACGAGGGTCGCAGCTACGTCCTGCGCCGCGTCCTGCGCCGCGCCGTGCGCCACGGCCGGTTGATCGGCATCGACCGGCCCTTCCTCACTGAGGTCGCGGACGTCGTCATCGATATGTTCGCCGAGCACTACCCGAACCTGCGCGAGCAGCAGGAGCGCATCCGCCAGGTGATTCGGCACGAGGAGGAGCACTTCGGCCGCACGCTCGCGACCGGCATCGGCCGCTTCGAGACGCTGGCGGCGGACCTCCGCGCGCGCGGTGAGACGGTCGTCCCCGGCGCCGAAGCGTTCCGTCTCTACGACACCTACGGCTTCCCGTACGAGTTGACCGAGGAACTTGCGAGCGACGCCGGGCTGACCGTCGACCGCGAGGGCTTCGACCGGGCGATGGCCGCCCAGCGGGAGCAGAGCCGTGCCAGCGCCGCTATCTTCAGCGACGAGGCACGCACGCGCGCCGCACTCTACGCCAACCTGACCGACAAGCCGACCGTCTTCCTGGGCTATGAGACGACCGAGGCGACGGGCACCGTAGTCGGTATCCTCGGGGCCGAGGCCGCACAGGAGAGCGCCGAGGCAGGGGAACAGGTGGAGATTGTCCTCGACCAGACCCCCTTCTACCCCGAGGGCGGCGGCCAGGTCGGTGACACCGGAAACATTCAGACCGACACGGGCGTCTTCGAAGTCGAAGATACGCAGCGCCCGGCTCCCGGCGTCATCGTGCACCGCGGGATCGTCCGCGAGGGATACATCCAGGTGGGCCAGACGGCCGAGGCGCGGGTCGACGCCCAGCGACGGGCCGACATCCGACGCAACCACACCGCCACCCACCTGCTCCATACCGCACTGCGCCGGGTTCTCGGGGAGCACGTCCAGCAGGCCGGCTCCCTCGTCGCGCCCGACCGGCTCCGCTTCGACTTCACCAGCCTGGAGCCAGTCGGCGCCGCCGCGCTGCGCGAAGTGCAGGAGATCGTGAACCAGCAGATCCTCGCCGACAGCCCGGTGCAGGCAGAGATCAAGCCCTACCAGGAAGCGATCGCCGAGGGTGCGATCGCCCTGTTCGGCGAAAAGTACGGGGACAACGTGCGCGTCGTGACCATTCCGTCCTTCAGCAAGGAGCTCTGCGGCGGCACGCACGTCAACCACACCGGCGAAATCGGCCTCTTCGTCATCACCGAGGAGTCGAGCGTCGCCAGCGGCGTGCGCCGGGTCGAGGCCCTGACCGGGCGCGCCGCCGCCGAGTACGCGCTGCGTCTCCAGGAGATGTCTCAGCGCCTGGTGCGCGACCTCCACGTCCCGCTCGACGAGCTCCCCGCGCAGGTCGCGGCGCTCCAGGAGCGCCTGCGGGAGCGGGAGCGCGAGATCGAGCGCCTGCGAGTTGAACTCGCCAGCGTCCAGATCGGCGACCTGATCGAGAAGGCGGTCACTGTCGACGGCACGCGCGTGCTCGCCGCCCGCGTCGAGGCGCCCAATCGTGACACACTGCTCCAGATGGGCGACCGCCTGCGCGACAAGCTCGCCAGCGGCGTGGTCGTGCTAGGCGCGGTCATCGACGACCGGCCGGCGCTCCTCGCCATGGTCACCCGTGACCTGGTGCAGCGGGGCGTCGATGCCGGCAAGTTGATCCGCGAGATCACCCCGGTTGTCGGCGGCCGCGGCGGTGGCCGCCCCGAACTCGCCCAGGGCGGCGGCACCGACCCGTCGCGACTCGATGCCGCACTGGAGACCGCCCGCTCCGTCGTCGAGCGCCAGCTCATGGGCTAACCCGGGGCTGGCGCCGCTCGACCGAGCCCACTGCAAGGGAAGGGTTCCATGGGGGCACCGGAGCCGATGATCGTCCACATCAACAGCGGGACGGACCTCGACGATCTGCTGGCACGCCTGCCCGAGTACGCTGATCGCCGCGTCACACTGGTCGTGGCGGACGAGTCCGACGTGCTGACGACGGCTGCCGAGCTGTCGCGCGTCCTGGCCGCCGCCCGGCGAGAACGCGTGACGCTCGCGCTGAGCACCCGCGATCCCCTGCGCCAGGAACTGGCGCGTATGATCGGGTGGACCGTGCTCGACCCGGCGCCCGAGCACGACGAGGACACGACCGCCGACCTTGCCACCTACATCCCCAGACCGTCAACGCCCTTGAGTCAGGCCTCGGCAGCCGCGACCCGAGCCATCCCCCGGACGCCGACCGGCACCATCGTCCTTGACCCAGATCAGGAGCGGCCGCCCGCCTGGCTCACCGCGCAGATCGCTGCGGGCGCCAACGGCTATGCCCGGCCAGCCGCCCATGCTTTGGACGACGATGAAGAGGCAGAAGACGAGCCACGGCGGCGCAGAATCCCCTTCGCCCTCATCTTCGCCATCGTCGCGCCCCTGGTCGTGCTGCTACTGGTCGGCGGCATTCTCTACTACGTCCTTCCGACAGCCACCATCACCCTGGTGCCGGAGGAACACACCATCGAGGCCGACCTCACCTATGGCGTCGCCATGCCCGGCGCGAGCTACGACATCACCGTCGAGCCAACCGAACTCGAGAACACGACCGTCTTCGAGCATCAGATCCCCACTACCGGCGAGCGCTTCGAGCCGGACGGCACCGCGACCGGCTCGGTCCAGTTCATGAACCCGACGACGCGGCCGATCGCCGTCCCGTCCCAGACGCGGCTCACCGGTACCAACGGCATGGTCTACCTCACCCGCGAGGCTGTGACCGTCCCGGCCGCCGACCCCTTCGGATCCCTCGCGCTTGGCACGGCGGGAGTGACGGTCATGGCTGCTGAGCCGGGCCCGGACGGCAACGCCGATGCCGGGACCATCGTGGGACAGCTCGAGAACGGCCTCTACTTCACCAACCGCGAGCCGATCCAGGGTGGCACCATGAAGCGGATCGCCACCGTCAGCGAGGCGGACATCGCCGCGCTCCGTGAAGCCGCCCAAGCCGATCTGGCCGCACGGGCCGAGGCGGAGTTCCGCGAGAAGATCGACCCCGAGCTCAAGCTTGTCCCCGGCTCGTTGCAGGTGGAGGAGCCGGTGATCGAGATCAGCCACGAGGCCGGGCAGGACGCCGAGACGGTCTCCGTCCGCGCCCGCCAGACGGTCCGCGGCAAGCTCTACAACCCGGAGCAGCTCGACGCCCAGGCGCGCGACGAAGTCGGCCGCCGCCTGGCAGCCCAGGCGGGCAACGGGGTGATCCTGCTCGGCCCCACGGTGACCGTGAGCGACCCCACCCCACTCAACGAGGAGCAGACGGCCTTCCGCGTCCACGCCGAAGCGGTGGTACGCACCGTGATCACCGCTGAGCAGCAGCAGGAGTTGATCGACCAGGTCACCGGCAAGAGCATCGAGGAAGCCGAGGAGGCGCTGGACGCCATGCCCGGCGTGGCCCAGTACCACATCGAGCAGGGCCCCGACTGGCTGCCGCGACGCATGCCACAGATTCCGTCGCGTATACGAGTGGAAGTCACCAGTGGCGAGCAGCTCGCAACCGGGTCGTAGACTGATCGCGCTCGACGTCGGGGCGAGACGCGTCGGCGTCGCCGTCAGCGACGAGCTGGGGCTGATCGCCAGCCCGGTCGAGTCGGTCGACATGAAGCGCGACGGCATGGACCGCCTCGTCGCGTTGATCGAGCGCTACGACCCGGAGCGCATCATCATCGGCCTCCCGCTCGGCATGTCCGGCCGGGAGGGCCCGCAGGCCGCCGCAACCCGCGCCTTCGCCCAGCAACTCAGGGGGCGTGTGGACCGCCCCATCATCTTCTGGGACGAACGCCTGACCACCTTCATGGCCGATCAGAGCCTCATCGAAGCCGGCCACCGCCGCGCCCGCCGCAAGCAGCACGTCGACGCCGTCGCCGCCGCCCTCATCCTCCAGAGCTACCTGGATTCGCAGCGAGCGTGACGCTGGGAGTGGAATCCACCTCGTCCGTGTGGTCGCTGGGACAGGCGGCAGCGCGACGATTCACAGACTCTCGAAATACCTCCGAATCTTGCGAGCCATCAGCTTGCGGCGCTCCGCCAGGAATGCGGGGTAATCCTCAACCGTCATTTCTTCCATTCCCTCGGGGATGCAATGCGCCCGAAGGTTCTCGCGGAGCATGTCAAGATCAGTGATGTTCCCGTAGCGTCTCGGTCCACCCTGACACTGCTCTCGCAGCTCGCGGAAGTAGACACCCGGCTCCTTGCTACCGATGGCGATATTGATCTCGCTTTGGGTGACCGCGTAGTTGGCGATTTGGTTGTACTGCCCACGGGACATTCCGTGACTCTTGAGGAAATGGCGCGGGAAGATATGGTGCAGATCCGACTTGACCTCGATCAGGTCGCGGACGCTAATGTCTTGAGAGAGGAATCCCCGATCGTTCATCTTGACTTGCGCCGCCTGGAACACACGGAAGTAGGGGCTCGACGCGACCGAGGTCGTCATCAACTGCGGCAGAAGCGACTCCCAAAAGGTGTCGGACAGCTCCGCGTGGATGACGTTCTCCGCGTAGGTGGCAATACCCTGCTCTTGGATCTGGCGAATATCGTAGTCGATGGCGGTCTCAGGTGCTGCAGAGTATCGGCCGGTCAGGATAGACATGATGAACCAACGGCGCACGTACCTCTCAATATCCGCATCTGGGATCCTCGCATCGCGGAGCGTGAGGTAGAGGATATAGGCAAAATTGAGCGTATTCTGCGAACTAACCATCGAGGAGTCGACGAACCCCGCCGAGCGGATGATCATGAGGAAACGCTTAAAGTGCGTTTCGTTCATGAAGCGCAAGATCCCGTTCTTCAGTTTGGCGAACGACTCCTCGACGATGGCCTCCTCGTACTGGCGCGTCTCAAAGTTTCGCCCGGAGAGCAGCGCCACGAGCTCTTCCAGGCGGCCGCGTCGGAACTCGGAGGTAAATGCGACCCGAAGCATGTCCGTATAGGACGGATCGTACAGATCATCATTCTCCTGTCGCAGCCAACTCAGGTGCGGGAAGAACTCGCTCCGGGCGAACTCGCGGTCGGCCTGAACCGTGTCGAAGAACTCGGGCGCAACAGCCAGGTGGCAGAAGTAGTCGATCGCCTTGCGCAGCATGTTCCCGCCGTATGTTTCATTGACAGCGATCTTCGACATCGCGAAGTCGGCCTGGCTAAGCGGGACGCCTTCTGAGTTCACGCGGATAAAGATCTCGGTGACGGTTTCGATGTCGAGGTCGTGATCGAGTTCAATCAGGCCGATCTGGTTGGCCGTAATCCCACGCAGTGCCTCGATGCTGCGGAACACCTCGTCACGGCTGGTGCCCGGATTCCGGTCACAGTAAGTGTTGACGAGGTCGAACAAGCTCGTCTGTGGGTCGAACACGACGGCGATGTCAGGGATCCAGGCAGCGTCTTTCTGAATGGCAGAGTTGGAAACCTCAAACTGCTGGCGCCCGGGGTGGAACGCAATGCGAAGTCGCACGCGCTGGTAGTTCTTGTTTATCACCTCGCGCCCAAGCAGCGCCGCCATGAGCGCCGTCACTCGCTGCTGACCGTCAATGAGGATGCGCCTGCCAGCGGAAACGGTTCCGTCCTTGAGCTTGACATCCGGATTGCGCCAGGTGATGAGGTAACCGACGGGAAAGCCCTGGAACAGCGAGTCCAGCAGGTTTCGCACCTTCACTGCGTCCCAGACAAAGGGCCGCTGGATCTCAGGGATAGCGATGTCT
Organism: Sphaerobacter thermophilus DSM 20745; assembly: GCF_000024985.1. Taxonomy (NCBI): domain Bacteria; kingdom Pseudomonadati; phylum Thermomicrobiota; class Thermomicrobia; order Sphaerobacterales; family Sphaerobacteraceae; genus Sphaerobacter; species Sphaerobacter thermophilus. Next base: position 1,718,418 of record NC_013523.1, read on the forward strand.
CCCGACTCGATCCAGGTGAACAGGGTGCCTACTGCCGCCTGGGTGACGGAGTAGCGCATGTTCGCCATTCGTCCTCTCCCTCCACGAAATCGGATTCGGGCTCCGGTGCACACTCCGTCGGGAGCCTCTGCGTGCGCATCCGGGGCAGGTAGATACCGGCATGGCGGCCCCAGATATCCCTCCGACGGACACGGTCAGTTTGCTCGTCGCCGGTGCTGCCGCGCTCCCGCGGCCGCACCGCGTGTTGAACTGCGGCTCAGCATCGAGTCGGTTAGAAGGCTGCACCCAGGTCCTGCTGGGTTCTGGTGCGCTACCTGCTCATTGTTGCATAGCTACTGTCACTGCAACAATGGATCAGCCGCCGGAGGCACGGGGACGTGCAGATCGGACGTGCCGCTCATGCGGACAGGAACCCGCTGGCAACCGCCGCAAGGGCTGCACCAGGACCGCCTCCATTGACGCTCCTTCTCGTGTGAGCCTATAATCGCGGAGCGCGACGGGCCGTCGGAGCGGGGAGAGGAACGCATGAAGCTGATCATTGCCGTCGTTCAAAACGAGGACGCCGATGCGGTCATCGACGCCCTCCTGGAAACCGACTTCCGTGCGACCCGCCTCGCCAGTACCGGCGGCTTCCTGCGGCGTGGCAACACCACCATCATGATCGGCGTGCAGGATCATCAGGTGGATCAAGTGCTCGACGTGATCCGGCACGAGGCCAGGGCTCGCGCCCAGCAGGGTGAGGGCACCGAGGTGCAGACCTCTGCTGCCACCGTGTTCGTGCTCAACCTCGAGGACTACCACCGGCTCTGATCGGCACACCAGCCAGTCGAGCCGGGGTGACCGGCGACCCGCGCGCCGTCGATCGCTGGCCAGGAGGGAGCGGGAATGCATCCCCGACCCGCCCTCGCCGTCCGCTTCCTTGGCTCCTCACTCTCCATCCCGCTAGGATGGTTGTTCATCACGCTGGCCGCGGCCGGTTTCACCCTGAGTACCCTCAGACCGTCCGCAGACTCATCCATCGGCGTACCGCACTGGTACTTGGCTGGAACTCTGCTAATTGCGGGAGCCTTCGGCTCGCTCCTGCTCCACGAGGTCGGGCACGCTGCGGTCGCGCGCCGGCTGGGTTATGATCCCGGCCGCCTGGCGCTTTACCCCTTCGGCGGAGCGCGGGCCGGATTCAACGACCCGGGGACACCCCGCCAGAATACCCTCGTAGCTCTGGCCGGACCGCTCACCTCACTGGCGCTGGGCCTGGTCCTTGGGCTGATCTGGTGGTTGCTTCCGACGGAGCCGGTGCTGCTGCGGCGCGATGTCGGCTATCTGGCCGCGGTCAACATCGCGCTGGCCGGCATCAACCTCCTCCCCGGGTACCCGCTCGATGGGGGCCGCATCTTCCGCGCGTTGGTGTGGTACCTGCACGACGACTACACCATCGGCACCCGCGCCGCCGTCGTGTACGGGCAGTTCATCGCCTTTATCGCCTTCGCCGGAGGACTGGCGCTCCTCGGCAGCGGGCGTGCGCTCGCCGTCTGGGGCCTGTGGATGGTCCTGGTCGGCTGGGCAATGAGCCGGGCTGCCCGTGAGGAGATGGCGCGCACGTTCTTCGTCGTCGCGGGCGCCGAGATCTCGGCCGGGGAAATCGTCGCCGGGATCAACCCGCGCATCGACGCCGCGCAGTCGATCGATGCCGCACTCGACGTGCTCCTGGCGCAGGAGCACGGCGGGCCGGCGCTCGTGGAAGAGGACGGTCGGGTGGTGGGGATCCTCCCGCTCGACCGGCTGCGGCGCTTCCGGCGCGCGGAGTGGCCGCACCGTACGGTCGCCGAGGCGATGGTTCCCCTTGCCGGCTTGCCCCGGCTGGAGGACGACGCGAGCGTGCGTGATGTCCTCGTCTGGTTGTCCGAGGTTGAGGCCGGAGTGTTGCTCGTCACGCACGGCGGCGAGGTCATCGGCGCGATCGACCGGCGGCTCGCCGTGACCCGGCTCCTCGACCGTGCCCGAGCGCGTAAACGGCTCGTCCACCGTTGAAACGATACGGCCGGCCGGACCGCCGGTGGTATACTTTGGTCGCACTGAGCAACTTGATGCCGCACCGTTTGAAGTGGACGCGACCCGACGATTCGGAAGGAAGGCGAGACTATCGGACGCAGACTCCAAACCAACCCCACCGCCGAGCGCGCGCTGCTGGTCGCCGTCGATTGGCGCAACGATGGGTGGGATCTGGAATCCTCGCTGACTGAGCTGGCCCATCTGGCCGAGACCGACGGCCTCGTCGTTGTGGGATCCGTGACCCAGCGCCTCCCCAAGCCCAACATGACCCACTACGTGGGCTCCGGGAAGCTGGAGGAGATCCGCGCGCTCAAGGACACCCTGCACTACGATGTCGTGCTCGTCAACGATGAACTGTCCCCCGGCCAGCTCCGGCACCTGGAAGATGCGCTCGACGCCAAGGTGATCGACCGCACGGCGCTCATTCTCGACATCTTCGCCCGCCGGGCACAGACACATGAGGGGCGCTTGCAGGTTGAGCTGGCGCAGCTCGAGTATCGCCTCCCCCGGCTGACCCGCATGTGGACGCACCTCTCGCGGCAGGCGGTCGGTGGCGTCGGCCTGCGAGGCCCCGGTGAGACGCAGTTGGAGGTGGACCGCCGGCAGGCGCGGCGTCGCATCGCCCTGATCAAGAGTCAGTTGCAGGAGGTCCATCGCCACCGCGAGCTGTACCGGAACCGGCGCCGGCGCCAGAACATCCCCGTCATCGCGCTCGTCGGGTACACAAACGCCGGGAAGTCCACGCTGCTCAACCGGCTGACAGACGCGGGTGTGTTGGCCGAGGACAAGCTCTTCGCCACGCTCGACCCAACCACCCGCCGGGTAACGCTCCCCAGCGGGCGGACGGTGCTGATGACCGACACGGTGGGCTTCATCCACAACCTGCCCACCTTCCTGGTCGCGGCTTTCCGGGCGACGCTGGAGGAGATCCTCGAGGCGAGCGTGATCGTCCACGTGATGGACGTGACGCACCCCAAGGCTGCCGAGCAGGCGGAGACGGTCCGGACCGTGCTGGAGGACCTGGGCGCCGACAGCCGGCCGAAGGTGACCGCGCTCAACAAGATCGACCGGCTCGGCGATGGCCTCACGCCCGACCAGATTGCGGCCGACCTCAACCTCCCGCCGACCTACGTACCCATCTCGGCGGCGACGGGGGCCGGGGTGGATCTGCTGCTCCAGCGGGTCGAAGAGATCCTCACCGAGCAGCAGCGGCTGGTGCCGGTCCGCGTGGTCGTGCCCTACAGCGAGGCCGGGCTGGTGGACCTCTTCCACCGGGCCGGCAAGGTCGACAGCGAGCGCTTCGGCGAGCACGGCACGCTGCTCGCGGGGCACCTGCCCGTCGATCTGCTCCCACGCTTCGAGCCGTACCGGGAGACGGCCGGGACGCGCTGACTCCCGTTGTGCCATACTCACGCCGGCCCGCTGGCCGAGAAGGTGTCAGGGCGGCGCGGGAATGACCCGCGCCGCCCTGACACCGGTGGGAGTCGGTAGTACTTAGGTTCGATTCATTCCTTCAGGACAAGTCGGTACCTAGTGGAAGCCCTACCCCGTCGCTATAATCGAGGCGCGAGTTACGAGGTCGTCAGCGACAAGGAGCCAAGATGACGGGGTCGCTTGGGCAGGCACTGCAAGCTCTACGAGATGCCAGCGGGCTGCTGATGGTGTCGGTGGTTGGCGCGGACGGCCTCGTGGTTGAGGCCGCCGCCGATTCCGGGGTCGATGCGGAGTCGCTCTCAGCGATGGCCGTGAGCGGCCTGCTGATGATGGACGCCCTGGGGCAGGAATTGGGTGAAGGGTCGGCGCGGCAGGCGATCCTGGAGTACGGCGAGAGCGTTGTGATCCTTACGCCGCTGGATGACGACCTGCTCCTGGTGACCGTGGCCCGCGGCGACTTCAACCTCGGTCGGATGCGCCTCATCATCCGGCGCTTCGTCGATCAGATTTCCAGCGCCGTCGCCGCCATCTGAGCGGGGGCGCGCGCACCACGGGAGCCTCGGTGAGCACGGAAAAGCCAGTTTACGGTGGCAAGGCCAGCTATCGGGACGCAGGTGTCGATATCGACGCCGCCGACGCCGCGAAGGGGCAGATCGCCAGACTGGTCTCCGCCACTCACGGACCGCAGGTAGTGCGAGGCGTCGGCCACTTCGGTGCCTTCTTCCAGGCGCCTGGGCCGGACAACCCCTTCGTCCTGGTGTCGAGCGCCGACAGTGTCGGCACCAAGATCCTCGTCGCCGAGATCGCCGGCCAGCACGAGTCGATCGGTGTCGATCTGGTGAACCACTGCGTCAACGACATCCTGGCCTGCGGCGCCCGGCCGCTCTTCTTCCTCGACTACATCGCAGCCGAGCGTTTCCCCGAGGGCCTGATCGAGGCGCTGGTGCGCGGAATGACCGACGCCTGTCGGAAAGCCGGCTGCGCGCTGATCGGCGGTGAGACGGCGCAGCTCCCAGGCATCTACCAGCCCGGGACTTACGACCTGGCCGGCTTCATCGTCGGCAGCGTCCACCGGGACCGCATCGTCGACGGGGCTACGATCCGCGCTGGCGACCTGCTCGTCGGTCTGCCGAGTTCCGGCCTGCACACCAACGGTTACAGCCTGGCACGAGCGGCGTTTGGGCTCGATCCCAAGGACGCCGCCGCCCGTGAGCGACTGGCAGCCACGCCCGCGTGGGCCGACCGCCCGCTCGGGGAACTCCTGTTGGAGCCGCACCGCTCCTACCTGCCGGTCGTTGAGCCGCTGCTCGACACGGGGGTCCTCCGCGGCATGGCCCACATCACCGGCGGAGGGATCGCGGGGAACGTCGGGCGCGTCATCCCGGAGGGGCTGGAGGCCGTGATCGACGTCCGCTCGTGGGAACCGCCGGCGCTGTTCCGCGGCCTGCAGCAGGCGGGCAACATCGACTCCGCCGAGATGTACCGCGTGTTCAACATGGGCGTGGGCTTTGTCCTGATCGCCGCACCCGGTGATGCGCAGCAGCTCGCCGCCCAGCTTGAGGGCGCACGCATCATTGGTGAAGTCCAGGCGGCCCCGGAGGGGCAACAAACCAGAGCGCGCTACGTGGGACTGGCCGATGCCGGTGGTGACTAAGGCGCCCCGGCACCCGACGCGAGCGGGAGGCCATGATGATTCCGTTTGACCGGGCACTCAGCAACCTGGTCGTCACCGAAGAGGACACGGCGCAAATCACGGCGTGCCTGCAGCGGCTCATCGCGGACTCCGGAGCCAGTTACAGCATGGTGCTGGACCGCGCCGGGCAGATCCTCGCCTGGGAGAGCGACAGTATCCGGCCAGAGATGCAGCACCTGGGTGCGCTGCTGGCAGCGACCTACGCCTCCACCCGGGAGATGGCCCGGCTGCTCAATGAAGACGGCTTCCGGACCCTCCTCCAGGAGGGGCTCCGGGAGAAGATCTTCACCGAGACGGTCCAGGACGATTGGCTGCTCGTCGTCATCTTCGATCACCAGGCCCACCTCGGGCTGGTCAAGGTGCTCGCCAAGCGAGCCACGACCGTGCTCTCCGGCATCCTGGACCTCGTGCGCGAGCGCAGCATGCAGGCAAACCAGACGCCGCGTCTCGCGCAGGTGCGCAAGGCGACCACCGATACGATCGACCTGCTTTTCAAGGATGACTCGAGCGGGACGAAGGACCCTTCGAGCAAGTAACGGCGAGGAAGCGGACACCGAGATGGCGCTGATCAACGTCGCGGCCCGCGAGATCCACGGCAAGATCGTCTACTACGGCCCGGGCCTTTCGGGCAAGACGACCAACCTGCAGTACATCCACTCGCGGATCCCCGCCCACACCAAGGGGGAACTCCTCTCCATTGAGACGGAGACGGAGCGCACCCTCTTCTTCGACTTCCTCCCGCTCGACCTGGGCAAGGTGCACGGCTTCACCATCCGCTTCCACCTCTACACCGTGCCGGGGCAGGTGCTCTACGAGCGCACCCGCGTGGCGGTGCTCAACGGCACCGACGGCGTCGTCTTCGTCGCCGACGCGCAGCGCGACCGCCTGGCCGACAACCTGCAGAGTCTCCGCGAGCTGGCACAGAACATCACCGCGCAGGGCAAGCGTTTCCTCGATTTCCCACTAGTGATGCAATACAACAAGACCGACCTGCCGGATGCCCTGCCCACGCCCGTGCTCGACCGCTACCTGAACACAATCAAGGCCCCGCGCTTTGAGGCGGTCGCGGTGACCGGCAAGGGCGTCTTCGAGACCCTGCGGGCGATCTCCAAACTCGTCGTCAACAAGCTGTAGCGACGACGCATCGAGCCACCCCTGACCCTGGCTTGCCGGCTGGTGCAGCACCAGCGCGGCCCGGTTATACTGTCCTGAACCCACACCATTCACCGAGGGGCGTGCGACGCCATCGTCGAGGAGGGAGAACGGAGGAGCGGCGCGCATGGAGGTATTCGTCCGGCTGGGGCCTGGTTTCTCCCAACTCGCCGGGGTCCCACGACTCACCATATCGCTGGAACCGGGCGCCACCGTGCATGACCTGCTCGGCCACCTCCGCCAGCGCTACCCAACGCTGGGGGCCGCGCTCGGCTCGGCCTTGCCGGTCGTCCGCGGAACCTCCGTGAGCGCCGACCATCCGCTGGCGCCCGGCGACGAGGTCGCGTTCCTCAAACCGGTGTCGGGCGGCTCGGCAGGGCGCTGAGCCGAGACGCAATCCACAAGGGAGGGCGCGTCATGGCCATCAAAGTCCAGGCGGGACACGAGACCGTCTTCGTCGACACCTTTACCAACGGCATCCTCAGCCCGACCGGACCGATGCTCGGTCCGGTTCGAGACGGCGGCCACATCGTCGCCAACACCGCACCCGGCTGCTGGGGGCCGATGATCACCCCGGCCATCCGTGGCGGCCACGAGGTGACTCAGCCCGTCGCCGTCGAGGGCGCCGAGGTCGGCGATGCGATCGCGATCCGGATCAAGGACATCGTGGTCACGTCGATCGCGACCGCCTCCGGCAACGATCAGGTCATGGCCGGGCGCTTCCTCGGCGACCCCTACGTCGCCGGGCGTTGCCCCGAGTGCGGCACGCTCTATCCCGAGACCCGTATCGAGGGGATTGGCCCCACGGCCGTCCGGTGCGTCAACTGCGGCGCCGATGCCACCCCCTTCATCTTCACGAACGGCTACACCATCGCCTTCGACGAGAACCGCCAGGTCGGGGTCACCCTACACCAGCAGGCGGCCGAGTCGATCGCGCGCGAGGCCGAGCGCTACGCCGCCCTGCCGGAGAATTCGATCCAGAACCCGATCCTCACCTTCGCGCCGCACGACCTCGTCGGAGTCGTCGCTCGCATGCGCCCCTTCCTGGGTCAGCTCGGCACCACCCCGGCGATCGACATGCCCGACTCCCACAACGCGGGCGACTTCGGTTCGTTCCTCGTCGGCGCACCCCACGAGTACGGCATCACCGTGGATCAGCTCGCGCACCGCACTGACGGCCACCTCGACGTGGACGCCGTGCGGGCCGGGGCGATCCTGATCTGTCCTGTCAAGGCACCGGGCGGTGGCGTCTACATGGGTGACATGCACGCACTGCAGGGCGACGGTGAGATTGCCGGGCACACCTGCGACGTGTCGGGCGTCGTGACGCTGCAGGTGCATGTCATCAAGGGCTTGAACATCGACGGGCCGATCCTGCTGCCAGTCGCTGAAGATCTGCCCTTCCTGGCCAAGCCACTCACCGCCGAGGAGCGCGCCCGCGCCGAGGCGTTAGCACAGGCCTGGGGCGTTCCGGCGCTGGAGGAGTCGGCACCCATCTCCGTCATCGGCACCGGGCCTGACCTGAACAGCGCAACCGACAATGGCCTGCAGCGCGCGGCGGATCTTCTCGAAATGACGGTCCCCGAGGTCAAGAACCGCGCGACTATCACCGGTGCGATCGAGATCGGCCGACACCCGGGCGTGGTGCAGGTCACCTTCCGTGCGCCACTCGACCGGCTGGAGAAGCGCGGCCTGCTCCCCTACGTTCGCGATCAGTACGGGATCGACTAGGCGCAGGTCTTGGCGACGACCACCCCGCCCCTCCCCGATGACCTGGGAGGGGCGGACTCCTGTCTGGTCTGCCCTGGTCGCGCGGGCCGATTCCTGGCATGATCGTGCCAGCGGGTGCCGACCCGTGTCGGACGAGGGGAGACAGTGCCGCGCATGAGCGCGTACGAAGAACACCAAGAGCCACCGGAACAGGATCCCGCGTTGCGGCGGGCCGAAGCGGCCGCCACGCTTGAGACGCCCGACCCGGAGCACAGCCGGCACGTCGCCGTGCTGGCGCTGAGCCTGTTCGACCAGCTCCGCGAGCCGCTCGACCTCCCCGCCGAGGGGCGAGAGCTCCTTGCCGCTGCCGCGCTGTGGCACGATGTCGGGCAGCGGATCCGGCTCGCGGACCACCACCGGCTCAGCTACGAGGTGATCCGCGACAGCGTGGCCCGCGAGTTCACCCCCGAGGAGCGACTGGCGATCGCCAACATTGCGCGCTACCACCGGGGTGCCGCCCCGTCGCTGGAGCACACCGGTTACCGGAGCCTGCCGCGCCGGCTGCGGCCCCTTGTGGACCAGATGGCCGCGCTACTGCGCATTGCCGAGGCGCTCGACGCCTCGCACCTCCAGGTGGTCCGGGAGATCCGGTGCACGGTCGGTCCGGACGCTGTCACTGTCCGCGTCCGCGCCCGCGAGTACCCGATGATGGAAGTTGAGCGGGCGCACGCCCGCAGCGGCCTGTTCCGCGACGTGTTCCAACGCGACATCGTGTTCATACCCGAGATCCGGACCGGCGAGCCGGATGCGCCACCGACGGCCTGACCGGCGACGGAAGGAGTTTGCCCACCGATGCGCGCCCTGTTGAGCGTGTGGGACAAGACGGGGATCGTCGAGATCGCACGCCGCCTGCACGAGATCGGCTTCGAGCTGATTTCGACCGGCGGCACACTGCGAGCCATCGCCGACGCGGGCGTACCCGTCCGCGCCGTGAGCGACGTGACGGGCAGCCCGGAGATGCTCGGCGGCCGGGTCAAGACCCTGCACCCGGCCATCCACGGCGGGCTATTGGCGCGACGCGACAGCCCCGACCAGATGGCTGAGCTGGCCAGCCACGGCATCGGCACGATCGACCTGGTGGTCGCCAATCTCTATCCGTTCGGCGAGGTAGTGTCCCATCCGGAGGTCACGCTCGACGACGCGCTGGAGCACATCGACATCGGCGGACCGACGATGATCCGCGCCGCGGCCAAGAACTTCCCGGCGGTGCTGGTGCTGGTCGACCCGAGCGACTACGAGCCGGTGCTTGACGCACTCGCCGAGGGCGGACTCGACGGGGTGCCGATCAAGATGCGCCGGAACCTGGCTGCCAAGGCATTCGCGCACGTGGCGGCCTACGACAGCGTGATCGCTGCATACCTCCGCCCGGCCGGCGAATTCCCTCACCACCTGCCGCTGGCCGGGGAGCGCATGACCATGCTGCGCTACGGCGAGAACCCACACCAGGAAGCGGCGATCTACCGCCTGTTGAACCCGCGCGGCACACGAGGCGTCGCCGCCTGGCGAGTCCTGAGCGGCAAGGAGATGTCGTACAACAACTACCTCGACGCCGTAGCCGCCTGGGCCGCCGCCGCGGACTTCCCCGGACCGGCGGTCAGCATCATCAAGCACAACCTCCCCTGCGGGCTCGCCACCCACGACGATCTCTCCCAGGCATTCCTGGCTGCTCATACCAGCGACCCGGTCTCCGCCTTCGGCGGCGTCGTGGCCCTGAACCGTCCGGTCGATGCGCACACCGCCAGCCTCATCACCGACCACTTCTTCGAGGTCGTCCTGGCGCCCGCCTTCTCCCCGGAGGCGCTCGACGAGCTTCGTCGCAAGAAGAACCTGCGCGTCGTCGAAGTGCCCGACACCGGGATGGAGGACCCGCTGGAAGTTCGGGTGCTCGACGGCGCCATGCTGGTGCAGACGCCTGACCGGGTCGAACCCGACCCGGCGTCCTGGAAGACCGTCACCCGGCGCGCCCCGACGGAGAGCGAGCTTGAGAGCCTCGTCTTCGCCTGGCGCGCGGTGCGGCACGTCAAGTCAAACGCCATCGTGCTCGCGACGGGCACCGCGACCGTGGGGATCGGTGGCGGGCAGCCAAACCGCGTGGATGCGGTGCGCATCGCCGTGGAGCGCGCGGGGGCGAGGGCACGCGGCAGCGTCCTCGCCAGCGACGCATTCTTCCCCTTCCCGGACGGCGTGGAGGCCGCGGCCGAGGCCGGGGTGACCGCGATCGCCCAGCCGGGGGGCTCGGTACGCGACGAGGAGGTCATCGCGGCCGCCGACCGGGCGGGCATCGCCATGGTATTCACCGGCATCCGGCACTTCCGCCACTGATGCGCCGAGCCACCACGGCCGGCAGCAGCCATGCGCGTTACTCCCTGCCTCCTGTCGGAGGCGGGGAGTTTTCATCGTCGGCCGTGCCACCGCGCCGTAGTCTGTGCCCGGGCCTAAGGGCCGCCGGTCTTGGTCCCTACCCGTCCGGATCGATCGCCTCCAGCAAGGGGAGCACGCGGTCGTAGTCGTTCTTCAGGAGCCGCGCGATCTCGCGTGCCGCCATCTCGAGCCACGGCCGGTCGTCACCGCGCGCCTCGTACACCTGCCGCAGGTGCGCCGCCACAAGGTGGTCGGTCGGGACGGCTGCGTCAGCCGCCACCAGCAGCGACAGGTAACGCGGATCGTCGGTCAGATCTCGCAGGTCGTCGCCCTCGACCGCTTCAACCGAGTAGTGAAGTGGCGGCGGGAGCGGAGGAAGCATCCGCCGGATGACACCGCCTCGACGATACGCCACGGGCAGAGCCTCAAAGGTGGTACGCAGGATCTGCGTCAACTCGGGGTGGCGACGGTAAACCTCGTCGTCGCGGACCTGGTCCGAGCCGCGACGGATTGCCCGCCGGGTCTCGTCGATGCCGGCCGTCTGCCCAAACGACACCACCGCGTAGATCGTGTCGCCCGCGCCGTTGGCCACCCGCACGACCGACCCAAGTGGCGGCAAGATGTGCAGCCGGTCGCTCTCGACCCACAGCCGCACCGTGCTGGTCTCGATGACCTCCCCGAGCCGCTGCGGTGCCGATCCGTTAGACGAACCGACCACGCTTACTCCCGTCCTTCCCGGTGCTCAGAGCGACGATCCCATGCTCAGCCAGCGCCTGCTCGATCAACACCTCCACCGCCCGGCGCTCCTCGGCGCGGATTGCCGCCAGCTCGTGCGCCTCCTGCAGCGCCGGAGGGTAGCCCCGGCCACGCTGGCACTGATCGACCAGGATCGCGTGCGTCCGGTCGAGCAGGTCGACATCCTCCGCCACCCAGCGGGGGATCTCGACCCGCGCGATCTCGGTCCCGGTGTGCAGGTAGAAGAAGTGGATGTGGAAGTCTGGCCCGTACTGCTCCAGGATCTTCGACGTGCTGGCGAAGACCTGCGTCCGCTCGCCCGGCGCCAGCCCCGCCGCCTGCTCGAACAGGAAGCGATCGGTCACGTCAGGCAAGCGGTCGCAGGCCGGCACCCGGCCGTGCGGGATCTGCGACCGGCAGTGGTCGCAGTTGACCGGCAGCCCCCGCTCCGGGTAGTCACAGATCGACACCCGCAGGGTATTCACCACGTCCGTCGAGCCAGGGGCGCTGATGTAGGCAGCGACCGGCACTCCGGCGTCGCGCAGACGCGCCAGCGTCTCCAGGAAGGGGTCCAGCACCCACTCCACCACGAAGTCGGGCTGGCTCTCCAGCGCCCAGAGTATGAGCGTCCCGTCCTGGAGCGCAAGGGCGGGACACGGCAGGTCCGTCGCCTGCTCGGCCACCGCCCGCAGCTCCTCTGTCGCCCGCTTCAGCCCCAGCACCGTCCCGTTCACGGGGATGCGCCGCACGGTGTGGGGCACGTACAGTTCATCCTCCTGGTAGTAGAGGTGCGGCTCGGTGGCAAACTCGGCGCGCGGCTCGTCCCCGTACCGGAGGAGCACCTTACCGATATTGATCAGGTAGAACCGGGCCGGGCTGTGCCGGTCGGGGAGGATGAACGATCCGTCGCTCGCCACGACGGCGAAGTCACCGTCCACTGCGGGCGCCGGGATATGCGCGCGAAAGTCCCCGTCGGTCCGGGCCAGCAGCCAGGACGTCTTCGCCTCGGCGAGCCGCCCGCGCAAGTCGGCGGTGTCAACCGTGGCGTAGGTTTCGCGCAGCTCCGCCAGGCCCGCCAAACCATCGCCGCGCTGGGTGGCGACCATCCGGTTGAGTTGATCCGCGATGCGGCTGAGGTCCAGTGTCATCGCTGTCCCCCGATTGGACCCACGCCGGGCTACAAGCAGGTGCGTCCGCAGCCCCTACCCCTCGCGGGCGCGCAACCAAGCGAGGACGTCCTCGCGGCGAATGCTCACAATGTCGGTGCCGACCATCTGAGCCTTGAGCTCGCCGCCGTAGATCGCGCTCTCCAGCACGTAGGGCCGCATCTCCAGCAGCGCGGCGAGCTCCTCCAGGGTGTACTCGTCCTGCCGCAGCAGGCGCTCGGCCGAGCTGATGTCCGGCTTTTCCATAGCTGCCCTCAGTCCATGCCCGGGAGCCTAGAGCGGCGCCGGGTGCTGCGCCGTGGAGACCCGCTCGATCCACCGGTCCGGGTTGCGGATCTCGTCCATCGTCGGCAGCATCCACGGCCCCTCCCAGAGCCGCCGCGCAAAGTCGTGCCCGCGCTCCCGCACCACGTGGTTCACGAACGCTTCACCCTGCCGGTACTGCTCCATCTTTATGTCCAGACCGGTCAGGCGGGCGAACAGGTGCTCGGCGGGCGTCCGCTGGCGCTGGCGCCGCTCGAAGCGCCGCGCGATGACCTCGTAGCTCGGGATCAGGTCCTTGCCCACGGCGTTCATGACGTGGTTGCTGTATCCCTCGACGACCGACATGGTCGCCTGCATCTGGTTGAAGAGCGCGCGCTGCTCCGGCGTCATGACCAGTTCGATCCAACTCCCGTTGGTGCCTTCGCGGCTGCGCGCCCGGTCCCAGAAGGCGCGCAAGCCGTCCATGCCCCGCTTGAGATGCTCGATGTCCTGGCTCAGGAACTCGAAGTAGCGCTCGATCATGCCGTTCAGGTGCTGCCGCAGCCAGGGGTGCGACTCGAACTCGAAGGCATGCGTGACCTCGTGCAATGTCAGCCAGAGCCGGAAGTCCTCACCGGGCAGGCGCAGAGCGCGCTCGACGGAGGTGATATTGGGCTGCACGAAGTACAACTTGCCGCCGGTCAACGGCTCGCGTCCGAGGAGCGCCAGGTCGTACTGCCCCAGAACGCGCCGCGCGAGGTAGCCGAGGAGGAACCCGATCTCCGCGCTGAGCACCGTCTGGTTCAGGCCGCCCCACAGGAGGCTGATCGTGCGCGGGCCGCGCTGCTCGCCCAGCGGGTTGAGCGCCTCCAGTGGCTTGAACATGTCCTTGAAACCGTCGATGTTGGCGTCGATCCAGTCGACCCGGTCGAAGGCATACACCCGGTCCAGGGTACCGGGCAGTTCATCGCCGGTATAGGCCGCCACCAGGGGCACCGCGCGCTCGACGAGCTCACGGTAGTAGGCGTGGAGCCCGTCGCGGTCCGCCCCCTCCAGGCTCGATTCGCGGTTCAAGCTGACGGCGATGCTACGCACCTGGCTCCAGTTGATGAGCGGCGGTGGCTCGCCTGGGGAGGCGACCTCGCGCGTCGCCTGCCGGGCTTGCTGCTCACGCATGCGGTTGCCCGCCCACACGCCGACCGCTGCTCCGATCAGGAGGCCGATTGAGATAAGTCGCTTATCTGGGGATGCTGATCTTGCCAATGGGGTGCGCCTTCCCAGTGCAGCCTGCGGCACGTCAGTCGTGCGGGCCCGGACGCGAAGGAGACATGCATGAATCGTACCCCTCGCGCCAAGGCCGGGTCAACGCGGCGCGCGAGCGGGTCCGTGGTGCTACTGCAGCTAGGCGCGGTCTAGCCCGTCCCGACCAGGGTCACGTTGGCCGACGGGAGGTACTGGCTCCGCAGCGTCAGGTCGTCGATCACCTCGCCGTCGCGCAGCACCTGCCGGTGGATGCTGACGTCGAAGCCGTCCTGCGCCCGCTCCACCTGGAGGCTGGTTCCGGTCGGGAGCTGGTCCGACTCCCGGTACTGCATCGTCTCGTCGGCCTTGACGACGTTGGTGACGACCGGTTCGTCGACCTGGACCGTCCAGCCGGGATCGGTGCCCCAGATCTCGACGCGGACCCATTCGCCGTCGGCGGTGGCCACGATCGCGATCCAGTCGTCGGTCGTGTTCTTGAACTTGAGATCGAGCCCCCAGTCGGTGTCGACGGTCGCGTCGAGACCAGTCAGGCCGCTGGGCGGCTGGCCGTAGAAGGGCAGCCAGTAGAGGTGCCAGTTGCGCTCGACGATCGGCAGTCCCGCCCAGAAGGCAGCCTGGAACACCGTGGTCGACACCTGGCACACCCCGCCGCCGACCGACGGCACCGTTGAGACGCTGCCGTTGCTCGTTCCGATGATCCCGTAACCGACCTTGTACCCCGAGTTGAGATCGATCGCCCCCACCGTCTCGATGAACGAATAGACGCCGCCCGGTGGGATCAGCGCGCCGTTGGCCCGCTCGACTCCGAGTTCGACGTTGTGGCGGCGGTTGTCCAGCGCCCCGGCGTAGTAGGTTGCGGCACTGGCGAGGACCTCCCGGATCTGAACGGAGCCAGCCATCGCGGCCGTGACCTGCGGCTCGACCGGGATCGTCACCAGCTCAGCCTGCGACTGACCCGTTTCCAGCGCCCGGGCAACGTTGGCCACGGACGCATCGAGGTCGAGTGCCCGCCCGGCCTGCTCGGGGGATCTGACCACCACCTGCCCGTCGATGTACCGCAAGTCCGCGTTGCGCATCGGGATCTCGATCGCCGGCGCGTGGCGCTCCAGCACCTGCCGGAGCGCGTCCATGTCGACCTCGGGCTCAAGGCGGGGCTCATCGTCGAGCACCGCGGTGAAGCGAATTGCCTCGGCCAGTTCGCCGGGCGCGAGGTGCTGACTGCCGTCCGGCCAGGTCACGGTCAGTCCGCTGGCGACCAGCGCGGTCGCGCGCTCGGCCGCGACCTCCGCCTCGGCATTGCCGATGCGCGCCGCAACCTGACGGGTCCGGAGCTCGAACCGACGCTCCCCGTCTTCCAACCCGGCCAGAATCGCGTCCACCGTGGCGTCGACGTCGAGCGCCTCGCCCATCCCGGCCGACTCGACCACGAAACGCTGTCCGTCCCAGACCGGCGTTGCATCCCGGCCAGGCAGCCCCACGCCTTCGGCCAGACTGGCCACGCTCGCGCGCAGGCGCTCCCGGTCGATCGTCAGCTCCGCGTTCTTCCGCGAGCCGTCGTTCGCCACGGTCAGCATCGCCCGCAGCGTCTCCGGGTCGAGCACCCAGCTCCGGCCGCCGTACGTCAGCAACACGGGCTCGGCGATCAACTTCTCGGCTCGATCTAGTTCGCGCTCCAGCGCCTCGGTGTCTACCTTCGGCGAGATCGAGATGGTGACGACTGGAACCGGCTCGGTTGAGAGTTGCTGCACCCGGCGCCGGATCTGATTGGCGGTCGCCACGACGTCGATCGCGACCCCGTCCTCCTCCGGCACGACCACAAGCCGCCCGTCACTTCCCTCATCGTAGCGAGCGTCGCGTGCTGGGCGGGTCACCTCCGGGGCGATCGCTTCCAGCGTCCGGTACACGGCCTGCTCGTCGAGCGACACCGCCAGGGGCACCTCGTAGCCACCCAGCAGGCCCAGCAACCAGGCGCGGCTGTCGGCCCAGAGGTCGCCGCTGCGCCCCCAGCGCCAGGCCGCCTCGGCCGTCGCCGCAGGGTCCACCTCGATGCCGAGATCCATCAGGGGCACCTGCCAGCGGGCATCGCCGGCCTCAAGTTCCACCGCGGCCGGCAACGATCCCTGCACCGCCGCCTCGATCCGCGCCCGTGCTTCGGCCTGGTCGAGACCGCTCAGGGGAACACCCACGGCGCTGACACCGCGGTAGATGGTCGGGCCGTGCATGCGTCCGTACGCCAGGACTGCGATCCCGGCCAGCGCGATTACGGCAGCGAGGACCGCGACTCCGGTCAGGACGGGCGCTGCGAAGCGGATGACCGGGACATGTCCCCGCGCCACCATGGCATGCTGCTGTGTACCGTCGGTGATCACCTGGCTGGTGGCCCTTCCCATCCCCTTACGGTTGAACCCGTCCCGGCCCTTCGGTCCCCGGCCGGGGACGCTCGCGCGACGCTCACAGGTCGCGGTTGCCACGCAATTCTACATGGCCCGGTCAGGCCGGTGGCGCCGCCTGTTGGCCGGACCACGACCCTGCACCGTTCACCGCCAGCTCCGCGGTCAGCCGCCGTACGCGCAGCAACTCCGTGGGCGGCAGCGGCGACTGGAGCCAGCGACCCACCTTCTCAGCCGACACCGTCGCGGCGCCCTGGATCACGCGGCGCTCCTGCAATCTGGCCGGCAGGCCCATCAGCCCGCGGAGGCGCCCGTCCAAGGCGGCCCAGTCACGCCGCGTCAGCGCGTAGCCCCCCGCCATCGCCTCATAGCGGAGCACGGCCCAGCCTCCCCGCCGCAGGAGCGGGGTCGGCATGCAGCGCGCGATGACCCAGAGGCGATTCCGGGCCAGCAGCCGCCGCTTCCAGGCCGAGCCTTCGACCGACGAGGCCGAGTAGAAGTGCCGCACCACCGCGCCCGGCGCGTGGACCGCCTCCCAGCCGCGCAGGCGCAAGCGCCAGGCAAGGTCCACGTCCTCCAGATACATAAAGAAAGGCTCGGGGAGGAACCCCACATCGTCCAGAGCCGCCCGCCGATAGGCAGCCGCCCCTGCCGACGCCCCGAAGACGGGCGCCGGCGCGGTCAGCGTAGCCCGGGGCAAGCCGACGCCGCGGTCGAGCGCGAGGCCGTCGCGGTACACCTCGATCCCTGCCGAGGCCACGATGTCGGGCGCGCCGGCGAAGACCATGGTCGCGGCAACCGCGCCGACGGCAGGGTCGCGTTCCAACGGCTCGGTGATGCGTGCGATGAAGCCCGGCTCGGCGACGGTGTCGTTGTTGAGCAGCACCACGACCTCGCCCCGGGCATGGGCGATTCCCAGGTTGTTCCCGGCAGCGAAGCCCAGGTTGCGACCGGCGTCAACCAGCCGCACCTCGGGAAACTCCACGGGCAGGAACCGGGTCGTCTCGTCGCGGGAGCCGTTGTCAACGACGATGATTTCGTCGGCCGGGCGCTCCTGCTCCCGCAGGGATGCGAGACAGCCGCGCAACAGCGGCCATCCGTTGTAGTTGACAATGACGACGGAGGTCGATAGCGCCACCATCCGCTCCCGCTTCCCGGATTGCCCGCGCTAAGGTCAGTATAGCCAACTGCGTGCCGTGGCGCCGGGTGTTCGCCAGCGTGTTACGATGGGCGCCGGACTGCCGGTTGAGGCCCTTACCGGCAGCGGACGGTTCGTGGCGCCCGGGTTCCCTGGGCGTTGCCCGCCAACGAGCGGGGAGATGGGAGGACCATGAGCAAGCAGATCATCCAGACGGATAAGGCACCGGCAGCGATCGGGCCGTACTCGCAGGCGGTTCGTCTCGGCAATCTCGTCTTCACCGCCGGGCAAATTCCGCTCGACCCGGCGACGGGCAAGCTAGTCGAGGGCGGTATCGAGGAGCAGACCCGGCGCGTGCTGGAGAACCTGAAGGCCATCCTGGCCGAGGCGGGCTCGTCGCTCGACCGCGTCGTCAAGACGACCTGCTTCCTGGCCAACCTGGACGACTTCGCCGCCTTCAACAGCGTCTACGCGACCTACTTCAGCGAGAACCCGCCCGCGCGCAGCACCTTCCAGGTAGCCAAGCTGCCCGCGGGTGCGCTGGTCGAGATCGAGTGCATCGCCGAGTGCGAGTAGGCACCCGCCGTGCCGGCCGGAGAGGGCTCCGTGCCCTCCCGCGCCGGCCCCAGACCGCGCTCGTGGGCGGCCAGCATCCTTGACACGTCAGCCGACTGGCGACTATAATTCCATGCGCTTGCCGAGAGGCAGGGGCCCATGCCGAGGTGGCGGAATAGGCAGACGCGCTAGCTTGAGGGGCTAGTGCCCGTTTAGGGCGTGGGGGTTCAAATCCCTTCCTCGGCACCAACACCGCGAGGTGCGGGCGATTAGCTCAGTTGGTAGAGCGCCACGTTTACACCGTGGATGTCAGAGGTTCGAGCCCTCTATCGCCCACAACTGCGCGGGATGACCCGGCGACAGCCCGCCGAGGTAGCTCAGTCGGTAGAGCACGGCACTGAAAATGCCGGTGTCGCCGGTTCGATCCCGGCCCTCGGCACCGCATGCAGCGACGCCCCGGTGAGATCCACCGGGGCGTTCTGCTATCTACCAATTGTTGTCAGTACGGCGGCCCCGCCCCGTAGCCATGCCGCACCGCCCGGCCTGCCGTGACCGGTGGGAGCCACCGCCGCCGTATGCCCGATTCACACGCGCCGCCGCGTAATTGCCCGTGCCAGCAGCCCGGTCACCCCGAGAGCGAGTAGCCACACCGCAATCATGACTCCGACGACGAAGACATGAGCAAACGGCGCGACTTCCCAGAACGAGGACATCACCCAGCCAAGGGCCACCGCCACGATCATGACCGCTGCTGCCACCAGACCAACCAGCAGCAACAACAGCATGAACAGGCTCGCCCGGTCGGCTCCCGGCTCGTGTCCGTCGTAGCTCATGGCGACCACCTCCGCATCGGTGACCGCACTCCCCACGCCACGGGCCCGCCGCGCGCACCGAGGCGCCTGATGTTCGTGTCATCCTTCGACCCGCCGGGGGTCCCGGGCTCCGCCCAGGATGGCTTCAGGCAGGATGAAAAAGCGGGGCCGGGCGTGTATGCCCGGCCCCGTTCGTACGCCGTGCCGTGGAAGCGGCTCGGACCGTTACTCGCCCGCTGCCTCGCTCGCCGCGTAGCGCTGCTTGATCTCCTCCAGAACGGAGGGATCGGTCAGCGTGGTGGTGTCGCCGAGCACGCGGCCCTCGGCGATGTCGCGCAGCAGCCGCCGCATGATCTTCGCGCTCCGCGTCTTCGGCAATTCGGCCGTGAAGTAGATCCGGTCCGGTCGTGCGATCGGCCCGATCGTCTCGGCCACGTGCTGCCGCAGCTCCCGCGCCAGCTCGTCGGTCGGCTCCACACCTGCGCGCGGGGTGACGAATGCCGCGATCGCCTGCCCCTTGATCTCGTGGCTGACGCCGATGACGGCCGCCTCGGCCACCGCCGGGTGGCTCACCAGCGCACTCTCGAGCTCCATCGTCCCCAACCGGTGGCCGGAGACGTTGAGCACGTCGTCGAGCCGCCCCATAATCCAGAAGTCGCCGTCTTCGTCCTGCTTGGCGCCGTCCCCCGAGACGTAGACCGTCGGCCCGAACTTCGAGAAGTAGGAATTGACGTAGCGGTCCGGGTCGCCCCAGAGGGTCCGGAACATGGCCGGCCATGGTCGCTTGATGACCAGGTAGCCACCCTGCCCGCGCGGCACCGAGTTGCCCTGCTCATCGACGATGTCCGGTTCAATCCCCGGGAACCCGCGGGTAGCAGAGCCAGGCGTCAGCGTCGTGAGGCCCGGGAGTGGGGTGATCAGGATCATCCCCGTCTCGGTCTGCCACCAGGTATCGACCACCGGGCACCGCCCGCCGCCGATGTGCTCCCGGTACCACACCCAGGCCTCCGGGTTGATCGGCTCACCGACCGTCCCCAGCAGCCGCAGCGACGACAGGTCGTGCTTGGCCGGGTACTCGGGACCCCAGCGCATGAAGCTCCGGATCGCCGTCGGCGCGGTGTAGAAGATGTTCACCCCGCGGCGCTCGACGATATCCCAGAAGCGATCCTTGTCCGGCCAGTCGGGCGCCCCCTCATACATCACGCTGGTGGCACCAATGGCCAGCGGTCCGTAGAGGATGTAGCTGTGCCCGGTAACCCAGCCGATGTCAGCCGTGCAGAAGTAGACGTCCTCGTCCTTCAGGTCGAAGACCCACTTCGTGGTGAGCGCCACACCCAGCAGGTAACCACCGGTGGTATGCAGCACCCCCTTGGGCTTGCCGGTCGTGCCCGAGGTGTACAGGATGAACAGCGGATGCTCGGAGTCGAGCGACTCGGGCGGGCAGTAGTTGCCGCTTACCTGGGCCATGGCGTCATGCCACCAGATGTCCCGGCCCTCCCGCATCTGGACCGGGTGCTTGTCGCGCCCAACACGCTCGACCACAACAACGCGCTCGACCGACGGCGTCTGCTCCAGAGCCTTATCGGCGTTCTCCTTCAGCGGGACGATCCCGCCCCGCCGGTAGCCGCCGTCAGCCGTGATCAGAACTTTCGCCTCGCAGTCGTTGATCCGGTCTGCGAGCGCATTCGGGCTGAACCCGCCGAAGACCACCGAGTGCGGTGCGCCGATGCGGGAGCAGGCCAGCATGATGATCGGCAGCTCGGGGATCATCGGCAGGTAGATGGCCACCCGGTCCCCGGTCTGCACGCCCAGGTTCTTGAGCATCAGCGCGGCGCGGTTCACCTCGCGATAGAGGTCCTGGTAGGTGAGGATGCGCTCGTCCCCCGGCTCCCCCTCCCAAACGAGGGCAGCCTTGTTCCGGCGCCAGGTCTTGATGTGGCGGTCGACGCAGTTATAGGAGACGTTGAGCTTCCCGCCGACGAACCACTTGACCCAGGGCGGGTTCCAATCCAGCACCTTTTCCCAGCGCTGGTCCCAGTCCAACAGCTCTGCCGCCTCAGCCCAGAATCCCTCCGGGTCCTTCCGGGCACGCTCGTAGACCGCGGGGTCGTTGATGTTCGCCTGAGCGGCGAAGTCTTCCGGGGGCGGGTATCGCCGCGTCTCGGTCAGCAACCCGGTTATGGTGCCCATCGGGTCAGTCGACATGACTCACTCCTTCCACGGTCCACACGCGGGGACTGCCTCATCATCATAGGCGATGCCACGGTGCTACTCTGCCCCAGCGGCGACCTCCATCCCATTCCCAGGGAACCTCTCAGGGGTATCTTAATCTATAATCCGCATGCAAGAAAGGCTTCACGCACCGGCGGCGGCGCGTCGCCACTATCGCATGTTTCTCTCGCAGCTCTTACGCGATTCCCAGACCGCACGACCGCGCGTGCCACTCTCGGCATCAAGAGCGTGACATTGGCGTGACATTGGCGTGTCACGGCTTGTGAATGGCATAACAAAATAGTGACACCCCGCGCGGACCCTGGTAGCATAGAAAGCAATTGGTCGGAGGCGCTGCCCCGAGCGTGTGGGGGTGCTGTGTGCCAGGAGGGGGAGCAGGAGGATCATGACGGGTCTCAGGAGAACGGCCCGCTGGGCGCTCTTCGCGGCGCTCACAGTCGCACTCGTCGTCTTCGTCAGTGGCTGCGCTGGCGGCACACCGCAGTCGGCGAGCGACCCCGCGGCGGACAACGCGAGGAAGATCTGGGATCTGTTCATGCCCATCTTCTGGATGTCCGTCGTCGTGTTCGTCATCGTTCAGGGCATCATCATCGTCGCCCTCATCCGATTCCGGCGTCGGCCAAATGATCCGATTCCGCACGCGATGCACGGCAACACCAAGCTCGAGATCGCGTGGACCCTGGCGCCGGCGCTGATCCTGGCCGCGATCGCGGTCCCGACCATCACCACCATCGCCGACCTGGCTCGCGATCCCGGCGACGAGGCCCTCACGGTGCGGGCGATCGGCCAGCAGTGGTGGTGGGCCTTTGAGTACCCGGAGAGCGGCGTGGTCACCGCGGATGAGCTCCACGTCCCGGTCGGCCGCCCGATTCGCGTCGAGCTCGAGAGCAAGGACATCATCCACAGCTTCTGGGTGCCCCGCCTGGCCGGGAAGCAGGACGTTGTCCCCGGGCGGACCAACACCATCCACTTCACTGCGGACGCCGTGGGTGAGTACTCCGGGCAGTGCGCGGAGTTCTGCGGCGCCCAGCACGCCAACATGAAGTTCAAGGTCATCGTCCAGACCGAGGAAGAGTTCGAAGCCTGGCTTGAGCAGCAGTTGCAGCCCGCCGTCGAGCCGGAGCCCGGCAGCGTCGAGGCCCAGGGCAAGGAGCTCTTCATGGCCAACTGCCTGGGCTGCCACACGATCCAGGGCACCGAGGCTCAGGGCAAGGTCGGTCCGGACCTGACGCACTTCGGCAGCCGCAACATGATTGCCGGTGGGGTGGTGCCCTACAGCACCGAGAACCTGAAGGAGTGGATCCACAACGCACCGTCCGTCAAGCCGGGCCAGCCCGGTCGCCCACTCCAGATGCCGGCCTTCACTCGGCTGAGCGACGAGGAAGTGGATGCCCTCGTGGCCTACCTGGAGAGCCTGAAGTGAGCTGGGCGGTTGAGCAGAGAGAAGTGCGCGACGAGGTAGCGGAGAGCACTGCGCGGCGACGCGTGCCGCGTGGGCGAGGGAGAATGTAGGAATGGCGCAGTCAGCGTTCACGCTAGAGCGCACGGCACCGGAGCAGACGGCGCTCTCGCGGCTCTGGGGGTGGCTCACCACCGTTGATCACAAGCGGATTGGGAAGCTCTACTTCTTCACTTCGCTCTTCTTCTTGCTGGTCGGCGGCCTGCTGGCGCTGTTGATCCGCACCCAGCTCGCCGTGCCCAACAATGACTTCCTGAGCCCGGACACCTACAACCAGGTGTTCACGATGCACGGCGTGGTCATGATCTTCCTGGTGGTCATGCCGCTCAACTCGGCGTTCTTCAACTACTTCGTGCCGCTGTTGATCGGCGCGCGTGACGTCGCCTTCCCGCGGCTGAACGCCTTCAGCTACTGGGTGTTCCTCTTCGGGTCCCTGCTCCTCAGCGCGAGCATCATCCTGAAGGTGGCGCCCAACGCCGGGTGGTTCGCCTACGCAAACCTGACCAACACCACCTTCTCCCCGGGCCCCAACCTGGACTACTACACGATGGGGCTCCAGATCCTGGGCGTCTCGTCGATCGCCGCGTCGCTCAACTTCGTGGTCACCATCATCAACATGCGGGCACCGGGCATGACGATGATGCGCGTGCCCATCTTCGCCTGGATGACGCTCATCACGTCCGTGCTGCTGCTCCTGGCCCTCCCGTCCTTCACCGTCGGCCTGATCGAGCTGGCCTTCGACCGCTTCTTCGGCACCGTCTTCTTCGAGCCGTCTGCCGGCGGTGACCCGGTCCTGTGGCAGCACCTCTTCTGGATCTTCGGTCACCCGGAGGTCTACATCCTGATCCTGCCCGCGTTCGGCTACGTCTCCGAGATCCTGCCGACGTTCACCCGCAAGCCGCTCTTCGGCTATCCGTTCATGGTCTACTCGGCTATCGCGATTGCCATCCTCGGCTTCGGCGTGTGGGCGCACCACATGTTCGCCGTCGGCCTCGGAACGGTGCCCAACGCGGTCTTCAGCACCACGACGATGCTGATCGCCATCCCCACCGGCGTGAAGATCTTCAACTGGCTGGGGACGCTTTGGGGCGGCTCGATCCGCATCACCACGCCGCTCCTGTTCGCCATCGGCTTCCTGGGCATGTTCACCATCGGCGGCATCTCGGGCGTGATGCACGCCTCGGTGCCGATCGACTACTGGCAGACCGACAGCTACTTCGTCGTCGCCCACTTCCACTACGTCCTGTTCGGTGGCGCGCTGTTCGCCATCTTCGGGGCCATCTACTACTGGTTCCCCAAGATGTTCGGCCGCATGCTCAATGACAAGCTCGGCCAGGTTCAGTTCTGGATCACGCTGATCGGCTTCAACCTGACCTTCTTCCCGATGCACCTGCTGGGCGTCGACGGCATGCCGCGCCGCATCTTCACCTACTCCAAGGAGATGGGCTGGAACCTGTGGAACATGGTTGAGACCATCGGCGCCTACATGCTCGGCGTGGGTGTCCTGGTGATGGCCTACAACATGTTCACCTCGCTCCGCTCGGGCGAGCGCGCCCCGGCCGACCCGTGGGACGGCCGCACGCTGGAGTGGTCGATCCCCTCGCCGCCGCCGGTCTACAACTTCGCTGAGGTGCCGGTGGTTTCCAGCCGCGATGAACTGTGGGAGCGGAAGCTGAAGAACCAGGCAGCGCCGGCCGCCGTCAAGGGCGGTAGCGGTGACGAGGCTGAGGGCATCCATCTGCCGCCTCCGTCGATCATCCCGCTCGTGTCGGCCCTCGGTTTCGCCATCGCCGGCGCAGCCATGACGTACAAGGTCTGGGTCCTCGTCGGGGTCGGCCTCGCGATCCTGCTGATCAGCATCATCGCCTGGTCGATCGAGCCCAACGAGTAGCCCGGTGGGCGTGAGTGAGGAAGGGTGAGAGAACGTTGAGTCACGCAAACGCAGCCGCGGCTCACGCGGACGCGCACCGGACATCAACCGGGCTGTCCCACAATAAGCTCTTGATGTGGACCTTCCTGGCGTCGGACTGCATGTTCTTCGGCTCCCTCATCATGACCTACATGGTCTACCGGGGCCGGAGCCTCAACGGGCCGTACCCGGACGACGTGTTCAACATCCCGTTCACCTCGGTGAGCGCGGCGGTGCTGCTCCTCAGCAGCTTGACCATGGTCCTGGCGCTGTCCGCTCTGCAGCGGGGGAAGATCAAGGTCTTCCGGGTCTGGATTCTCGCCACCGCGTTGCTCGGGCTACTCTTCCTCGGTGGCCAGTACTACGAGTTCACTGAGTTCTCGCATCTCGGCCTCGGGCTCGGCACGAACGTCTTCGGGTCATCCTTCTTCGTGCTGACCGGTATCCACGGCACCCACGTGGGCCTCGGCATCATCTGGCTCCTGACGCTCTTCGCCTTCTCCTTCCGGGGGCTGGTGCGTCAGGACAACGCGGAGAAGGTCGAGATCGCGGGTCTCTACTGGCACTTCGTCGACATCGTCTGGATCGTGATCTTCACCTTCGTCTACCTGCTGCCCTACTAGGGCACTGCGGCGCGGCGGGGCGCACCCCCGCCGCGCAGGCACACCGGTCGGTCCCAGAGCCAGGCCGGTAGTGAAGGGAGAGGCAGAGAGGTATGAGCCATCCGGGTGGTGAGTCGTCCGTCGAGCACGCGCACGCGCATCCAGGAGCGATCACGTACATCAAGGTCGCGGCGATCCTGGCGATCCTCACGATCACCGAGGTCGCGGTCTACTACATCCCAGCCTTGCTGCCGGTCATCACCCCGATCCTGATCGTGCTGTCGATCGGCAAGTTCGTCCTGGTGGTGGCGTTCTACATGCACCTGAAGTTCGACTCCCGGCTCTTCACCGGCATCTTCGCGTGGGGCATGTTCGTGGCTATCGCAATCGTCCTGGCGATGATAGCCCTCTACGCGTACTAATCACCCCACCGTGACGTCGCGAAGCGCGTCGGGTAAACTCCAACAGTGCGTGCCTGAAGGCCGCGGAATGTGGCTCGGGCAGGCGTGGTGCGTGGAATAGCAGCGCGGGCCAATCGAGCCCGCGCGTCGCACGTTCGGGCGCCCGTCGGAGTAGGCAGTCAGGCCACGGCAGGCTGCCCTCTATCGGCTATCGAGCGTCAGTGGTCCTGCGAGTGGGGGGAGTAAGAAGTCTGTGGATACCGTGACAATCGCGCTTGCCATCGCGATCGTCGCAGGGGTGGCCGCCATCCTCTACGGCCTGTTCCTCGTGCAGTGGGTTCTCAGGCAACCGCGCGGCGAGTCGCGCATGATCGACATCGCACAGGCCATCCAGGAGGGTGCCGAAGCCTACATGCGGCGCCAGTACACGCTCGTCGCGATCGTTGCGGTCGTCATCACGCTGCTGCTCGGCCTGCTGATCAACTGGTCGACCGCGATCGGCTTCGTGGTCGGCGCGACTGCATCCGCTGCGGCCGGCTTCATCGGGATGAGCGTGGCCGTTCGGTCGAACGTGCGCACCGCCGAGGCGGCAAAGTCGGGCCTCGCCCCGGCGCTGAAGGTCGCCTTCCGCGGCGGCACCGTCACGGGCCTCTTCGTCGTCGGCCTCGGCCTCCTCGCCGTCGCGGTCTTCTATGCCATCACGCGTGACGTCGCTCCGCTGGTCGGCCTGGGCTTCGGCGGCAGCCTCATCTCCGTCTTCGCTCGCATCGGCGGCGGTATCTACACCAAGGCCGCCGACGTCGGGACCGACCTGGTCGGTAAGGTCGAGGCCGGCATCCCCGAGGACGACCCGCGCAACCCGGGCGTGATCGCCGACAACGTGGGCGACAACGTCGGCGACTGCGCCGGGATGGCCGCCGACCTGTTCGAGACCTACGCCGTCACCGCGGTCGCCGCCATGCTCCTCGGCCACCTCGTCTTCGACACCGAGACGGCCGTGGTCTACCCGCTGGTTCTCGGCGCCGCATCGATCTTCACCTCGATCATCGGCACCTTCTTCGTGCGGCTCGGCAACAACGGCTCGATCATGCGCGCGCTCTACCAGGGTGTCGTCGCCGCCGTGATCCTGGCCGCCGTCGCCTTCTTCCCGCTCACGCTCTGGCTCATGGGCGACAACCCGATCATCAGCGATCAGCCCGTCTCGCTCTTCGGCCTCAGCTTCAGCCTCTCCGCCACGGCCAAGCTCTTCTTGAGCGCCATCGTCGGCATCATCGTCACCATGGGCGTCGTCATCATCACCGAGTACTACACCTCGGAGCGCTACGGCCCGGTCAAGCACATCGCCGAGGCATCCGAGACCGGCCACGGCACCAACATCATCGCCGGCCTTGCGGTTTCGATGCGCTCC
Organism: Sphaerobacter thermophilus DSM 20745; assembly: GCF_000024985.1. Taxonomy (NCBI): domain Bacteria; kingdom Pseudomonadati; phylum Thermomicrobiota; class Thermomicrobia; order Sphaerobacterales; family Sphaerobacteraceae; genus Sphaerobacter; species Sphaerobacter thermophilus. The sequence goes on from NC_013523.1 coordinate 1,745,190, forward strand.
ACCGCGCTCCCGATCGTCCTCATCTCGGTGGCCATCTACGTCGCCTACCGGCTCACTGCCGTGCCGGGTGACCTGACGGCCGGCCTCTACGGCATCGCCGTCGCGGCCATGGCCATGCTCTCGATGGCCGGGATCATTGTCGCCATCGACTCCTTCGGCCCGATCACCGACAACGCGGGCGGCATCGCCGAGATGGCCGAACTGCCCGACAGCGTTCGCGCGGTGACCGACCCGCTCGACGCGGTCGGCAACACCACCAAGGCGGTCACCAAGGCCTACGCCATCGGCTCCGCCGGGCTGGCGGCGCTGGTGCTGTTCGCCTCTTACTTCCTGGAGATCACGGAGCAGATTACCTTCGATCTCTCCAACCCGAGCGTCCTGATCGGCCTCTTCATCGGCGGCGCCCTCCCCTACTACTTCGGCGCCATCCTGATGGAGGCCGTGGGCAAGGCCGGCGGTGCGGTGGTCGAGGAAGTCCGGCGGCAGTTCCGTGAGATCGAGGGCCTGCTCGAAGGCCGCGCCCGGCCCGAGTACGGTCGCGCGGTCGACATCGTGACCCGGCAGGCGCTGCGCGAGATGATGCTCCCGGCGCTCCTGCCGGTCGTGGTCCCGATCATCATCGGCGTCACCCTTGGCAAGGAGGCGCTGGGCGGCCTGCTGATCGGCTCGATCGTCACCGGGCTGTTCGTGGCCATCTCCATGACCACGGGTGGTGCGGCCTGGGACAACGCCAAGAAGGCCATCGAGTCCGGCCTCCACGGCGGCAAGGGCAGCTTCGCCCACCAGGCGTCCGTCACCGGCGACACCGTCGGCGATCCCTACAAGGACACCGCCGGCCCGGCCATCAACCCGATGATCAAGATCGTCAACATCGTCGCCCTGCTGATCGTCGCCTTCATGGGCTGGTAGTACGCAAGCGAGTTCCCGCGCGCTGCGGTGCGCCTGCTCGTCGCACAGGGGCCCGTCGAGGGCCCCTGTCGCTATCCAGAGACAAAAAGGCGCAGGCATCTCTCCTCGTGCGCTGATACGCGCGTGTGGGCGTGGCTGCCGGGTATTCCAGTGGGTGATCACCGCGCCAGCTGCAGCGAATGCTCGCGCGTTATGAAGTTTGACGAATTACCGTGCTACACCGGAGCTGCCCGGTTGTTGTCATCCTGAGCGGAGCTGGGGGCGGCGGCCAGCCGAGCTCCTCTTCCCCGCCCGGCGCGGCCGCTCCTGGTTGGGGACCACCGGACTCATTGTCGTCGCGGTCGCGTACGTCTGCGGCATCGCGGTCCTGGCGGCAATATTCCGGTTCGTTGTCGCCGCCGACTTTGCAGCCTCTCCGATAACGCTCGCTGCGGCCGGGCTCATCGCCGCGCTGCTTGCAGTCCTCGCGCTACGCTGGCGGTGGTCCGAAATCGACCTCGCGCGACCGCGGTCGGCGCTCGATGCCCCGGCGCCGCTGCGCGTCGGTCTTCTCGCCTTCGTGGCCGCTGCCGCCTGGTTCCTCCCGCTCGTGGATCTGCCCGAGTGGCTGAGAGTGGGGGCGTGGGTATGGGTGCCGATGATGGTTGCGCTATCCGTAGACGCGATCGCTGCGCGGCTGATCGCCCACTGGGCGGCCACGCGGCGCAACTGGAGCGACGTGCACCGCCTGGCTCTGGCAGTCGGTGCACTGCTCGTGAGCATGTTGTATGGCTTCTTCTACGTGACGTCAGGCAATGCAGTCGACCAGGCTGGGCAAGCGATCGCGAGCATCGTGGCGCTCACGCTCCTCGCCCGCTTCGCCCGCACGCTGTCCCGGCGAGGCGCCTCCGGCAGTGAATCCATCCCTGGTACCTGAGGGTCACCCTCAAGTCGCCCTCAGTCTTGGCCGTCGACGCCCGTATTCCGCCGGCGCCAGCGCTGCAGCAGTCCGTAGCGAACCAGGAGCGCGCGCAGTCGCTGCCAGGCCGCGCGAGCCCGGTTCAACTCGTTCTCGGTCGGCGGCCGCTGGCCGTACCGCTCGCGCACATAGAGGTCGGTCAGCAGCCGGATGTGCGGCCGCGCACCCGGCAGGTGACGAGAGACGACCGCGGCGTACTCGTACGGGGTCATTGACGTGCGCGTCGGCAAGCCGCTCCAGCCTGCGGCCCGCTGGACCTTGGTAAAGAACCGGGTGGTTGAGGTCATGCCACGCGTGCCGCGCATCCAGTAGAAGGAGAAGACCGTGATCCCCAGCACCACCGCCAGGACTAGCCCGCGTGCGATCCACTCCGCGCGGGTCGTCTGGTCGGGGGGCGGCGTGACCGCACCGCCCGCCGCTCCGAAGCCCTCGTTCAACTCCATGAGGATCTGCGCCTCGCGGTCGAGCGGGATGTTGTCGCCCGAGATGGCGCTGCCGTCCGCCGTGGCCGACGGCGTCGGGTCCGGCGTCCCGCGCTGGATCGCCCGCCGCGCAGACGTCGGCTCGAACGAGATCCAGCCATACTGCGGGAAGTACACCTCGACCCAGGCGTGGGCGTTGCGGTCCCGGTAGAGGTACCCACCCAGATCAGCGTCGAAGTCAGCCGGGTAGAACCCGACCGCGATCCGCGACGGGATGTCGAGGATACGGAGCATCTCGACCATCGCCGAGGCGTAGTACGTGCAGTATCCCTGACGCAGCTCGAACAGGAAGTAATCGACCAGATCGCGACCGGCCGGCGGGGTGGGCACGTTCTCGTTGTAGGTCAGGTTCTGACGCAGGTACTCCTCGATGGCGTTCGCGATGTCGTACGGGTTGTCCTTGCCCTCCGCGAGCTGCTCAGCCAACTGCCGCGTCCGCTCGGAGTATTCCGGCAGTTGCAGGTAGCGCTCGGTGATCTCCGCGGGGTAATCCGTCCCGGCCGCCCGCAGGTCATCGGCGGTCGCTTCGCTGACCAGCGAGACGATCTCGTAGGTGTCCCCCGCCCGAAGGCCGTCCCGTGCGTAGATCGCGTCCACGTCGTCGTAGATCGGTAGCGGTCCGCTGAAGCGCAGCGTGTGGACGCGGTAGTCCTCCGGGTCCGGCTCGAACCGCACGCGTATCCCGATCCTGCTGAGTTGCTCAACCTGCTCCATGATGGCGCGTTGCTGCGCCGGAATACCGAACCGGCGAGGTCGCTCGGGGATCGACGGGATCTCCGACGCCTCCGGGGTCGCCTCCGGTGTCGCCGCCAGTGGCTCCTCCCCGTCCGCCGTCTCATCCTCCTCCGGAACCGGGGTCGGAGTCGGCTCGGGCGGGGTGTAATCGGCCTCTTTCAGTAGCTCTACCAGTGGCCAGAGGACATGTGGAGTGGTCTCCTCAGTGGCCTCCTGGACATCGAGGACCTCCCGCTGGTAGGTGTGCCACCCAACCTGCAGCCGCGTCGGGACGCTCGACTGAGCGGCCGCCTCAGTCGAGTAGACTACCGCGCCCCGCGGCTGGTACACCTCGATCGTGTACTCCGCCTCGCTGCGCGCGCCGCCGGTAGTGGCCGAGCGCGGGAAGGGTTGGTCAGCTTCGAACTCGAGCAGCGGAGCGTAGGAAGCCACCCGGGAGTCAAGGTCTGCCTCCCAGACCCGACCGTCGAAGGTGCTGTAGCGGTGCGCGACGAGGTAGGGGGCGCCGTCACCCTTGACCAGTACCACGGGCTCATCGCTCAGCCGGAGCGGCCCGCCCAACTCGAAGCGATCCCCAAAGCTCGCGAAGCCGCCGATGCCAACGCCGCCCGGACCTCGCAGTGAGGAGAACCAGGAGTTGAAGGTTCGCTCCACCTGCCTCCACGGGCCGTTGATCTGCTGCCAACCGGCCTGAATCCGCTCACTCTGCATGGACCACGGCACCAGCCAACCCGCGCAGATGACCAGCATGGCCAGGTAGCTCCCCACCCACAACCCGCGCCAGGCCAGTGTCTCGGGGTACGGCACGGACAAGCTCCGCCAGGTCAACTCGCGTTGGCTGACGGTGAAGCGCATCAGCAGCAGGATAGCGGCAAAGAGGTAGAGGGCCACCAGGCCGTGCGAGACGCGCTGCGAATAGCCCATGTTCAGCAGGAGGATCACACCGGGAAGCAGGAGCGTCAGCCAGACCCAGCGGGAGCGGAATACGAACCAGACCGAGATGTAGCTGAGGACCCACAACAGCGAGGCCATGAGCAGGACGAACAGGTACAGGTCGTCCGCTCGCTCACCCTGGCGTACGGCACTGGACCAGAGCTCCCAGCGCTGCCAAAGGTAGGCCAGCTTCTCCCGGCGGCCGCCGAGCGCGTCGCTCAGGAAGCCGGTCATCTGGTACAGCACGACGACCGAACCCACCGCCAGCGCGATGATGTGTGCGGCCAGAGAGGGCAGCCGTCGAATGTTGGAGAGCACCAGCCCGACCACCAGCCCGACGAGGGTGATGGTCGAGAGGATCTGCAACCCGTCCGCCCAGTCGGCGAGTTGGACCGACCATGTGGCGGTGAAGACCACCAGAGCGATCAGCCAGAAGGTGGTCCAGCCTTCGCGAAGCGCCAACCGATGCATGTCGCTCCCATCCCGGCAGCCGCGGGGCGCTCAGCCCGTCTACGGCGTTGTCCTAACCGCCCCCATCGTGGCCGCCTGCGTGGCCAGGGCTCGCCCGATGTCGTCTCCGTACTTCAGGAGGTAGGTGGGGATGCCGATCGCCGCCAGGTCGCTCACGACCATCAGGCTGCTCTCCCCCCCATTGAACGTGCTGCTCTCGATCAGTACTACGACGACACCGACGCCGCGGGCGCTGAGGTTCATGAGGACCTGCGCCCACTGCTCATCAGTGGAGGGTGTCACAACAATGACGGTGGAGTTCCGGTCGAAGTTCCCACCCTCCGCCAGCAGCGTCTCCGCCAGCGGCTGCGTCCCGTCGGCCCGAACCACTGCCAGGAACTCCAGAATCTTGACCATCTGCCGCCCGCCCCGATCGGTCGGGATGGTCGTCGGCTGGCTGTTGTTGGTGATCAGGCCGACGTTGCGGTTCTGGTCCAGGAAGTGGCGGGCCAGCGATGCCGCGGTCGTCACGGCGTACTCTTCTGTCGAGTCGAGCCAGAAGGCCAGCGGGAGCTCCTCCCCTCCCCGGCCTGCGGCCCGCGGGTCGAGCGGCGGCAGGTGGTGACCGGCCCGCACATGGTGGCGCGCTTCCAGGTCGAGCACGATCCAGACGTCCGCCGTCGGGTCGAGCTCGAACTCCTTGACCATCAACTGGCCGGTGCGCGCCGTGGCCGCCCAGGCGATGCGGTTGAAGGCGTCCCCGGGCAGGTACTCCCGCACCCCGGCCGCATTCGGCGTGACGAACTGTGTCCGGCGCTGGAGCGAGTTGCCGCCCGGCAACTCCCCCACCGGGAGCCGAAAGCCGGAGAGGTCGACGGTCGCCGGGTAGACCAGCAACTCATGCACGTAGGGCACCAGCCGCCTCACGGGGAAGAGACCGAACGGGTCGCCGGACTGCAGTGTGAGCGGGCCAACGCGAAAGCGTCCGCGCCGGGAGCACCACGTCTCGACGCGCCAGCGGGTCGAGTCGCGTGGGCGCAGGTGCACCACCCGGCTCATCCGGTGGCCAGGCACGTCGGAGTGATCGATCAACTCGACCCAGAGCTTCGCCAGACGGCTCAGGTTCTGGATGCGCAGGCGCTCCACCAGCGCCTGGCCTACCTGAGCACGGTCAGCCTGCGTCTCCCGCGTGACGACCAGGCCACGCAGGCTCAGGCGGCTCCAGATGAAGGCCACCACGAACAAGCCCGCCAGGACGAAGAAGACCTTCTCCAGGACGTCCCAGCGGCTCAGCTCCGCAAGTACCAGGACAACGACGATGAGGACGGCTAGCTTCAGGGCGTTCACGCGTTCGTCCCCGTACCCCTCGGGCTACGTGTCCCGCGCCACCCGAGTGTCCGCTCCGCGCTGGGCGACGTGGGCCGTGCCCCCGGTACCGGCAGGCTCATCAGAATCTCGCGCACCACCATGCGCCCATCGACGTTCTTCATGCGCGCCGACGGGCTGACGATCAGCCGGTGTGCCAGCGTCGGCTCCGCCAGATCCTTGATGTCATCCGGGATCACGTAGTCCCGGCCGGCCATCGCCGCCCAGGCCCGCGCCGTGTTGTAGAGCGCCAGCGAGCCGCGTGGCCCCGCGCCGAGGTAGACATCGTCGTGCTCCCGGGTGGCCTCGACGATCGAGACGATGTACTCCTTGAGCGAGTCGTCGACGAAGACCCGCTTCACCATTTCCTGACCGGCGAGCAACTCATCGACCCCCACCACCTGCTCCAGCAGGTTCAGCGGATGGGTGTAGTGCTGCCGGTTGAGGATCTCGACCTCGCCACGGTGTCCGGGATAGCCGAGAGAGATGCGGATCAGGAACCGGTCGAGCTGCGCCTCGGGCAGCGGGAACGTCCCCTCGTACTCGATCGGGTTCTCGGTCGCCAGGACGATGAAGGGGTCGGGCAGCCGGTGAGTTATCCCGTCGACCGTGATCTGCGACTCCTCCATTGCCTCCAGGAGCGCCGACTGCGTCTTCGGAGTGGCTCGGTTAATCTCATCGGCCAGGACGATCTGCGCCACCACCGGACCCGGGCGGAACTCGAACTGCCCGGTCCGCTGGTTGAAGATGCTCACCCCGGTGACGTCGCTGGGCAGCAGGTCCGGCGTGAACTGGATTCGCTTGAAGCTGGAGCCGATGCTGCGCGCGATGGCCTTCGCCAGCACAGTCTTGCCGACGCCGGGCACGTCCTCGATCAGGACGTGGCCGCGGCACAGCAGCGCCACGAGCACGAGTTGCACCTCGCGTCGCTTGCCGACGATAACCCGTTCCACGTTGGTGACAATCCGCTCGGAAAGTGCCTGCACCGGCTCCATGATGCCCTCTACCTCCCTTGGCCGGAGAGTGCCGAACGCGAGCGGCCACGTGGAAACGTCACGGCCGCGCCAGCGTGCCATCTCGCCCGAAACTCTGAACGATAGACCTGTCGAGCGGGAGGCGATTCAAGATCACTACCAGCTCACGAAATCGGGCGGAGCAATTCCAAGACCATCCCAGCACGACGCTGTGCATTATATCAATCAGACCCCTGCCAAACCGGGAGCGCCGCCCCGCCTGCGCGGCTGCGCGTATGGGGCATGATCGTCTTGTCAGATACCCCGCACTCAGGCTCCCGCGTCGTCACTCTTACGCTCAACGCCTGCCACCGGTTCGCGTGCCCGCAGGGGCACACATTCCCGTATACTTGTTGCTTGCGGAGAGGAGCGGGGTGAATGAAGTCTGCGCACGATCCTGCAGGGCGAACGATCATGCTTGTGGACGGCCACGGTCTGGCCTACCGGGCCTTCCACGCCCTGCCCGACACGCTGGCTACAGCATCCGGTGAGCCGACCAACGCGGTCTTCGGCTTCACCTCGATGCTGCTCGATGCCCTGCGCTCCTATCACCCCGACTACGTCGTGGTGAGCTTCGACGTCGGGCGAACCTTCCGCCACGACAGGTACGAAGCGTACAAGGCGCACCGCGCCCCGATGCCCGACGATCTGCGGCGGCAGATGGAGCGGATCCACGAGGTCCTCGCCGCGCTCAATATCCCGGTCTTCACCCGCGAGGGCTACGAGGCAGACGACGTGATCGCCACCCTGGCGAGGCTCGCTGCCGAGCGGCACATGTCGGTGCTGGTGGTGACCGGCGACAGCGATCTCCTCCAGTTGGCCGACGGCGCGGTCCGCATCATCCTGCCAGGCCGGCAGCGCTTCGGAGACTACCGCGTCTTTGACCGCGAGGCCGTCATCGAGCGCTACGGCTTCCCGCCGGAGCGCATCCCCGAGTACAAGGCCCTCGTCGGCGACACGTCGGACAACATCCCCGGCGTCCCCGGCATCGGCGCCAAGACCGCGACGGCCCTGGTCCAGGCCTACGACAGCCTGGAGGCGATGCGCGAGCACATCGACGAGATCAAACCGCCCCGCGCCCGCGCGTCGCTGGCCGAGCACTTCGAGCAGGCCCTCCACGGCCGTGAGCTCGCCACCGTCGTCCGCGATATCGACCTCGAACTGGACCTCGACACCTGCGTCCTCGGTGACTACGACCGCGACCGGGTCCTGGAGGTCTTCCGCGAGCTTGAGTTTCGCACGCTGGTCAACCGGCTACCCGAGCCGACCCGACCGCAGGTGACGACGGCGCCGCCGGCGCCACCCGCCGAGCGCACCATCGTCCGCTTCGACAACCAGCTCGGCGACCTGCTTGAGGAGCTCCGGAGCGCCCCGGCCATCGCGCTCGATGTTGAGACGACCTCGACCGACCCCATGACCGCACGGCTGGTCGGTATCGCTCTGGCGACCAGCGGGCAGCGCAGCTTCTACGTGCCGGTCAACCACGCGAACGACGACGAGCAGCTCGACGCGGACGAGGTGCGAGAGGCGCTATCGCCGCTCCTGGCCGATCCCAACACTGTCGTCTACGCCCACCACGGCAAGTACGATGCGCTCGTGCTGGAGCGGGCCGGTTACCCGCGCCCACGCATCGCCTTCGACACCATGATCGCCGCCTACCTCTTGGGCGAGAACGCACTCGACCTCAAGTCGCTGGCCTTCAACCGGCTCGGCATGGAGATGACCGAGATCACGACGCTGATCGGCCGCGGCCGGAACCAGCTCACCATGGACCTAACGGACGTGCAGGCAGCGGGCGACTACGCCTGCGCAGATGTCGAGGCGACCTACAGGCTGGTCGAGGTCCTCCAGCCCGACCTGGAAGCGCAGCAGCAGGAGCGCCTGTTCCGTGAGATCGAGATGCCGCTGATCGACGTCCTCATCGACATGGAGAAAGTCGGCATCGCTGTCGACGTTGACCTGCTGCGCGATCTCTCTCGCCAGCTCACCGGGCAGCTCGCCGAGCTGGAGCGGGAGATCTACGGCCTGGCCAAGCACGAGTTCAACATCAACTCCACCCGCCAGCTCGCGACTGTGCTCTTCGACGAGCTGGGGCTTCCGGCCGGCCGCCGCACCAAGACGGGCTACTCGGTCAGCCAGGAGGTGCTGGAGAATCTGCGCCACGCCCACCCCATCGTCGACTGCATCCTGGAGTACCGCCAACTGCTCAAGCTGAAGTCCACCTACGTGGACGCCCTGCCCGAACAGGTGAACCCGGAGACCGGCCGCATCCACACCTCGTTCAACCAGACCATCGCGGCCACCGGGCGGCTGAGTTCGACTGACCCGAACCTGCAGAACATCCCGGTTCGCACCGAGCTCGGCCGGTCGGTCCGGCGTGCGTTCATCGCCGACAACCGGCCGGGGTATCGCCCCTTCGACGAGGAGGCCGTGCTCCTGTCGGCCGACTACAGCCAGATCGAGCTGCGGCTTATGGCGCACCTGAGCGGCGACGAGCGACTCGTCCACGCCTTCCGCGAGGGGCAGGACATCCACGCTGCCACGGCGGCCGATGTCTTCGGCGTCCCGCTGGAGCAGGTTACCCCCGACATGCGGCGAGTGGCCAAGACGGTGAACTTCGGCATCATGTACGGCATGCAGGCCTACGGGCTGGCGCGCGACACCGGGATGAGCCGGCAGGATGCCCAGCGCTTCATCGACCGTTACATGGCGCGGCTGCCCGGCGTGCGCGCCTTCCTCGAGCGGACCAAGCGGCAGGCACTGCAGCAGGGCTACGTCACCAGTATGTTCGGCCGGCGACGCTACACCCCCGACATCGACTCTTCCAACGTGAATCGGCGCCTGGCCGCCGAGCGGATGGCGATCAACATGCCGCTGCAAGGCTCCGCGGCCGACATCATGAAGATCGCCATGATCCGGGTGCACGACGAGATGCGTCGCCGCGGCCTGCGCAGCCGCATGCTCCTGCAGGTGCACGACGAGTTGCTCTTCGAAGTTCCACGCTCCGAGCTCCGGACCATGGCCGACCTGGCAGTCGATGTGATGGAGAAGGTCGTCACGCTCAACGTGCCGCTGGTGGTCGAGGTCGCTGCCGGCGCGAACTGGGACGAGCTAGAGCCGCTCTAACTCAAACTTGGTGACACCATCTTGCTCTAGCATCGGATTATGGATAGAATTACCGATAGTTTGCTCGTAGTAGGTCAGAGGAGGTCCGAGCGGGATGCCGATCTATGAGTATGCATGTGGGACGTGTGGCCACACCTTCGAGCGCAAGCAGCGGTTCAGCGACGAGCCGGTGAGCGAGTGCCCGGAATGTGGAGCCCAGGTTCGTCGCGTCCTTCATCCCGCCGGGATCATCTTCAAGGGCTCAGGCTGGTACATTACTGACAGCCGGAAGTCGAACGGCTCGAGCAGCACCAGTGACAGTGAGAGCACATCGAGCGCGAAGGAGACGAGCGCAGCGGCTGATTAGCAGCCCCGGCGCGACCGCTATGAGCAACGGCCACACCAACCCCTCGTATTCGTATCACAGCGTTCTTTGCTATTGCTCCTGTCGCTAGGGGGTATCGGCGGAGCCGGTGCCCCCGTCGCGGCCTACCTCTTGCCTGCTGCTGTCCAACGACGCTGACCCGTCCAGGGTCGAGTCAGTCGGCATGCCGGCGCGTACCCGCACGGGCACGCCACCGGGTGCGGCCCAGGACCGCAGGAGGCGACGGCTGTGATTCCGGCGCCCCGCCAGTTCGGCCGCGGCGCCGCAACAGGAGACGAGCATGACGCTGAGACTGACCGACACCCGCACCGGAGAGCAGCGCCCGTTCGAGCCGATCGAGCCGGGCGTGGTCCGCATGTATGTCTGCGGCCCCACCGTCTACGACGATGCGCACATCGGTCACGCGATGTCGGCGATCGTCTTCGACGTGCTCCGGCGCTACCTGGAGTACTCGGGCTACCGGGTCATCCACGCCCAGAACTTCACCGACGTCGACGACAAGATCATCCAGCGCGCGGCCACGCTCGGGATTGAACCCCGCGAGCTGGCCGAGCGCTTGATCGAGGACTGGCTGCGCGATACCGCCCGGCTGAACGTCAAGCCCGCTACGATCTACCCCCGCGCGACCCAGGAGATCGACACGATCATCGAGATGATCAAGGGGCTGATCGCGGAGGGGCACGCTTACGCCGTCGAGGGGGGCGACGTCTTCTTCCGCGTCGACTCCTTCCCGGGCTACGGCAAGCTGTCGCACCGCTCGCTCGACGAGATGATGGCCGGCGCGCGGATCGAGGTGGATCCCCGCAAGGAAAACCCCATGGACTTCGCGCTCTGGAAGGGTGCCAAACCGGGCGAGCCAGCCTGGGACAGTCCCTGGGGTCCGGGTCGCCCCGGATGGCACATCGAGTGCAGCGCGATGATCTACCGGCACCTGGGCGACCGGATCGACATCCATGGCGGCGGTGCCGATCTCATCTTCCCCCACCACGAGAATGAGATCGCCCAGTCCGAGGCATTCACCGACCAGGAGCCGCTGGCGCGCTTCTGGGTCCACAACGGCCTGCTGCAGCTCGGCGGCGAGAAGATGAGCAAGTCGCTGGGGAACCTCATCACCATCCGCGAGTTGCTGGAACGGGGCGACGGCGAGGCCTTCCGCTTCCTGGTCCTCAGCTCGCACTACCGCAGCCCGCTCACCTTCAGCGATGAGGCCATGGACTCGGCCCGCCGCGGCCTGGCGCGCCTGCAGAGCGCCGTGCGCGGCTTCGACCCGGCCACCGCGCCGGCGACCGCACCGGATCACGCGCTCGCCCGCATAGCGGACGAGACCCGGGCTGAGTTCCGGGCGGCGATGGACGACGACCTCAACACGCCGGTGGCGCTGTCCCACCTGTTCGAGCTGGCACGCGCCATCAACCGCGAGCGCGACGCCGGTGCGCCTGCCGCCGCCGTGGCCTACGCCCAGAGCGTCCTCAAGGAGCTTGCCGGCGTCCTCGGGCTGACGCTGGAGACGACCACGCAGCGCACCGACGAGGCGATCGAGCCGTTCGTCGACCTGCTGCTGGAGGTCCGCGCCGAGCTGCGCAAGCAGCGGCTGTGGGATCTGGCCGACCGCATTCGGGTGCGGCTGGGTGAACTGGGCATCCGCGTCGAGGACACCGCCCAGGGCAGCACCTGGCGACGGGAGTGACCATGCGCGAGCGACCGCGTGGGACCGAGCTGCTCTACGGCCGCAACGCCGTCATGGAGGCCCTGCGCGGTCGCCGCTCCCTCCGCCGCCTGTTCGTCGCCGAAGGTTCGGCCCGGCAGCCACGCGTCGCGGCGATCATCCAGGCGGCCGAAAAGCGCCGACTTCCGGTGAAGCACCTTCCACAGCGCGACCTGGCGGAGATGCTGCCGGATGTCAACCACCAGGGCGTCGCCCTGGAGACCGGCCCCTACCCGTACGTCGGGTTCGACGACCTGCTCCGGCAGGCTGAGGGGCGTCCCATCCTCGCGCTCGACCACATCCAGGATCCGCAAAACCTCGCCACCCTGATGCGAACCGCCGAGGCTGTGGGCGTCGGCGGGTTGCTCCTGCCGGACCGGCGCGCGGCCGGGGTGACGCCGGCCGTGGTCAATGCCTCGGCCGGGGCAGTCGAGCACCTGCGCGTGGCGCTGGTTGCCAACCTCGGGCGCGCGCTGGAAGAGTGCCAGGAGGCTGGCTACTGGGTGGTCGCCCTGGAGGCCGGCCCCGAGGCCCAGACCCTCTTCACCGCTGACCTGCCCGAGCCGACCGTGCTCGTCGTCGGCTCCGAGGGGAAGGGCATGGCTCCCACCCTCCTGCGCCGCGCCGACGTCCAGGTGGCGCTCCCGATGCAGGGCAGAGTCGATTCCCTCAACGCCGCAGTGGCCGGCTCCATCGCTCTCTACGAGTTGCTGCGCCGCCGCCTGGCTGCCCAGGGCGACTGAACTCCATCGCGGCCGGGCGTGGGAGGCGTTCCCGGTCCCTCGGCACGGGCAAGCGACCGTCAGAACCGCACGGATGCCGCGCCTACATTGCAATCCGCCCCTACGCTCGGTATCATAATGTTGGAGGGAGTGGTGTTCGTACACGTGCGAACACCTGTTTTTGGCGCCGGTTGTCCCGCTTGTGACCGGCGCGTCTTCGTTGACAGAGTGCCGTGCGGGTCGCGCCGCGCGCCGCACCGCGACGGCGACAGAGAGGCATCACAGCATGAAGGTCATCCTCCTGCAGGATGTCCCCAAGTTGGGGAGTGCGGGGGCGATTGCAGACGTCTCCGAAGGGTATGCCCGCAACTATCTGATTCCGCAGGGTCTGGCCGAGATGGCGACCCCAGGCCGCGTCAAGGAAGCCGAGCAGCGTCTGGCCGCCGCGGCGCGGCGCCTCGAGCGCGAGGAGCGAGCCAAGCAGGCCCTGGCCGACCGCATCGAGGGCACGCGCATTCAGATGCTCGCTCGCGTCGGCGAGCAGGGGCGGCTCTACGGCTCCATCACCGCGCAGGACATCGCCGAGGTGCTCACCGCTAAGTTCGGTGAGGAGATCGACCGGCGCAAGGTTCTCCTCGAGGAGCCGATCCGCACCGTTGGGGAGCATCAAGTGACGGTGCACCTCGTCGGTCGCCTGCGGCCCACGGTGACGGTGGTCGTCGCTCCCGAGGGCGGCGAACCGGTTGCGGCCGGCGACGCCGAGGCGAGCGCTGCCGGCGAGGATGGCGCGGCGAGCGCCCAGGACGAGGCGGCTGGCGAGGAGTCGCCCGAGTCCTAGGGTTGAGCGAGGAGCGAGGCGGTGGCCACGCAGGCGGTCGAGCGACTTCCGCCCCACAACCTGGAGGCAGAGCAATCAGTCCTGGGCAGCCTCCTGATCGACCGCGATGCGGTGATCAGGGTCGCCTCGTTCCTCAAGCCTGAAGACTTCTTCCGAAGCGCCCACGCGACGATCTTCCAGGCGATCGTCGACCTCTACAACCGCCGCGAGCCGCCCGACTTCGTCACCGTCGTCGACGAGTTGGAGCGGCGCGAGCGGCTTGAAGAGGTCGGTGGTGTCGCCTACATCACCGAACTCATGAACGCGGTGCCGACGGCCGTGCACGTCGAGTACTACGGCCGCATCGTTGAGCGCACCGCGACCCTGCGCCGGTTGATCGAGGCCGGGAGTGAGATCGTCCGCATCGGCTACGACGAGTCGCTGGACATCGACGAGGCGCTGGAGCGGGCCGAGCAGGCCATTTTCGACGTCTCGCAGCGGCGCAGCACGCGCGACTTCACCCCGATCGCCGAGATCCTCGAGCACTACTTTGACAAGCTCGATGCCATCCAGCACCAGCGCGGCACCGTCGTCGGCGTGCCGACCGGCTTTGCCGATCTGGACAAGCTGACCGGCGGGCTGCAGCGCTCGGATCTCATCATCCTCGCCGCGCGTCCGGCCGTCGGGAAGACCTCGTTCCAGCTCGGCATCGCGCACAACGCGGCCGTGCAGTACGGCAAGACGGTCGCCATCTTCAGCCTCGAGATGTCGGCTGAGCAGCTCGTCCAGCGCCTCCTCGCGATGGAGACCGGCGTCGACTCTCACCGGCTGCGCCTGGGGCTGATCAACGACGACGAGTGGGACCAGATCTCCCGCGCGTTCGGCCGGCTGGCGGAGGCCAAGATTTTTATCGACGACACGCCGAGCATCAACATCATGGAGCTGCGCAGCAAGGCGCGCCGCCTCATGGCCGAGCACGGCGTCGACCTCATCATCGTCGACTACCTCCAGCTCGCCCAGGGCCGCCGGGCCGAGAACCGCGTCCAGGAGATCTCCGACATCTCTCGCAGCCTCAAGGGTCTGGCCCGCGAGCTGAACGTCCCGGTGCTGGCCCTCTCCCAGCTCTCGCGCGCCGTTGAGGCCCGCACCGACCACCGGCCGATGCTCTCGGACCTCCGCGAGAGTGGGTCGATCGAGCAGGATGCAGACATCGTCATGTTCATCTACCGCGAGGACGTGTACGACCCGGATACTGAGAAGAAGGGCATCGCGGAAATCATCGTCGCCAAGCACCGCAACGGGCCGACCGACACGATCTCGCTCCGCTTCTTCGATCGCACCGCGCGGTTCGCCGACCTCGAACTCTACCGTGAGCCGTCGTCGTAGCACGACGGGCTGGGAAGGCTCAGATGCACCACGACGCCGGGAACGACCCGGACGCCAGGATACCCGTCCCTCGCCAGTTCTTTGAGGAGCTGCTCCCGGCGATGCGCGACATCGCCGAGATCAAGGTGATGCTGACCCTCTATCGGCTCCTCGCCTCGCCGGACTGGCGTGACGGTGTCGTGCCCGAGAGCGCGCTCTACACAGACGAGCACCTGCTGGAGGGGTTGCGCCTGACCGGGGCGGCGCTCCTGCCGCTCGACGACATCCGCCGCGGCATCGAGCTCGCGGTCGCACGCGGCGCGCTGCTGCGCTTCCGGGTCGTTGGAGACGACGGCGGGGAAGCCTGGCTGATGCCGGCAACGCCGGAGAACCGCCTGCGGCTGGGCCTGTTCGAGCAGGGACTCGCGCCGCTGCCCCCTGCCGTCGGCGCCCGCGAGCCGTCTCTGCGGGTGGAGCGGGAGCGGCCCAACGTGTTCCGGCTCTACGAGCAGAACGTCGGGCTCGTGACCCCCATCATCGCGGACCAGTTGATCGAGGCGCTGGAGCTCTACCCGGAGCAGTGGATTGAAGACGCCATCCAGGAAGCGGTAAGCTACAATCGGCGACAATGGCGATACATCCAGCGGATCCTGGAGCGCTGGGCCACCGAGGGGCGTGGCGATGAAGCGGATCGGCGATCTGGACGTCCTGCGACAGCTTTCGACCCGGAGAGGCACCTCCGCGGTAAACATGCCCCCATCTTCCGGCGACGACGATAGCTGCCCCATCTGCAAGGGGGCTGGCTTCCTGCGGGTCGACGCACCAGTGGGCAGTCCCAACTTCGGGCGGCTCATCCCCTGCGAGTGCAAGATCGCCGAACGTGAGGAGCGGCGGCATCGCGAGATCGCGGAGATGAGCAGCCTGGGCGCGTTCGAGGGGCAGACCTTCGAGACGTTCGATCCGGACGTGCCGGGCGTCCGTGAGGCCTACGAGGCGGCGCTCGCCTATGCCGAGAACCCGGATGGCTGGCTCTTCCTCCTCGGCGGCTACGGCTGCGGGAAGACCCACCTGGCGGCTGCGGTGGCGCACTACGTCATCGCCCACCAGCGCATGCGCGCCCTCTTCCTGGTCGTGCCGGACCTGCTCGACCACCTGCGCGCTACTTTCGCTCCGGACCAGGGCGCAACCTATGATGCGCGCTTCAACGCTATCCGCACCATCGACCTCCTGGTTCTCGACGACCTCGGAACCGAGCACACGACCCCGTGGGCCCGCGAGAAGCTGTTCCAGATCATCAACTTCCGCTACAACGAGCGGCGCCCGACCATCATCACCTCCAACCGCAACTTCGACGAGCTCGATCCACGCGTCGCCTCCCGCCTGAGCGACCCGCGCATCTGCCACGCCGTGCTGATCCCCGCGGGCGACTACCGCGTGCGCCGCGCGAGCGCTCTCCGGCGCTTCCCCGGCCGGTAAGGGGGCACCGGGCACGCAGTCCCAGACCACTTCCGCACCTTTGTACTATCCAGCGGCGCGGCCTGCGCTCGTATACTGCCAATGTGCCGGGTTTCCTCGGCGCCCGATACCGTTGGGAGAAAGGACCCCGGGTACCGTGGAGCACTTCGACGAGCCCGCCCCGACGAGGTCCGTGTCGGGCGACTCCGAGCGATTGCGCGCGAACATCGAGCACGCCGCAGCGCTCATCGCCGACGGCCGTGAAGACGACGCCATCCCCTTGCTCCGGGCCGCTATCGAGGCCGGATACCCGGGCGCCGACGCGCGCGTGCTGCTCGGTGAGGTCCTGCTCCGCCATGGAGACACGGACGGACGGACGCTGCTCCAGGTCGCGACGATCGACGCCACCTGGGGAGCCCGTGCCCAGGCCGCGCTGCGGGCCGCTGACGGACACGCGGAAGAGCGAGCGGCCGTGGAGGCACCCTCACGGAAGCGGCCGCGCCGTGGGGCGCGGCTCGACCCGCTGACGATCGGCCCCTTCCCTCACACGAACCGCCTTCCACCGGCTGCCGCCCGTGTGATGGCCGAAGCAGATGCGGACGTGGCACGAGGGCGCCTTGAGAGCGCGCTCGATCTGACCGTCTACGCCGAGACGCTCGCCCCGGACGATCTCTCCATCTTCGTACGCCACGCCGAACTCCTCGTCGCCACACAGCGCCAGGCCAAAGCGCTGGCGCTGGCCGCCACGATCCGCAGGCTCGCGGCGCTGCGCAGCGAGACCGAGCATGACCTGGCCCTTGCGCGCGTGGTCGCGCACGCCGCTCCCACGCTGGACAACGTCCTGGCTCTGGCACGAGCCGCGCTGGCCGCCGGCGACGCGTCGCTCAGCGACACCTACGTACCGGCTGCCACCGCCGCCCTGTTGGAGGCCGGAGACGCAGCGGGTGCGCTCGATCTCGCCCGCGAGTGGCACGCCCAGGCGCCCGGTAGCTCGGTCGCCCGCCTCACCTACGTCCGTGAACTGCTCCGCTCCGGCCAGGTGGCCGAGGCAGCCGATCTGACCCAAGATGTGGGACACGACCCGGCCTCATTTGTGGCTGCGCTGGCCGTCGCCGCCGCGACAGGTGCGAAGACGCAGTGGTCCCTCATCGCGCGGCTGGCTCGGGACGCTGCCGCCGGGCGCGTGGACCGGATCGAGGCCCAGCGCCTGTAGAGCGACGTGGCAGCGGTGTTGCCGGAGGGCACGGCCATGCCCGTGCTGCGCGCGCTGCTCGCGCTGGCCGTGGGTGACTCGCGCGAGGTCACCGCCCGGCTCGCGGGCTTCCGGCCGGCCGACCGCGTCAGTGCCTTCGTTGCGGCGGTGTGCTCGCTCCGCGCCCTGGGTCCGGACGCTGACTCCGCAACCGTGCTCCCGCCACTCCGGGCTGCCTTCGACCTGGCGGCGCACCCCGACGTCGCGGCCTTCGTGTCGGAGAATCCCCTCTTCGATCCTCCAGCGACGGCGGCATCTCTCGGTGAGAGCCTCGCCAACCTGCTCGTCGAGCGTGGTGAGTTCCAGGAGGCCCTCGCTGTCTACGAGCGACTCATGGGGCAGTACCCGGACACCCATCGGTACGCCCGTGCCCACGCCGAACTGGTGGGCCGCGCCGGCGAGACGGCCGAAGCCCTCGCAAAGCTCGATGCGTTGCGCGAGCAGGAGGAGGCCGCCGGGCGGCACGCCGAGGCGGAAAAAACCCTCGAGACGATGGTGCGCATCGCTCCGAGCCACCTCCCGCTGCGCGAGCGGCTGGTCGATATCCATCTCAAGCGCGGCCGGCTGGCAGAAGCCCTCCGCGAACTCTTCACCCTTGCGCAGTTGCTGGAGCGGCACGGCCGCGTCGCGGAGGCGATCGCTCACCTGCGCCGCGCCGCCGAGATCGCCACCCTCATGGGCGACTGGGAGAAGGTCGAGCCGATCTACGGCTACATGATCCGCCTGGCGCCCGAAGACATCGGGCTGCGGCACGCCGCCGCCGCCACCTTCGTCCAGCACGGGCGCATCGCGGAGGCCACGGCACAGCTCCAGGAGGTCTTTCGCATCGCGAGAACCCAGGAGGACTACGACGAAGCCATCGCTGCGCTCCACCAGATCATCGCCCTCGATCCGACGGATCTGACGCCATACCACCGGCTCGGCGAGATCCTCGCCGCCGTCGGTGAGTACGGGCAGGCCGAGCGAGTCTACGGGCGCCTCGCCCAACTCGCGCCTGACGACCCGGCGATCAAGGCAAAGCAGGCCGCGCTGGCCGCCCTCGCCAAGAGACAACTATGAACAACACGTGCGCCGCCGCGGGCCGCGCCCCGTCAGGATCCGCCATGGCGCCGTGGTACAATCCAATCAGCTAGCTGGGCAAGTCCGTCGTCAGGGTGCCGCTCATGCCCGAACTCCCGTGGATCTTTACTCGCCTCGACTTCCGGGCCATCATCGACATCTTCGCCGTGGCCCTGATCTTCTTCGGCGTGCTCTGGGTAGCCCAGGGCACACGCGCCACGCAGTTGATCCGCGGGTTGCTGATCCTGATCGTCGTGGTCGTCGGTGTCGCCAACATCTTCAACCTGACAGCACTGAAATGGCTGCTCGACAAGGCACTCCCGGCGCTCATCATCTCCGTGCCGGTCGTCTTCCAGCCGGAGCTACGCCGGGCACTGGAGCAGCTCGGTCACACCGGCTCCTGGTTGCGACCACCCTTCACGGCCGCCGCTGAGACCGACCTGGAGAGCACCGTCGAGGAGATCTCGCGTGCCGCCGTCCAGTTATCGCGCCACCGCTACGGTGCCCTCATCGTGATCGAACGTGAGACCGGGCTGCAGGACTATGTCGACCGCGGCGTGCCACTCGACGCCACGCTAACTCGGCAGCTCCTGATCAACATCTTCTACCCCAACTCGCCCCTGCACGACGGCGCGGTCATCGTACGCAACGACCGGATCCTCGCGGCGAGTTGCGTGCTGCCGCTCAGCGACAACGTTGCCACCGGCGGTCAGCTCGGGACGCGCCACCGCGCCGCCATGGGCATCACCGAGGAGTCCGACGCCATCGCCGTCGTCGTCTCAGAGGAGACGGGCCAGATCGCGGTTGCACACAACGGGCGGCTCTACCGAAATCTGGACCCGGAGCGGCTGCGGAAGGTCCTGCGTACGCTGCTGCGGCTTGACCGCCCCGAGCGCACCATCCGCCGGCGCGTGCGGCTGAACGGGCCACCACCGCCCGCCGACGGCCTGGGCGATAACCGGGAGCGAGCGCCTGAAGATGGAGCGAGGACTGCAACCCGTGCTGACTAGGCTGCGCCAGTTCCTCGACACCGGGAACCTCTTCCGGTTCATCCTGGCGCTCATCCTCGCCTTCGCGCTGTGGGCCTGGGTGACCAGCGAGCAGGACCCGGAGATCAGCAAGGTTCTGCCCGCCGTGCCGGTGGTTGCCACCGACGTGCCCGACGGCTTCACGGTCATCGGCACTCTCGGCACGGTTGAGATACGCCTGCAAGGCCCGCGCAGTCGCATCAACGCGCTGGAAGAGGGCGCCGTCCGGGCCACTGTCGACCTCGGCGACATCGAGGAGCCGGGACTCTACCAGGAACGAGTCTCGGTCGACGTGCCGTCCGGCGTGCGCGTCCGCAGCGTGCAGCCCTCCCAGATCACCGTCCAGCTCGAGCGCGCCACCGGCTCAGGCTCCTGATCCCCACTCCCGGCACGAACCTGCGTGTCAATGCAACGACTGAGCCTTCCCAGGAGGGCCGGCGTCGGCCGGTGCAGCCCCCGTCCACCCATAACTAACTCTCCTCTCCCAACGTTGGGAAAGGGGTCGGGGGTGAGGGCCGCCCCCCAGGAAGCAGCTTCGTGCGCCAGCCGCGCTCCTGGTTTGGGCACGCGGCCCAAGCGGCAGCCTACCGGCGTTACGTTGAAAAGCACCAATGATGAGTTGCGGGTGAGCTCGGCGTAGTCTAAGAGGACCGGGTCTCGACCTGGTGCGTGAGGAGGATGGCCTCGGCGACCTCCCGCATCGACTTGCGGTTGTCCATGCTTGTGCGCCGCATGCGGTTGAAGGCTTCCGCCTCCTTGAGGCCGTGGACCTCCATCAGGATGCCCTTCGCGCGCTCGATCAGCTTGCGCGTCTCCAGCGCGTCCTTGAGCTGCTCCACCTCATTCTCCAGCCCCTGAAGGTCGTGGAAACGCGCGAGGGCCAGTTCGATGACCGGCATCAACTCGCTCTCGCGGAAGGGCTTGACCAGGTACCCGGAGACTCCTGCTCGCTTCGCACGCTCGATGAGATTCTGCTCGCTGTAGGCGGTGAGGAGCACGACCGGCGCGATGCGGCTCTGGGTCAGCCGTTCGGCCGCTTCGATGCCGTCCATGTCTGGCATCTTGATGTCGAGGACGACGAGGTCCGGATGGAGCTTCTGGGCGAGCTCGATGGCCGTCCGCCCATCGGCGGCCTCGCCGACGACATCGTAGCCGAGGTGCGTCAGCATCTCGCGCAGATCCATCCGGATGATGGATTCATCGTCGGCGATGATGATTCGCGCCCTGCGCGACGCGCTCTCCATATCCCCACTCTCCGCTCGTCTGACTGGGGAGTCCCACGCCGGGGTGCGGAGGCGACGCACTCGCCCGGATA
Source organism: Sphaerobacter thermophilus DSM 20745 (assembly GCF_000024985.1). Lineage (NCBI taxonomy): Bacteria > Pseudomonadati > Thermomicrobiota > Thermomicrobia > Sphaerobacterales > Sphaerobacteraceae > Sphaerobacter > Sphaerobacter thermophilus. Next base: position 1,766,243 of record NC_013523.1, read on the forward strand.
TTCAAGATGTTTGGTCGGGGCGAGAGGATTCGAACCTCCGACCACCGGTACCCCATACCGGTGCGCTACCAGGCTGCGCCACGCCCCGAAACTACGCGCAGTATAGCACAGATGGGCCCCTCCTCACAAAGGGAGCGGCCCACACCGCGGACGTATCCACGGGTGGGCCGCTGTGGCTCGCATGGCGAGTGCCAGCGAAGGTCGTTACTTGACCTCCACCTTGGCGCCGGCCTCCTCGAGCTTGGCCTTGGCCGCCTCGGCCTCCTCCTTGGACACGCCCTCTTTGACGGCCTTCGGCGCGGCCTCGACCAGATCCTTCGCCTCCTTGAGGCCCAGGTTGGTCAGCTCGCGGACCGCCTTGATGACCTGGATCTTGTTCGGGCCGACATCAGCCAGCACCACGTCGAACTGCGTCTTCTCCTCGGCCTCGGCCGCCGCGGCATCCCCACCCGCAGCGCCCGGCGCCGCCGCCACCGCGACCGGCGCAGCAGCGGTCACGCCGAAGCGCTCCTCGAGCGCCTTGACGAGCTGGGACAGCTCCAGCACCGTCATCTGCTCGATGGTGCTGATCAGTTCTTCCATCTTCTCCTGGCCCACAGCCATGTCTGGTCCTCCTATCTTGCCTGTACCGTCGACTGCTTGCACGCTATGCCGTTACTACGCCGCCGACGCCTCGCTGCCACCCAACTGCTCGGCACGTGCCTGGAGCACGTACTGCAGCGAGCGGATCGTGCCAGCCAGCACGCCCACCAGGCCGTACAGCGGCGACTGCAGCCCTCCGACGACCTTGCCGAGCAGCACCTCCCGTGGCGGGAGCGTCGCCAGGCGCTCGACCTCGGCAGCCGGAATGACCTGCCCCTCCAGCACCGCGCCCTTGATCTGGAGGATGCGGGACGTCCGCACGAAGTCGTTGATGATCTTCGCCGGCTGCACAGGGTCGTCCATCGCGACCACCAGGGCAGTCGGCCCTTCCAGGAGCGGGTGCAGCTCCTGCAGCCCCACACGCTCCGCCGCGATCGCGGTCAGCGTGTTCTTGACGACGCGGATGTTCGATTGATGCGGCCGCAGTTGCGCCCGCAGGCCCTGCATGTCCGCCACGTTCAGACCGCGATAGTCGGTCAGGATCGAGAGCGTCGCGCTGGAGAGCAACTGGCTGATCTCTTCGACCTCTTGCACCTTCTTGGGGGTAGGCACCGTCTTCACCTCCTCTCCGTCCCGTTTTGTGTGTTCAGTGTCCCGACCAAACAAGAACCCCGCGCCGTGAGGCGCGGGGCGGAATCACCAGGCACAGCGCGGGACAGCCCGCGTCGGTGGTCACTTCCCGCGCGCCTCGGCTGGATGATTAAGTGCTCACGCACCCCAGCGGTCTTCGGCGCACGTCGGCTATCCGATTGGTGTCCGGCGGCCGGGCCGCGTAGCGGCTAGGCGGCGAAGTTCGACGCCTCCTCCGTTGCCTTCGCAACGTCGACCGGGACGCCGGGGCCCATTGTACTCGTCAGCGTGATCGAGCGGCAATACGTGCCCTTGACGGCCGCCGGCTTCGCCCGCATCACGGCGTCCACCAGGGCGTAGAGGTTCTCGACCAACTGCTGGTCCTCGAAGCTCTCCTTGCCGATCACGGCGTGGATCAGCCCCGTGCGGTCGTTGCGGAACTCAACCCGGCCGCGCTTCAGCTCCTGGATGACCGCCGGCAGATCCTCCGCTGACCGCACGACCGTACCGGAGCGCGGGTTGGGCATCAGGCCGCGCCGGCCGAGGATGCGACCCAGGCCACCGACCTTGCCCATCTGGTCCGCCATGGCGATCGTCGCGTCGAATTCGAGCCAGCCGTCCTGGATCTTCTTGACCAGATCGTCACTGCCCACGTAATCGGCGCCGGCCTCCTGCGCGATGCGCACCGCCTCACCGGCGGCGAAGACCAGCACGCGCGGCTCCTTCCCCGTACCATGGGGCAGGACGACGGTGCTGCGCACGTTCTGATCCGCCTGGCGCGGATCGATGCCGAGCCGGAAGTGGGCTTCGATTGTCTCATCGAAGTCGGCGAAGGCCGTCTTCTTGACCAGGGCGACGGCTTCTGCCGGCGTATAGAGACGGCCACGCTCGATCAGCTTGGCTGCCTCGAGATACTTCTTCCCTCGCTTGGGCATTCTTGTGCTCCTCGTGGTCCTGGCGGGGCGCTGGCCCCTCCCACACCTGCGACATCCCAGCCGGAACGACCGGGCTAGTCGACGACCTCGATCCCCATGCTCCGCGCGGAGCCCTCGATCTGCTTCATCGCGCCTTCGAGGTCAACCGCGTTGAGGTCGGGCATCTTGATCTCGGCGATCTCGCGGATCTGGTCCCGCGTGACCCGGCCCACCTTGTTGCGGATCACGTCACCGGAACCCTTTTCGATCCCCGCAGCCCGGCGCAGCAGGTCAGCAGCCGGCGGCGTCTTGGTGACGAAGGTGAACGAGCGGTCCTCGTAGACCGTGATCACCACGGGGATGATCTGCCCGGCCAGATGGGCGGTGCGCTCGTTGTACTCCTTGCAGAAGTTCATGATGGCCACGCCGTGCTGACCGAGGGCCGGGCCGATCGGGGGAGCCGGGGTCGCCTTCCCGGCCGGAATCTGCAACTTGATGTACGCGCGGACCTTCTTAGCCACGGTACGTCAATCCTCCCTGGTGGTCCGAACGGGGATCAACCCCTCCCACATGCACAACCCGCCGGCACCGGCCGGCGGGTCTATCCGCTAACCCTACGCTTCGCGCTCGACCTGAAGGAAGTCCAGCGTCACCGGGGTCTCGCGCCCGAAGAACGACACGAGCACCCGAACCTTACCCTTCTCCTGGTCGATCTCATCCACAGTGCCGCGGAAGTCGCTGAACGGCCCGTCGATGATGCGGACCACATCGCCAACCGCCAGCGACACCTTGACCCGAGGCGCCTCTGCCTCCATGCCGCGCATGATGGCCTGGACCTCGTCCTCGCCCAGCGGCGTCGGCTTGTTGCCCATGCCGACGAAGCCGGTGACACCGGGGGTGTTGCGGACGACGTACCAGGAATCGTCGTCCATGATCATCCGGACCAGCACGTAGCCGGGGAAGACCTTGCGCTGCACACTATGGCGCTGGCCGGAGCGGATCTCGACCTCTTCCTGAGTCGGCACGACGACCTCGAAGATCTTGTCGGCCATGTCCATGGTCTCGATCCGGTGGAGCAGGTTCTGGCGGACCTTGTTCTCGTAACCCGAGTACGTGTGCACCACGTACCATTGGCCCCGCTGCTCGCCGGCCCCCTCGGCCATGGCTTCCTCTTCGCGCCGCCGCGCCAGGCGCGCGCGAAGCGTTCGTGCCGTCATTTGCGACCTCCTAGAAGATGCTCCAGAGTCGAACGAAGGCCGCGTCCACCCCGCCTAGCAGCAACCCGAGGACGACCGAGATCGCAATGACGACCAGGGTCAGGTTTCGGGTCGTCTCGCGGTCGGGCCAGGTGATCTTCTTCATCTCGGCCACGGTGTCACGCGCGACCCGCTGCAGCGCTGCGACCCGGGCTCGCGGCTGCGGTTCATTCGCTCGCGTTCGTGTCCTCGTCGCCATGCATCCTTCCTCATGAGAGCCGCGCTGCTGCCCGGACGAGACGAGCCCGCACGCTGATGGCAGACAAAAGGGCGGAGCCCATCGGCTCTGCCCCACTACGACTCCCCACTGGGCACTCGCAGCGCGTCGGCTTCTCCCCGATGGGGGAAGCGGCAGGGCCGGCAGGACTCGAACCCGCAACCTGCGGTTTTGGAGACCGCTGCTCTACCAGTTGAGCTACGACCCTGTGCTGCGTGCCGCGCCTGAGCGCGCGGCGCTTAGCGCGTCTCGCGGTGCAACCGAACGCACCGACAACGTGGGCAGAACTTTTTCAGCTCAAGCCGCCCGGGATCGTTCCGCCGATTCTTCTGCGTCGTGTAGTTCCGCTCTCGGCACTCGGTGCACTCGAGCGTGATGACGTGCCGGTCGGCCTTCGCCTTCTTGGCCATGATACCACATCCCCGTGCTGGATGCGAGGGCCCGCCAGCTCACCCGGCGGGCCCCCGCCACACCGTCAGCTACTCGATGATCTCGGTGACGACGCCGGCACCCACCGTGCGGCCACCCTCGCGAATGGCAAAGCGCAGCCCCGCCTCGATCGCCACCGGCTGGATCAGCTCCACCCGCATCTGCACGTTGTCCCCCGGCATCACCATCTCTACCCCCTCGGGCAGCTGGATCTCGCCGGTCACATCCGTCGTCCGAATGTAGAACTGCGGCCGATACCCCGGGAAGAACGGCGTGTGCCGCCCCCCCTCCTCCTTGCTCAACACATACACCTCGGCCGCAAACTTCGTGTGCGGCGTGATCGACTTCGGCGCCGCCAGCACCTGCCCCCGCTCGACCTCATCCCGGTCGACACCCCGCAGCAGGCAGCCCACATTGTCCCCAGCGACACCCTCATCCAGCGTCTTCTGGAACATCTCCACACCGGTGACCACCACCTGGCGCGTCTCGCGCAGCCCCACGATCTCCACCGTGTCCCCCGGCTTGATCCGCCCACGCTCAATGCGCCCGGTCACCACCGTGCCCCGCCCCTTGATGCCAAACACATCCTCAATCGGCATCAGGAACGGCTGGTCCACCGCCCGCTGCGGCGTCGGAATGTAATCATCTACCGCCTGCATCAGCTCCAGAATCGGCGCATACTCCGGCGCATTCGGATCCTGCGAGCTCGACTCCAACGCCGCCAGCGCCGAGCCGCGCACGATCGGCACCTCATCCCCCGGAAAACCATACTGGCTCAGCAGCTCGCGCACCTCGAGCTCCACCAGCTCCAGCAACTCCGGGTCGTCCATCATGTCCACCTTGTTCAGGAACACCACCATCGCCGGCACTTCCACCTGCCGCGCCAGCAGAATGTGCTCCCGCGTCTGGGGCATCGGCCCGTCCGGAGCGCTCACCACCAAAATCGCCCCGTCCATCTGCGCCGCCCCGGTGATCATGTTCTTGATGTAGTCGGCATGCCCCGGACAGTCCACGTGCGCGTAGTGGCGCTTCTCGGTCTCATACTCCACGTGCGAAATCGCGATGGTGATCCCCCGCTGCCGCTCCTCCGGCGCGTTGTCAATCGAGTCGAACGAGCGGAAGCTCGCCCCGCCCTTGAGCGCCAACACCTTCGTGATCGCCGCCGTCGTCGTCGTCTTCCCGTGGTCGACGTGCCCAATCGTCCCAATGTTCACATGCGGCTTCGTCCGCTCAAACTTCTGCTTCGCCACGGCTTCTTGTAACCTCCGCGTACGAGGCGGCCCGCATCAGGCGCGTACAACAACGCGGGTCGAGCGCTTCCGCTCCCCGCTAACGCCTTACCCGATCCAGGCCGACTTGCCGATGCTCACACGTCATACACCTGAGATCCAACGCGCACCCGCGGAGCGACGCGGGCCCCATAATGGGGAAAAGGCCCATCACGCATGACGGGCCAGGTGGGGAGGGAGGGATTCGAACCCCCGAAGCATTACGCACCTGGTTTACAGCCAGGCCCCTTTGGCCGCTCGGGAACCTCCCCATATGGAGCCGACGGTGGGACTCGAACCCGCAACCGGCTGTTTACAAAACAGCTGCTCTGCCAATTGAGCTACGTCGGCTTGAGCGTTGTCGGCGCGGCGCTCCGTCGGGCCAACCGAGTAAGAAAGTATAGTGATTTGCCCCGTGTCTGTCAAACTTCTCACAAGCCCAGGCCGCCACACCGGGGCAGCCGGGAACGGCCCGCCGGCGATTGACGCCGCCGCCACTCGGTGCCATACTGTGTCACAAACAAGTATAGCGCGCCGGTGACCGGGAGGAGTAGGCCGCGCGCTCGCCGCCAGGGAGACGGGGTCACTGACTGCAAGCCCCGTTCGGTGGAGAGTGGCCGAAGTCGCCCGCGAGGCCGGCGGTCGAAGCGGTGGACCTTCCGCCGCCGGTAGGCCGCCGCGGGTACGCCCGTTATCGCGTCAGAGCGCGGCTGCACCCCTCTGGTGCAGCCGAAGCAAGGTGGTACCGCGGCAGAGCCGTCCTTGACGTCGAGGACGGCGCTTTTGTTTTGTGAGCGTCCGAGCGTCCGGTCCGCGCCCGCCACGGCGTGCCGGGTGCCCAGTGCGAGTTCAGCGACGAACGCGCGGAGGTGAGATCGATGGCCCGAGCGACGCAGCGCGGCGAGTTGGCAAAGGCCTATGCCCCCCAGGAGGTCGAAGCCCACTGGTACGACTGGTGGGACGATCGCGGCTACTTCACTCCCCGCATCGAGCCAGGGCGCAAGCCGTTCGTAATCATCATGCCGCCCCCCAACGTCACCGGCGAGCTGCACATGGGCCACGCCCTCTTCGTCACGGTCGAGGATATCCTCACCCGCTGGCACCGCATGCTGGGCGAGCCGACGCTCTGGCTACCGGGCGCCGACCACGCCGGGATCGCCGGGCAGTGGGTCGTTGAGAAGGAGATCGCCAAGGAGGGCCTCTCGCGCCACGACCTCGGCCGTGAGAAGTTCCTTGAGCGCGTTTGGGACTGGATGGACCGCTACCGGGGGCGCATCCGCGAGCAGTTGCGCATCCTGGGCGCCTCCTGCGACTGGACCCGCTTCCGCTTCACCATGGACCCCGGCCCCTCACGCGCGGTCCGCACGGCCTTCAAGCACCTCTACGACAAGGGCCTCATCTACCGCGGTGAGCGCATGATCAACTGGTGCCCGCGCTGCATGACCGCGCTCTCTGACCTCGAGGTGAACCACGTCGAGATCCAATCGCATATCTGGACCATCCGCTACCCGATCGAGGGGACCGATCAATTCATTGAGGTGGCCACGACCCGGCCCGAGACAATGCTCGGCGACACGGGTGTCGCAGTTCACCCGAATGACGAGCGCTACGCCGGGCTCATCGGCAAGACCGTTCGCCTGCCCCTGATGAACCGGCTGATCCCGATCGTCGCCGACGAGGCGGTCGATCCCGAATTCGGCAGCGGCGCGGTCAAGGTCACGCCGGGTCACGACCCGGTTGACTTCGAGATCGGCCGCCGCCACAACCTGCCCGCGATCAACATCCTCAACAAGGACGGCACCCTCAACGAAAACGCGGGCGAGTTCGTCGGGCAGACCACCCAGGAGGCACGGCGCAATGTCGTCGCCCGGCTCCAAGAGGAGGGCTACCTCGTCCGCGTCGAGGAGCACGCCCACTCGGTGGGCCACTGCGACCGCTGCGACACCGTCGTCGAGCCGATCATCAGCCTGCAGTGGTGGCTGCGGATGGAGCCGCTGGCCAAGCCGGCGATCCAGGTGGCGCGAGACGAGACGGTGCGTTTCATCCCCGAGCGCTTCAAGGGGATCTACCTCCACTGGATGGAGAACGTCCACGACTGGTGTCTCTCCCGCCAGCTCTGGTGGGGTCACCGCATCCCGGTCTGGTACTGCGATGCCTGCGGCGAGGTGACTGTCACCGCCGAGGAGTCGATCGACCGCTGCGAACACTGCGGGAGCACCGACATCCACCAGGACCCGGACGTGCTCGACACCTGGTTCAGCTCCGGGCTCTGGCCCTTCAGCACGCTCGGCTGGCCGGATGACACCGAGGATCTGCGCTACTTCTACCCCGGCACCGTGATGGAGACGGGCTACGACATCATCTTCCTCTGGGTGGCGCGCATGATCTTCCTCGGCCTGGAGTTCATGGGCGAGGTGCCCTTTACCCACGTCTACTTCCACGGCACGGTGCGGGACGAAGCCGGGCAGCGCATGAGCAAGACAAAGGGCAACGTCCTTGACCCGACCGAGATCACCGCACGCTATGGCAGCGACGCGCTGCGCTTCGCGCTGATCACGGCCGGTGCCCCCGGCGCGGACCTGAAGCTGAGCGTGCAGCGCGTTGAGGCGGCCCGGAACTTCGCCAATAAGATCTGGAACGCGACGCGCTACGTCCTGCGGGCCATCGACGGCCACGAGATCGCCACCGGCCCGGACGGTGCTCCACTCCGGCCCCAGGCGGAGCACCTGGGTCTGGCCGATCGCTGGATGCTCAGCCGCCTGGAGGCCGTCACCGCCGAGGTGACCGACCTGCTCCATGCCTTCCAGCTCGGTGAGGCGGGCCGGCGGCTCTACGAGTTCCTCTGGTCGGAGTACTGCGACTGGTATATCGAGTCGAGCAAGCCCGTCCTCCAGGGCAACGACGCGGTGGCCAAGGCCGCTACCCGCCAGACCCTCGTCTACGTCCTGGAGCGATCACTGCGTCTGCTGCACCCGATCATGCCGTTCGTGACCGAGGAGCTGTGGCAGCACCTGCCGCATGCAGGTGACAGCATCATGGTCGCTCCCTGGCCGGAAGCGGACACGGCGGCGATCGACAAGCAGGCGGTGGCCGAGTACGAGTTCCTGATCGAGGCGGTGCGCAGCATCCGGAACGCCCGCGCTGAGACCGGGGTCGAACCGGCTCGCTGGATCTCCGCCATCATCCAGCCCGGCTCCCACCTGGCGACCTTCGAAGAGGGTGACGCCGCCTTCCGCTTCCTCGCCCGCATCGCAGCCGATCGGCTCGAGTTCATCCCCGCCGATGCGGAGGCGCCCGAGCAGGTGGTCACCTTGGTGGTGGACGACGCCGTCATCTACCTGCCGCTGGCCGGCATGGTCGACCTCGATGCCGAGCGGCAGCGTCTGCGCGGCGAGATCGAGCAGGTGGAAGAGGAGATTGCCCGCGCCGGGTCGCTGCTGGCCAACGAGAACTTCGTCCAGCGCGCGCCCGCCGAGGTGGTGGACCGCCACCGCCAGCGCCTCACCGACCTGCAGGAGCGGCTGGCCCTCCTCCAGAGCCGGCTGGCCGACCTCGGAGAGTGACCAGCACGCGGAACCAGGCGCCCGCGCTCGTGCCTGACCCGGCCCGGGCGCTGGGCGCCTCGTTCTACGAACGCCCGGTCGTCGACGTCGCTCGCGACCTGCTGGGCTGCCTGCTCGTGTCGCAGCACGACGGCATCACGACGGCAGGGCTGATCGTCGAGACTGAGGCATACGCCGGACCGGACGACCCGGCCTCCCACGCGGCGTTCCGCCGCAACGGCACGGTAACCGCCATGTGGGGACCGCCCGGCCGCGCCTATGTCTACCTGGCCTACGGCGTCTACCCGTGCTTCAACGTGGTCACCGGGCCGGAGGGCGAGGCCGCCGCCGTCTTGATCCGCGCCATCGCCCCCGTCGCCGGCATCGAGCACATGGCCGCCCGGCGCGGCGGCGCTGATGGCCCGCGCCTGGCCAGCGGACCCGGCCGGCTGGCGGTCGCGCTCGGCATCACCCTCGCCGACAACGGCCGGGCGCTCGACGGCCCGCCGCTCTGGATCCAACCCGGCGCCCCGCCGGACTGCATCGCCGCCGGGCCTCGGATCGGCGTCCGCCGCGGCGACCAGCGCCCCTGGCGCTTCGGCATCGCCGGGCATCCCCTTCTCTCCCGGCCGTTCCCACCATGACCATCGGGAACACCGGCATCGTGCCGGCTCCCGCCGCGCGCAACGGGAGGTCTTGAGACAGGCGTCTCGCGCTCCCCCGGGGCACGACACACACATGTGGGCGAGCGCCAGACCGCTCGCCCACACGCACCCAATCGATTGGGGCCGCCTGTTGATCCCAAGTATACCGCCCCGGGGCAGTACCCCGCGCGCCGCTGCTATACTCCGGGCGAGGGAGACCGATGCCGATCCGTTTGCTCGACGAGGACACGATTGGAAAGATCGCCGCCGGGGAGGTCATCGAGCGGCCCGCCTCGGTGGTCAAGGAACTGGTCGAAAACGCGCTCGACGCCGGGGCGCGGAGCGTGCGCGTCGAGATCCGGGCCGGCGGCCGAGAACTGATCCGCGTCAGCGACGACGGCCACGGCATCCCCGCTGAGGAACTGCCGCTCGCGATCCAGCGGCACGCGACCTCCAAGGTAACCCGCTTCGACGACCTCGCCCGTCTCACGTCTTATGGATTCCGCGGCGAGGCGTTAGCCAGCATCGCCGCCGTCGCCGAGCTGCGCATCGTCAGCCGTCCGCCGGACAGCCCGCACGCCGCCTCCCTGGTCAGCCGGAACGGGCGGGTCGAACCGCCCACCACCGTGCCGGCCGCCCCGGGCACGACCGTGACCGTGCGCGATCTGTTCGCCCACGTCCCCGCCCGGCGCGCCTTCCTGCGCCAGGATCACACCGAGGCGGCCTACGTCCAGCGTGTCGTCCAGGCGTGTGCCCTGGCCGCGCCCGAAGTCCGCTTCGAGCTCGTCAGCGACGGTCGCACCGTGCTGGCAACCGACGGCTCCGGCGACCTTGGCAACACCATCGTCGGCGTCTTCGGGCCGGACATCGCCGCGGAGATGGTGCCGATCGTCCCCCCTGCGGACGACGAGCACGACCCGGAGCGCCCCGCGGTCACCGTGAGCGGCTATGTCGGACTCCCGACCCTGACCCGCGGCAACCGGCAGCACATCATCCTGCTCGTCAACCGCCGTTGGATCGAGAGCCGCTCGCTCACATTCGCCCTGGAGCAGGCGTACCACTCGCTGATTATGGTCGGCCGCTTCCCGGTCGCGGTGCTCCACATCACGGTCGCGCCCGAGCGCCTCGACGTCAACGTGCACCCCACCAAGCGCGAGGTGCGCTTCTCCGACGAGCGGCTGGTCTTCGCCGCCATCCAGCGGGCCGTGCGCGGCACCCTCACCCAGCACACTCCGGCGCAGACCATCCCGTCGTTCACCACCACACCCCTGTCGGCGCCGACAGTGCAGCGCCGCCTGGCACTCAGCCACCCGGACCGGTTCCGGCCAACGCCTCCGCCACCACCCGAGGACACACCCGGCGACGACCAGGAGGCGGGCATGACCGTGGTCCCCGATCCCGGCTCGGCCGTCCCGGTGCTGCGGGTACTCGGCCAGGTCGGAGCTACCTACATCATCGCCGAGGGCCCGGACGGCATGTACCTGATCGACCAGCACGCCGCCCACGAGCGGGTCCTCTTCGAACAACTCTGGCAGCAATTCGAGCGCGCCAAGCCCGACATCCAGACCCTGCTCGAGCCGCTGGTGATCGAGCTGTCACCCGTGCAACTCGAGACGGCCGAGCGCTGCCGCGAGGAGATGGCTCAGATCGGCTTCCACATCGAGCCGTTCGGCGGGTCCGCTGTCGCGGTCCGCGCGGTACCCGCCATCGCCGCTCGCCGCGACCCGCGCGCGGTCCTGCTCGGCATTCTCGACGAGATGGCCGCCGGGGGGCGTGGGACCACCCTCCTCGAATCGTTGACAATCAGCACCGCCTGCCACTCGGCCATCCGTGCCGGGCAGACACTCTCCCTACCGGAAATGCGTGAGCTGATCGCCCAGCTCGAGCGTTGCACCGCCCCACGGGCCTGCGGCCACGGCCGCCCCACTATGCTCCACCTCAGCCAGGAAGAACTCGAGCGCCAGTTCGAGCGCCGGTAGGGGTACGGGTGCCGTCTCGCGAGTCCATCGCGGTGCCTCGCGCCCGGGGGTGAACCCCCGGGCTCACAACGAAAAACCCGCTAGAGCGGGCTGAGGATGGGTTTGGCGTGCGGCTGCCAGTGCCGCCGTTGTGGTATGGCGCGGGATAATGTCGTCACATGGCCAGAGCCGGTTGTGTCAGGATCTCCGCGCCGTGGCCAATGACCGGGGGTGAACCCCCGGGCACAAACCGCGACGCGGGGATCCTCACGCCACCCGCCCCGGGCCCTGACTACGACGCGAAGAACCTCGCAATACCCGGCCCTGGGCGCGGACGGTGGACCTGATTGCGTCACCAGCTAACCGGCCACCCACGCCGTGGCGCGACGCATCGCCCCCGACCTCCCGCCAGCACCTATCCGAGAGGATCCGGACGCGAGGGGCGACACATGACGCATGACATATGACGCATCACTTCTGGTTGGTTGGGTCAGGTTCGTCGCTCAGCTTGATCCAGCCGTGGCGGAGAGCGTAGATGACCGCCTGGGTGCGGTCGTTCACCGCCAGCTTGCGCAGGATCGACGTGATGTGGTTCTTCACGGTCTGGTCACTGATATTGAGCAGGCGGGCGATCTCCTTGTTGCTGTTGCCCCGGGCAACGCAGTCAAGGATCTCCACCTCACGCGGCGTCAGCGGAGAGAAGACACCGCTGGAGACCTCGTCGATCTGCGCCAGTTCACGGAACTGATCGAGTACCCGCGAGGCGACGAATGGGCGCGACAGCACGTTCTCGTTGATGAGGTATTCCCCGCGCGCCACCCGGCGAATCACGGTGACCAGTTCGGCCGGGTCAATGTCCTTCGTGCAGTAGGCTGAGGCGCCGACACGGATCGAGCTGAACAGTTGCTCATCGTCCTCGTGCATCGTCAGCACGACGATGGCTGCCTGAGGGTGCCGCCGCTTCAGCACCCGGCACAGTTCCAGCCCGCTCATCCCCGGGAGGTTCAGGTCGAGCAGCACGACGTTCGGTGACAGCATGTCGGCCGCTCGCATGGCTTCCTGGGCATCCGATGCTTCCCCGACGACCCGAATGTCGCGCTCTTCTTCGAGGCTCCACCGGATGCCACGCCGAAAGAGGGGATGATCGTCGACGATCAGGACCTCAATCCGGTTCACGTCGCGCTCTCTCCTTTGGCTTGTAGGTCGGCACCGCACGCGCCTCATTCGCGACCGCGTCCGCTGGCTGCAGTGTGATCGGGACCACGAGTGTAACCTCGGTCCCCTGCCCGGGCCGACTCCGCACATTGACCCGGCCACCCACGACTGCGGCCCGCTCCTGCATACCTGCAAGACCAAAGCCGCTCGACGATGTTGGCGCCACCGCCGACGGGCGGAAGCCCTGGCCGTTGTCGCGGACGCGCACGGTCAGCTCCCCGTCACTCGCCCCGATAGTAACCGACACACGGCTGGCACGGGCATGACGATGTACATTCTGCAGGGCCTCCTGGATAACACGGAAGGCGGTCAACTCCTGCTCAGGGGTCAGCCGGGGTAGTTGCGGCGGAAGGGACAAATCGACCTCCGGCGGGAGGAAGCTTCGATACGTCTCGATGTAGTGTTCCACAGTCGCTACGAGGCCGCGCTGCGACAACATCGTCGGCCGGAGATCGAAGATGAATCGCCGGATCTCCGTCAGGCCTTCCCGCATCGCCGACTTGATCCGCTCGATCTCCGCCAGGGGCTGGCTCATGTCGGACGAGCCTGTCGCACGGAAGGTGCGCTCGACAAACTCCAGGCCGATGATGGCGTTCGCCAGCACCTGGGCCGGGCCGTCGTGAACCTCCCGCGCCAGCCGCTACCGCTCCACCTCCTGCGCCCGGATCATCGCTTGCCGGATCGCGAGCTGCTGGGCATCGTCCCGGCCGAGCAGCGTCTCATCGGCGCGGAACTGCTGGCGGCTCGATGCCAGCAGGCCCAGAAAATCGGTGAGCTGGCGATAGAGAACCGCTGCTCGCATGTACTCTTGGGCGACGAAATCCTCGTGCTGGCGCAGCTCCGCCGTGCTCGGCGGGCGCTGTGCCGACTCGACTCCCAGGCGGCGTTCCAGCTCGCGCTCTTCAATCGCGGCCTGAACCTCCGCTCGCTCCCGCTCCAGGTCCGCTAGAATGGAGCGCAGTTCACTCGCGAGCGATTCCAGACGCGACTCGCATGCGCCGATACCTTCGTCCATTGCCTGTTTGATCGCGCTCAGTAAATCGGGGAGCCGCCCGGACACTCGTCTCGCCCCGTCCTTCCAGAACCGAAACTTTCCCCTCAGCGGCGCCTCGCGGTGAAAAGGCCAACCTTGATGGGAACACAACTCACCAATAGCGAAACCAGTATAGCACGAGGCTAGCGGATGACAAGATATCTTAGTACGTACGCCTGTACGAACACTGCGCGAGGAGGAACGGAATGGCAACGATTGGGCTGGTAACCATCGGGCAGGCGCCCCGCGAGGACATCGAAGCCACCATGTTCCCCGGCGGCCCGCCCGTCCCTTGCCAGCACGCCGGCGCACTCGACGGGCTCGATCCGAACGCCATCGCCGCCCTCGCCCCGCGCGACGGGGAGATCCCGCTCGTCACCCGCCTTCGCGACGGGCAGGAGGTGGTCGTCGCCAAGGAGAGCGTGCTACCCCTCCTCGCGGGCGCGGTCAAGCGCGTCGTTGCGGACGGCGCGCGGGTCGTGGTCGTTCTATGTACCGGCGAGTTCCCCGGTCTGACCGCCCCGGTGCCCCTGGTCTTTCCGGACCGCGTGCTGCGCGGCACGGTCGATGCGCTCCTCCCCGATGGCATCCTGGGCGTCCTCATGCCCCACCCCGGACAGGGCCCTTTGATGGAGCGGAAGTGGGCCGCACCCGGTCGCTCCCTGCGCTGCGCCGCCGCGTCGCCCTACACCGGTGCGGCCGAATTGGGCGTCCGCGCGGAAGAACTGCGCTCCGCCGGAGCGCAGCTCATCGTGATGGACTGCATGGGCTACACCGCCGAGATGAAGCAGGCCGTCGCAACGGCCGGCGTCCCCACTATCCTCGCCAACCGCCTCGTCGGACGGGTGGTCGAGGAGATCGTGACCGCGTGAGCGCCTGTCAGTTAGCCCCCGTCCCCGGCGTGTGGATCGGCAGGACCGGCTCGATCCAACCCTCGCGGCTCAGACGGCGTATCCGCTCGATCGTCGCCAACACGGAGAGGCCCGCCGCTGCCGCCAAATCGTCGATCGAGCGCGGGCGCGTCAGCAGCGTGAGGATCACGTCGTCCCCGGCCCCGGTCCCGGGCGTCCCCGCGCGCTGCCAGACCGACTCGGGCCCGGCGCCGGCGTACTCTGCCCGGCGCAGCTCCTCTTGCCAGCGAGCCGCGTTCAAAATCACCTGCTGCGGCACCAGGTCCAGCCGCAGCGGCGCCACCTGGGGAATCACGGCGACCGTGGCAATGAATTCGCCCTGCGTCAGGTCGAACAGCGGGTAGATCAGCGTCTCCACCTGGCGCTCGACGAACTGGTCCCAGACGGCTGGGGTGACCAGCGCACGGGCGATCAGACTAAGCCCGACGTTGCTCTCATCCTTTTTGAGAAGATCCAACTGCTCCCGGACCTCGGGCGCGAGCCACTCGATACGGCGCAACTCGGCGATCAGGTTCCAGTGGCTGGCCCCGGCGCCGCTGATGTGCCCCCGATCGAAGTAGAGCACGTAGGTGTGCTGGCCGTCGCGGACCTCGAGCGACCCCGTCTTGGCCGAGATCTGGAAGAGTTGGAGGATGTCGACGACGCTGAAGTCGCTCAGGCTACCACGCACGTCCATCCCCGTCCGCTCGCCGGGCCCGCACCCCCGCGGCACCACGGCGCGCTAGCGTCCGTAGCGTCCCCGGAAGTCGTTCCAGCGCACCCGCACCACGTCCCGCACCATCAGCAGGCTGTCGATCCCAGGCCGCACCTTGCTGCCGTCGACGTGCCGCCAGGTAACCGGCAACTCGGCCACCCGGAACCCCCGCTTGCGCGCCAGAAACAGCAACTCGACATCGAACCCGGTCACCAGCGGCCCGCGCACCGGCGCGGCACCGTTCCGGTAGAGCCAGGCACTGCCAAAGACCTCACGCGCCGCCGCGCCGGAGAACCCCTTGAAGCCGCACTGCGTGTCCTTGATCCCGGGCACCGCCAGGAGCTGC
The DNA here is from genome assembly GCF_000024985.1 of Sphaerobacter thermophilus DSM 20745. Classification (NCBI taxonomy): domain Bacteria; kingdom Pseudomonadati; phylum Thermomicrobiota; class Thermomicrobia; order Sphaerobacterales; family Sphaerobacteraceae; genus Sphaerobacter; species Sphaerobacter thermophilus. The sequence continues at coordinate 1,781,882 of NC_013523.1, forward strand.
ACCAAGTAGTTGTAGAGGCGCCCCATCACGTGCCGGTAGAACGGCTCACCGATCCGGCGCGCCCCCGCCCCCTCACGGGTGCCGATGACGACATCCCACCCGGATTGGATCAGCCGGCGCACGTCCGCCACGTACTCGATCGGCGTTGAGAGGTCGGCGTCCGTGAAGACCACGATCTCCCCCCGCGCCGCGCGCACCCCGGCATGCACCGCGGCCGCCTTCCCCCGGTGGGGCAGGCGCAGGTGACGCACACGCGGGTCGGCCGCCGCCGCGGCGGCTGCGATGTCCGGCGTCGCGTCCTCGCTGCCGTCGTCGGCCACGATCAACTCCCAGGAGTACGGTTGCGCGCCGAGATATGAGATCGCCGCCGCCAGCGTCTTGGGGAGCCGGGATGCCTCGTTGTAGGCGGGCACCACGACGCTCACCTCAACGCTCTGCTCGGCGACGGCCGCCGCCTCGGGCCGCGGCTGTGGAGCCTGCCCGTGGTCCTGGTCCGCGTACCCGTGATCCATGCGCCTCCGCATTCGTGCCTAACTCGAGACGATTGTACCAACTCGCCGGGCCGCGCCGGGTCCGCACGCATCCAACGAAAGTCCCGACCACTGCCCGGCACCGGCCCTCAACGGTGGCTCCCATCCTCTGGACGGCCTTGCTACAATAGTCGGGTGCGATCGTTTGTTCGCATTTTCGGGGGTAGGGGTAGGCACGGTATCGGCATGGCGAGCGAGAAGATCGTCGTCCGCGGGGCGCGGGAGCACAACCTCAAGAACATCGACGTCGAGATCCCGAGAGATCGGCTCGTCGTCATCACCGGCCTCTCCGGCTCCGGCAAGTCGAGCCTCGCCTTCGATACGATCTATGCCGAGGGCCAGCGTCGTTATGTTGAATCCCTCTCGGCGTACGCGCGCCAGTTCCTCGGCTTGATGGAGAAGCCGGACGTCGATCTCATCGAGGGACTCTCCCCCGCCATCTCGATCGACCAGAAGAGCGCCTCGCGCAACCCGCGCTCGACCGTCGGCACCGTCACCGAGATCTACGACCACCTGCGCCTGCTCTACGCCCGCATCGGCCACCCTCACTGCCCCAACTGCGGCCGGGAGATCACCCAGCAGTCGGTGCAGCAAATGGCCGATACGATCCAGGCGCTGCCCGACGGCACCCGGCTCATGATCCTGGCGCCGCTGGTCAAGGACCGCAAAGGCGAGCACCAGGGCGTGCTCGACGAGGTCCGCCGCGCCGGCTTCGCCCGCGTGCGCGTCAACGGTGAGATCCGCGACGTCGACGAGGAGATCAAGCTTGAGCGCTACAAGCAGCACACCATCGAGGTCGTGGTCGACCGCCTCATCGTCCGCCACGATGACGAGGAGGAGGAGCACGCCCTCCGCATCCGCTTGATCGACTCGCTGGAGACGGCGTTGCGGCTCGGCGGCGGCACCGCGATCGCGGACATCGTCGGCGGCGAGGAGATGCTCTTCTCCGAGCGCTTCGCCTGTCCACACTGCGGCATCAGCTTCGGCGAACTCGAACCGCGGAGCTTCTCCTTCAACAGCCCTCATGGCGCCTGCCCCGACTGCGACGGGCTGGGTGTGCGCATGGAGTTCGACCCGGAACTGATCGTTCCCGATCCGGATCGCTCCCTGGCCGATGGCGCCATCGCGCCCTGGGCCCGCACCGGGCGGGACAGCACCGCATGGTACGAGGCGCTCCTGGCGGCCCTCGCTGCCAAGCACGGCTTCTCGCTCGACACCCCGTTCCGCGACCTGCCCGAGGCGATTCGGCAGGTCATCCTGTACGGCGGCAAGCGCGAGCGTGTACGTGTGGAGTATCGCGCCCGCAGCGGGCGGACCCGCGCCTATGAGGTGGACTACGAAGGGGTGATCCCCCACCTGCGGCGGCGCTACCAGAGCACGTCGTCCGACTACGTGCGCGCCGAGATCGAGCAGTACATGGCCGCCCACCCCTGCCCCACCTGCGGCGGGGCGCGACTCAAGCCCGAGAGCCGCGCGGTGACCATCGCCGGGCGATCGATCGTCGACGTCACCCGCCTCTCGATCGTCGACGCTCTCCGCTTCTTCGAGGATCTCGCCGACGAGGATCGCCCCGAGCCACTGCTGACGCCCCGGGAGCGGATTATCGCTCGCCAGATCCTCAAGGAGGTCCGCGAGCGGCTCGGCTTCCTGGTGGACGTCGGGCTCGACTACCTGACGCTCGACCGGGCTGCGGCGACGCTCTCCGGAGGCGAGGCACAGCGGATCCGCCTCGCGACCCAGATCGGCAGCCGCCTGATGGGCGTGCTGTACATCCTGGACGAGCCGAGTATCGGCCTGCACCACCGTGACAACGCGCGGCTGATCCGCACCCTGTTGACCCTGCGCGACCTGGGCAACACCCTGATCGTCGTCGAGCACGACGAGGAAACGATCCGGACTGCTGACTGGATCATCGACGTTGGGCCCGGCGCGGGAGAGCACGGCGGCCGGATCGTCGCGGCCGGGACGCTCGACGACATCGTGGCCAGCCCGGAGTCGATCACCGGCCAGTTCCTGAGCGGAGCCCGGCAGATCCCGGTGCCGCGGGAGCGGCGGCCCGGCAACGGGAAGTACCTCCAGATCCGCGGCGCGCGTGAGAACAACCTGAAGAACGTCGATGTCGATATCCCGCTCGGCACCTTCATCTGCGTCACTGGCGTCTCCGGCTCCGGCAAGAGCACGCTCATCGTCGACACCCTCTACCGCCGCCTGGCTCAGGTGCTGCACCGAGCCAAGGACCGGCCGGGCCGCCACGACGCGATCCTCGGCATCGAGCACCTGGACAAGGTCATCGACATCGACCAGAGCCCGATCGGACGCACGCCGCGCTCCAACCCGGCGACCTATACCGGAGCCTTCACGCCGATCCGGGAACTCTTCGCCTCGTTGCCCGAGGCGCGGGCCCGGGGCTACAAGCCCGGCCGCTTCTCCTTCAACGTCAAGGGCGGCCGCTGCGAGGCGTGCCAGGGCGAGGGCATCATCGCCATCGAGATGCAGTTCCTGCCTGACATCTACGTCCCCTGCGAGGTGTGCCACGGCCGCCGCTACAACAAGGAGGCGCTGGAGATCACCTACCGGGGCAAGAGCATCGCCGACGTGCTGGACATGACGGTCGAGGAGGCCCTGGCCTTCTTCGAGAACATCCCGGCCATCCGCAACAAACTCCAGACGCTCTACGACGTGGGCTTGGGGTATATCCGGCTCGGCCAGCCGGCCACGACCCTCTCCGGCGGCGAGGCCCAGCGCATCAAGCTGAGCGCCGAACTCAGCCGGCGCGCCACCGGCCGCACTCTCTACATCCTGGACGAGCCGACCACCGGCCTGCACTTCGCCGACATCGAGCGGCTGCTCGGCGTCCTCCAGCGACTGACCGACGCCGGCAACACCGTGCTCGTCATCGAGCACAACCTCGACGTCATCAAGTCGGCCGACTGGATCATCGACCTCGGCCCCGAGGGCGGTGACGGCGGGGGCGAGGTCGTCGCGGCCGGCACGCCCGAGCAGGTCGCCGCCGTCGAGCGCTCCTACACCGGCCAGGCCCTCCGCACCGTGCTCCCTGAGCTGGCCACCGCGGCGGACTGACGGCGACGGTCGCCGCCGCACCCCTTCTGCCTGCGCGCACGCACGCAGCAGAGACATCCCCTTTGCTTGCGCCCACTGATTGCTGCGAGCCCATCATCTCCTCTTGACGCACTACTGTCGTGTCCACGATAATCCGCGCAATCCATCATTTGCCTGGAGCGCTATCCACTTGCGCTACCACTATTTCCCCCGCCTACGTGGTTGGGATGCACCTACACGTGAAGGAGGAGTCTTGGTGGACGCGCGTGAGCCCTTGGATCTCAGGACCATTGCTAAACGACAGTCGTCGCGCCGCACCTTCCTCGTCAGGGCAACGCTCGGCCTGTCCGGCCTTGCGGTGGTACCGCTCCTGGCCGCCTGCGGCGGTGGCAGCACCGAGGAGAGCCCCGCCACCGAGCCGGCTGGGGACCAGACGGGCGGTTCGACTCAGGCGAGCCCCGGAACCGGCTCGTCCGAATCGGGCAACGAGGGTGAGCCCGTCTACGGCGGAACCCTGATTACCCTTGGTCATACCGACGTACCCGGACTCAGCCCCGAGGACGCCGGCCCCACCGTCGAGTGGTCGCTCGTCACCCAGATTCACAATGGGTTGCTCGAGATCGATGAGAACTACGAGCTCGAATCGGTGCTGGCCGAGCGCCATGAGGTAACAGAGGACGGGCTTACCTACACCTTCACGCTCCGCCAGGGCGTGAAGTTCCACGACGGCGAGGAGTTCAACGCGGACGACGTGGTCTACTCCTATGAGTGGTACCGCAACCCGGAGAACGCCTCGATTGAGCAGCAATCGTTCGCGGGCGTCGAATCGGTCGAGGCAACCGATCCCTACACCGTTGTGGTGCGAATGAGCGAGCCCAACGCCGCCTTCCTGATCCGTGGGGCGACGGCGTTCATCATCCCGGAGCACTACCACAGCCAGGTGGGGCAGGACCAGTATCGCACCGCGCCGATCGGCACCGGGGCCTTCAAGCTCAAGGAGTGGCGCGCGGCCGAGTATACGGTGCTCGAGGCGTTCGAAGACCACTTCCGCGGGCGCCCCTACCTCGACGAGTACCGGCTGAACGTGGTACCCGAGCCGTCCGTGCGTGCAATCGCGCTCGAGACCGGCGAGGCACATTCCTCGGTCTGGCAGCTCGCGGTCGAGGATAACCAGCGGCTCGAGGCGACCGGCGAGTTCACGGTCTTCAAGGCGCCCAGCGTGAGCGTCAACCACTTCCCGCTCAACCACAACCTCCCGCAGCTCGCCGAGAAAGAGGTCCGCCAGGCGATGATGTACGCCATCGACCGGCAGGCGGTGATCGATGATGTGTTCAACGGCGAGGCCGTGATTGCGACGTCTAATCTCGCGCCGGTGCTTGAGTTCTGGTACAACCCGGACGTCAAAGAATATCCCTACGACCCCGACGAGGCACGGCGGATCCTCGATGAGGCCGGCTGGACGGTCGGCAGCGACGGCATCCGTGAGAAAAACGGCGTCAAGCTGTCGTTCACCTGCGGGGTGATCACCGGGGACCAGGCGCGGCGGCCGGAGGCCGAGCTCGTCCAGCAGTACCTCCGCGAGGTCGGGATCGACATGCAGATCCGGGAGGTACCCGACGCCAGTGGCAGCATGCGGAGGGGTGAGCTCGACGCGGCGGTCTTCAACTGGACCTACGGCGGATCCGGTGGCGAGCCCGATCCGTCCGATACGCTCCGGTCGGACGGCTTCAACAACTTCTCCCAATACCAGAGCGAGCGCATGGATGAGCTGATCGACCAAGGGCTCCGCGAGGTTGACCCGGAGCGGCGCCGCGAGATCTACAACGAGATCCAGGCGCTCGTCGCCGAGGATGTGCCCTTCCTCTACATGATGTACTGGCAGTGGTACACGCTGTACAGCAAGCAGGTTAAGGGGTTGCCGGAGTCCGCCCTGAGTCCGACCCAGACGTATCGGAAGGCGTACCAGTTCTGGCTCGACCCGAACGCGTAACCTCCGGCGCGCCGAAGATGCGGCAGAGCGCGCATCCGCGGCTGTCGTACGCGCGGATGCGCGCTCCCACCGAGAACGCCTCCTTCCGGCGCCCGGCACAGGGCCAGGGCAGGCCGGCGGGCATGGCGTGGGACGTCACGGGCCGGACCGAGTTCGGCACCGTTCCGCACGATCAAAGGGGGCGAGTCTAGCCCATGCTGAGATATATCGTGGTCCGCCTCGCGCAGGGGGCGCTCGCCATCTTTCTGGTGAGCGTCGTCACCTTCGGTCTCATGCACCTTGCCCCTGGCGACCCGGTGAGCCTCTTCGTCGGTGAGGCTCAGGTCACCCAGGAGCAGGTCGACATGCTGCGCCGCAAGTGGGGACTGGACCAACCGGTTTACCAGCAGTACCTGCGGTGGCTCGGCAACCTGCTGCGGGGCGACTTCGGCGAATCGCTCATCGTTCGGCCAGGCGCATCGGTCGCGGACATCATCAAGGAGGCAGCCCCGCTGACGATCAAGCTCAACCTGCTCGCGCTGTTCTTCTCCGTCGCCCTGGCCATCCCGGCGGGAATCGTCGCCGGACTCAAGCGCAACTCGCTTTTCGACTACGTGAGCGTCGTAGCGTCGACGCTGGGGGTCGCCCTTCCGAACTTCTGGGTTGCCCTTGTCTCGATCATCATCTTCGGCAGCATGCTCGGCTGGCTACCCACCTACGGCTTGAGCTCGTGGACCGGCTACATCTTGCCGGTAGCGGTCCTGGCCCTGGACCAGACCGCTGTTCTGACGCGGCTCATGCGAGGCGCAACCCAGGAGGTGTTGGGTCAGGAGTACGTCACCACCGCGCGGGCGAAAGGACTCGGCCAGGCCGCACTCCTCTCCCGCCACGTCGTCCGCAACGCCTTGCTGCCGATCGTCACGGTGATCGGTTACCGGATCGCGTTCCTTCTGAGCGGCACGATCGTGATTGAGACGGTCTTCGCCTTGCCCGGAATCGGCCGAGTCTTCATCAACTCGGTCTACCGGTTCGACTACCAGGTCGTCCAAGCCGTCGTGCTGCTCCTGGCGATCGTCGTGGTGCTAGGCAACCTCCTGACGGACCTCGTGTACACCTACGTCGACCCACGCATCCGCATCCGCTAGTCTGGAGATCACACGACAGGAAACGAGCATGCAGTCGACCCACGAGCAGTCAGCAGCCGCCGTCGACAAACTGTCGGGCAACGCTCGCCCGCAACGGTCCGAGTTCTCGCGGATCTGGCGCCGCTTCAGGCGCCACCGCCTGGGACTGGCAGGACTGACGTTCATCGGCCTGCTGGTCGTGACAGCGCTGCTCGCCGATCTTCTCGCGCCCTACTCGCCCATCCAGTCCGTGAGCGGTATGCGCGGCGTCGGTCCGTCCTGGTCACACCCCCTCGGCTTTGACCACATCGGCAGGGACATCCTCAGCCGCATCATTTTCGGCACCCGCATCGCCCTCATCGTGGGAATCGGCGCCACGGGGATCGCGGTGACCATCGGAGTTCTGGTCGGCGCCACCGCGGGCTACTTCGGCGGCTGGGTGGACAATCTGCTCTCCCGAGCAGTGGACACGCTGATGGCGTTCCCGACGCTCGTCCTGCTGATCGCCCTCACTGCCGTCGTCGGGCCGAGCCTCCGGACCGTGGTGATCGTAATCGGAGCCACCGTGTGGGCGCAGTACGCCCGCGTCGTCCGCGCCGACACTATGAGCCTCCGTGAGCGCGACTTCACGCTGGCCGCGCGTGTGGCAGGAGCCACCAATGCACGGATCATCTTCCGGCACCTCGTGCCCAACGTCCTCGGTCCGGTGATCGTCCTGGCCAGCCTGGCGGTTGGAGGGATCATCATCTACGAGTCGACACTGTCGTTCCTTGGCCTCGGCATTCAGCCCCCAGAACCCTCCTGGGGCGGGATGCTGGCCGACGGCCGTGCCTACATCGTGCACTACCCCCACATCGCCATCGCTCCCGGGGTGATGATTACCTTGACCGTCCTTGCCTTCAATCTGCTCGGCGATGGCCTGCGCGACGCGCTTGACCCGCGCACGCGCGACTGATGGCCACGAAGGGGATGAGGGAGGTCCGCCGTGACAGATCACCAGCCGTTGCGGCTCGCCCTGACCGGAGACAGCATCATTACGCGCCGGTTCGCGGCCCCGCCCGGTAGCCCGTTCGACCAGCTCCGGCAGATCATCCGTGAGGCCGACGTCGCCTTCACCAACCTGGAGGTGGTCCCGAACGACTTCCAGGGGTACCCGGCCTACGAAAGCGGCGGCTCGCACCTGGGCGCGCCGTCCTGGGTCATCGACGAACTCGTCGATATGGGCTTCGACCTTTTCGCCACGGCGACGAACCACTCGCTCAACTACAGCATCGCCGGGCTGCTCGCGCTCATCGACATCCTGGAGCGCAAGGGCGTCGCCTACGCCGGGATCGGCCGCAACCTCGCCGAGGCACGCATGCCCGTGTACCTCGACTCACCCAGGGGCAGCATCGCGATGATCTCCTGTGCCTCCACCTTCGCCCCAGGGCAGGAAGCATCCGAGCAGCGGCCCGACATGCTGGGTCGTCCCGGACTCAACCCCCTCCGCTACGAGACCATTTACGACGTGCTCCCTGACCAACTCGAGACGCTGCGGCGGATCGCGGAGGAGTTGGGCCTCGAGCGCCAGCGGCTGGAGCGCATCCAACTCGGCTTCGCCTTCCCGCCCGACTCGCCAGACATCTTCCCCTTCCTCGACACCAACTTTCGCGCGGCCGACCGCGTTGCGGTGCACACGACTCCGAAGGCCAAGGATCTCGACGCCATCGCCACCTGGGTCCGCGAGGCGCGCGCCCGCGCCGACTTCGTCCTGGTCAGCCTGCACGCACACGAGCAGGGCAGCGACCGCGAGGAACCTGCCGCCTTCATCCGCACCTTCGCCCATCGCATGATCGACGAGGGCGCGGATGTCGTCGTGGGCCACGGTCCGCACCTGCTACGCGGCATGGAGTGCTATCGGGGCAAGCCGATCTTCTACAGCCTCGGCAACTTCTTCGGCCAGAACGAGCTAACGCTGAAAATCCCGTCCGACTCCTACGAACGCTTCCGCATCGATCCGAGCCGGACCCCCAGCGAGATGTATCGCATCCGCCACGACGACGACCGCAAGGGCTTCCCGGCAGACTCCCGCTACTGGGAAACCGTCGTACCCATCTGCCACCTCGCGGAGGGACGCGTCACCAAGATCGAAATCGTCCCCGTCTCGCTTGGACACGGTGAGCCGAGTCATCGCCGAGGAAAACCACGACTCGCGACCGGCGCACATGCGGAGGCCATCCTGAAGCGCTTTGCCGCCCTGTCGGAGCCGTACGGCACCCGAATCGACCTTGACGGCGAGCGCGCCTTCGTCCGGATTGACTAGCCTGGCTGGTCACAGCGCTACCCCGCCGCGGGTCACGGGCTGCCAGGCCCGACGGGTGGTCAACCAGGTCACAAACAGGTCGACTCGGGGCGCGCATCCCAACCCTGCTGCGCGCCCCGTCGCGTTGTGTATAGGTTTGTCACTTGCTATAGTTGAGTCGGCTTAGCGTCTCCCGAAGCGGATTCATACGGACGAACAGAGGCGCCCCTTGGATGACCAACAGGTAACTCAGCACACCAACGGGAACCACCTGAACGGGCACCACCCGGTCCTGGTCCTGAACCACAACTACGAGCCGCTCAACGTTTGCAACCTGCGCCGCGCGATCGTCCTCGTCCTCAGCGGCAAGGCCGAGGTACTCGAGGCGTACGATGTCACCGTGGCCTCGGCACGCCAGCGATTCGACGCGCCCTCGGTGATCCGCCTCGCCTACCTGATCCGCAGGCCACGCCCGCGCGTCAAGCTCTGCCGGCGCGAGATCTTCATCCGCGACGACTACACCTGCCAGTACTGCGGCACGCGGACCCACGACCTGACCATCGACCACGTCGTGCCGCGATCCCGCGGTGGCGGCCATACCTGGTCCAACCTCGTCAGCGCCTGCCGCGTCTGCAACCACCGCAAGGGCGGGAAGACGCTCGCCGAGGCGCGCTTGACGCTGCGCCGCGAGCCGTTCGAGCCGCGCCCGGGCCGCTACTACACCATCCAGCGGGCGCTCAACTCCCGCGTCAATCCCGACTGGTTGCCGTTCATCCCTGGCTACGAGCCGTTGAAAAGTGCCAGCAGTAGTGGCTGAGCGGGGCGAGCCCATGCTGCCGTCGCCCGCTCCGGCCCTACGTGCGTAGGGCCGTCCGTTTGTCAGCCGACCGCTGTGGTGGAGGGACGACCATGATTGACCTGCGGTTGATCCGCGAGCAGCCCGATCTCGTGCGCGAGGCGCTCGCCAAGCTCAACACCGAAGCACCTATCGACGAGATCCTCGAGCTGGACGAACGTCGCCGGGCGCTCCTGGCGGAGGTCGAGGAACTCAAGGCCCGCCGCAACGCCGGGTCGAAAGAGATCAGCCGGCTTGCCCCTGGACCGGAGCGCGACGCCCGCATCGCGGAGATGCGCGGCCTCGGGGACAAGATCCAGGAACTCGACGCACAGGTGGCCGAGACGGACGCCGCGCTCAGAGACCTCCTGCTCCAGGTGCCGAACCTGCCCGACCCCGACGTGCCGGTCGGGCCGGACGAATCGGCCAATGTGGTCGTCCGCCACTGGGGCGAGCCGCGCGACTTCCCCTACCCCGTCCGCCCGCACTGGGAGATCGGCGAGGAACTGGGCCTGATCGATTTCGAGCGCGGGGTCAAGGTGTCCGGCTCGCGCTTCTACTTCTTCCGCGGGGACATGGCGCGCCTCCAACGGGCGCTGGCTACCTGGATGATCGACCTGCACGTCCGCGAGCACGGATACACCGAACTGTACGCCCCGGTCCTCGTCCGCCCCGACGCCCTAATCGGCACCGGCAACCTGCCCAAGTTCGGCGACGCCCTCTACCGCGACGACGAGTCGGACCTGTGGCTGATCCCGACCGCCGAGGTACCGGTGACGAACCTCTACGCCGACGAGATCCTGGATGCCGACGCGCTCCCGATCTACCACGTCGCCCAGACGCCCTGCTTCCGCCGGGAGCAGCTCTCGGCCGGGCGCGACGTGCGTGGGATCAAGCGCGTCCACCAGTTCGAGAAGGTCGAGATGGTCAAGTTCGTCGCGCCCGAGACGTCGGACGACGAACTGAACTCGCTGGTCGCGAACGCTGAGGAAGTCCTCCAGCGGCTCAACATCCCCTACCGCGTCGTGCAGATGTGCACCGGCGACCTCTCGTTCACGGCCGCCAAGAAGTTCGACCTGGAGGCATGGGCACCCGGTAGCCAGGACTGGCTGGAGGTGTCGTCCTGCTCGAACTTCCGGGACTTCCAGGCGCGCCGGGCCAACATCCGCTACCGGCCAGCCGACGGCGCACGGCCCCAGTTCGTCCACACCCTGAACGGCTCGGGGCTCGCCCTCCCGCGCACCCTGATCGCCATCATGGAGAACTACCAGCGCGAGGACGGCACGATCGAGATCCCGGAGGTCCTGCGCCCCTACATGGGTGGCCAGGAAGTCATCGGCCGCCAGCCGGTCTTCTGACCGGCTGGCGCGCCCGCCCGGCCCTCACCGCCGGCCCCTCTCCCAAGGTTGGGAGAGGGGGGCCGAACCGGGGCAGCACCGGTTCCGCGCCGATTGAAGGCATCCGGTAACTCTGCTATACTGACATGCCGACAGCGGCAACGCGTGGCCCCACGATCCCGGTCTACCCGCCCACGGCTGCCGTCGAAGCTGGTCGGCCGGGTGCCGCGGAGAGGTGGCCGAGTGGTTTAAGGCGGCTGTCTTGAAAACAGTTGACCGAAAGGTCCGGGGGTTCGAATCCCTCCCTCTCCGCCGACAAACGAATACCGGGGAAGGTGCCAGAGTGGTCGAATGGGGCCGCCTGCTAAGCGGTTGAGGGCGAATTAAGTCCTCCCAGGGTTCGAATCCCTGCCTTCCCGCCCACGAAACAGGAGCGCCTGGGCTGTACAGTCCAGGCGCTCTCGCTTTGGAGGGCGGCGGTCCGAGCCGCCGCTTTGGTATCGCGCGGCGTCAGCCGCACCCGGGTTGGTACCGCGCCGACGTAGGGATGCACGATGGGTGGTGCGACGGACCCCGCGCGGTGATCCCGTTCCGGGGCGGGTGCTGCGACGGATCCCGCATCCCGGCCCGTGCCCGGGGCTAAAGCCGCCGGGCTGAATAGTGGGTAAGCCCACTGAAGGGGCTACAATGGCCACACCGGGGCGGTGGTGATCCGGCTTCCCATCGGGCGCCATCTTCCCAACCCCTTCAGTGGGCTTCGCTTCGTAGCCCGGCGGCTTTAGCCCCGGGCACCCGTCGCGGTGCGGGACCCGTCTCGCCACCCGTCGCGGATCCGGTCTGTGGCCGCCCGAGCCGACTGATGCGGGCGGGAGACGGAGCGGCCGGCATGCCGGGTTATGTCGTCAACCTCCATGACCCCAGGGCCGTGACCATGCCTCAGGGCCCCTCGCACCACGCGCCCCGGACACATGCCGCGGCCCGGAACCGCGTCACGCAGTCTGAAGGTCCTGAGCAGGACATGCCGGTCAATCGGATCGGCAGCACAATTCTGCTGACCTCCCCATGACCACCCCGTGCTACCGTGCGTACTCGCGAGCACGGATCCAGAGGGCGACCAACCCCACTTCCGCCAGGCCCAGGAGGAAGTACAAGACTTGGAGGTTGCGCGTGATGCCGGGGATTGAGCCGACGATGAGCACCTCCGCGATGATCCAGCCCATCATGATGGCGCCCACCAGCGCCGAAAGCTGGGGTGCGCCATCATGGCGTCGGAGGACGGCGATGAGCCCGGCGAGTTGGCTCCCACCTACGACGACGCCCAGGATAAGGCCGGGGATCGTGTAACTCGTGAAGGGACTGCCCGTGAGCCACTCGGTGGGATATTCGATGCCACCGCCGAGCAGCCCGACCGCTCCGGCTGCCGCGCTGACGGATCCGACGACCTGCAACGCGATGAGCCCGATACGCACCCCTCGTGGTGACGTCACGTCGCACCTCCCATCGTGAGTCACCTGCGGCACACGTTCGATACTCCGCACCCACAGCGTGCGCGCTCCTCGCTGGCGAGGGCATCAGTGTCTGCCACCAAGGCGCTACAGTCTTGTGCCAGGCTGCTTGGTGCCCGACGCCGGCCGTGCAGGCGATTGGATGGTACGCGCTGGCCGTTCGTATGGTAGCGTGGCGCGCGTGCGACGTTGAACGATCGCCAGGGAGGGCATGGGCGCCTGCGCCCACCGTGCCACCGGCTCGCTGATGGGGAGGTATCAATGAGCGCGCCGACGACCGACTCGATGATGTACCAGACCATGCACCGCCAGCCGGACGATCTGCGGCGGCTGCTTGATACCGGCTGGGAGCCGGCGCAGGATGCCGCGGAGCGAATCGCCGGTGCACGCCGCGTCTTCCTGGTCGGCATCGGCACCAGCTACCACGCGGCCCAGGTCGGGGCCTGGCTGCTCGCGGCAGCCGGCAGCGATGCCCGTGCCGTCCTGTCCTTCGATTTCGCCCGGTACCCGGTGCAGTTCGGCCTCCAATCGGACGACGCCGTGATCGTGATGGCGCATACGGGCGTGAAGCGCTTCTCGTCGGAGGCCCTGGAAGCCGCGGTCGCGTTGGGAGCCACCGTCTTGTCGGTCGGCAGCCTGACTGCCGAGCACCCCGGCTCGCAGCTCGTGCTGCGCACCGTCGAGCGGGAGAAGTCGGCCGCCTACACGTCGTCGCACCTCTGCGCGATGACCGTGCTGGCGCAGGTCGCCACCTGCCTCGGAGACAAGCGCGGCGCGACCGCCACCGCGGACTTCCGCACCGCGCTGGAGGCGCTGCCGGATCAAGTGGCCGGCGTGCTGGCGCGTGAGGATGAGGTGCTGCCGGTGGCCCGCGAGGCGACGACCCGCCGGGTCTACGCGGCCGGAGCCGGGCCAAATGCGGTGAGCGCCACCGAGGCGGTCATCAAGGTGCGCGAGGCCGCGTACGGCTGGATCGACGGGCTGCCGCTGGAGCAGTTCGTGCACGGACCGATGGTGGCGGTCAATGCGGATGATCTGGTCGTGCTCATCAACGTGCCCGGTGCGGCGCAAGAGCGCGTCCGCGAGGTGGCGGCGGTGCTGGCGGCCGTGGGCGCGCGGCTGTGGCTGGTCGGCGAAGGCGTGGAAGCCGTGCCGGACGCCACCGTCTTCGAACTCCCGGCAGTCCCGGAGATGATCTCGCCGCTCCTGACGGTCGTGCCAATGCAGATGCTCGCCTACCAGATGGCCGTCGTGAAGGGCGTCAACCCGGACACCTTCCGCCGGGATAATCCCACCTACGCCGCCGCCTTCGGGCTGATGAAGCTGTGACGGCGTCGGACGCGTCGGGAGCAGGGAGGAGCGGATGGGAGCTCGACTGCGAGCGCGCCTGCCACCGCGTTGGGTGGTCGCGGTGTCCCTCGCGGTCGCCGCGTCGATCCTGGGCGACTCCCTGCTCTACGCCGTCCTACCGGTCGTCTGGGACGACCTCGGCCTCGCGGTTGCGTCAGTCGGAGTTCTGCTGAGCGTCAACCGCTGGGTGCGGCTGGTCTCGAATTCCATCGCAGGCTGGGTCGTGACGCGCACCGGCGTCCGCGGCCCGTTCGTGGCCTCACTGTTCGTCGCCGCGCTCACCACCGCGGCCTACGCCTCCGGCCTCGGCTTCATCGTTCTCCTCATCGCGCGCGCCGTGTGGGGGGTCTGCTGGTCTTTCCTACGCCTCGGTGGTTACCTGGCGGCCCTGGAAGCTGCGCGCGACGGCAATCGCGGCTACTACCTGGGCTTCTTCAACGGCGTGGTGCGGTTCGGGAGCTTCGTTGCCGTGCTCACGGGCGGGCTCCTGACCGACCTGCTGGGGTTCGAGACGACGGTATTCATTTTCACCGCGATCAGCATCGTCGGCGCCGTCGCCGTCCTGCGCGAGCGGCCGCCCTCACCCCAGCGACCCAGCCAGGTGACGGTGCGGATCCCAAGCGATCAGCCAGCGACCGACCGCGAGTCCATGCCCCGGATCGCCCGGCTCCGCTTCCGCGTCGTCTCCGTCGCAGTCTTCCTGCATGGCGTGGCCATCAGCGGGTTGGTGACCGCCACGCTTGGCCTGTGGCTGTTGCGGTCCTACGGCGAGACCACCCCGGTGCTCGGCATCGCCCTCGGGGTAGCCACCGTCACCGGCGTCTTGCTGTCAGCGCGCTTCCTTGGGGACTTCCTGTGGGGGCCGGTCGTCGGTCACCTCTCGGACCGCTGGGGACCGGTCCGCGTCACACTCGTGGCCGGGGCGGTTGAGGTCGCGACACTGGCAATGCTGGCGTTGCCCGTTTCGCTCGCCTGGACCGCCGTCACCGCCATCACCCTGTTCCTCGCCTCGACTGCCCTCCAGGTGTCGCTCGATGCGACCGTCGGCGGACTGGCCCCGGAGGCCCAGCGCGCCCGGTTGCTCGGGTGGTACAGCACCTGGCTCGACCTCGGCGCCGCGACGGGGCCGCTGCTGGGCTACGCCATCGCGGGTGGGGCGCAGCTCCAGTGGTTGTACCTCGCGGTAGCCGTGTCGCTCGCGGTGGTCGGCGTGGTGTACGTGGCCGTCTTCACGCGGGAAGGCAAGGGCGACCTCGCCGGAGCCAGTCCGGCCCGGTGAATGACGAGCGGTCTATGCCAGGGGAGTCTAGACGCCGAGCGCGTCCTTGATCTTGCCGAAGAAACCGCGGCGATTACCGTCCTCGAGGTCCGGGGTGGTAAGGGTCTCAGCCAGCTTGCGCAGCAGCTCCCGCTGCTCGGGCGTGATCTCGGTCGGGATCACTACCCGCACGGTGACGATCTGATCGCCGCGCGCACCGCCTCGGACGTCGGGCACTCCCTTTCCCCGCAGGCGAAACTGCTGCCCCGGTTGGGTCCCAGGTGGGATCTTCAGCTCCACCGGGCCGTCGACGGTCGGCACCTCGACCTCGGCCCCGAGCGCAGCCTGTACCATGTTGAGCGGCAGATCCAGGTGGATCTGCTTCCCCTGCCGAACGAAGTAGGGGTGCGGTTGGACGCGGATGCGCACATACAGGTTGCCCGGCGTCCCGTTCGGCACGTGCTCGCCCTGGCCGGTCAGGCGCAGCGTCGAGTCACTGTCGACCCCCGCCGGGATCGTGACCGCGATGGTGCGCGTCTTGGCCACCCGGCCTCGTCCGCGACAGGTGGGGCACGGATCGGAGATTACTCGCCCCTCGCCCCCGCAGTTGTCGCACGGCATCGCCGTGACGAACTGACCAAGGATGGTGTGCTGCACCCGGCGGACCTCGCCGCTGCCGCCGCACACCGGGCAGACAGGCGGCTGCTTGCCCCCGCGCATACGCGTGCCGCGGCAATCGTCGCACAGCTCGAGGCGCGTGACCTCGACCTCTTTCTCGGTCCCGAAGATCGCCTCTTCGAAGGTCAACTCAACCGAGGTCTCGAGGTCGGCCCCGCGCACCGGCCCGCGGCTCCTGCGCCCGCCACCGCCGAAGAACGTCTCGAAGATGTCGCTGAAGGGCGAGCCGCTGAAGCCGAAGGGGTCGCCAGCCGCGCCGAACCCGCCAGAGACACCCGCGTGGCCGAAGCGGTCGTAGGCAGCGCGGCGCTCCTCATCCCCCAGGACCTCGTACGCTTCGTTGATCTCCTTGAAGCGTTCCTCTGCGCCTTCTTCTCGGTTGACGTCGGGGTGGTACTTACGAGCAAGCCGCCGGTAGGCACGCCGGATCTCCTCCGCCGTCGCGTTCCGGCTGACGCCCAAGATCTCGTAGTAGTCGCGCTTTGCGGTCATGCTCTGCCTGTGCGGTCGCGGGCTGTCCCGGTGTCTCAGGTCGGTAACACACTCCTGCCCGGCATCATCCGGGCAGGGACCATAACCCTCAGTATATCACCCTACCTGCCGCCTTCAAGGTCGCTTAGCACTCGCAAGCGTCGAGTGCTAAGGAACGGACACGGATCCTCGCGCGGAGCCGTGGTATTCTTCGCGGAAACGGGCGCGGGGTGGCGCGCAGGGGTCTGACCGGCGGGAGGCAACGGTGGAGATCGGGGTCGAGCGGCGCATTCTCTCCTGGCAGGAGATCGCGGACCTGGTGCAGGTGCTGGCTGAGAAGCTTCCGACGGACTACGACGCGCTCCTGGCGATCACCCGTGGCGGCATGATCCCGGCCTGCCTCCTCTCCGAGCAGATGGACATGCGGAACATCATGGTCGCCGCCGTGCAGTTCTACACCACCGTGGGCGAAACCCTGGACGAACCGCGCTTTTTCCAGTTCCCCCACGCCGAACTGCTCAAGGGCCAGCGCATCCTGGTGGTCGACGACGTGTGGGACAGCGGCCGAACCGTCGTCGCCGTCCGCGACCGCATCCGCGCCGCCGGCGGGCACCCGGAGGTGGCCGTGCTCCACTTCAAGCCGACCCGCTCGCACTTCCCGGGCGACGCCCCCGACTACTTTGCCGCTGAAACCGACGAGTGGATCGTCTACCCCTGGGAGCCGGAGGAATAGGGCGGACGGCACTCACGACGCGCGCGTCGATCATCCGGACCGGGCAGCGTCACCACCGGCGCGGAGCCACCCTGCCCCGTCAAGCCACGGGAGCACCGCATCGAGCGAGGTGAGGATCGCATCAGCCCGGTCGAGCCCGGGCAGGTCGGCCGTCATCGCGTTCGGCACCGCGAGACACCGCATGCCCGCTTCCTTGGCCGCGGCCACGCCGTTGGGTGCGTCTTCCAGCGCCACGCACGCCGCGGGCGGGAGCCCCAACCCCGCGGCGGCCGCCAGGTAGATGTCCGGCGCCGGCTTCCCGGCGGAGACTTGCTCGCCGGTAACTTCAAACGCGAACGCGCCCTCCAGCTCCAGTGCGGCCAGAGCGACGTCGACGTAGCGCCGGTGGCCGGAGGTCGCCAGCGCCAGCGGCACACCCCGCGCCTGAAGCGCCGCCACCAGCTCTCGCGCCCCGGGCATCGGGTGGAGCCGGCCTGGCAGCGCCGCGAAGAAGTGCGCGTCCCGCCGTGCCATGACCTCCTCGACGGTCAGGGGCAGGCCCAGCCGATCGCGCACCAGCCGGGCACTGTCCATCAGGCGCAGCCCGAACATCTCCGCCAGCAGCGCGTCGTCGAGGGTGTGGCCCAGTTCAGCCAGGAAGGCTTCCCAGGCGGCGATCTGCACCGGCTCACTATCGACCAGCAGGCCGTCGAGGTCGAAGACGACGGCTCGAACCTGTGCTCCGCTCATAGGCCGCGGTGGATCTGGAAGAAGCGTCCGGCGCGGAGCTGCGCCGCCCGATAGAGGCTCGGCCCGGCCACCAGGATGTATGCCCGGCCGGCCAGGCCTTCGACGAAGGGTTCCGGAATCGCGGTCGCACCGAGGTGGACCCCGGCCAGCGCCCCGGTCATCGCGCCGATCGTCGCTGTATCACCGCCCGCGTTGATCGCGGTGAGTACCGCCGCGGCGAAGTCGTCGGGGTGGACGACGAAGGCGTAGAGCGCCGCCGCAACCGATCCAGCGACCGAGCCGTCGGTCCCAATGCGCCGCAAGTGGGCCAGGTCCTGCTCCCGGTCCCCGCCGTTCCGCGCGAGGGCTTCCGCCAGGCGCAGGCGCTTGGCGACGTCGTCCTCGTCGATGAAGGCGGCAACCTCCGGGATCAGCACGTCCGGCGGGATGTGCTCTGCCGCCAGGAGCCAGATGGCGTACGCCATCGCCAGCGCACCGTTCAGCGCCTCCGGGTGGCTGCGGGTAATCAGGCCGGCGCGCAGGACCTCGCGCGTGAAGACCTCTGCATTCAGCCGCCCGAGCGCGTGCATCAACGCCACCGGCGCGATCTGCGGAGCGATGGTCGCGTCCGGCGGTCCGTCACCGACCACCCCCTCCTGGAACTGGTCGGTCTCCTCCATGCGCTCGATCGCACTCAAGGTCAAGGGATCCAGGAACCGGCGGCTCTCTCCCCGGGCGAGGAGCATCAGCCGGCGGCCGACCGCCTCGGGGTCGACGAAGCCCCCTGCGGAGATGAGCGCCTCCACATGGCAGAGCGCGACCTCGGTGGCATCGGTGAACTCACCCGCGGGCACGGTCTCCGTCTCGCCCTCGATCCGCGGCAGGTAGCCGTCGATCCACCCATATCGAGCGGCGATCTCTTCCCGACTCCAACCCTCGACCGGCATCCCGAGGGCATCGCCGATCCCCAGGCCGAGGAGACAGCCGAGGAACCGGTCCTTTGTCGACACCCGCGCGGTGGACTGCTCCACGCTCACCCGATCGCCACCTCTCTCCCATGCGGGACGCGCCCGCACTCAACCGCCGCGATTAAAGCACGTCCGCCCATCACGCCACAGCACACCCGCGACATGGCGTGCTCCGTGCGGGGATCTGTGGGGTGGCGGCAAGGCGACAGGCGGCAGGCGGTGCGACTTGCACCGGTCCCAGCGATCCCGGATACTGCCGTTGGCAACCAACCCGGCGGCCTGCCGCCGGAGAGGGAAGGACGACGCGCATGAATATCCTCAACGCACTGGAGCGTATTCGCGAGCTTCTCGAGGCGAACCAGGCGCGGCCGGAGACGCTGCGCCTGATCGACACGATCGAAAAGACGGCCTCCCAGCCAGGCGCCGATCGCGCGCAGGTCCGCTCGCTGCTCGAACTCGTCCGGCGCCTCATGCGCACACCGGTCGCGAACAGCAACATCGGCGTGTACGACGACCTGGCACTCCTCGAAGAGCAACTCGCCACCGCAGCCGCCGAGGCCGCGGCTCGGCGCGAGGCCGAGGAGAGCCGGCCGATGCCGAAGCCCAAGAAGTACTACAAGCAGTTGCGGGAGCGCGAAGCCCGCAAACGAGCAGCGGAGGACGAGTAGCCCCGGGAGGCGCAGAGGAGCATCGCCCGTGGATTTGTTGCCGTCCAGGCGAATTTCCCTTCCTTGGCCGATGCCAGCACCCCTGCCCGTGGCCCGCCCGGACCGCATCCACTTCACCCAAGATCGATCTGGTCCCACCAGCACGAGCGGTAGTGCCCGTTTGGGCCAGCAGCCAATACGACGTTACCCAACCGACATGATGGATGGACAAGCCTATGTGTCGACCCGATCAATTCGACAAGGTTGCTGTGTTCTTCGACATGTCCAACCTCTACTTCGCCGCACGAGACTTAGGCATCAAGATCGACTACACACGGCTGCTCGATTTCATCGTCGGGGGACGGCGCCTCCACCGTGCCTACGCCTACATGGCTGTGGCGCCGGACGACAACACGGCCGTCCCATTTCTCACCTGGCTGCGGCGCAACGGCTTTCGCGTCATCACCAAGACGCTCCGGCGCTACAGTGACGGCACCAGCAAGGGCGACCTGGACATGGAACTGGCGGTCGATCTTCTCTCCCAGGCGCCCTACATCGATGTGGCCGTCATCGTGAGCGGCGACGGCGACTTCACCTACCTGGTCGACCGGGCCCAGCGTCTGGGACTGCGGGTCGAGATCGCGTCCACGCCGCGCTATACTGCGACGGACTTGATGGAGATCGCCGACCGCTACATCGACCTGGAGGCCAACCTGCACGTCTTCGCGCTGGAGCGCGCGACACAGGCTCCGAGTCTCCCGACCATGCCGTCCGAGGGGGTATCCCGGGCGGCACACGATCCGTCGCAGGAGGACCGCAACGGCCGGCCGGATGAACTCTGAGCCACAGGCCGCAGACCGGGTCGGATGTGGGGACAGGATCAGTCAAGGGAGAGGAAGGACAATGACGCTGGTCGAGGCGATGCACGAGCGGCGCGAGCACCTGCTCGCGACCGTGGGCGAGGTGGTCCGCCGTGAGTCCCCAAGCACCGACAAGGCGGCGGTCGACGCGCTGGCCGCCTACCTCCAGGAGCAGTGCCGGGCGCTCGGTGCGGAGGTGGAGGTACACCCCCAGCGCGAGTACGGCGACCTGACCGTAACCCGCTGGGGCGGCACGGGCAGCGCCGACGAAAAGCCCCTGCTGGTCATGACCCACATCGACACGGTCTGGCCGCTTGGGACCATCGACCGCAAGCCCTTCAGCGTGGAGGGCGACATCGCGCGCGGCCCCGGCATCTTCGACATGAAGGCCAGCGTCGCCATGATGCTGGAGGCTATTCGCCTCATCCGCGAGCGCGATCTGCCGCACCGTCCGATCCAGTGGCTCATCAACACCGAGGAGGAGGTCGGCAGCCCCGTCTCCCGCCCGCTGATCGAGGAACTGGCCCGGGATAGCGCCTACGTCCTCTGTCTTGAGCCGCCGATCCCGCCGGAAGGGAAGCTCAAGACCTTCCGCAAGGGCGTCGGGATGTTCACCATGCGCATCACCGGCCGAGCCGCCCACGCCGGCGCCGACCCGGAGAAGGGCGCGAGCGCCATCCAGGAACTCGCCAACCAGATCCTCTACCTGCACAGCCTGAGCGATCTGGACCTGGGGACCACCGTCAACGTCGGGGTGGTCCACGGCGGCACGCGACCGAACGTCATCGCGGCCGAGGCGGTTGCCGAGATCGACCTCCGCGTGTCGAGCCAGGCCGAGGCCGAGCGCGTCGTGGCCGCCATCCTCGAGACCCGCCCGCGTCATCCCGGGACGAGCGTCACGGTCGAAGGCGGCCTAAACCGGCCTCCGATGGAGCGGACCCCCACAATCGTCGCCGCATTCGAGCGCGCGCGAGAGATCGGCGCTTCCCTCGGGCTCGACCTGCAAGAGGGGGGCACCGGCGGAGCCAGCGACGGCAACTTTACCGCAGCGCTGGGCGTGCCGACCATCGACGGGCTCGGTTGCCCGGGCGACGGCGGCCACGCCGAGCACGAACACATCAGCGTTACCGGGCTCGTCGAGCGGGCGGCCCTGCTCACCGGCCTTCTGACGGAGCTGTGACCGGCCTGATTGTTCAGTAGCGAGAGGAGAAAATGATGCCAGGTCACGACCTCGACCCGTCTGCATTGATCCCTAAGGTTCTGTCGCGGTACTCACCGGTCGTGGTGGACCACGCCGAGGGGATCTACGTGTGGGATATTCACGGCGAGCGGTGGACCGACTTCACGTCCGGCATCGCCGTAACCAACACCGGTCACTGCCATCCGCGCGTGGTGGCCGCGATCCGGGAGCAGGCCGGAAAGATCATCCACGCCCAGGCGAACATCCTGGCCCACGAGCCGATGATGCGCCTGGCTCAGCTCATCACCGAGACCATGCCGCCGTCGCTGAACCAGGTGTTTTTCAGCAACTCGGGCGCAGAGGCCATCGAGGGCGCCATCAAGCTGGCGAAGATCGCCACCCGCCGTCCGGCGATCATCTCCTTCCGTGGCGCGTTCCACGGGCGCACGCACCTCGCCATGGCCCTGACGTCTTCGCGGGCCAAGGTGCGCGCGCACTACGAACCGCTCGTCCCGTCCATCTACCGCGCGCCCTATCCCAACCCGTTCCGCAATCCCTACAACCTCCCGCCCGACAAGGCCGAGGACGCCTACTTCGCCGATCTGGAGGCGCTGTTCGAGACCGAGGTCCTGCCGGATGACGTCGCCGCCATCATCATCGAGCCGATGCTCGGTGAGGGCGGCTACGTGGTCGCACCGAAGGGCTTCATGCAGCGGCTACGCCGGCTGTGCGACGAGCACGGCATCCTGCTCATCGCCGACGAGATCCAGACCGGCGTCGGCCGCTCCGGCACGATGTGGGCCTTCGAGCAGTTCGGCATCGTCCCCGACATCGTGACGGTGGCGAAGGGGATTGCCTCCGGCCTTCCGCTCAGCGCCGTGGTCGCCTCCCGCGATCTGATGGACCGCTGGGCTCCGGGCGCGCACGGCGGCACCTACGGCGGCAACGCGGTTGCCTGCGCCGCCGGTGTGGCCACCTTCGAGGTCATGCGGGACGAGGATCTGCCGGGCAACGCCGCCCGTATCGGCCAGTTCCTGATGAGCCAGCTCCGCGAGATGCAGAGCGAGTTCCCGGTCATCGGGGATGTGCGCGGTATGGGACTGATGATCGGCGTCGAGTTCGTCAAGCCCAACGGGGCGCCGAACGGTGCCGCCGCCCAGGAGGTCATTCGCCGCGCCCAGGAGCGCCGCACCCTCCTCATCAGCGCCGGGACGAGCGACCAGGTCATCCGCGTCATCCCGCCGCTGGTCATCAACCAGCAGCAGGCGGAGGAGTTCCTGGACGTCTTCGCCGACGCGGTCAAGGGCGTCAGCTAGCGCGTGCGGGAATCCGGACGTCAGCCGCCGACTCCTCCCTAGCGCGAAGAGTCGGCGGCAACCGGTCCGGCCGCAAAGACGAAATACCTTGTACGGGCTATCGCGCGTCCCGCAGGGATGGACACAGAACCCCGCCCGTGGCGTTATCCGCCACGGGCGGGGTTTCATACGCGGGAACGTGGGAGACAACGACGCCTTCGCGAAGAATAGGGCTTCCCGGTAGCGGGAAGGCTACGCCGTCTCACCGCGGCGGTCTTCGACCATCCGCCGCACGCGCTGGTACACGCCGGTCACCGCCCGGCGCACGCGCTCCCGCTGCTGCTGGTTCAGCACGCCGAAGTACACCACCGCACTCAGCGCACCGGCCCAGAAGAGGATCAACGCGGACTCGGTCGTCGCCGACACGACACTCGCGCCGGCCCGCTGGACCGCCGCTCCACTACGCTGCCGCATGCTCGGCTTTCGCCCCCGCTGCGACGGGCGGCGGCGCGACTCGATCACGCCACCCAGTCGGTCGCCCAGTTGCTGTGCTGCCGCGGTGGCCGACCCGGCCACCAGCCCGGCGAGCGCCGCGGCCCGCGTCCCGACCTGCGGCAGGTACTCCTCTGCCGACTCACTCAACTCGGCGGCCCGCTCCCGTGCGGCGGCCAGGATCTCCTCCGCCTCCGCGACAGCTTCCTGGGCCAGGGTGCGCGCGGCCGGTTGCACGTCGGTGCGGAGGCGTACTGTCCCCTCCTCGCGGAGCCGCTCGGCCGCCCGCAACGCCCGCTGCGTGGCCTCTCGGGTGAGCGGCGGGAGGTCCGTCCGTGCCGCAGCCACCAGCGGTTCCACCCGCCGCGCCAGCTCACGGCGCATCGCCTCCCGATCGGAGGACCCCACCGTCGCTTTCGCCTGCTCAAGCGCAGTCCGCGCCGTCTCCGCTACCGAGCGGACACGCGGATCTTCCATGAGCGCGGCCATAGACGGGATCGTAGCTACTGGTTTCGGCTCGGGACGCCGACGCCGGAGCATGGCGGCAACCAGGCTCCCCACCCCTGCCGCTGCCGCAGCCGACACCGCGACGACCGCACCAATTGCCAGTGGATCAGGTTCGCGTTGCCTCATTGGTGTACCTCCACTCCCTTCGGTCTCCCGCCGCGATGGGAAGTCGTTCCGTGCCAGCCGTGTGGCCGACGTGGTACGCCAATCCCAGTGCCCCGAATGGGCAGCCGCGGCGGTGACGACCGCCGCTGCGACCGCAAGAAGCGTGCGCGGCCCGCGAATTAGCACCAACGTCGATTGCCAGCGACCGGGCGGAACCCTATACTTCGCTCGCATTATGAGCGTATACACTGAGCAGTTTGATGTCATCGTCATTGGAGCCGGCCACGCGGGCTGTGAAGCCGCGCTCGCCTCGGCGCGTGCGGGTTGCACGACCCTGGTCCTGACACCGAACCTCGACCGGATCGGCTTCATGCCGTGCAACCCGTCAATCGGCGGCCCCGCGAAGGGCCATCTTGTGCGTGAGGTCGATGCCCTCGGGGGCGAGATGGGACGCGCCATCGACCGCACCGCCATCCAGATCCGCATGCTCAACACGAGCAAGGGCCCGGCCGTCCAGGCTCCTCGGGCACAAGCCGACAAGATGCTCTACCCGATGGCGATGAAGGAGGCGCTGGAGCGCCAGCCGCGACTCACCCTGCGGCAGGAGGCCGTCACCGATATCGAACTGGTCACGGCCGGGGGGCGCCACCGGGTCCAGGCCGTTCGCACGGACGCCGGGAACCGCTACCTCGCGGGCGCGGTCGTCGTGACCGCCGGCACCTTCCTCCGCGGCCGCATGATCGCGGGAGAATGGCGCGCGGCGGGCGGCCGGGCCGGTGATCCAGCGGCCACCGCCCTCTCCGCCTCACTGAGCGATCTCGGCATCCGCCTTCGCCGGCTCAAGACCGGCACGCCACCCCGCATCGACGCGCGCAGCATCGACTTCAGCAAGGCGGAGGTACAGACCGGGAGCGATCGGCCGCTCTGGTTCAGCTTCGACGGTGCCCAGGGACGGATCGAGCGGCTGGAGTTGCCGCCCCTGCCGATCTACCCCGGCATCACCGACGGCTGGCGGGTACAGATGCCCTGCTACTTGATCCACACCAACCCCGCCACCCACGACATCATCGCGGCCAACATCGACCGCGCACCGATGTTCAACGGCACCATCCAGGCGGTCGGCACGCGCTACTGCCCCTCGATCGAGGACAAGATCGTGCGCTTCCGCGACAAGCCGTCGCACGGCCTCTTCCTGGAGCCGGAGGGCTGGCGGACGACCGAGGTCTACGTCCAGGGTGCCAACACCAGTCTGCCCCAGGACGTCCAGCTCGCGTTCCTGCGGACGATCCCGGCCCTGGCGGAGGCGACCATCACCCGCTACGGCTACGCCGTCGAGTACGACGCGATCGACTCGTCCGAACTGACCCGCACCCTGGCCGCGCGGCGCGTCGACGGACTCTTCTTCGCCGGGCAGGTCTGCGGCACCTCCGGTTACGAGGAGGCAGCGGGTCAGGGAATCGTGGCCGGCTTGAACGCCGCCTGCTTCACCCAGGGCGCGGAACCGCTCGTGCTCCGGCGCGACCAGAGCTACATCGGCGTGATGATCGACGACCTGACCACCCAAGAGTTCGTCGAGCCGTATCGTATGCTCACCTCGCGTGCCGAGCACCGACTGCTCCTGCGCTGTGACAACGCCGAGGCTCGCCTGTCGGACATCGCCTATCGCTTCGGCCTGATCTCGCGGGAGCGCTGGGAGGCCGTGCAGGCGGAAAGCCGCATCATCACGGAGACTCTGGCGCGGCTCGCCGCCCACCACCTCTCGATGAATCCGCGCACGGCGGAGGCTCTGGAGCGAGCCGGATTGCCGCCGCTGGCGCGGAACCAGACCGCGCTCGACTACTTGCGGCGGCCGGAGGTGCGCTACGAGGCACTGGCGAGCGTCCTGGAGGCGCTCGGCGCCGACAGCCTGTCCGTGCCATCCCGGCTGGCCGAGCGGATCGAGGTTGAGGCGCGGTACGAGGCGTATATCGAAAAGGAACTCGCGCGCGTCGAGCGGATACGCCACCTGGAGGAACGACCAATCCCCGACGGGATCGATTACACGGCGCTGGCGGGACTGCGTAACGAGGCGCGGGAGAAGCTGGCGCGCTTCCGCCCGGCAACGCTGGGTCAGGCCAGTCGCATCGCCGGCGTGACGCCCGGCGACGTGGCGGTGCTGATGGTGCACCTCGAACGGGGCGCGGCGAGCATCGAGGAGC
Source organism: Sphaerobacter thermophilus DSM 20745 (assembly GCF_000024985.1). Lineage (NCBI taxonomy): Bacteria > Pseudomonadati > Thermomicrobiota > Thermomicrobia > Sphaerobacterales > Sphaerobacteraceae > Sphaerobacter > Sphaerobacter thermophilus. Next base: position 1,807,973 of record NC_013523.1, read on the forward strand.
GACCCGCGGTCGTCCCGCGGCAGCGCTAGCGAGAGCACAGGGACACCTGCATGCGCATTCTGATCATCTCAGACGTCCACGCTAACCTCGTCGCGCTCGAGGCGGTACTCAGCGACGCCGGGCGGGTGGACGACATCTGGTCCCTGGGCGACATCGTCGGCTATGGTCCGCGGCCGCGCGAGTGCGTGGAGCTGGTACGGGTGCTCGCGCCCAACATCAGCGTCATCGGCAACCACGACTGGGCGTGCATCGGGCGCCTGTCCCTGGACGAGTTCAATCCCGTCGCGCGCTTCGCCAGCTACTGGACCACCATGCAACTCCAGGCCGAACACCTCCAGTACCTGGAGTCGCTCCCCAACCGCATGATCGACGGCGACTGGACGGTCGTGCACGGCAGCCCGCGGCATCCCATCTGGGAGTACATCTACAACGCCCGCATCGCCGCATTGAACTTCCCCGCATTCGATACGCCGCTCTGCTTCGTCGGGCACACGCATGTGCCGCTCTATATCCGGGAAGACGAGGCCCTGTCCAACGTCGCCCCGCACCACCCCAACGACGGCGAGGTCCTCGATGTCTCCAGCGGCCGCTACATCATCAACCCCGGCGCCGTCGGGCAGCCGCGCGACGGCGACCCCCGCGCGTCGTACGCCATCTTCGAACCCGACGCCCAGCGCGTGACCTTCCACCGCGTCGAATACCGGATCGCCGACACGCAGGCGCAGATGCGCGAGGCCGGCTTGCCTGAGTCGCTTGTCACACGCCTCGCAGCGGGGGTATAAGCCATGCGTCGAGGTATTGCCTTGCCGCCGTCGTCCGCGTTGCGCGGCGCCGTGTCGTGGGGCATACTACCGGTTCACGGCGGCTCAAACACGGCCGGCGCGGTGTTGACTGGTATTGTGGAGGGTACTCACCCTGGATCGCACCGTGGTCGTCCCTGTTGATGGGGGACCCGCTGACTTTCCCAGCATCGATCTGGCCTCGGCTCTCTCAAACCGAACCGGCCGCATCCATTTGATCCTGGTGTACGTCGTGGAAGTGCCTCAACGTTTCCCGCTCGACGCCGACCTCCCGGAACTGATCGCGATCGGCGAGGAGGTTCTGCAGCGGGCGGAGGACCACGCGCGGGAACGCGGGGGCCACCCGTGGGCAAGCGTGACCACGACCTTGCTCCAGGCCCGGCTGGCAGCGGCGGCGATCGTGGACGAGGCCATCGAGCGGGGCGCCGACACGATCATTCTCGGAACGACCAACCAGCGCCGCTACGGCGAATTGACACAGGGGGACGTGGCACCCTACGTTCTCGACAATGCCCCGTGCGATGTCATCCTGCTGCGCATAGCCGGGGAGATTGGGGAGGCACGATGAGAATCCTCATCGTCGGCTGTGGGCGCGTCGGCTGGCGCCTGGCGTCCGACTTCACGGCTCAGGGACACGACGTCGTGGTGGTCGACATCAAGCCGCATGCGTTTCGGCAGCTACCCGAGGAGTTCCCCGGGCGCGTGATCGTCGGCACCGGCATCGATGAGGACGTTTTGCGCTCGGCCGGAATCGAGCACGCGGACGTGTTCGTCGCCGTCACCAACGACGACAACACCAACATCATGGCCGCCCAGATCGCCCAGAAGATCTACCATGTCCCCCGCGTGGTGCTGCGGGTCTATGACCCCGTGCGGGCGGAGATCTTCCGCGACCTCGGGCTCACAGTGGTCTGCCCGACGACGACCGTCGCCGGTCTGATCGAGGAGCAGGTCCTGGCGGGCGCGGCGTCGCCACAGGGCTAGCGCGGGGAGCGCAGGCAGGCACAGGAGCGACACCATGTACATCATCGTCGTCGGGGGCGGGAAGGTCGGCTACTACCTCACAAAGACCCTGGTCCACGAGGGGTACGAGGTCTTCCTGATCGAGAAGAACCCGATCAAGTGCCAGATCTACGCCGAGCGCTTCGGTGCCGTCGTCATGCAGGGGGACGGCGCCGAGGCCGCGATCCTGGAAGCCGCTGGGGCGGGTCGCGCCGATGTCGTCATCGCCGTCACCGGTGACGACGAGGACAACCTCGTCATCTGCCAGATGGCCAAGGAGCGCTTCGGCGTCGCGCGGGTCATCGCCCGGGTCAACAACCCCAAGAACGAGGAGCTGTTCCGCAAGCTGGGCATCGACGTGACCGTGAGCCAGACCAACGTCATCCTCAGCATCATCGAGCAGCAGATCCCGGAGCGCCCGTTTGTCCATCTCCTCGCGCTGCGCCACGCCGACCTCGCCATCGTCGAAGCCAAAGTGTCCGACGACTCACCGGTGGTCAATCAGCCGATCGAGCGCATCCAGTTCCCGCCGGAGGTCAACGTCACGGCAGTCCTCCGCGCTGGGGACCTGATCATCCCCACCGGACAGACCGTGATCCGCGCCGGCGACGAGATCATCGCCGTCACGAAACGCGAGCGCGAAGAGGAACTCCGGCACCTCTTGGTGGACTGAGATACTGGCCGAACAGTCGGTCTGCGCCCGGGGTAAACCCCGGGCTGAATCTGTCGGTAAGCCCACTTGGCCACACGGGGGCGGAGCCGATTCGGCAGCCCAGGAGACGCGCTGCCCCAGCCCCTTCAGTGGGCTTTTCCTACTCAGCCCGGCGGCTTTAGCCCCGGGCACGTGCCACCGCACGGGATCCGCACCGGGCAAGCGCCGCCACGTGAGCCCCTCTGAGGCACCCCACCAGCCACGGGTCCGGGGGCTACGGCTGCTCCGGCACCGCCGGGCCCGCATCGGGCGATGCCAGCGCCGCCCAGGCTATGCCGGGGTCGAGGAGGTGATCGATCTCGCCCGGACGACCATAGCGGGTGAACTGCGTGACGCCGAGCCAGTCCGGGAACTGCCGCACCAGCGGGCGCGGCCCGTCCACCTGGAGGCGGCCCGAGCGCATCGCCGCCCGCGGTTCAAGCTCCCCGAGGATGATGGCGGCTAGCGTCGGTGCGTCCGCGGTCACCCACAAGTCGACCGAGAACCCTTCATCGCGGAAGCACAACTCGACCCCCGTCCGCCGCAGGATCAGCCACCAGGCGTGCAGAGGGTCATCACGCAGGTCCACCCGGACCACAACCGTCTCCGCGGGGAGCCGCTCGACCCGGATATACCGGTGCAGGAACCACAGCACCGACGGGGGATCCAGATCCTCGGCACGCAGCCGCCCCAGCGCCCAGCGATAGCCCCAGCCTCCGAGGAGTTCGACAACCGTCCCGAGTTCACGCCCGGCCGGGGTCAGGTGGTACTCGAAGCCGTGCCCATCCCGCGCCGGCCGGCGCTCGATGATCCCCTCCCGCTCCAGCGACCGCAGCCGCGTCGCCAGCAGGCTCTGTGAGATGCGCGGGATGCCCCGCTGGATCTCGGCGAACCGGTGGCTGCCGCAGAGCATCTCGCGCAGGATGAGCGGCGTCCAGCGCTCGGCGAAGATCTCAGCCCCCTTGGCGATCGGGCAGAACTGGCGGTAGCGCGTCATCGCGGGACCCCTCTCCCACCGCTGGCGTCACTCCAGAAATCATACTAGCGACCGCCATAGTCTACTGCTATCACCACAGTAGTGGCAATGATCTTACGCACATAGAAAGAGACGGGGCTATGGCGACGAAACGTGCGACAACTGCGGCTGCGATGCCGGTACCGACCACACCGGCTGCGAGCGCTCCCTGGAATACCCTGCAGGACCAGCTCAGGGGCGAGGTGCTGCTGCCCTCTACTCCCGGCTTCGATGCGGCGCGCGCCCTCTGGAACGCCATGATCGACAAGAGACCGGCCGCTATCGCGCGCTGCACCGGCGTGGCCGACGTGCTCGCCGCGCTGCGCTTCGCCCGCGAGCGGGATATCCCGCTGGCCGTGCGTGCCGGCGGGCACAACGTCGCAGGTACGGCCCTGCGGGACGACGGCCTGGTGCTGGATCTCTCTCGCATGAAGGGAATCCGTGTCGATCCCGCGGCGCGAACGGTTCGCCTGCAACCCGGCATCCTCAACGGGGATCTCGACCACGAGACTCAGGCATTCGGCCTCGCCGTCACCAGCGGGATCGCGTCGACTACCGGCGTTTCGGGCCTCACCCTCGGCGGCGGCATCGGCTGGCTCATGCGCGCCTTTGGGCTCACATGCGACAACCTCCGCACTGCCGATGTCGTCACCGCCGACGGTGCCTTCATCACGGCCAGCGAGGAGGAACATCCTGATCTCTTCTGGGCGCTCCGGGGTGGCGGCGGGAACTTCGGGGTCGTGACCTCGTTCACGTTCGCTCTCCAACCGCTCGGCCCGACCGTCCTCGCGGGAGCGATCGTCTTCCCCGCCAGCGCGGCGGGCGAGGTGCTGCGTTTCTACCGCGACTACATCGAGGAAGCACCAGATGCCCTCGGGACGATCGTGCTGCTCCGACACGCGCCGGAGTCCCCGTGGATTCCGTCCGAGCACTGGCGCAAGCCGGTGGTCGCCATCCTCGCATGCTACGCAGGTAACATCGCCGAGGGAACAGAGGTACTCAAGCCGCTCAAGGCGTTCGGGTCGCCGATCGCCGATATCATCCAGCCAAAGCCCTACACGCTCCACCAGCGGATGTTCGACGCCTCGGCACCGCCGGGTTTGCGCTACTACTGGAAGTCGCACTACCTCAGCGGGTTGAGCGACGACGCGATCGACACCCTGCTCGCACGCGCGTGGCGCACCTCATCGCTCCGCTCCTACACCGTCGTTGCCCGGGTGGGTGGGGCGGTCAGCCGGGTGGCCGAGTCGGCGACGGCCTTTGCCCACCGCGACGCCCAGCACGTGCTGAACATCAACGGTGTCTGGACCGACCCAGCGGAAGACGCGGAGCACATCGAGTGGACGCGGGACATGTTCACGGTGATGGAGCCCTTCTCCACCGGCGGGGTCTACGTGAACTTCCTGGGGAACGAGGGTGAGGAACGCGTGCGCGCCGCCTACGGCACGAACTACGACCGGTTGGTTGAGGTCAAGCGGCGCTATGACCCCGACAACGTGTTCAACATGAACCAGAACATCGTGCCGGGCTAGCGCCGGGTGAGCCATCGCAGGGGGACCGACTGGGCGGCCCGCGTCCGCTTGAAGCGCGGCGCGGGCCGCCACGTCACCTAGGGATAGATCCCGCGGACGCGGGTGAACTCGGCCACGCGCTGGATCGCCCGGACCAGGGCGGCAGTGCGCAGCGGTACGTGGTACTGCTCGGCCGCCTCGTGGATCGCCATGAACGACTCGATCATGATGCGCTGCAGGCGGCTGTTCACCTCGTCCTCGGTCCAGCTAAACGACTGCAGAGCCTGGACCCACTCGAAGTAGGACACGGTCACCCCGCCCGCATTCGCATAAATGTCGGGGAGCACGATGATGCCGCGGTCGTAGAGAATCCGGTCGGCGTCGGGGGTCGTCGGACCGTTCGCCGCCTCGGCGATCAGGCGAGCCTTGATGCGCGGCGCGTTCTCCTCGGTGATCTGCTCCTCGAGTGCGGCCGGAACGAGGATGTCGCAATCCAGTTCCAGCAGCTCCTCGTTCGTGACGTTCTCGGCCTCGGGGAAGTCGACGATGGTCTGCATCTGGCGCTTGTAGGCCAGCACCGAGGGGATATCTAGGCCATTGGGGTTGTAGATCCCGCCGTGCGAGTCGCTCACGCCGATGACCCGACACCCGATGCTGTGCAGGATCTGGGCAACCGTGGAGCCGACGTTGCCGAACCCCTGGACGACCACCCGCTGTGAGGGCAGGTCGATATCGTAGGTTCGACAGGCCTGCTCGATGGCGAACACGCAGCCGCGGCCGGTCGCCTCCAACCGTCCAGCCGAACCGCCGAGCAATAGCGGCTTACCGGTCACCACCGCCGGGACCGCGACGCCGCCATGGTGCATGCTGTAGGTATCAAGGATCCAGGCCATGACCTGGGGATTGGTATTGACGTCCGGAGCCGGGATATCGCTGTGCGGCCCGAGCAGCATCGAGATCTCGGTCGTATAGCGCCGGGTCAGATTCTGGAGCTCGTTCTGCGACAGCACCTTCGGGTTGACCCGGACGCCGCCCTTGGCACCCCCGTAAGGGAGCCCGACCACGGCGCACTTCCAGGTCATCCACATTGCGAGGGCCTTGACCTCGTCGAGCGTGACGTCCGGATGATACCGGATTCCGCCTTTGGACGGTCCCGGTGCGATGCTGTGCTGAACGCGATAGCCGGTGAAGACCTGGACGGTGCCGTCGTCCATTTCCACCGGGAAGTTAACCGCAAGCTCCCGCTTACAAACGCTGAGGATGCGCCGCATGTCGTCATCCAGCCCGATGACATCCGCGGCCGTGTTGAACTGCTCAACCGCGATGTCATACAGGCTGGGAGCGGGCTGGTCGTGTGCGGGACTGTCGACTAGCACCTTCGTCCCTCCGTCCATCTGTCACGGCCTGGCACCGCACGCGACCTGCCGCCGGACCCACCGTCAGACCGGATCATCATCATCCCGAGCGGAGGTGAAGGACCGGACCCCGCTTCCGATGCTCCTTCGCTACGCCCGAGATGACGATGGCTCGATCCGTCCTACGTCCCCACCCTTTGATGCTGGCGGGCCGGCGATACGCCTCCCGCCAGCGCGACCGGTCTGCGCGGTCCCTCCAGTTGCGTCGAGGCGGGCATCTGCCCGCACCGTCTCCGATTATCCGATTAGTAGAAAGAGGCCGGGAGTACCCGGCCTCTGTGAACCTCACCCCTCATCCTCGAGAGCCTGCTCAAGAAGCTGCCTGGCTACCGCCGGATTGGCGGTGCCGCGCATGTGGCGCATGACCTGGCCGAGCAGGAACCCAATAGCCGCTTTCTTCCCCTTGCGGTAATCCGCCACCGCGGCCGGGTTCTCGGCCAGCACGGTCTTCACCACCTCGGCCAACTGAGCGGCATCGCTCACCTGGGCCAGCCCGCGCTCCTCCACGATCGCGTCCGGGTCCCGTCCGGTCTCGTGGACGGCCGCGAGCACCTCTTTGGCCGACCGCATGGTGATGGTGCCGTCTGTGACCAGCGTAATCAGCCGGCGCAACTGCTGCGGCGAGACGTTGATCTCGTCGATAGCCAGGTCCTGGTCGCGCATCAACGCGAAGATCTCGCCGGTGATCCAGTTGGCCGCGTCCCGCGCCAGAGCCTGGTTCCCGTCGACGACGGACTCAAAATAGTCAGCGACGGCGCGCTCCTCGGTCAGTAGCGCCGCGTCGCTCTCGGAGAGCCCGTACTGCGCGGCGAAGCGCGCCCGCCGCGCCGCCGGCAATTCCGGCATCCGCGCGCGGATCCCGGCGACATCTTCCTCGGTCAGGTAGAGCGGTGGCAGGTCGGGCTCGGGAAAGTAGCGGTAGTCCTCGGCGAACTCCTTGGTCCGCTGGGACACCGTGATGCCCTGGTCATCGAGCCAGCCCCGCGTCTCCTGGACCAGCGTCTCGCCGTTCCGGAGGGCCGCACGCTGCCGCTCGATCTCGTAGTGCAGCGCCCGCTCGACCGCCCGGAAGCTGTTCATGTTCTTGATCTCGACCTTGGGGCCGACGACGGTGCCATCGGTGCTGCGCTGCGAGATGTTGGCATCGCAGCGGAAGGCGCCCTCCTCCATGTTCCCGGTCGACACCCCAAGGTAGCGGAGAACCTGGCGCAGCGCGACCAGGAAGCTGCGGGCCTCCTCCGGCGAGCGGAGGTCCGGCTCGGTGACGATCTCGATCAGCGGCACCCCGGAGCGGTTGGCGTCGACCAGGCTGTAGCTCCGCCCGTTGCTCGCCCGGTGCACCAGTCGTGCCGTGTCCTCTTCGAGGTGTACACGGCGAATCCCGACCCGCCCTGTGCCGTTGGCCGTCGGGAACTCAAAGACGCCGTTGACGCACAACGGCAGGTCGTACTGCGAGATCTGGTACCCCTTCATCAGATCGGGGTACATGTAGTTTTTCCGGTCGAACTTGCTGTAGGAAGGAATCGAGCAGCCGAGCGACAGGCCGGCCATGATGGTGTAGGCCACCGCTTCGCGGTTGATGACCGGGAGTGCGCCCGGGAGCCCGAGACACACCGGACAAACATGTGTATTCGGCTCGGCCGTCTGGTACGCCGCCGAGCACCCACAGAACATCTTGGACCGGGTCAGAAGCTGCGCGTGAACCTCTAACCCGATGATGGTCTCAAATTCCACCTGGATCACCCCGCCCTGTTTGCGGTCCTGGGGACCACACCGGCGCGATTATAACACGGCCAATTCCACGGCAACGCGGCCCCCGATGTCAAACGCCACGCTCCCGTCTGGCGCCGCATTGGAGCGCAGACACGCGCGTCTGAGCACATCGGAGAGGCGCCCGCGTCGCCTCCGCGCGACGCTCGCGGGGGGCAGACGCCAGCACGCTGCCAGCGCCCGTTGCTCGGGTGGATCGACGGGCTCAGGGGCTGAGTGCGAGGAACGGGCTCGGGTCGACTGGCGTGCCGTTGACGCGGATTTCGTAGTGGACGTGAGCGCCGGTGGACCGGCCGGTGTTGCCGGATAGCGCGACAACCTGTCCCCGCTCGACGCGCTCTCCTGGGCTGACCAGAACAGAGGAGTTGTGCCCGTAGTAGGTGCTGATGCCGTTGCCGTGGTCGATGACCACCAGACTGCCATAGGCACCGGACCAGCCGGCGATCCGCACGACTCCGGCGCCGGTTGCGAGAACTGGCGTCCCCTGCGGCACTGCGAAGTCGATGCCCGTGTGCATCTCGGACGCAGCCTCGCCGTCGGCACTCCCAAAGGGATTCCCACGGACGCCGAAGCCCGAGGTGATCGGGCCGGACACCGGCTGGCCGCGCGGCACATCGGGAGAGAAGGCAACCACGGACGGGGCGATCCCCGCGCTCAAGACGCCGCTCTGCTCCACCGCCGCGAGCCGCGCTCGCGCCCGCGTGTCGATCTCGTCGAGGACGGCGTGCAACGCCTGAACCCGCTGCTGGGCGTACTCGATGCGGGCGCGGGCCGCGTCACCCGGATCACTCGGCAGATTGGCCGGCACCGCGGGCCCCCCCGATGCGTCATCTCCAGCGGGAAGGCCCACGAGTTGACGCATCCGCGCGGCGAGATTCTCGACAGTGTCGATCTGCTCCTCCAGCGCCGCGATCCGGCTCTCCAGGTCCTGCACCTCCTGGACGCGCGCCTGCTCGGCCGCCTGCAGGGCAGCCTGAGTCTCCGACAGCTCCGCCGACTGCTCTCGCGACAGGTGGAACAGCATGCTGCTGTCTCGCTCGGCCTGCTCCAGGTCGGCGATCAACGCGGAGAGCTGAGCCTTCAGCGCCGCGGCTTCGGCCGCCGCGGCCGCAGCGCCAGCGTCGGGCACCGGCGTCACCGGCGACGGCTCGCTCACCCGGGCGGCCACGTCGGGCGTGTAGGCCGTATCCCGGCTCGTGGCATAGACCAGGAGGCCCGTCGTGCCGACCATGCCCATCAGGAGGACGGCCAGCAACCAGGAGGGCACCACCGTGGGCGCACGCAACCACTGGAGCGCTGCGGCAACAAGACCGGCAGACGGCGTTCTTTGCGCACGCGACAGTCGCCCCGCTTCCGCCGGTGAGGGCGGCGACAGCGGCCGGAATACGGTTGTGGCACGCGGCACGTACGCCGGATCATTCACGACCATGACTTGACAATACGAAGCGCGCAACTTGTGAACAATGGTACACAGGTACCGGCTGGCGCACGGCTGAAAGGCTTTCGCGCCGAGACGCGCGTCCCGCTCTGTCCCGGACTCCTGGGCTAACCGCCGGGCCGCACACGTTCGTGGCTCGTATTGCAACACCGAGATTGTGAAAGGTTGCGCGTTCCTATGGTAAGATCTGGCTGCCGCTGGCCCGGACAATGCGGTCGCAGAGTATACGCGGCCGCACCGGTCCCGACCGGTGACCGGTACGGCGGCACCGCGCGACCGGACCCAGTCCGAGGCCGCGGCTTCGGGGGACTGGGCAGCGAGGAGGCGAGACCAACGCCGTGGTCGTGAAGTCTGAAGCGAAACTAGTCACCCTGAAGATCAACGATCAGGAAGTCACCGTCCCGGAGGGCACCACGATCCTCCAGGCGTGTCAGACGGCGGGCATTGAGGTGCCCAACCTCTGTTACCAGCCGCTCCTGCGACCCTGGGGTTCCTGCCGTATCTGTACGGTGGAGGTCCTGGGCAGGCGTGGGGGACTCGTCGAGTCGTGCGCGGCACAGGTCCGTGAGGGCATGGAGGTCCGCACCCACTCGCCCGAGGTCCTGAAGTCCCGCCAGTTCATCCTCCAGATGTATTTGATCGACCACGCACTCGACTGCCCCACCTGCGACAAGTCGGGTGAGTGCTACCTCCAGGACAACACTTATCTGCACAACGTCCACCTGAACCCGTATCGCCGCCCGAAGCTGGCCAAGCCGTACACGCACCTGAGCGACGTCATCGACTACAAGTGGGACCGCTGCATCATGTGCGCGCGGTGTACCCGCGTCTGCGACGAGGTCATCGGCGTGACGGCGATCGGCGTCCTCAACCGGGGGCTGGAGGCCGAGATCGGGCCTGCCTACGGCACCGACCTGCGCGAGGGCACCTGCACCTCCTGCGGCATGTGCATCGCCGTCTGCCCGGTCGGCGCGTTGACCGACCGCCGCTTCGGAATGCACCCGTGGGAGCTGGATGCGACGGAGACGATCTGCGGGTTCTGCGACGTCGGCTGTACCCTGAACGTCGAGCACAGCCGGGGGATCGTCCGGCGGGTGACCCACCTGTGGGACCGCGGCGTGAACCACGGCTACACCTGCGAGCGGGGTAAGTGGGGCTACGCACAGGTCCAGCACCCGGACCGGCTCGAGACCGCCTACATCCGCCAGGGCGATGAATTCGTTGCCGCCGACCTGGACGACGCCCTCGACCGGGTAGCGGATGCCTTCCGCCGCTATCAGGGCGACCAGTTCGCCGCGCTCGCGTCGCCTGAGAACACCAACGAAGAGAACTACCTGCTGCAGCAGTTCACTCGTGCCGTGATGGGCACCAACAACATCGACCGCCTGCGCCACCGGGGACAGAGCGGGGTCAGCCAGGCGCTGCGCGACTCCTTCGGTCGCCCGGCGAGCACCAACTCGATGCAGGAGGCATTCACCGACACCCAGTGCATGCTGGTCGTCGGCCCCAACATCGGAGAGACCGCTCCGGTCGGGAGCTACTGGCTCTACTGGTCGCGGAACTACCGTGAGGCGAAGACCGTCGTCGTCAGCCACGACCACTTCCCGCTCTGCGACCGCGCCGAGGTCTGGATCAAGCCGCCACGGGGTGCCGAGGCCAGGGTAATCGACGCCATGGCGCGCATCATCCTCGACGCCGGGTTGGCACGCCCGGCCGAGAGTGCCAGCGCCGGGTTCGAGGCCTGGCGCGCGAGCCTGGCCCAGGTGGATCCGGAGCAGGTCGCCGCGGAGGTCGGCATCGACGTCGCCACGCTCCGCCGCGCGGCGATTCTCTACGCCACGGGCGGGGTCGGCGAGGTGGACGGCCGCGATCTGGCGGACTATCCGGCCAGCGCGATTTACCAGACGCTCGGCACCGACCGCGGCGCGGACGCCCACCCGGCTGCCGTGGCACTCAACAACCTGGCCCTGTTGACCGGCAACGTCGGCCGCGCCGGTGGCGGCGTGATCGCCTTCCGAGGGTCGGCCAACTTCCAGGGCGCGACCGACATGGGATGCGAGGCGGGCTACTTCCCCGGCTACCAGCCGGTCGACGACCCGGAGATCCGCCGGAAGTTCGAGGCGGCCTGGCTCCCGCGATGGAACGACGCGGCCGTGCCGCAGAACGGCTTCAAGCCGCTGCGTGAGCTCCCGGCCACGCCGGGCCTGGATCTCGACGGGATGATCGCCGCGATCGAGGCCGGCCAGATCAAGGCGATGTACATCGCGGCATCGAGCCACGAGTACAGCCCAGGGATCGACGAGCGGTTGCTGGCGGTTCTGCCGAAGCTGGAGTTCCTGGTCGTCGAGGACAGCTTCCCGAGCGATCTGGCGAAGCTCGCGCACGTGGTGTTGCCGGGTGCAATGTTCCTGGAGAAGGACGGCTCCTACACCAACGCGGATCGCACCATCCAGCGGCTACGCTACACCGTCGCCCCACCCGGCGACGCCCAGCCGAGCTGGTGGTTCCTGCAGGAGATCGCCGAACGGCTCGGCTACAACCTGACCTACCGGCACCCGTCCTTCGTGCTCGAGGAGATCGCCCAGCTCACACCGATCTACCGCGGCGTGTCGCTGCCCCGGCTGGAGCGTGGCCCGCTCCAGTGGCCGGTGCAGCCCTTCGGTGCGGAGCAGTCGGTTTTCTTGGAACTTGGGGACGGGTTGGCGCCCGAGGCGGTCCGCTTCGTCGCGGACTAAGCGACAACCGGCAGCGCGCGGCGCGGCCGCGGGCAGGAAGAGGATCGGCATCGCGATGCTCGACGAAGTCAAAGGCTTTTGGGTCACCTTCCGGCGACTGTTCACGCCGAACGTGACCATCCAGTACCCCGAAGAGAAGCGGCAGATGGCACCGCGCTTCCGCGGGCTGCCGTCGCTCCGCGCCGACCCGGAGACGGGCGAGCCGCTCTGCGTCGCCTGCGGCCTGTGTGCCCGGATCTGTCCGACGAGCTGCCTGGAGATGACCGTTGTCCCGTCCGAAGAGGGCGACCGCGAGCTGGCCGAGTTCATTTTGCGCTCCGGCCGGTGCCTCTTCTGCGGGATGTGCGCACAGGTGTGCCCGGTCGACGCGATCACCATGAGCGGCGAGTACGAGCTCGCCACCCTGCAGCGGGACGGTCTGATCTACACCAAGACCGAGCTGGCCGCCATCGGCGCCCAGAACCTCGGCTGGTGGGACGCTGACACACAGGACGCACGGTAACCGTCCGGTTCAGCACAGCACGGAACGCTCAATCACCGCCGGCCACGTTCTGGCCGGCGGTTTTCGCCTGTCAGAACGCACGGTGCATCAAGCCGCGTGGCCAGCCACGGGTCTGAGAGCGGGTTCCCGGCGGCGGGCCAGCGAGCCGGATCATGACCACCCGTGCAGAACCCCGTCGCCTAAGTCGTTTCGGTATCATCCTGAGCGCGTTGACCCGCCCTGGACCGGGGCATATCATCGCAGGCATGAGGTGCGCCGGGGGCGGCTGTGGCCGCGCACGCATCCCGGCTACCTGCGCGATGGGAGGGCAAGCGATGGCCAAGGAATATCGTTTCTATTGCGCCGGCGAGTGGCGCTCCTCCGACCAGCCACTCGAGGTGATCAACCCGTACAACGGCGAGGTGGTAGGCACCACATCCTTCGCCACCGATCAGGACCTGGAGGATGCCATCACCGCCGCCGAGCGCGCCTTTGAAGAGACCAGACGGCTCCAAAGCTACGAGCGCGCAGCCATCCTGGAGCGGCTCGCCGATGGGCTGGAAGCGCGCCAGGAGGAGTTCGCCCGCCTGTTGGCGCAGGAGGCCGGCAAGCCGATCCGCGACGCGCGCACCGAGGTCGCCCGCGGTGTCTTCACGCTGCGGACGGCCGTCGAGGAGGCCAAGCGCATCGGCGGCGAGCTGATCCCGCTCGACTGGATGGCCAGCTCTCAGGGTCGCTTCGGTGTGACCCGCCGCTTCCCGATCGGCCCGATCGCCGGCATCTCGCCGTTCAACTTCCCGCTGAACCTCGCCCTGCACAAGGTGGCTCCGGCGATCGCCTCCGGGAACACGATCGTCCTCAAGCCGCCCACGCACGACCCGCTGACCATGCTCACCTTCGCCGAGTTGATCGACGAGGCCGGGCTTCCCAAGGGCGCGGTCAGCATCATGCCGATGGACCGTACGGTCGGCGATCGGCTGGTTACCGACCCCCGCTTCAAGATGCTATCCTTCACCGGCTCCCCGGCCGTCGGCTGGGACATGAAGTCCCGGGCCGGCAAGAAGAAGGTCGTGTTGGAGCTGGGTGGCAACGCGGGTGTCGTCGTCGACAAGGACGCGAACCTGCCGCTGGCGATCTCGCGGGTGCGGGTGGGGGCGTTCGCCTACGCCGGGCAGGTCTGCATCGCGGTTCAGCGGGTTTACATCCACCGCTCGCGCTACGACGAGTTCGTGGAGAAGTTCGTGGCCGCGGTCAAGGAGATCAAGATCGGCGACCCGCTGGACGAGGCGACCGAACTGGGCCCGATGATCGACGAGAAGGCCGCCGCGCGCACTGAGGACTGGGTCAACACCGCCGTCTCCGAAGGCGCGCGCGTCCTGATCGGTGGCAAGGCCGAGGGTCGCTTCTTCCAACCGACGGTGTTGGTCGATGTCCCGCCGACGAGCTTCGTCTGCTCCCGCGAGGCGTTCGCGCCGCTGGTGAACCTCTTCCCGTTCGACGACTTCGAAGAGGCGCTGGCGGCGGTCAACGACTCCGAGTACGGGCTGCAGGCCGGCGTGTTCACCAACCGGCTGGAGCACGCGCTCCGTGCCTGGGAGGTGCTGGAGGTCGGCGGCGTGGTCATCAACGACATCCCGACCTACCGAATCGACCATATGCCGTACGGTGGCGTGAAGGACTCCGGACTGAGCCGCGAGGGTCTGCGCTACGCGATCGAGGACATGACGGAACCGCGGCTGATGGTCATCAATCGGGTACCGGACGAGGAATAGCGGCCTGTCGGGCCCGGTCGAACACAAACGACCGGGCCCGACGCCGTGGCACACTGCGCGCGAAGACATGCCGCCGGGCAAGCTTGAGCGCAGGCGGCGAGGAGCATCACCAGTATGGAGACAAAAACCCGGAACCGCGCGGCTCTCATCGCCGCGACGGGCGTGCCGTTGGCTTTGCTCGCGGCGCGCCGCCGCCGTGCTCCGCATCGGGCACAGGCCACAGGCGACCGACGTGCATCAGTCGTGGTCGCCGGGGCGGGCTTCGGCGGCATCGCGGTCCTGAACGCGCTGCGGAATGCGGGGCTGGACGGAGCCGACATCCTGCTGATCGACCAGCACAACTACCATCTCTTTACCCCGCTGCTGTACCAGGTCGCCACCGGGTCGGTGGACGACCAGCATATCGCCTACCCCCTGCGCCCGTTCTGCGCGGGGGTCCCGGCCGAGTTCCTCTGCACGACGATTCGCGGGGTGAATCTGGTCGACCAGGTCGTGGAGACCGACGCCGGGCGAATCCGCTATGACTACCTCGTCCTGGCCCTCGGCAGCCAGACGAACTACTTCGGCATGCACGAGGTAGAACGCGAGGCGCTCGGACTCAAGACCATCCCCGCCGCCAGCTCGATCCGAGCACGCATCATCGACTCCGTTGAGCGCGCTGCCGTGGCATCCGACCCGGAGGAGCGCCGCTGGCTCCTCACCTTCGCCGTCGTTGGCGCTGGTGCCACCGGCGTGGAACTGGTCGCCTCGCTCGACGACCTGTTACGAAACAACCTGCTGCCCTACTACCCCAGCCTCCGCGGGGAGGAGCCACGCATCGTCCTGATCGAGGCGATGGACACGATCCTTCCGGGCACCACACCCAGGATGCGCGCCATTGCCGAGCGGCGACTCAAAGACCTGGGCATTGATATCCGGCTCAAGACCGCCGTCGCCGGTGTGCGCAACGGTGCCCTGGTCACCCGGGCGGGCGACGAGATCGCCGCCGCGACGCTCATCTGGACGGCAGGCATCCGGCCCAATCCGGTCGCCGCGTCGCTACCCGTTGAGAAGAGCCGCGACGGCCGGATCGTCGTCGACGAGTACCTGCGCATCCCGAGCGCGCCCAACGTCTTCGCACTTGGCGACAACGCCTTCGTCCCGGACCAGAACAGCGGCGCCCCGCTGCCGGCGAACGCCTCCGTCGCCGTCCGGGAAGGGGCAGCCGTGGG
The DNA here is from genome assembly GCF_000024985.1 of Sphaerobacter thermophilus DSM 20745. Classification (NCBI taxonomy): domain Bacteria; kingdom Pseudomonadati; phylum Thermomicrobiota; class Thermomicrobia; order Sphaerobacterales; family Sphaerobacteraceae; genus Sphaerobacter; species Sphaerobacter thermophilus. Next base: position 1,823,814 of record NC_013523.1, read on the forward strand.
CCGCAACCTGGTGCGGCTCCTGACCGGCCACCCACTCGAGCCCTTCGTCTTCCGTTCGCCGGGCGAGATGATCGCCCTCGGGCGTGGCCACGCGGCGGCCACCATCGGCCCGGTAGCGTTCGGCGGCCTGCCGGCATGGCTCGTCTGGCGTGTCTTCCACCTGTCGCAGATCATGGGTGTGCGCAGCCGGGTCGGCGTCACGCTCGACTGGACCGCCGCTCTGCTCTCCCGGCGCTACATCGCCAACACGGAGGTGTGAGGGCTGTTGCGTGTTGCGTGTTGCGTACTCCGTAGTACGTAACCGGCTACTGGGCTGCTCCCATGGCATCACGGAACACGCAACACGGAACACGCAGTACACTTTCTACCCCTTCCGCGCCCCGAGCACGAGGATCGCCGGGATGACCGACAGGCGACGGACGGTGGCATCCGGGAAACGCTCGGCGAACGCGTCGTCGGGGTAGGCCTCATCGAGCGCATCGATCAGCAGCCCATTCGCCGTCAACTGGTGGGCGTACCAGGAGAGCGGGCGATGGTAGTTCATTGTCGGAGCGGGCTGCCCGCTCTTGGCGATGGTGGACGCCGCGAAGGGCTCTCGATACCGCCAGACCCGCACCGAGATCCATTGTTCGTCGGTCACGTCCTGCTCGATCAGCCAGCTTTACCCTTCCGGGATCTGGAAGCAGGGGTGGAACAGCGTCGCCACGAAGCGCCCACCCGGCCGGAGGAGGCGGGCCACTTCCCGGATCGCGCCCTCGGCGTTCTCGATGTCCATCAGGACCATGCTGGCGGTGATGCGATCGAAGCTCGCGTCGGCCAGGTCCGGTAGGTGGGCTGCATCGCCGACGAGGTACCGCACCCCACGCGGTCGCGCCGCCTCCCGCTGGCGCGCCAGCTCAATCAGGCGCGCGGAGACGTCTACTCCGGTGACCCGAGCGCCCAGGTCGGCCAGCGCTCGGCTGGTTGCGCCGTTGGCACATCCCAGATCAAGCACATCCAGGCCGGACACATCGCCCAGCACCCGCAGCAGCGCCGGCCGGACCAGCAGCCGGTGAAAGTCGTCACCCTCCTCTCCAACCTGCTCATCCCAGAAGTCCGCGATCGACTCGAAGCTCCCGCCGTTCGTCATGCGCTACTCCTCCGGACGCGGCGCGCCGACCAGGCTTCGCAGTCTCGCCAGGTTCTCCGCGTCCTCATGCAGATCGTCACTCTTGGGCGTTTCCAGCAGCCCCGGCAGGCCCTCCAGCCGCGGGTCGTTCACGACGTTGTGGAACCCCGCAAGCCCGATCATCCCGGCCCCGATGTGGTCGTGGCGATCGACGCGTGAGCCGAGTTCGCGCTTGGAGTCGTTCAGGTGGAGCGCCCGCAGGTTCGCCAGCCCCAGGATGCGATCGAACGCGTCCATCGTCTCGGCGTACCCCTCAGGCGTGCGCAGCTCGTAGCCCGCGGCGAAGGCATGGCAGGTGTCAAAGCAGTAGCCGACACGCTCCGGCTCTGCCACGCGATCGACGATGGCCCGGAGCTGCTCGAAGCGGTAGCCGAGCGCGGATCCCTGCCCCGCCGTGATCTCCAGCAGCGTCATCACCCGGTAGCCCGGCAAGTCGATATGGATCCGATTGAGCGCATCGGCCACGCGCTGGATGCCGAAATCCTCGCCCGCGCCGGTGTGCGACCCGGGGTGCGTCACAAGATAGGGCACACCCAGCAGTTCACAGCGCTCCAACTCGACCCGGAAGGCGTCGATCGACTTTTCCCACAGCGCATCGTCGGGCGAGGCGAGGTTGATCAGATACGAGTCGTGCGCCACCACCGCGCGGATGCCCGCTTCCTCCTGCCGCTGCTGGAACCGCTCCACCTGCTCCGGGGGGATCGGCTTGGCGTTCCACTGGTTGTTGTTCTTGGTGAAGATCTGCACGGCGTCGCAGTCGACCTTCTCGGCACGGTCGATCGCCTTGTCGACTCCACCCGCGATCGACATATGCGCCCCGAAGAGCAGCATGCTCCGCTCCATCTCTCCGCTACACATGCGCCGTCATCGATCCGCGGCGCTATCCCGTCTCTCCAGTTCCGAACAGCGCGTCCATCCGCTTCCGGTCGAACCCGAGGGCGCTCCCCTCGGGCGTCAGCAGCAGCGGGCGCCGCAACAGCGTCGGCTCTGCGACCATCAGGTCCAACAGCTCGTCGTCCGACACCTCGCGCTCGGCGAGTCCCAGTTCCCGGTAGGCTCGGCTGCGCTTCGACAGCGCCTCGCGGGGCGTCAAACCCGCTCGCCGCAGTACGTCGGCCAACTCCTCGCGCGTGAAGCGCTCCTTGAAGTAGTCGCGCCGCACGTACTCGACCCCTCGCTGCTCAAGATACTCCTGAGCCTTGCGACAGCTCGTTCACGTCGGATGGACGTAGATCTCGACGTCGTTCGCCACCTGCCCGACCCCCTTCCGTCAGGTTCCATCCCATGCCCGACATGGTAACAGCCCAGCGCCGCCCGCGCCCGGCCCGTCAGCGCTGGCTCGGGCCACTCCGGCCGAGTCCAGCCACCACCACTACCTGATTTGCTGCCACCCGGTGTACACTCGGCGCCGAGGAGAGGAGGAGCGGCTTGCGAATCCTCGTGACCGGCGGAACGGGGCAGGTGGGACGCGCCCTGCAGCGGCTCGCACCTCCCGGGTACAGCATCGTCGCGCCCGGCTCCGACCGCTGCGACGTGACTGACTTCGATGCCTTCATCCGCTTGGTAGCAGATGAGCAGCCCGACGTGATCGTGCATGCGGGCGCCATGACCGACGTGGATGGCTGCGAGCGCGACCCGGAGCGCGCCTTCCGAATCAACGCCACCGGCACCCAGCACGTCGCCGCCGCTGCGCAGCAGTTCGGCGCAGCCCTTGTCTACCTCTCAACCAACTACGTCTTCGACGGTGAGGCCGCCGAGCCCTACCACGAGTTCGCTGAGCGGCGGCCGATCAACGTCTACGGTCGCTCCAAGCTCGCGGGCGAGGAGGCCGTCCGGGCGATCGCCCCGCGCCACTATATCGTCCGCACGGCGATGGTCTACGACGAGACGGGCCGGAACTTCGTCAACACGATGTTGCGGGCCGCCGCCGAGCGCCCCTCGCTCACCGTCGTCGCCGACCAGCGGGGCAACCCGACGTACGCCGGCGACCTCGCCGCCGGGATCTACCGCCTGATCGAGCAGCCCGCCTACGGCACCTACCACCTCGTGAACGAGGGCAGCGCCTCCTGGTACGAGTGGGCGACCGAGATCTTCCGCCTCGCCGAGATCGAGACGCGGGTCGAGCCGATCCCAGCCGCGGAGTGGCACCGCGCGGCCCGTCCCCCCGCCAACGGCGTCCTCGCCAATACCGCCGCGGCGGCGCTCGGCATCACCCTTCCGCCGTGGCAGGACGCCCTCGCGCGCTGTCTCGCCCGGCGAGCGGCGCTCCAGCCGGCATGACCACCCCACGCGTCGACATCATCATCCCGACCTACAACGGCCGTGACCATCTGGCGGTCTGCCTGCCCGCTCTCGCCCGCCAGACGTACCGCGACTTCCACGTCGTCGTCGTGGACGACGCCTCCACCGACGACACAGTCGACCTCGTCCGCAGCCTCATGCCGGAGGCGACGCTGCTGCGACTCCCGAGGAACAGCGGGCTGGCCGTGGCGATCAACCGCGCCCTGGCCAGCACCCGCGGGGAGTTGGTCGCCTTCCTCAACAACGACACCGAGCCGGAGCCGGGCTGGCTCGCGGCCCTGGTCGCCGCGCTCGACCGCCACCCCGACGCCGCGGCCGTTGCCAGCAAGCTGCGCCTGTTCGACCGGCGCGACGTGCTCCACTCCGCGGGTGACACCTACTCCCGGCGCGGCGTGCCGAACAGCCGCGGCGTTTGGGAAGTGGATCGTGGTCAGTACGACCGCGAGGAGGAGGTCTTCAGCGCCTGCGGCGGCGCGGCACTCTACCGGCGGAGTGCGCTGGAGGCCGTGGCCGCCATCGACGGCCACGTGCTCGACCCCGACTTCTTCATGTACTGTGAGGACGTCGATCTCTCCTGGCGATTGCGCCTGCTCGGCTACCGGATCATCTTCGCGCCGGACGCCGTCGTCTACCACCGGCTCTCGGCCACCGGCGGCGGGCCGCTGGCGTCGTATTATGTCGCGCGCAACACGTTGGCGGTGCTCGTCAAGGACGTGCCCGGACCGATCCTGCGGCGGAACCTCCCGCGCATCGCCGCCCAGCAGACCCGACTGCTCCTCGGCACCCTCCCCCACCTCCGCGAGCCGGCCGCGCGGGCCCGCCTCCGCGGGCTCCTGGCCGCCCCGGTACTCTGGCCCCGCATGCTCACGAAGCGCCGCCGCATCCAATCCGCCCGCCGCGTTCCCGTTGACGCGATCGAGCGCCTGCTCACGGACTAGGCGCGTCCGCCACCGCACATCTCGGGGTCGGGTCAGACAAACGTCCCCGATGCTGGTTCGTCCGGAATGGAGCTCCCGATGAGGGCGAGCACCCAGATGATCGCGCCGACGACAATGACGATCCACTCGACTGGATGGACACGCGGCGTGATGGTCCGGTCGGGGAGACTCTGGAAGTAGGTGTTCAGGCCACGCTGCCCGTGGACGACCATCCCGGCAGCGCACGCAGTTGCGACGAGCGCGAGCGGCACCCAGACGACGGCAGGGATATCCTCACGGACGATCCGATTCAGCACCCCGAAGAGCACCACGAGGACGACCATCACACCCGGGCGGAGACGAAGGCTGGCACCGGTGGCAGTGAGCATCGTGTTGATCGTAGCGTAGTGGGCGTGGACCCGAAACAGGCCGTAGATCGGGACAATTAGCGAGACGGCGTGCCAGAACGGGTGCATCCCCTCGTCGCGGAGCTCGCGCTTCATCTCGGCCCAACTCGCGCCGATCCACCAGAGCAAATAGAGCCCGAGGGTGCACACGCTGAGAGTCGCCACCGCCCAGAGCGGTCGCTGGCGCTGGGACTCGGGCGGAGCAGCGGCCAACACCCCTCCGACGTCTGGCACGCCCCACGCAGCGGGTCGAGGCGGCGCAGCGACCGAGCCGGTGCGTGTTGTGAGAGGAGCCGCCGACGCCGCCGAGCTTGACTCAGCGAACCCCGGTACGCCCCCATTCGCGACAGGCGTGTCTGCCGGGTACGCCGCCCCGCACGCATAGCAGAAACGGTCTTCGGCCGCGCGGCGCGGCGCGCCACAGGCTGCGCAGTACCGAACCGTGACCACTGGTCCCCTCCTCCCCTACTTGCAGTGCTCGCCCTCTGAGGATCATTACAAGTTGGCGAGAACGCAGTGATTCCCGTTGCGGCGAGATGTCGCATCCTGGGTTGAACATGGACGCCGGGCGAAGCGTATCAGATGCACCAGTGACCTGCACGCACCGTCGCGGGGAAGAAGCACGGCAGACACGGTCGAGGGCACGGCCAGCCGTGCCCTCGCCTGTTCTTCCTCGGCTACGAGAATCGCTGCGCTAGCGGTTCAGCTCGGCGATGATGGCGTCGGTCATCTCGGTGGTGCTGGCCGCCTTGGTGCGGTCGCGGTCGGGCCGCAGGTCGTAGGTCACATGCTTGCCCTCGGCAATGACGGTCGCCACTGCCCGGTCGACCGCCTCGGCCGCCTCCATCTCCCCGATGTGGCGGAGCAGCATGACGCCACTGAGCAGCATGGCAACGGGGTTGGCAACGTTCTGCCCGGCGTAGGACGGGGCGCTGCCGTGGATCGCCTCGAACACCGCGGCCTTATCCCCGATGTTCGCGCTCGGCGCGACGCCCAACCCGCCGATCATCCCGGCAGTCAGGTCGCTCAGGATGTCGCCGTACAGGTTCGGCATGACCAGCACGTCGTACAGCTCCGGCTTCTGCACGAGCTGCATGCACATGTTGTCGACAATGCGGTCGTTGAACTCGATACTGGGGTAGTCCTTGGCCACCTCCTGCGCCACCCGCAGGAAGAGGCCGTCGGTGAACTTCATGATGTTGGCCTTGTGTACGGCCGTGACCAGCCGCCGGCCGTTCTTGACCGCGTAGTCGAAGGCGAAGCGCACGATCCGCTCGGAGTTCTCCGGGGTGATCGCCTTGATCGAGATCGCCGCGTTCTCGGCCACCGGCTTCTCGCTGCGCTGGTTGATCGCCGCGATGACCTCCTTGGCCTCGGGCGTCCCGGTGTCGAACTCGACCCCGGCGTAGAGGTCCTCCATGTTCTCGCGGACCACAACCAGGTCGACATCCTCGTATGGGCTCTGCACACCCTTGTAGGTGCGTGCGGGGCGCAGGTTCACGTAGAGGTCGAGCATGTGCCGGAGCGCCACGTTGACGCTGCGGAAGCCGCCGCCGACCGGGGTCGTGAGCGGGCCCTTCAGTGCGAGACCGTTGCGCCGAATCGACTCGATCACCGAGTCGGGCAGGACGTCACCGTACTTCTCCAGGGCGGTCATCCCTGCTTCCTGGACGTCCCACTCGAACGGCACGCCGGTAGCCTCGAGGACGCGGCGCGCGGCCGACGACACTTCCGGCCCGATGCCGTCCCCCGGAATAAACGTGACCTGATATGCCATCGGCTGCTTCCACTCCTCTACTTCGTCACCAGCCGTCCCCAACCAGCCCCGCATTCTAGGCTGGGTCAAGAACGGGTGTCAAACAGTGCGGACCTGACAGACGCCCACCAGGTACGTACAATGCCGGGGACGAGCCGGCCCAGCGACGGAGGGGGACCCGTGCGGAGCCTGCGTGAGCGTCTCGCCGCCCTGCAACCCAGCCCGGCGCGCCCAGCCCGCCCAAGACCGGCGGGCGTACCGATCGATGCCGTCGTGCCCGGGCGCTATCTTCCCGGCCCGGTCGGTGAGGTCTTCGTCGCCGAGTGGGCCCGTGAGGAGGACGACGTACGCCGCCTGCTGGAGCACGCCCCGCTGGCGCCGTCGCTCTTCGTGCCCGGCGCGCCAACCGTTCATCCGGAAGAGATCGTGTTCCTCGACACCGAGACGACGGGGCTGGCGGGCGGAGCCGGCACCCACGTCTTCCTGGTCGGGCTCGGCCACTTCGAGGCCGGACGGTTGGTGGTGCGGCAGTTCTTCATGCGCGGGCCAAGCGAGGAGCCGGCCCTGCTCGACGCGCTGCGCGAGGCGTTGGCGCCCTTCCGTATGCTGGTGAGCTTCAACGGGCGCGCCTTCGACTGGCCGCTGATCGAGGGGCGTTTCATCATCCACGGCTACCGCCCGCGCTTCGACTTCGCCCACCTCGACATCCTTCACCCCGCCCGGCGCGTCTGGCGCCACCGGCTGGCGAGCTGCACGCTCAGCAACCTGGAGGCCTCCCTCTTCGGCGTCCGTCGATCCGAGGACGTGCCGGGCTGGCTAATCCCACAGATGTACTTCGACTACCTCCGCGACGGCGACGCCCGCCGCCTGCGACCCGTCTTCGCCCACAACCACGAGGACATCGCCACGCTGGTGCGCCTGACCGACCTGCTGATCCGCGCCACGGCCGCGCCGGAGTCGGTGCTGGACCACCCGGCCGACCGCGCCGGGCTTGCCCTGCTGCTCCTGAACCGGGGCGAGCTGATGCGGGGAATCGACCTCCTGGCCGACGCACTGGAGGACGCCGACCAGATCGACCCGGCGCTCCGCCGCCGCGCCGAGGTCGAGCTGAGCCGCTGGCTGAAGCGACTCGACCGGACACCTGAAGCCGTCCCGCTCTGGCGCAAGATGTGCGACCGAGCCGCGCGGCGTCGTCCGCTCGACCTCTACCCGTTCGAGGAGCTGGCCAAGTACTACGAGCATCAAGCCCGCGACCTCGTGGCGGCCGAGGCCGTCGTCGAGCGGGCGCTTCGGCTCCTCGACCTGCACGGGGAGTATCATGGCAGGAGCAGCCTGCTCCACCGCCTGGAGCGCATCCGGCGGAAGCAGGCGCGCGCCCGGGCACGGGTCCGGCCGCGCGAAACCGGCCCGACCGCCGGGCCGGTTGGGTAGAGAGTGACAGCGAGTGGAGGGTGGAATGGCGTACCGGCCGGTCGTGCTGGTAATCCTGGACGGCTGGGCGAACGGGCCGGACTTTCCCGGCAATGCGGTGCGAGCCGCGCGAACCCCGGTGATGGACCGCCTCACCGCGGTCTACCCCACGACCGAACTGCGATGCTCAGGACGCGACGTCGGGCTCCCCGATGGGCAGATGGGCAACTCAGAGGTCGGCCATCTCAACCTCGGCGCGGGCTTCGTCGTCTACCAGTGGATCACCCGCATCGACGCCGCGATCGAGGACGGGAGCCTCTACGCGAACCCGGCCCTGCTCGGAGCCATCGAGCACGCCCGCCAGCGCGGCAGCAAGCTCCACCTCATGGGGTTGGTCAGTGACGGTGGCGTTCACAGCCACCAGCGCCACCTCTACGCGCTACTCGACCTGGCGCACCGCCACGGCCTGGAGCAAGTTTTCATCCACGTCTTCACCGACGGGCGCGACACCCCGCCCGACTCGGGCGCCGGTTTCGTCCAGCAACTGCTCGACGAGGCCGCTCGAATCGGCACCGGTCGGGTCGCCACCATCAGCGGGCGCTACTACGCCATGGACCGTGACAAGCGCTGGGACCGGACCCAAAAGGCTTACCAGGCCATCGTCTCCGGCACCGGTGTGCCCCGCTACGATCCGGTGGAGGCCATCCGCGCCTCGTACGACGCCGGGGTAACCGACGAGTTCATCGTGCCGGTGGTGCTCATGGATGAGGGGCGCCCGGTCGCCACGCTGGACGACGGCGACGCCGTCATCTTTTTCAACTTCCGAGCCGACCGCGCCCGCCAGTTGACCCAGGCCATTACCGACCCCGGCTTCACCGGCTTTGCCCGCGACAAGATCCCTCAGGACCTCTACTTCGTGACCATGACCGAGTACGAGCGAGACTTCGACCTCCCGATCGCCTTCCCGCCCCAGGACGTGGTTCGCCCACTCGCGCGCGTCATCTCCGATGCCGGCCTGCGGCAGTACCACACCGCGGAGACCGAGAAGTACGCCCACGTGACGTACTTCTTCAACGGGGGCCGGGAGGAGCCGTTCCCGGGTGAGGACCGCGTGCTCATCCCGTCGCCCAAAGTCGCGACCTACGACCTGCAACCCGAGATGAGCGCGCTGCCGCTGACGGATGCCACGCTCGAGGCGATCGAGAGCGACCAGTACGACTTCATCATCATCAACTACGCCAATCCCGACATGGTGGGGCATACCGGGAGCTTCGAGGCCGCGGTCAAGGCCGTCGAGACCGTCGACGGCTGCGTTGGGCGTCTCGTCGAGGCCACTCTCGCCCGGGGCGGCGTCGCGTTGGTAACCGCGGACCACGGCAACGCCGACGAGATGCTGATCCCCGGCACGCAGGAGGTCTGGACCGCGCACACCACGAATCCGGTGCCGTTCGTGCTCGTCGCCCCGGACGACTCGCCGTTGCGCACGGCGAGCCTGCGCACGGGCGGGCGGCTGGCCGACGTCGCGCCGACCGTGCTGGACGTGATGGGGATCCCGCAGCCGGAAGAGATGACCGGCCGCTCGCTCATCCTCCGGCCAGGGAAGTGATCCTCCGCCGACCTGCCCGATCCCCGGCCCACTGGACCTTTCTGTATAAGGGCTTATGATGGGGCCACAGGGCCAGGCGGGCAGGGCAGCCGCCGGCCGACGACGCCGGACTGAGTGGGCCGGGCTGCGTCCGACCCCCGGCTCGTCCATCACGGAAGGGAGATGCCGTGGTTAGGGACTTCGTAGACATGGAGACCGAGGAGCGCGTCCGGCGTTACGACCGCGCGCACGTGTTCCACTCCTGGTCGGCACAGGGCAAGATCGATCCGCTCCCGATCGCGGGCGGGCGGGGCTGCGAGTTCTGGGACTTCGAGGGCAAGCGCTACCTCGACTTCGCGTCCCAGTTGGTCTACACCAACCTCGGCCACCAGCACCCGAAGGTCGTCGCCGCGATCAAGGAGCAGGCAGAGCGCCTCTGCGTCATCCAGCCGGCCTTCGCCTCCCAGCCGACCGCGGAACTGGCGCACGCCATCGCCGAGCTGGCTCCGGGCGACCTTGAGATGGTGTTCTTCACCAACGGCGGTGCCGAGGCGAACGAGAACGCGATCCGCCTGGCACGGATGTACACCGGCCGGCACAAGATCCTGGCGGCGTACCGCTCCTACCATGGCGCCACCCACGGCGCGATCACGATAACCGGTGACCCGCGCCGCTGGGCTTCGGAGCCGGCCATCAGCGGTGTCGTCCACTTCTGCGGCCCCTACACCTACCGCTCCTCCTTCTTCTCCAAGGATGAGAAGGAAGAGTGCGAGCGGGCGCTGGCTCACCTGGAAGAGATCATCCAGTACGAAGGGGCGCACACCATCGCCGGGATCATCCTGGAGACGATCGTGGGCACCAACGGCATCCTGGTGCCACCCGAGGGCTATCTCCAGGGCGTCCGGGAGATCTGTGACAAGCACGGGATCGTGATGATCCTGGACGAGGTCATGACCGGCTTCGGCCGCACCGGGTACTGGTTCGGCTGCGAGGGCTTCGGCGTCACCCCGGACCTGATGACCTGCGCCAAGGGCATCACCAGCGGCGCGGTCCCGCTGGGCGCCGTCGTGATCTCGCGCAAGATCGCCGATGCCTTCCAGGACCGGGTCTTCTACGGCGGCCTGACCTACTCCGGCCACCCGCTGGCCTGCGCCGCGGGGCTGGCGGCAGTCACGGCGATGAAGGAGGAGGGCGTCGTCGAGAACGCCAAGATGATCGGTGACGAGGTCCTCGGCCCCGGCCTGCGGGAGTTGATGGACAAGCACCCCTCGGTCGGCGACGTGCGCGGCCGCGGCTGCTTCTGGGGCATCGAACTGGTCAAGAACCGCGAGACGCGGGAGATGCTCGTCCCGTTCAACGCCTCGGGGGCAGAAATGGGACCGGTCGGGGAGTTGGGCCATGCGGCGATGAACCGGGGGCTTTCGCTGATGATCCACTGGAACGTCATCATGATCGCCCCGCCGCTCATCATCACGCCCGAGGAGGCCCAGCGCGGCCTCGCCATCCTCGACGAGGTGCTGGAGATCACCGACCGGGCAGTCAGTTAGTCATGTCAGCACCAGGGGCGACGCGCGTAGCCCCTGGTAGCCGGTTGCAAGGAAGCGCGGGCGTCGGTGCACGACGCCCGCGCTCTTCGTCATCGCATGCCGGCGGTCGCTTCCTGTCATGCGGAGCGACGCGACGGATCTCGCGTCGGATCGACAAGGCACCGGAGAGGTTCTTCGACTTCGCCGGGGACGGCTAACCGCCCCCGGTTTCGCTCAGCATAGCAGCGAACTGGCGCCGCGGCACCGTGAACCTGCTCACCTTTTGTGACTCCTTGTACTGCAAAGTCTTGACACAGAGCGACTAATGATGTATTAACTGAGGTGGATAGCGGCCGATGGCCGGCCGCAGAGCAAACGGCAGGTTGGACAACACGGATCAGGAGGTGAGGTGCACATGATGGTGCGCTGGAGCCCGATGATCGAGGTCGCTCGACTGTTCAACGAGGTTGATCGCCTGCTCGACGAAGTGACCGGCACCATGATGAACCGGAACGGGCTGACGTCGGTGACGACGATCCGCCCGGCGGTGGATCTGTATGACAACGGCGACGCGCTTGTGCTCAGGGCGCTGGTGCCGGGTGCGCAGCCCGGGTCGCTGGACGTGCAAATCGAGCAGAACACGGTGCGCATCAAGGGTCGCTTCGGTGCTGAGGTTGACGAGGACGAGGCCAAGGGGTGGACCTGGTACCGGCGGGAGATCGGCAGCGGTGAGTTCTCCCACAGCATGACCCTGCCGGTGCCCGTGGACGCCGAGCGCGCTGAGGCGGCGTACAACGACGGAATCTTGACCCTGACGATGCCCAAGGCGGAGCACGCTCGGGCGCGGAAGATCGAGGTCCGCACGCCGAAGGCGCTCGCCAGCAGCCTCAACTAGTACCGGCCGACTACGCAGGCGAAAAAACCCGCCCGGGTGATCCGGGCGGGTTTGTGTGTTCTCGTGCGCGGAGGCTACAGGCTCCGCCCCTTCAACCCCGCGAAGGCACGGCGCCCGGCGTACTCGGCCTGCGTGCCGAGTTCCTCCTCGATCCGCAGCAATTGGTTGTACTTCTCCACCCGGTCCATGCGCGACGGCGCCCCGGTCTTGATCTGCCCGGCGTTCGTCGCCACGGCCAGGTCCGCGACGAAGGAGTCGGCCGTCTCGCCGCTGCGATGCGAGATGACTGCTGTGAAACCCGCCCGGTGCGCCATCGCGATCGCATCGAAGGTCTCCGACAGCGTGCCGATCTGGTTGAGCTTGACCAGGATCGAGTTCCCGACCCCCAGCTCGATGCCCCGCGCCAGGCGCTGCGTATTGGTCACGAAGAGGTCGTCCCCGACGAGCTGCACCCGATCGCCCAGGCGCCGGGTCAGCTCCGCCCAGCCGTCCCAGTCGTCCTCAGCCAGGCCGTCCTCGATCGAAATGATCGGGTAGCGATCGACCCACTCCGCCCAGAAGTCCACCATCTCGGCGGTGGTGAGGGTTCGGCCCTCACCGCGCAGGACGTAGCGCCCGTCCTCGTACAGCTCGGTCGACGCGGGGTCGAGCGCGAGCAGGACATCCTCACCCGGGCGATACCCGGCCTGCTCGATCGCCTGGGTGATATAGGCCAGCGCCTCCTGATTGCTCTTCAGGCTCGGCGCGTAGCCCCCTTCGTCGCCCACGCCGGTCGCGTACCCGGCACTGGAAAGAACCTTCTTCAGCGAGTGGAAGATCTCGGCGCCCCAGCGGAGCCCCTCGCGGAAGGTGGGCGCTCCGACCGGCATGACCATGAATTCCTGCATGTCCACGGTGGAGCCCTCGGCGTGCTTGCCGCCGTTGAGGATGTTCATCATGGGCACCGGCAGCACGTGCGCTGACGGCCCGCCGAGGTATTGGTAGAGGGGCAGGCCGGCAGCCGCCGCCGCGGCCCGCGCCGTCGCCAGCGACACACCCAGGATCGCGTTGGCGCCGAGGCGTGACTTGTTCGGCGTGCCGTCTAGCTCGATCATCGCCATATCGATCGCCCGCTGGTCCTGAGCGTCCATCCCCAGCAGCACCCCGGCGATCGGCCCGTTCACATTGTCGACCGCGGTGCGGACGCCCTTGCCGCCGTAGCGCTGGTCCTTATCGCGCAGCTCCACCGCCTCGTACGCACCGGTCGATGCACCCGAGGGCACCGCGGCCCTCCCGCGGGCACCGCCAGCCAGGATGACATCGACCTCCACGGTCGGGTTCCCGCGCGAGTCAAGGATCTCGCGCGCTTTGATCGCTTCAATGGTTGTGCTCACCACTCCCTGTCACCCTTTCCCTACGTCCGCGCCGCAGGTCAACGGCCGCATTATAGCCGTCCAGGAGCCGCCACCGGTCTCAAGCCAGACCCGATGGCAAGGGTCGCCGGGGGACTCCGAGCTTAACATCGGCGCCGTTGCTCAATACACTGGGATGAACGTACATAGAACGCACGTTCGCAATAGCTGGCAACGGCGGCGATCTCCGTCTCAGCCAGACGCCGTGAGCGACCATTGAGAGGAGTGAGCCGCATGTTCCGTGCACCCGAAGTCAACTTCTACGTGCAGGACGTCGAGGCCTGCACGCGCTTCTACTCCGAGCACTTCGGCTTCACGGAGGCGTACCGCACCCCGGTGAACGGCACACCGGACCACGTCGAACTCCGGCTCGACGGCTTCACCCTGGGACTCTCCTCGATCGAGGCCGCACGCCGCGCTCACGGCCTCCCCGCGGAGCCGGGTGGCCCACCGCGCGGCGAGATCATCCTCTGGACCGATGACGTGGATCGCGTCTACGCCGAGCTGATGGACAAGGGCGTCCGCTCCGTCAGCGAGCCGCACGACTTCATCGGCCGCCTTCACGGCGCCTGGGTCGCCGACCAGGACGGGAACCACGTGCACATCGTGCAGGAGATCGCATCCGGGGTGCTGGCGTAGGCTCCGTGAGGCGAGGGCTCGCCGGTTGCCCGCCCTCGTCCCGCGTCGCTATACTTCTCGGCAACAATCAACCATGGCAACGGCGACGATGGAGAGGAGTACCCGCGTCGACGCCGGCAGGGAGGGGAAGCCGTAGACTGGAAGCTTCCCTCGGGAGAAGCGCGGGGAAGTTCGCTCCGGAGCCGAGCGGGGAACGGTGGACCCACGGGTGCACCCAGTAGTCGCCTCTGGCTGCTCCCCATTATCGGAGCAGGTGCTGCCGCCGCGGGCGGCGCGCCACTGAGATCGCCGGCGCTGCCGGTGAAACAGGGTGGTACCGCGTGGAGACCCCTCGCCCCTGGGCGACGGGGTTTTTTTCTTGCCGCAGGCAGCCACGGGGGGAGGTTGAGCGGTGAACGACGAGTTGGAGCAAATTCGTCAGCGAGCGGAGCAGGATCTGGCTGCTGCATGCGACAGTCAGGCGCTGGCGGCGTGGTACGCGCAGTACCTGGGCCGCAAGGGTGAGGTGACCTCGCTCACCCGCCGCCTCGGCGCGCTGCCGCCTGAGGAGCGCCCGGCCTTCGGTCAGGCCGTCAACGCACTGAAAACCACGTTGCAGGGGTCCTTCGACCGGCGGCAGGAAGAGGTGCGCCGTGCCGAGCTCACCCAGCGCCTCGAGGCCGAGGCGGTCGACATCACCCTGCCCGGTCGCGCCCCGGACATAGGCACACTGCATCCGGTGACCCAGATGATCCGCGAGGTGACCGACATCTTCGCCCACCTCGGATTCCAGACGGTCGAGGGCCCGGAAGTCGAGGACGCCTACTACGCCTTCGATGCGCTCAACATCCCGAAGGAGCACCCGGCGCGCGACGTGTGGGACACGATCTTCATCCACAGTGAATCCCGCGAGATCGTGCTGCGCCCCCACACCTCTCCGATGCAGATCCGGACCATGGAGCAGTCCACCCCGCCGGTGCGGGTTGTCGTGCCCGGCCGCTGCTACCGGTACGAGGCGCTCGACGCCACCCACGAGTGGCATTTCCACCAGATCGAGGGACTGGCCGTCGACGAGCGCATCACCATGAGCGACCTGAAGGGTGTCCTGGCCGAGTTCGCGCGCCAGATCTTCGGGCGCGAGCGCAAGGTCCGCTTCCGCTGCGATTACTTCCCCTTCGTCGAGCCCGGCGTCGACTTCGCCATCGACTGCATGGTGTGCAAGGGCGTGGGCTGCCGGGTGTGCAAGGGCACCGGCTGGATCGAGATCCTGGGCGCCGGGATGGTCCACCCCAACCTGCTCATCAACGTTGGCTACGACCCGTCCCGCTACACCGGCTTCGCCTTCGGCATGGGCGTCGAGCGACTGGTGATGCTCAAGTACGGAGTCCAGGACATCCGCGCGTTCTACCAGGGCGATGTTCGATTCCTGGCGCAGTTCAACCGCGCGGCCGCGTGAGGCACGGGTCGAGAGGGGGGTGATGAGCGCATGAAGGTTCCTGTCCGTTGGCTGAAGGAGCTGGTCCCGAACGACCTGCCGCCGTCCGAGATCGCCCAGCGCCTCACCATGGCCGGTCTCGAAGCCGAGGCGGTCACCGAGATCGGTGGCACCTGGGACCGCATCTACGTCGGTGTGGTGGAGCGGGTGGAGCCGCACCCGAACGCCGACCGACTGGTGCTGGCGACGGTCAATGCCGGCGAGCACCACCTGACGGTCGTCACCGGCGCGCCCAACATCCGGGAAGGCCAGAAGGTTCCCCTGGCGCTCGCTGGCGCCCGGCTGATCGACGGCTACTCTGAAGAGTTCCGGATGTTCACCCTCAAGCCGAGCACCATCCGCGGTGTCCGCTCCGAGGGCATGGTTTGCTCGGAGAAGGAGCTGGGCCTTTCGGACGAGCACGAGGGCATCCTGGTTCTGGATCCTGATGCTCCGGTCGGGGTACCGCTCCGGGACTATCTGGGCGAGTCGGTCATCGAGTTTGAGATCACGCCGAACCTGGTGCACGCCTTCTCCATGGTGGGGATCGCCCGGGAACTGGGCGCCTTGATCGACGCCCCGGTACGACTCCCGGAGCTGGCTGACCTTGAGGCGGTGCCGCGCGACCCCGGGCTGGTGATCGTGGAGGCGCCGGACCTGTGCCCGCGCTACGTCGGTGTCGTCATCGAGAACGTCCGGGTCGAGCCGTCGCCCGAATGGCTGCAGCGGCGACTGGCGGCTGCGGGCGTCCGGCCGATCTCAAACATCGTCGACATCACCAACTACGTGATGCTGGAGTGGGGACAGCCGCTCCACGCCTTCGACCGGCGTTTCCTCCACGAGGGTCGCATCGTCGTGCGCCGGGCGCGTCCGGGCGAGCGGATCGAGACGCTTGACCACGTCGATCGCGAGCTGACGCCCGACATGCTGGTGATCGCCGACGCCGACCGGGCGGTGGCTATCGCCGGGGTGATGGGCGGCCTCGAATCCGAGATCCGCGACGACACCACCACGATCCTGCTGGAGGCGGCCAACTTCAACATGCTCAACATCCGCCACACAGCGCGGGCCCAGCGGCTGCGGACCGAAGCCTCGGCCCGCTTCGAGCGCGGGCTCGACCCGAATCTGGTCTGGACCGCCACTCAGCGCGCGGTGGCGCTCATCCTCCAGCTCAATCCCGAGGCCCGCGTTACCGTAATGGCCGACGCGTACGCCGAGCCGCGCCATCCGAAGACCGTCGTCATGCCGCGCAACGAGATCCCGCGACTGCTGGGGATCGACTACCCGGACGAGGTGGTCCTCGACGTGCTGGGCCGTTTGGAGCTCCAGCCGGAGATCCGCGATGTCGACGGCGTCCGCTCCGTCGTCGTGCAGGTGCCGACCTACCGGAGCGACATCAATATCCCGGCCGATGTGGTCGAAGAGGTCGCGCGCATCGTCGGCTACGAGTCGCTGCCGGAGACGCTCCCCTGGGGCCAGACGCCGCACGTCACCCGCGACCCGATGCGGCGCCTGATCGCCGACACCCAGGATCTCCTGGTCGCCGCCGGGATGACCGAGATCATCACCTACCCGATGGTGAGTGAGGACGACCTGCGAGCGCTCGTCCCGGGAGCCGAAGCCGCGCCCGACCGCTATGGCTTCTTCCCGCGGCCGGAGCTCGATCTGGTGACGGCGCGCAACCCGCTGCGCTCCGAGTGGACGATGATGCGGCCAACGCTGCTGCCAGCCTGGCTCAAGAACGTGGCTGAGAACCTGAAGCACTCCGCCGGCGTCGCCGTCTTCGAAACCGGGCGGGTGTACCTGCCGCGCGGGCTGGACGAGTTGCCCGACGAGCGCCCCACGCTGTGCCTCGGCTTCGCCGGGGAGCGCAACGCAGCAGACCTCTATCACCAGGCCCGGCCGGTGGACTACTTCGACGTGAAGGGCGTCGTCGATGCGCTCCTCCCCCGCCTGGGCGCGGTCGACATCGCCGTGCGGCCGATCACGCACCCGAGCCTGCACCCCGGACGTGCCGCCGAGATCACGGTCAAGGGCGAGCCGGTTGGCATCATCGGAGAGGTTCACCCGGTGGTGGCGGAGCAGTTCGGCATCCCGGCAGGACAGCGCGTTGCGGTGGCGGAGATCGACCTGAAGGCGCTCTTCGACACGGGCCTCAGCGACGTGGAGCTCCGCCCGGTATCGCGCTACCAGCAGGTGGAGCAGGACTTCGCCGTGGTGGTCGAGGAGGCTGTCCCGGCCGATGCGGTGGAGGCAGCGCTCCGCGCCGGTGCCGGCCCGCTGGCGACCTCAGTGCGCCTGTTCGACATCTACCGCGGTCCAGCGATCGATGCGGGCAAGAAGAGCCTCGCCTACCGGGTGACCCTCTCCGCCCCTGACCGGGAACTCTCGGAGAACGAGATCCAGCGCATCCGGGGCCGCATCGAGCGCCAGCTCGCACGCCAGGTCTCCGGCACCCTTCGGGCCTAGCGACTCACGCTTGTCGGCCGGAGCCGATACACGTGCGCACTCCGTGCGTCCGCCGCCCAGACCTTCGGGCCGCAAGGGCGGCGGACGCACTCTTATGACATCCGTCCCAATTCCGTGAGGTGCAGCGCAGCGGCAACGCGGATGCGGCGCGCGGCGCAGTGCAGGAATTCGTCGTCCCCCCTTCTCGCCTTGTGGGAGAGGGGGTAGCGTGAGGGGGACCTGCGCTCCCGGCTACGCAGCGCCCCAATACAAGGCTGGTCGTTGCGCGTGGAGCGCGCTTGCCGGCGATAACACGGCTTAGCTACGGGCGCCGCGCCAACCCTAAGACCTGCCGCCGAACAGCACCGCCAGACCCAGGCCGATCAGCAAGATCGGCCAGACGTAGACGACGCGGAAGTCGATCGTTCCCAGGCGGTCGAGCAGGAACAGCCCGCCTAGCACCATAAAGACCAGGCCGCTGATCACCGCGCCCCGGTCGACACCCTGCTCCGTCATCGGCTCACCTCGATGTTCCCGACACCCACGCTCAGGTCGAGCAGCAGGCGCCGCGATGCGGTGTCGTACCCCTCCGACTCATAGGTTTCGTCGACATTCGCACCCGAGAAGCGGCGCTCCATGACATCGGCGTTGCCCGCACCGATCTGGATGGTGGCCCGCACAGCCACGTCATCCGGGACCCGCACGACCAGATCCCCGATCCCTACGCTCGCGGCGATGCGCGTCTCGCCGGCATCAAAGGTCACCTGGCCCAGGTCAATCGTCTGCTTCCCCACCGTCAGCGCGTACTCGCTGCGCAGTTCGGTCGCGGTGCTCGGGGTAACGGTGCGGTCGCCGACACCGCCGCTGAAGTTGATTGGGGTGATGGAGGTCAGCACCAGCGCCAGGGTCAGCACGACGCCGAGGAACACCAGCCCGCCGTGGTCCCGGCCGCGGGCCGTCGCTACCAACGCCGCGCCGACGAGGATCAGCGCCGAGGGCAGGAGCAAATCCCAGGAGAGGTCGAACACGCCGATCGACCGGAGCAGCCAGACCAGGCCGGCCACAACGAGGAGCAGTCCAAGGGCAATCTGGCCCGCTGAGGGGCCGCCGCTGTGGCGGCGCTCGCGCGTTTCGACGGTCATCGCTGCATCCCCCGGAAGATCACCGCCGCGCCGATGGCGATCAGCATGAGCGCCCAGACCACGGTTGAGTCGAACCACGGAAGAATCCGCTCGAACAGGATGATGGCGCCGAGCGCGATCAGGACGCCGCCCACGATGACGCGCGCCGTCTCGGCGTTCGAGGACGGTGCCGCGGCCAGCGGCTCATCAGCATCCGCCTCCGGGATCACGATCCACGACACGAAGTACAGCAGGATGCCGGCGCCGCCTGCGAACACCAGCGCCGCAAAGGCGAGGCGGAGCAAGATGGGATCGATGCCGAGGTAGTGGCCCAGGCCGCCACAGACACCGGCGACGACGCGGTCGGTGCGGCTGCGACGCAGCAGCCGTTGATGGCCCGCTCCAAGCCCGTCCGGTTGGCCGGAAGCGTACGCGTCTCGTTCCTCCACGGGCTCATCTCGATGCTGCGCTGACATAGCATCTCCTCTCGCGGCAATCGAGCCTCAATGAGACGGTACACGACTCTGCATCGCAGACGCATCGATTGACGCCGCGCAGTACAACACATGCGTCACAATCGTTCCGCGCGCGGCAGCCACCGCATCCTTCATTCCGAGATTCGCCAATTCGCGAAGAATGGGCGCCGCTCTCCTGGACAGGGAGCGACCCGTCCGACCGGTCCAGGTCGTGTGATAGACTCGACCAGCGGAATTCCCGCGGCACCCCGCGGCCGGAATGTCGCGCCCGGCCGCGGCGCCGCGCCGAGCGAGTGAGGCAGCAGCCATTGAACGACCCACGCCCCTCTCCCCGCGCCAGCCAGGCTGCGATCGAGCGCCTGCGCGGCATGGTCGATGTCGACCCCAGCCGGTACCAGGCTCGTCGCCTGGCGCTGGAGCGCGTCCTTGAGACCTTCGACCGGCATGGCTACCGGCCGATCGAGACGCCGGTCGTTGAGCCGACCGAGCTCTTCCTCCGCAAGTCCGGCGGCGAGCGAGTCGCGCAGATGTACGCGTTCCACTACCGCGACCGCGAGATCGCCCTGCGCCCGGAGCACACCGCTTCCGTGCTTCGCATGTACGCCGACAGCATGCAGGGCGAGCCGCTGCCGCTCCGCCTCAGCTACGCCGGCCCGGTCTTCCGCTACGAGAAGCCGCAGGCGGGACGAACCCGCCAGTTCACCGAGGTGGGCTGTGAGCTGTTGGGAGCGGAGGGTCCCGTCGCCGACGCCGAAGTGATCCACCTGGCGCTGGAGGGGCTTCGGGCCGTCGGGGTCGAGGGCCGCCTCGTCCTGGGGCACATCGGCATCGTGCTCGACTTCCTCAACCGCCTGCCGCTGCGGCAGCGTGCGCGCGACTGGCTCGTCTGGAGCATGGAGCGGCTCCGCAAGGGCCAGGAGGTTGATCTGGAGACGGCCCTGGCCGGGCTGGTGGCAGGCGACCCGCTCGCCAGCATCTTCACCGAGATGAGCGATACCCTGCACGACATCCCCCCGGACCGGCTCGAAGACTGGGTCCTGGCCATCCTGCGGGAGGTGGGTGTCCAGGTGCAGGGGGGCACCCGGACGCCGGAGGAGATCGTCGCCGGGTTGATCGCCAAGATGAACCGGCAGAGCGACGCCGGCGACGTGCGCCGCGCCTTCGACTTCGTGCGCGAGCTGGCGGCGATTCAAGGCCCGCCGGGCGATGTCATCCCGGCGGTACGCGCCCTCACCCGAAGACACGGTTTGCACGACGAGCCAATCGCGCGCTTGGAGGAAGTGCTCGACCTGCTCGCCGCCTACGGTCACGCCGTCGATACCATTGAGCTGAGCCTTGGCCTCGGCCGGGGGCTCCACTACTACACCGGCATGCTGTTCGAGATCTATGCGCCGGGCCGCCCCGGACTCCAGCTCTGCGGCGGCGGGCGCTACGACGACCTGGCGCAGATGCTCGGGACACGCCAGCCACTCCCCGCCTGTGGCTTCTCCTACGGCCTGGAGCGCGTTGTCGAGGTGGCCGGGATCACCGTCGAGCCTCCCGCGCCCGAGGTGCTGGTGGTCCCCAACAGCAGCGCCGCGAGCGCTGCCGCAATCCGCCTGAGCGAGCGGCTCCGTGCCGAGGGACGGCGAGTCGAGATCGACGTCCGCGGCCGGTCGGTGCACGCCAGCCGCAAGTACGCGCTGCGGCGGGGCATCGCGGAGGTGATGGTGGTCGACGAGGCGGGCGGCGTGACGGTAGAGCCGGTGGCCCGGCGCGAGGATGCGGTCGCGGCGACGGAGGGGAACGATGACTGAGCCGCTGCGCCTCGCCCTCAGCTCCAAGGGCGCCTACGAGGAAGCCACCATGCGCTTCCTGGAGCGTGCCGGGCTCTCCGTCTGGCGGCCGAACCCGCGGCAGTACGTCGGGCGCATCAGCGGTCTGCCCAACGTCGAGGTGCTGTTCCAGCGCACGGAGGACATCGTCCACAAGGTCGTCGACGGCAGCGCCGATCTGGGCATCACCGGCTACGACCTGGTTGCCGAGCACGGCGGCGACGCGCCCAACCTGCACGTCGTGATCGAGGATCTGGGGTTCCGCCGCTGCGAGCTGGTCCTGGCCGTGCCCGAGGGCTGGCTCGATATCACCACCGTGGCTGACCTAGCCGACCTCTCGGTCGACCTGCGCCGTACGGGTCGCACCCTGCGCGTGGCGACCAAGTTCCCCAACCTCACGCGCGACTTCCTCTACCGCCACGGCGTCAACTACTTCTCACTCGTCGACGCCCACGGTGCGCTCGAAGCCGCCCCGACCCTTGGCTACGCCGACATCATCGCCGACCTGAGCGAGACCGGCGTGACCCTGCGCGACAACCGCCTCCGCGTGCTTGACGGTGGGGTTATCCTGCGCGCCCAGGCCTGCCTGATCGCCTCGCGACGGACGCTGCGCGACCAGCCGGCCAAGCTCGAAGCGGCCCGAACCATCATCGAGCTGAGCGAGGCACGCCTGCGGACGCGCCAGTTTCGCCTGATCACCGCCAACGTGCAGGGCGAGTCGGCCGAAGCGGTCGCCCAGCACGTCATCAGCCAGATGGAGACGGCGGGCGAGCAGGGGCCGACGATCGCCGACATCTACCCCAAGCACGGCACCGTCGACGGCGGCCCGCGCTGGTTCGGCGTCACGATTATCGTGCCGGCCCACCTGCTGCTGCCGGCAGTGGACCACCTGCGCCGCGCCGGCAGCAGCGGCATCACCGTCACCTCGCCCGACTACGTGTTCGACGCCTGCTCGCCGGCATATGAGCGACTGCTGCGTTCCCTGGAGGAGTGTCGATGACCAGCACCGTCACCGTCCGCGTCCTGCACGACCCGGCCGCCGCGCGGGAGTTCCTGCTGCGACGGCGTCGCCTGGAGGCGACCGAGCTTCCGGAGCGGGTGCGGGCCGGGATCCGCTCCATCTTCGGCGCGGACCTTACCGCGGGGGAGGTGGTGGACCGGATCATCGCCGACGTCCGCCAGGAGGGGGACGCAGCCCTGCGCCGCTACACGCGCCTCCTCGACGGCGCTGAGCTCGACCGGCTGGAGGTCGCGCCGGAGGAGATCGCTGCGGCGACCGCTGAAGTACCGTCGGACGTCTTGGAGGCGCTACGCTTCGCCCGCGACCGGATCGACGCCTTCCACCGCCGCCAGCTCCGCTCCTCCTGGATGCACTTTGACGAGGACGGCGCACTCGGGCAGATCATCCGGCCGCTGGAGCGGGTCGGGATCTACACCCCTGGAGGCCGGGCGCCCTACCCGTCCTCGCTGCTGATGTCCGCCGTGCCGGCCCGTGTGGCGGGCGTCGAGGAGATCATCGTCTGCGCTCCGCCGGAGCGGGACGGCCGCATCTCGCCGTTGATCCTGGCGGCGGCCGACATCGCGGGGGTCGATCGGGTCTTCAAGGTCGGTGGGGCGCAGGCTATTGCCGCGATGGCCTACGGTACTGAAAGCGTGCCGCGCGTCGACAAGATCCTCGGCCCGGGCAACATCTTCGTCGTCTTGGCCAAGCGCCGCGTCTACGGCGAGGTGGATATCGACCAGCTCCCCGGGCCGACCGAGACGCTCCTCATCGCCGACGAGAGCGCCGACCCGGCGCTGTGCGCTGCCGACCTGCTGGCACAGGCCGAGCACGACCCGCTCGCCAGTCCGATCCTTCTCACGACCTCGGCCCAGCTTGCCGAGGCTGTCAAACAGGAACTGACCGCCCAGCTCCCGGCGCTGGAGCGGGCCGAGATCGCCGGCGAGGCGCTGGTGAACAACGGGCTCATCGCGGTCGTGCCCGACCTCCCCACGGCGTTCGACCTGGCGAATGCCTATGCTCCGGAGCACCTCTGCCTGCTCCTGGCCGAGCCCTGGGCGCACCTCGACCGGGTGCGGCATGCCGGTGGGGTCTTCCTGGGAGAGTCGTCGCCCGAGGTCCTGGGCGACTACACTGCCGGCCCGAGCCACGTCATGCCGACCGGGCAAACCGCCCGCTTCTCCTCGCCGATCAACGTCGAGGAGTTCTTGAAGATCATCAGCGTCGTGGGGATCAACCGCGAGGGACTGAAACGTCTCGGTCCCGCGGCAGCCACCCTCGCCCGTGCTGAGGGCCTCACCGCCCACGCACGCGCCATCGAGCGCCGACTGGGGTCGTAGCGCGACGCGGCCGCGTCGCGCTACCGCGACGATCGCTCCGAATCCTGGTCCGTATCCGGCACGGCCCCTGTTCGCTCAGTGCCGATGCCGCGCAGGAGCACATCGACCAGCAGCTCGTCCTCGTCCGGCTTCGGCTGTCGCCTGGTGTGCCCGCGTTGGCCGAGGCCCATGACCATGCCGACAAACATCGCCGTGACCGGCTCCACGTCCATCGGCCGCATCTCCCCGGCTGCGATCGCGCGCCGGAACAGTCCCTCGAGTGCTGCCTCCGGCGTCGGATGCTCGGTGAAGATCTCCTGCTCGACCTCCGGCGGCAGGTGGCGGTGCACGTCCTCAAGCAGCGACATCGAGACGGACGTCATCGAGTCGCGCACGAAGCGGGCAATGCTCTGAAGCGTCTCGCGAAGCGGCCGGCCGCTTTCGGCAAGGGCGATGATCCCGGCCCAGAAGTCGTTGATCGCCCGGCGCGCGACCTCGGCAAACAGGTCCTCCTTGCTGCGGAAGTGGTAGTAGAGGGCGGCCTTGGTGATGCCCACCGCGTCCGCGATCTCCTGCATTGAGACATCGGCATAGCCCCGAGCGGCGAAGCGCTCGGAGGCTACCTGAAGGATTCGATCCCGAGCCTCGCCACGCGGCGGGGGCGCCGTCGGTTGCTGTGCACCACTTGACACAGGGTCTCCTCCGTGCTAACTTACCGACCGGTAGGTAAGTACTTACCGGTCGGTCAGTAAGATTCTAGCACGGCCGCACCGGCGCATCGACCTGTGAGAGGAGCCACCGCCTATGGGTGCGCACTCCCCCGCGATCCTCGCCCGCGGCGTCGTCAAGCGCTTCGGGACCACGCATGCCCTCGCCGGCCTGGATCTGACCGCTGAGCCGGGAACCATCCTCGGTGTCCTCGGCCCGAATGGCGCCGGTAAGACGACGGCGGTCCGCATCCTGACCACCCTGCTGCGACCGGATGCCGGTCACGCCCAAGTCGCCGGCTTCGACGTCGTCCGCCAGCCGGATCAGGTCCGCAGCCGGATCGGTCTGGCCGGTCAGTACGCCACCGTCGACGAGCTCCTCTCCGGTCGCGAGAACCTCGTCATGATTGGGCGGCTCTTCCACCTGCCGCGCAACGAGGCGCGGCGGCGGGCCGACGCGCTGCTCGAGCGATTCGGCCTGACCGACGTTGCCGACCGCCCGGTCAAGACCTACTCCGGCGGCATGCGCCGGCGGCTCGACCTCGCGGCGAGCCTGGTCACCGAGCCGCAGATCCTCTTCCTGGATGAGCCGACCACCGGTCTCGATCCCCGCAGCCGGCTAACGCTGTGGGAGGTCATCCGCGAGCAGACCGCGCGCGGCGCCACGGTGCTGCTCACCACGCAGTACCTCGACGAGGCCGACCAGCTCGCCGACACCATCGTCGTGATCGACCACGGGCGGGTCATCGCCTCGGGGACCGCCGACGAGCTCAAGGATCAGGTCGGCGGCGACCGCCTCGACGTGACCGTTGCGGCGGAGAGCGATCTCGACGGCGTGGTCCGCGCACTGGAGCGACACGCCACCGGTCCCGCCCGAGTCGACGTCGCGCAGCGACAGGTCAGCGTGCCGATCCGCAACGCTCCCGGGCTGCTCGCCGCCGTGGTGCGCGACCTCGATGCCCGGAACGTGCGCCCGCTCGACTTCCGCCTGCGACGGCCCACCCTGGACGACGTCTTCCTGGCTCTGACCAGCGCCCCGGCTGAGCCGGCAGGGGGCGAATGCGAGGAGGCCGCATGAGCACCTCAGCGATAACCCTCGATGCCGTCCCTGTGTATCGACGGCTGTATTGGGCACTCGTTGACGCCCTGGTCGTCACCCGGCGGCATCTCCTGCACATCCCCCAGCAGCACGAGCAGTGGATCTCCGCCACCGTGCAGCCAATCATCTTCGTGCTGCTGTTCCGCTACGTCTTCGGCGGCGCGATCCAGACGCCGGAAGCGTCCTACATCAACTTCCTGATGGCCGGGATCTTCGTCCAGTCGGTCGTCATGGAGGGGATGACCGGCGGCATCGGCCTCGCCCACGACCTGAAGCGCGGCATCATCGACCGCTTCCGCACCCTGCCGATGGCACCCTCCGCGGTGCTGACCGGCCCAATCGTGGCGGACACACTGCGCAACCTGTTCGTCATCGGGGTGATGCTCGTGCTAGGGCTTGCGGTTGGCTTCCGGCCGCAGGCGAGCGCGCTCGCGTGGTGCGGGGCCATCGGCCTCCTCGTGGCCACCAGTTTCGCGGTCTCATGGGTCGGCTCGGTCGTGGCGCTGCTCGTTCGGGACCCGGAGGCCGTGCAGGTCATGAGCTTCGTCGTGATGATGCCGCTCGCCTTCGCCAGCAGCGCCTTCGTGCCGGTGGAGACGATGCCGGGGTGGCTCCAGCCGATCGTGCGCCATCAGCCGGTGACCGTCATCGTCGACACGGTCCGTGGCCTGTTACTCGGCCAATCGACCGGAGCTGCGCCGTGGCAGGCCCTGGCCTGGTGTGCAGCGATCGTCGCCGTCTGTGCGCCGCTGTCGGTCGTGCTCTACCGCCGCCTGTCCCGCGCCTAGGAAGCCGAACGCCGACCTTGTTGGATCCCGGCCAGGTCGGCGTCTACCCATACCTATCCGTTCAGTGACGGGCGAGCGTCTGCAGCGCGGCGTAGACCCGTTCTTCAACGGTCTGCCCCTCGTGGCGCTCGATGCGAGCCAGGGCGTCGCGAGCCTCGGGTGCGGTGTAGCCGAGGGCCATGAGGGCCTCCATCGCCTCGGCGTCGGCCGCAGCGAGGGCCGGCGCTTGCGCGCCGGCCGGAGCGGGCAGCTTGCCGCGGAGCTCCAGGATGATCCTGCTGGCGGTCTTCTTGCCGATGCCCGGCACCCGGCTGAGCGCGGCGATGTCCTCCGACTCGATGACCCGGTGCACTTCCTCCGGCCGGGCACTCGAGAGAATGTTGAGCGCAACCCGTGGCCCGACACCGGTCACGCTCGTGAGCAACTCGAAGAGCTGCAACTCCTCCGGCGTGCTGAAGCCGTAGAGCGTGATGTCGTCCTCGCGCACGCGCAGGTGCGTGTACAGCTCGGCGTGGTCGCCAACCTCGCCGAGGTCATCGACGGTCGTCTGCGAGGTAAGCACCCGGATAATAAGCCCGTGGAGATCGATGAGCACGATCCCCGGGTACTTGGCGTGGATCGGCCCCCGAACACCGCTGATCATCGCGCGTCCCCGCCGGGAAGGTTGTAAACACGGATCGCATTGCCACCGAGCACGGGGCCCACCTCCTCCTCGCGCAGGTTCGCGTCGCGCACACGCCGCAGGAAGCGATCCTGCCGCAGCACCGGATAGTCCGACGCCATCAGGACGCGCTCCGGGCCGACAATATCCAACACCGCCCGGAAGACCTCGAAGCGGTACAGGTAGGTCAACGCGGCCGAGTCGTACGCCACGTTGCGCGCGATCGACGCGACCTCCGGCATCAACTCGTAGAAGGGCAGCCCGCCGCCCCAGTGCGCCGCAACGACCCGCAGGTCGGGGTACGCCGCCAGGAAGTGGACGAACTTCTCGGGCGTCGCCGTGCCCTTGCCGGGGTAGACGTGCCCCACCGGCTCGCTGACGTGGAACATCACCGGCCGGTCGTGCTGCAAGCAGGCATCGACCAGCGCGGCCAGCGGCTCCGGCTCGCGGAAGTCAAAGCCCTGCGCGTCGGCGTTCAACTCCCCGATCCCGACAGCGCCGAGCGCGAAGCAGCGAGCGGCCTCGTCGGCCGCGTCCGGCGCGGATGGCACGACCGTCGCCAGCCAGCTCAACCGGTCGGGGTAGGTCGTGGCCGCCTCCGCCATGTAGTCGTTGTGCATCCGGCAGAGGGCCGGGTCGCGCCACGGGAACCCGGCGATGATGGAGCGGTCGATCCCCGCGGCGTCCATGCTGGCGATCAGGTCTTCGGCAGTCACCAGCGCGGCACGCGGGTTCGTGTAGAGGTGTTCGAACCAGGGGTCACGCGCCACATACGCCGCTCGGTCCCGGCAGATCTCCGGGGCGAAGACGTGCGTATGCGCGTCGACGACCAACATCGACGGCCACTCCCGTGCTCGCGGTATCCCCGGAGGCGAGGGCCTGAACGCCTAGGCCCCGCCACCCATGAACAGGATGACCGCCACAATGGCGATGAAGACGAGGAGGCCGATCAGCACCAGCACCGGGACCAGCAGCGCGCCGCGCCCGCCGGCCTCTACCTCCACCGGCTGCGGCTCCAGCGTCGCACCGGCCGGCATCATCCAGGCGACCACCGCGCTGACGTTGTCGTTGGAAGAACGGGCTAGTGCGGTCTGGACGAGCTCCCGCGCGGCCTGCTCGGGCGGCGAGCTAAGCACGATGCGGGTGAGATCCTCCTCGTCGACGTAGTCGTGGACGCCGTCGGTGGTCAGGACCAATCGGTCGTCCGCCAGCAAGCGGATCTCGAAGATGTCCACATCGACTCGCGGCCGGTGTCCGAGCGCCCGGGTGATGATGTTGCGGTGCTGGCTCTCGCGTGCCTCCTGCTCGGTCATCGCTCCGGCCGCGACCTGCTCCGCCACCAGGGAGTGGTCCCGCGTCACCTGCGTCGCCCGGTTCGCCCGGATCAGGTAGGCACGGCTGTCGCCCACGTTGCCGATCGTCAGGTCATTCCCCCGGATGACCGCGGCGACCAGCGTCGTGCCCATCATGTTGTCGTCGCCGTTGGCCGAGCCGTTCTGGTAGATTAGCTCGTTGGCGTGGCGAAAAGCCTGCTTCAGACGCAGCGGGACCTCGGTCGGGCCGATCTCAGACCCATAGTAGTCCTCGCGCAACGTATCAACTGCGATCTGTGCCGCGACTTCGCCCCGCTGGTAGCCACCCATGCCGTCGGCGACGGCCAGGAGCACCCCGTGGCTCTGGGCCAATTCCCCTTCCGGATCGGCGACGAAGACGCTGTCCTCGTTTTCCTCCCGGACGGTCCCGGTGTCGGTCGCAGCACCGACCGCCACCCGCATCTCATCCACGTAATCGCGCCCTTACCCTCGGTACCGTTCTATTCCCCCGGAACGGCGAACATCCCCCGGTTCTGGCTGCGAAATCGTAGCACAGCGGAGCGCCTCTGGCCACGCTCGCCGATCCGCGTCCGTTCATGCACCTGTGTTACGATTGCCCTGTTTCGACCGTGCCCGGGATGGAGACACGAACACATGCGACTGGTCCCACTGCTCCGACTCCTGCCGGTACTCCTCGTGGCGGGTCTCTTGCTCGCCTGCGGTGGGTCCGACGAGGAACCGACCCCGACCCCCTCGCCTCAGGGCCTCATCGACGCTGCCGCGAACCGCTTCAACGAGCTCGATACGGCCCACTACACGCTCACGATCGACGGGGATGTCTACCTCGACGCCCAGGGTATGCTCGCCCTGCGCGGCGCTGAGGGTGACCTCCAGCGCCCCGACCGCGCCACCGCCAAGGCCGACATCGGCTTCGCCGGCACGACCCTCTCGGTGAACGTAGTCGCCCTGGGCCAGGAGCAGTACATGACCAACTTCCTGACCGGCCGGTGGGAACGCGCCCCCGAAGATCTGGACTACAACCCGGCGGTGGTGTTCGACTCCGAGCGCGGTATCCCGGGCGTCCTCCGTGAGACGCGCGACGTGACCCTGGTCGGTGAGGAGAGCCTGGACGGCACTGCGGCCTACCACCTGCGGGGTGTCGTCCCGCAAGCCTCGGTCGCGCCGATGACCGGGAACGCCTTCCAGGGCGACCCGATCGAATTCGACCTGTGGATCGGCCGCGACACATCCGACATTCTCAAGGTTGTGCTCCACGACACGGCCGCCGCGCAGGGAGCGACACCGGCGACATGGACCCTCGTACTGAGCAGGCACAACGAGCCGGTCACCATCGAGAAGCCGGCGACCTAGCACCCGCGGCCGCCGCCGGGCAGAGCCCGGCGCGGCTGCTCGTGCCGGTCCTGATCATCGTCGTCGTCGCCGCCCTGGACCTGACGGTCATTGCCCCGATCCTCCCTGCAGTCCTGGTCGACCTGCGCGTCAACACCGCTGAGGCCGACCGCTACGTGTGGATCGTCAGCGGTTACCTGCTGGCCTATACCCTCACGATCCCGTTGATGGGGAGACTCTCCGACATCGTCGGCCGGCGCGCGACCTTCCTGGCGGCGCTAGGCGTCTTCCTGGCCGGCTCGGCGGCCTGCGCCGCAGCCGATACACTCCCCGCCATCGTCGCCGCACGGGTCGTCCAGGGCTTCGGCGGGGGCGCCATGGTACCGGTCGCGATGGCGGTGG
This sequence comes from Sphaerobacter thermophilus DSM 20745, assembly GCF_000024985.1. Classification (NCBI taxonomy): domain Bacteria; kingdom Pseudomonadati; phylum Thermomicrobiota; class Thermomicrobia; order Sphaerobacterales; family Sphaerobacteraceae; genus Sphaerobacter; species Sphaerobacter thermophilus. The sequence goes on from NC_013523.1 coordinate 1,853,760, forward strand.
TCGGCGACCTGCTGCCTCCGGCTCGGCGAGCAGGCGCGCTTGGCATCGTCGCCGCGGCCGACACACTCGGCTGGGTCCTCGGGCCGCTTTGGGGAGCGGCCATCGAACAGCTCACCGGCGACTGGCGCTGGATCTTCCTCCTGAATCTGCCGATCGGCCTCGCGGCCGGCGCGGTCCTGGTGTTGCGCTGGCGCGACGCACCGCTGGGTGGACGCCAGCGTATGGCACTCGACCTTCCCGGCGCGCTGCTTCTAGCAATCGGCCTCCTGGGGTTGAGCCTGGGACTCTCTGTTGGTGCCGAGCCGATGCCGGGTGGCGGCAGCCGGGCACTCGGAGCGGCGCCGAACCCGCTGGCAGCCTACCGTCTGCCTCTGGTCGTCGTCGGCGTCGTCGCACTCGCACTACTGGTCGTGGTCGAGCGGCGGGCCCGGGATCCGCTCATCCCCCTCGGCATCTTCCGTGAGCGTCTCTTCGCCGCCGCCAACGGGACAAACTTCCTGATCGGCGCGGCGCTGATGGTGGCGATGGTGAACGTCCCGCTGCTCACCGCGCTCCTGGTCGAGGAGGCCCGCGTGAGCATCGTCAGCGCGGAGCTGCTGGGCGCCTTCTCGCTCGCGATGGGTGTGGGTGCCCTGGTGGGCGGGCGCGTCGCGGAACGGTTCGGCTACGTCGGGGTGACGCTCGCGGGCCTGCTCATCGCGGCGGCCGGATTCTGGCGCATGAGCGGGTGGGGCAACACGCTGGAGATGAGGCGGATGGGCCTCGACCTCGCCGTCACCGGGGTCGGTGTGGGATTGGTCATCGCGCCCATCGCCGCGGCGGCCATCAACGCCGCGCGCCGGTCCGACCTCGGCATCGCCTCGGGCCTGGTCATCGTCATGCGCCTGCTCGGCATGACGCTGGGCATCTCCGCCTTGACCGCCTGGGGCGTCAGCCGCCTAAACGAGGCGTTGACCAACTTGCCCCCGGTCGTCCAGCAGCCGGGCGAGTCGCTGGCCGACTACCTGGCGCGACAGCAGGAAGTGGCCGTGCAGCAGGCCATCCCGGCGACCATCGACGTGATTCGCGACACCTTCGGCGCCGCGGCTCTCATCTGCCTGCTCGCCATCCTCCCCGCGCTCTTCCTCTCCCGGCGCGGGCGCCGGGAGCGAGAGTGATACGCCATGCGTGATGCGTCATGCGTCAAGCTCCCCTCTCCCCTGGTGGGCTCCGTCCGAGAGGGGCCGGGGGTGAGGGGGACGCATGACGCATCACGCCTCCCCCAGCGCCTCGCGCAGCAACGCCATCGCCTCCGCTACGGACCGCTCGGGAGTGAAGACAGCCGACCCGGCGACGATGATGTCCGCCCCGGCGTCCACAACGCGCCGGATATTGCTTGCCTTGATCCCCCCGTCCACCTGGATGACCGCCCGAGCGCCGCGCTCATCGATCATGCGGCGCAGCCGTTCGATCTTCCCCAGCGATGTCGGGATGAACGTCTGGCCACCGAAGCCCGGGTTGACGCTCATCACCAGAACGAGATCGACGAACGGGAGGATCTCCTCGATCGCCGCGAGCGGCGTCGCCGGGTTCAAGGCCACTCCGGCCTGGGCGCCGGCCTCCCGGATGCGCTGCACCGTGCGATGCAGGTGCACGCTGGCCTCGACATGCACCGTCACGATCTGTGCACCGGCCGCAATGAACTGGTCCACGTACCGCTCCGGTTCGACGATCATCAGGTGCACGTCCACCGGTAGGTGCGTCACGTCAGCCACCGCCTCGACGACCGGGATCCCGATAGTGATGTTCGGCACGAAGCGACCGTCCATCACGTCCAGGTGGACGTAGTCCGCCCCCGCGGCCTCGATCGCGGCGACCGCGTCCGCCAAACGTACCAGATCGGCCGTCAGCACCGACGGTGCGATCGCGACTCTGCGCCCCGCCCGCTGCTCCACCGTCATCGTCGCTCATTCCCTCCCGCGTTCAGCCCGCTCGACCGCCTGTCTCGGGGATTGTACCGGCGAAGCGGGCACGCCATGGTCCGGGCAGGTTTACCGCCGGTTCGGTAGACTTTCTTCGCGGTCCCTTGGGGACGCCGCAGCATCGCTGTGTTGCTCCAGTAGAGGCCACTGCGTAGCGTGAACTGGCTCGACTTCGTCATCGTCCTGATCGTACTCTTTGGCGCCGCGGTCGGCGTGCGCCGGGGCTTCTTCCGGGGCGCACTCGACGTGGTCCTGGTCGTCGTCGGCCTGCTTGCCGGGGCGGTGGGCTACCGAGCCGCCAGCGGCCTCCTCGAACGCCTCATCGGTGAGCACGGCATCGTCCTCAACGTGGCGGGCTTTGCCCTCGTCGCGCTCGTCGTCCAGGGCATCCTCTCCGCGATCGCGGGGATCACGCTCGGCCCGATCATCGGCGTCGTCCGCGCCATTCCGCCGATCCGCTGGGCCGACGAGATGCTGGGACTGATCCCCGGAGCCATCAAGGGGCTGGTCGTAGCCACCTTGCTGGTGCTGTTGGCGACGCTACTGTCGTTGGGACCGATCACCGAGACAGGGTTGGAGCGCTCACACCTGGCGTCGCCGCTGGTCGCCCGTTCAGCCCGCGTGCTGGCCTGGGCGCAGAGCCGTACCGGGCTCAACCTGGCCGACTTTACCGTCATCACCGAGCCGACGGGCGAGGCGGGCGTCCGGCTCCCCTTCCGCGTCACGCAGGGACTGACGGTAAGCCCGTCCGACGAGGACGAGATGCTGGCCCTGCTGAACGCGGAGCGCGTAGCGGAGGGCCTGCCGCCGCTGGAGAGTGACCCGGCGCTGCAGGAAGTGGCACGGGCGCACTCGAGCGAGATGTTCTCGCTCGGCTATTTCGCTCACGAATCGCCGGTATCCGGGGCCCCTGCCGACCGCCTCCAGGCCGCCGGGATTCCGTTCACAGTAGCCGGAGAGAACCTCGCCTACGCGCCGACCGTTGCGATCGCCCACCGGGGCCTGATGCAGAGTCCCGGTCACCGCGCCAACATCCTGTCACCGGAGTACACGCGGGTCGGCATCGGCGTGGTCAGCGCGCCAACCGGTGGCAAGATGTTCACCCAGGTATTCGCGGCAGGCTGACAAAACTGTCACGCCGGACACGCGGCATACAGCTCGCTTACAATAATCGGAGGCCGTCCCCGGACTGGGAAGACGGGGACGGCATAGCCATGTGCAGGTGATGAGGGAGGGCGGAGCCGATGAACATCATTATCCCTGTCGCGGGTTTGGGCACGCGGCTACGTCCGCAGACGTGGAGCAAGCCGAAGCCACTGGTTAGTGTGGCGGGCAAACCAGTGCTCGGCCACGTGTTGGATCGCCTCCTCGCGCTGCCGATCGACAAGGTGGTTTTCGTCACCGGCTATCTCGGCGACCAAATCGAGGACTACGTTCGCCAGAACTACCGCTTCGATGCAACCTTCGTCGAGCAGAAGGAACAGTTGGGCCAGTCCCACGCGATCATCCAGGCGCGGGGTGAGGTGACCGGTCCCACCCTCGTCGTCTTCCCGGACATGCTGTTTGAGGCGGACCTGGATCAGATCTCCGGGCTCACGGCAGACGGGGCGCTCTTCGTCAAGGAAGTCGACGACCCGCGCCGTTTCGGCGTGATCGAGGTCGAGAACGGGCGAATCACGCGGCTGGTGGAGAAGCCGGAGACCATGGTTTCCAACCTCGCGATCGTGGGGATCTACTACTTCCGCGCCGTCGAGGATCTCTTCGACGCGATCGACTACCAGATGGCCCACAACATCCAGACGAAGGGCGAGTACTTCCTGGCCGACGCCATCCAGCACATGATCGACCAGGGGACGCACTTCACCTACCTGCCGGTCACTGTCTGGGAGGACTGCGGCAACCCGAAGGCGCTGCTGAACACCAACCGCTATCTGTTGGCGCGCTTGGGCAACCATGTTCCCGACATCCCGGGCGCGGTCATCGTCCCCCCGGTGGTGATCGACCCGACGGCAACGATCCGCAACGCTGTCATCGGGCCCTACGCCAGCATTGGCGCCCGGGTCACGATCGACAACTCGATCGTGACCGACTCGATCGTGGATGAGGGCGCCGAGATCGAAACGGTGATGCTGACCCGCTCCATCGTCGGGCGCGACGCCTTCGTCCGCGGTTACTTCATGCAGGTGAACGTCGGCGACTCGTCCGACATCACTCTGGCCGGGGGCAACCACACCGAGGGAGCGCAGCCGCGTGACTGACCAGGAGACCACCCCGAACGCCGGCTGGCTCGAAGTCACGGTCGAAGCCGACGCCGAGTCGGTTGAGGCGGTGGCAGACCTCTTCAGCCGCTACGCCTATAACCAGGGCGTGGTGATCGAAGAGCCGTTCGTCCAGCAGCCGGACGGCGAGGACCTGGCGGTCGACCCCACCCGCCCGGTCCGCGTGAGCGCTTACCTCCCGCGGGACGAACGGCTCTCGGACCACCTCCAGCGCATTGCAGAGGGCCTGTGGCACCTGCGGCAGCTCGGCACCGTGGGCGAGATGCAGACCGCCGAGCGGCCGGAGGAAGACTGGGCCAACGCCTGGAAGGAGCACTTCCAGGTCACCCGGATCGGCCGCCGATTCGTCATCCGCCCCTCGTGGCGAGAGTACACACCCGAACCGGACGACCTCGTCATCACCCTCGACCCCGGCATGGCGTTCGGCACCGGGTTGCATCCGACCACCGAGTTCTGTCTACGGTGGCTGGAAGAGTTGCCGGTCGAGGGCAAGACCCTGCTCGACGCGGGGGCGGGATCGGGGATCCTCTCGATCGCCGCGATCGCCCGCGGCGCGGCGCACGTCGACGCTGTGGAGATCGACCCGGTCGCCGTCAAGGCACTGCGGCACAACCTGGACCTCAACCAGGTAACGGACCGCGTGCGCGTCATCCAGGGCGACGTGGTCGAGGTCGTGGAGCCCTCTGGGGGGTACGACCTCGTCCTGGCCAACATCATCTCGAACGTCCTGATCCGAGCAGCACCGACGCTGGCCGGAGCCGCGCGCCCCGGCGCACCGCTCGTGCTGAGCGGCGTCATCACCCAGCGCGAGGCGGAGGTCCTGGCCGCGTTCGAGGCCGTGGGCTGCACCCTCCAGGAGCGGCGTGTCGCCGGGGACTGGGTGTCGCTGCTCATGACCCGCGAGGCGTAGCCGGTGGCCGGGACGGTCCATCGCTTCTACCTCCCGGCGCCGCTCCCCCCGGGTGAGAGCGTGGCCCTGACCGAGGAGCAAGCCCGGCAGGCCGCGCGCGTGCTGCGCCTCGCGCCGGGTGCCCCCGTCGTCCTCTTCAACGGCGACGGGCAGGAAGTGCCGGGGACCATCGAGGACTGCGCCCCTCGCAGGGTGACGGTCCGCCTCGGCGAGCCGCGCGCCGGACGCTCCTGCCCGGTTCCGGCCATCCACGTGGCCCAGGCCCTGATCAAGGCCGACCGGTTCGACTGGGTGGTGCAGAAGGTGACGGAGCTGGGGGTCGCTCGCATCACGCCCCTGGCGACAAGCAGGACGGTGGTATCATTGCCCGTCGAGCGCGCCCGCCAGCGCCGCGAGCGCTGGCAGCGGATCGCGGTCGAGGCGGCGGAGCAGAGCGGCCGGGTCACGATCCCGGAGATCGACGAGCCCGCCACGCTTGACGACCTCCTCCCGCTGATGGCTCGGATTCCCGCGCTGGTCTGTTGGGAGAACGAGGCGATGCCCCTGCACCGGGTGCGGCTGCCAACCGCAGGCCCGCTGCTGGTGGTAATCGGCCCGGAGGGCGGGTTCACCCGCGAAGAGATCGCCGCCGCCGTCGATGCCGGGGCGCGCACGGTGTCGCTGGGTCCGTTGATCCTGCGGAGCGAGACGGCCGCGCTGGCCGCCCTCGCCGGGATCTTCACGCTGGCCGCTGCGGCCGCTGACAATCCGTAGGCTCACGTAGAGGTAGTTGTCCATGATTGCCACCCGACGCCGCTTCACCGACGTCCCAGACCAGCCCGGCGCGATCGCTGAGGTGGCGCCCAACTCACTGGCCGCGGAGCTTGGCCTTCAGCCCGGCGACCGTATCGTCGCCGTCAACGGCCGCGCCCTCCGCGACGCGCTCGACTTCCAGTTCTACGCCGAGGCCGAGGAGGTCACGCTGGAGGTCGTGCGGGGTGAGGAGGTCACCCTCTACGAGGTCGAGCGCGACAGCGACGAGCCCTGGGGCATCACCTTCGCCGACCCGACGTTCGACGGCATCCACCTCTGTAACAACCAATGCCCCTTCTGCTTCATCAAGCAGATGCCGAAGGGCATGCGCAAGAGCCTCTACGTCATGGACGACGACTACCGCTACTCGATGCTCTACGGCAACTTCATCACGCTGACCAACCTGACCGAGGAGGATTGGCAGCGCATCGAAGAGCAGCGAATCAGCCCGATCAACGTCTCCGTCCACGCTACCAACCCCGAATTGCGGGTCGCGCTGGTCGGGAACCCGCGCGCGGCCCAGATCATGGAGGACCTGGCACGCCTGGAGCGGATCGGAATCGACTACAACGCCCAGCTCGTCCTCTGCCCCGGCATCAACGACGGGCCGGAGATGGACCGCACGATCCGCGACTTGATTTCGCTCGGCCCGCACCTCCTGTCGATCGCCGCGGTGCCCGTGGGCCTGTCCAAGTTCGGCCAGGAGCGCCAGAGCCGGCGGGTGCGCCTCTCCCGCACCTGCATGCGCTCCCTTCCGGGCGCGCTACTTGACATCCGGCGTTACACCCCGGAGGAGGCCGAAGGCGTCATCGCACAGGCCGAAGGGTGGCAGGTGCGCTTCCGCCGCGAGCGTGGCCGCACCTTCCTCCAGTTGGGCGACGAGTTCTACCTCATGACCGGGAAGCCGGTGCCCCCGGCGTCCCACTACGACGGCTTCCCCCAGGTGGAGGACGGGATCGGCATCACCCGCCTCTTCATCGACGACGCCGAGCGCCTGATCCGGCGCGGGCGCAAGGCAGCCACCGCCGGCGCGTCCGGCACCATCGCCTGCGGCACGCTGATCGCACCGACAATGCAGAGCCTGGTCGACCGGGTCAACGACGCGCTCGACACCCGCCTGCGGGTCGTCCCGATCGTGAACACCTTCTTCGGCGCCGAGATCAACGTCTCCGGCCTCCTGACCGGCGGGCTGGTGCGTGACGCCCTCGCTGGCGAGACGGCAACCGACCCGGTCTTCGTCTCCCACCACATGCTCTCGAAGCGTACGAAGACCTTCCTCGACGACCTCCACCTGGAGGACCTGAAAGGGGCGCTCGGCCGGCCGGTGTTCGCCGCTGAGTACCTGACCGACGTCGTTCAGCACCTGGCGGCCGCTCGGCCGCGGATCGCCCTATGATCGACGAGCTGACTCTCCGGCAGACGGCAGACGGCACGCAGGTGACGGTCCGCGTCACTCCCCGCGCCAGCCGCACGCAGGTGGATGGCGTCGCCGACGGCGCCCTCCGGGTCCGACTCGCCGCCCCGCCGGTCGAAGGCGCCGCCAACCGCGCCCTCACCGAGTTCCTCGCTAACCTCCTGCGCCTGCCAAAGCGCGACGTCGAACTCGTCGCCGGAGCGCGCGGCCGCCAGAAGACCGTCCTCCTCCGCGGCCTCACCCCCGCCGACGTCAGCGAGCGCCTCACCGCCGCCCTGGAGCGCTAGGGGGCGACAGGCAGAAAAGGGGCCACGCGGCGTGGCGCGTGCCCGGGAGATCGGTGGCGTGAGGAGCCTCGCGCCGTAGCGCGTGCACGGGCATCGGTGGCGTGAAGGATCCCACGCCGTGGCGTGTGCCCGGAGCTAAAGCCGCCGGGCTGACAAGGAAAAGCCGGCTGATGCCGGCTGGGATTCAGCACGGTTCACACCCCGGCATTAGGTTCCGCCGCTCACCACCCGGTCGAATCATCGCCCTCAGCCGGCTTTAGCCGGATTCGCCTTGTGAGCCCGGGCGTTTACTCCCGGGCACGAACCGGCCAGTGGACACCCAACACCCAGGTGTAAGCCCAGAGCGCCCCAGCCCCCGTCAGTCAGCGCTGATGGTGTACCTCGGGAATATCCTGGTGCGCGCCACCTACCGCCTCCCACGCCGAAGCATGACGGCGACGGCGGTCAAGGCGCCGACGATGCCGCCTACGACCCCGGCGAGCCCGTTGGCGACGCGGTGCGACGGCGGTTCGCCGCTGGTTACCCCGACCGGCGGGGTGTAGTCGCGCAATCGAAGCCAGAGCGCAATCGTCTCCTTCATCGCGCGGAAGACGACACGCGGGCTGCCGCCGGAGGACTCTCCGGCGGGGCGGGGATAATGGTTGACCCCCACCTCGATCCAGGTGGCCCCGGCTCGCTCCGCCTTGGCAAGGATCTCCGTGTTGATCAACGCCCCTGGGGACGTCAGGTCGATCGCCCGAAGCAGGTCGGCGCGGAACACCTTGAAGGCGCAGTCCACGTCCCGTAGCCGCACGCCGAACAGGATCCGCACGGCCACGTTGAAGATCCAGGCGTAGACGATCCGGTACAGGGCATCCTGGCGGTTGACCCGGTATCCCGCGACGAGGTCGTACTGGCCGATGAAGGGCGTGAGGAAACTCAGGTCAGCGATGTCGAACTGCTGGTCGCTGTCCATGAACATGATGTAGTCGCCGGTCGCCGCGGAGAAGCCGGAGGTCAGAGCCGCGCCGTAGCCGCGGTTCCGCGGGTGGTGGACCACGGTGATCCGTTCGTCTGCGGCGGCTAGCTCGTCGGCCAGCGGCCCGGTGCCGTCGCGGCTGCCGTCGTTGACGATGACGATCTGGAATTCCTCGACCAGTTGGGGGAGGACATCGAGCGCACGGTGGACGACTGCTGACAGATTGTCCACCTCGTTGTGCGCCGGCAGCACGAGCGAGAGCCTGCCCCGGATCATCCCACCTCCCCCGGGCGACGGCCCGGTCGCGTGCGACCGGGCCGCTGCTACACCGTGGGCTTCAGTATACCCGCTTCGCCGGAGTGCCCCCTACTTCGGCATCTGCTGCAATGCCGTGTAGGACGGGCGCGGAGTCCAATCGCTGTACAGCACCGACCACGGGTGCTTCTCGTCCTCCGGCGGGGTCACGACGCTGAAGTTGAGGTTCCAGACGAACATCACGCCCATCCACGGGTAATACTGGCGCGCCATCTGGAACGCCCGCACCAGATACTCGGCCTGCGCCTCTTCCGAGATCTGGTTGCCGTACTCGTAGCCCGGCGCCTGGTTGGCCGTGGTCCAGCCGAACTCGGTCAGCCAGATCTGCTTGCCGGCCTCGCCGTGCTCGATCATTACCTGCCGGAGCTGCTCGATCCGGCGGAAGTAGAACGACTCGTGGTCGCGCCAGTTCGGTCCGGGGCCGGGCTGCGTCGGCCAGAGGGCATCAGGCGGGTTGTTGTTGCTGCCCGGGTGGGCACCGAGCACGTCGTAGTACTGCTTCACTTCGCCATCGTTGAAGCTGTAGATCTGCCGGAGATAGCTGACGTCGTCGATCGCGATCGTCGGGTCGTTGACCCCCGTCGGCGTCAGGCCGCCAAACACGACGATCGCCGACGGGTCGCCCGCCTTCACCCCGGTGTACCCGGCCTTGAGCAGGTTAACGTAGCGCCCGATGTCCACGTACCCGCCCATTTCAAAGGCCAGGTTCTGCTCGTTCCAGATCTCCCAGGCGTGGACCCGACCGCGGTAACGCTCGGCCAGGAAGCGCATCAGCTCCTCGAAGCGCGCCGGGTCTTCCGGCACGCCCCCATTGGCCCCGGCCCATTCAGGCGACTTGACCACACTGACCAGAAGCTTCACCCCGTTGCGGGCGGCACTATCGACGATGCGGTCGAGGCCAGAGGGGTTGTAACTCCCCGGTGCGGGTTCGAGTTCACGCCACTGCGCCTGAACGCGGACCCAGGAGAACCCCGCGGCCTTCACCATCTCGTGGGCCTTCTGGTTGAGCGCGTCGGACTGGTCGTCTCCCCACAGGAAGACGTTGAAGCCGTAGCCGACGTGTGGCCCATGCCGCAGGTTCCGAATCGGGTCGGGCGGCGGCAGTGTCGGGTCCTGCCGCGCCAGCGCGTCCTCAGGCGCGCCGCGCACCTGCAGGTACTCCGTGCCCAGCAGGCCGAGCAACACCTCATAGGGCGTCCCCCGGTACTCGGGGTGCCACTCAAAGCGTGCCCGCTCGAAGTATTGGACCGTGTGAACCTCGCCGTCCCCGGCGGGCGGCGGCTGGTTCCGCTCATCGAACTCCTGAGATAGCGGGAATCCGAAGTTCATCAGCCCGCCGTTGGCGTCCCAGTAGTTCTTGAACCCGTAGCTGAGGGAGTGCCCCGTCTCCGCGTAGTAGCGATGATCCGGGTTATCCGGGAACGGCGGGATGGGCTGGAAGGGCTCCTCGGACTCGCGACCCTCGACCCGGATCGCACCCAGCCGCATCAGCAGCACCTCGTAGGGGGTCCCGGCAAACTCCGGGTGATACTCAAAGACCGCCCGCTCGAAGTACTGCCGCAGGAAGCCGTCCTGCTCGAAGACTCCAGTGATCGGGTAGCCGAAGATAAACAGCCCGCCGCGCGTCTCCCAGTACTTCCGGAACGGCCCCTGCACCCAGAAGCCGGTCTCCGCGAAGTAGCGTGGCATCTCGAGGTCCTCCGGCGCGCTCGGGTTCTCCGCACGCGCGCCGCTGGTCGGCGCCAGCACGGCACCGAGCAGGACAAACAAGAATAGCCAGCGTAGGACGCGCATTACTCCCTCTTCCCGTCACGCGGGCAGCACCCGCCCAACCGTCGCTGCCGGCCCTCGGGGAGCGGGCCGGGTCACGGCTCTAGCGCGCCTCCCCATCGCGCGCCGTGAAACCGTGGATCAGCCAGCCAGCCGTAACACCCGCTCCGGGGTACCGCATGTCGCGGCGTCCTGCGGGGTTGTGGACCGGGGCTGGGACCTATGAGAGAGATGCTCGGCTGAGCGACGTACCCTTCCCATCGCCGGGTCCAGGTGGCCCTGAACCCGTCCCCCGTCGGCCATGCCGTTTCCCCGGCATGGACCATGCCGCCGCCCCGGCCGATCGACCCCGGCGCGAGCTACGGCGCCAACTGGAGTTCCACGTCCCCGATCTGGATCACGTCCCCGTAGCGGAGGCCGGTGGGTACCATGACCCGCTTGCCGTTCACACGTGTCCCATTCGTGCTACCGAGGTCTGTTACCCACCAACCGTCCTCAGTCCAGGTCACCTGGGCGTGCTCGCCCGAGACGAAGCTGTCATCGATGCGAATCGTCGCCCGTGGGTGCCGGCCGATGACGGTCACCGGCTCCAACTCCAGCCGCGCTCCGGGACGCAAACCCGAGTTCCCCGGCGCTTTCACGATCAGGTGGCCCGAGGGCTCCGCGGCGCGGACGGCCTGCGACCCCCGCGCGTACGACTGCATCTCGCGCAGGATAACCCGGATCACCTGGAAGAGGAAGAAGTACAGGAGGAAAATGAACACGACGCGGAGGAGGAGCAGGAACCACTCGAACGGTAGTGACGCCATCATTGCTCTCCACGCGCCATGGGACTAACCGCGCCTGTCGCCACGGTACGGCAGCAGCGTCAAGCGTGCCGTCCCGAGAAGGATCTCGTCACCCACTTGCACCCACTGGCGGTCGACACGCACCCCGTTCACCGAGGTCCCGTTGGTCGAGTTCAGGTCGACGATCTGGAACTGGCCGTTGACGTACTCCAGCCGCGCATGGTGACGGGAGACCTCGGGCACCTCGACGACGACGTCGTTGTCCAGTGCCCGGCCGATCGTCGTAACTTGCCGCCGGATGACGAAAACTTGCTCCGGCGATACCGAGGTCGGTGCCACACGCAGCAGCACGGGCTGCACGTTGCCCGTCCGCTCCACCACGCGGTAGACCTCGGTGCGCTGCACCGCTTCCTGCTGGATCGGGTCGTAGTCGGGTAGCTCGACGATATGGGCCTCGACGCTGATGCGCCGCCGCGGCACGTTCTCGTCCCCGATCATCTGGACTCGAACCTGATCGATGAACCCGTAGTTGCGTTCCTCGGCCAGGTCGATGAGCCAGTCTTCCATCTGCCGGCACAGGCTGGGGACGATGTCCGCGAACTGGACCATGTCTTCAGGGTTGAGGAAGACGACATAGTCGTTGGGGACAACGATCCCATCCACCGTCGCCAGTTGGTTCCCCTCCATGGCTCGCTCTAGGCGGCGACCGATCTCGGCGGGCTGCACCGGGGTGCGAAATATTCGCCCGACGGATCCTTCCATCAGGCGCTCGAAGAAGTTCTCGAATCGCTGGAGGCTGTTCACCACGGCTGCAACTCAATCCCGGTTACTGGCACGGGGTAGGGATCGCGGCCGTTCGCGAGGCATCCCCGAAACAGCAGGCCCGGCGAATTATAGGTGTCCCCGCGCGGGAGGGTCAAACGGCGGAACACCGGCACCCTCGCGCGGGGTGCTGCGTCTACCACCGAGATCGCGCGCAAGAGGCCGGCGATTCACCCATCCAAGCAATATGGGCGCGTCTATGTGCCTGCCGATTGTGGTAGTATGCAACTCACAACGACATTCCTTAGGGGTCCGCAATCGATCATACATTGATTACGATCCTGGTCAAAGCCGAGCGGCTGTCGGCGACACGGATGCTGGCCAGACGGGAAGGGAGCGCACTGTGCTCGAACCCAGCGGCGATCAATCCTACCCCGGCGATCTCGCCGACATGCCCGGCGCACTGTTCTCCGAGTTCGAAGGCACGGTGAAGCGTGCGGCGAGTGGGACGACCCGCTCACGGCTGGAGCTCGCCGTGATCGGGGCAGCCCTGCTCACCGTGCCCGTAACATTCCTCCAACTAAGCGGCCATTCGGCCCCGTGGCTCACCGTCGCTGATTGGGCTATTTGGTTCGTCTTTGTCGCTGACTATGCGCATGCCGTGTCAGCAGCACCTGACCGCAGAACCGCCGCGTGCCGCCACTGGATCAGCGCGGTCGTCGTCGTGCTCAGCTTCCCGATCCTGCCACATGTGCTGGCGTTCACCCGGCTCACCCGCCTCTCCCGGCTGGTACGCCTCGCACGCCTGGTCCGGCTGATCGTCGCCACCAGCCGCGGTCTCCAGGGCGTACGCGTCGTCTTCGCGCGGCGCGGTCTCCTCTACGTCACGATCGTGACCGGCGTTCTCAGCGTTGCCGGCGGAGGTCTCCTCTCATTGATCGAGCCGGAGATTGTGGAAGGAAGCTTCCTCGGCGGAATCTGGTGGGCAATCATCTCGGTCATCACCGTCGGTTACGACGAAGCCCCAGCCACCATCGCGGGACGAGTCGTTGCGGTGCTGCTGATGCTCTCCGGGATCGGGCTTGCCTCGACGTTGGCGGCCGCCACCGCAGCCTATTTCGTCGGCCAGGAGGAGCAAGCCGAACTACGCGACATTGAGGCCCGGCTGGCACGGATCGAGGCGATGCTGGAGGAGGCAACGCGGCATCGCCAGGAGGATACGTAGGGAGGTGCACTCCACCTCACGGTACCGGCTCACCACCGCCCCTCCGGCCGTCGCGCAGCCGGCACCCACCGGCTACATCTCACCCGCGTCCAGCGGTTCGGCCGGGTAAACGGCTGCCTCCGACCCTTCGGCCCATACGATCGAGTGCAGCGCTTTCTCCCACGCGATCGACTGCCACTCCCCGCCGAGCAGGGCGCCAGGCGAGATCGTGACCTCGGCGTCCTCGATCGGGTAGATCCGCCAGACCGGGTGCGTCACGCGGTAGCGGAAACTCCGTCCCGCGCGGTCCCGGTCGAACCCCCAGTAGTGCTCTTTCAGGAAGTGTTCCTGGCTGTCCTCCGGCGGGATGAACGGCTCATCGCGGGCGTCTATCCGGATGATGCCGCGATGCTGGCGGTGTTCGAACGTGGTGTCCACGCGCACCCGGCCACCGTCCCGGTGGGTGTGATGCGTGATCCGCGCCAGGTAGTACGGCTGGTTGTAGAGGAGGCGCGCGCCGAGCACGACGAGACGGGTCGGTACGAACTCGCGCAGGAAGACCACGGCGCGCATCGGCCCGCGCCGCACGTAGAAGCGGAGATTGATCTCGGGGAAGTTCCGGGCGGTCGGGATGGGTATGCCGCGCACGCGCATGTCGGCGAACTCGAGCGCGACGAGCGAGAGGAGGTGGAGCGACGGGTCGTCGTCGGGAGTGTCCAGCTCACTGCCGGGTGGCACGTGGGGCAGCAGTAACTCCGGCGGCACCCGGTAGTTGACGAGGACCACGTTCTTCCACTGCGTCGAGAGAAACGGGCGCACCATTCAGTCCTCTCCTCTGCCGTCCACACCCGCTCCTCAGGCTCACACCCGAGGCCGTCACTAGGCTACCTGACTGGGAGGGATCGTGGCGTCGCGCTGCATCCAGGAACCGCACAGCAGGGACTCCAAGCCAGCCGCAAGCCGTCACTTGGAGTCGCCCCGACAAGAGGACACGGGTTGCAGCGATGATGGCACGTGGACGTCCATGGGCAGATTGACTAGTATTGCTTGTTGACAAGATCGATCGGACATGGCCGCGGCTCTGCGAGGACAGTTCCCGCGCCTGTACGGAAGGGAGTCTCGACCAGTGCGTCGTCTGCTGGTGATGGTGCTCATCATCGGCGTCATGGTGCTCGCGCCGGGTGTAGGCGCACAGCAGTTCGATCTGCTGCGGGTCACGTGCAGCGACTTTCCCTCGCAGGCCGCCGCTCAGGCTGCCTACCGCGCAGACCCGATCGGCCTGAGCAACCTGGACCAGGACAAGGATGGCATCGCCTGCGAGTCGAACCCCGGGCCGTACGACTACCGGCGGCCTGGTGAAGCGCCCGCACCGCAGCCGCCCGCCCCGCCAGCTCCGAAGCCGGAGCCGGAGCCGCACTGCACCTTCTATGCGGAGACGGGACACAGCCTCTGCGGCGGGTTCCGGGCGTACTGGCGGCAGTTCGGCGGCCTCGCCGTGTACGGGTTCCCGATCACCGACGAGTTCGTGGATCCGGCCACCGGGCGGGTGACCCAGTGGTTCGAGCGGGCACGCTTCGAGTGGCATCCGGGGACCTGGCCGGAGCGCTTCGACGTGCAACTGGGTCTGCTGGGGAACGAGTTGACGGTCGATCGACGCGGTGAGGAGCCCTTCGCGCCCGCCCAGGCGATCGAGGGGTGCATCTACTTCGAAGCGACCGGCCACAATCTCTGCGGTGGCTTCCGCGCCTACTGGGAGCAGTTCGGCGGCCTGGCCGTCTACGGCATGCCGATCAGCGAGGAGTTCCGGGAGGTCAACCCGGACACCGGCGTCGAGTACACGGTGCAGTACTTCGAACGCCAGCGCTTCGAGTGGCACCCCGGCGAGTGGCCCGAGCGGTACGACGTGATGCTCGGCCGCCTCGGCGCGGAACTCTTCATCGCCGAATAGGCACCCACCAGAGCACAAGACAGCCAACCGCCCAGGTGCCGGAACACCTGGGCGGTCTTGTGCCCGAGCGGGAGATGTTGCCCGATCGAATCGGGGTCATACCGTGGTACCCCCAGCGGGATTCGAACCCGCGATCTCCACCTTGAGAGGGTGGCGTCCTAGGCCGCTAGACTATGGGGGCACGGCCAGGGCGTCGCTCGACGTGCGGCTTGACCGGTACCCCCAGCGGGATTCGAACCCGCGATCTCCACCTTGAAAGGGTGGCGTCCTAGGCCGCTAGACTATGGGGGCACGACGCCCAGATAGCCGCATTCAAGGATACACTGTCGCGCGCTGACTTTCAAACCGTTCCGGGCAAGCTCGCCCCGCGGGCCGGGCCCCAGCGTGGCCAGCGCCACGATGCCAACACGTACGCCACGGCGAGGAGCAGGTAGACAACCACGACGGCGCTCCGGTCGAGCGACGGCGCCAGACCGGATGACCACTCGATTCTTGCGCACCACTCGGCCACGGCAACGGTCGCCTGCGCCGGGATCCAGGCAAGGATCCCGGCTGCGTCGGCAAGGACCGGGTGAACGAGCGACGCGAGCACCACGGCTACCCCACCCGCCATGACCGCGGGGATGAGGGGTGCGACGAGGGCGTTGCCGACGGGGGCGACCAACGAGTACTGCCCGAAGTGGTGTAGCAGGAGCGGCGTGGCCGCGAGCTGCGCGGCAAGCGGAGTGGCGATCAGCGCCAGCCAGCGCGGCCCACCTGCCACGCGGGGCATGATCGCCACCAGTGCCGCGGTCGATGCGACCGACAACTGAAACCCGGCGTGGGAGCGGATGGCCGGCTGGACGAGCACCATGAGGGCCGCCGACCAGGCGAGGGCGGTGACGACATCGCGCGGCCGCCCGCGCCAGAGGGAAAGCAGCGCCAGCGTCGCCATCAACGCGGCACGCGTCACCGAGGGCTCCATCCCGACGAGATAGGCGAAAGCCCACACCGCTCCCAGGTTCACCAGGAGCACCCAGCGCCGGGGAAGGCGCCCGCGCCCGGTGAGTACCGCCACCACGGCGCCGACCACGGTGACGTTCCAGCCGCTGACGGCGGTCAGGTGCGAAAAGCCGGCCGCGCGGAACGCGCGCACGGTCGTTTCGGTCATGCCGCCGTCGTCACCGGTGAGGACACCCGCGACGAACGGCCCGGCTGGCCGCGGCACGGCTCGCTCGATCCTTGCGACGATCCCCCGGACGAGCCACGTGCGCAGCCGCTGCCAGGCCGGTGCTTCATTGCCCAGCACGCGAGCCCGCTTCACGACGACTGTCCCGACAGCGCCAGGTTGGGTGTGCGATGGGCGCGGAAGGAATCGGCCGGTGAGAGCAACCACGTCGCCCTGCGCCACGCGCTGGTCGCGGGGGAGCTGGGCGACGACGAGCGCCGATACAGGCGTGTCGAGCGCCACCGTGACGCGCGTGTGGCCGGGGTAGCGACGGGGTATGTCCTGAACGGTCCCCGAGAACTCCCGGGCGGTGACCAATGGCTCAGGCGCAGCGAGACGAGGGATCGGTGCCGCCCGCCAGAAACCGATCCCCGCGGCGCAGAGCACGAGGGCCAGCGCTACGGCAGTCGCCCGCCCCGGCCGGAGTGCGAGCACCGTGAGGCTCACGCAGGCGGCGACCGGCAGCGCGAGCCAGCCGGTGCCCATGTCGCGCAGCAGTACCCCGCCAAGGACCGACGCAGCCAGCAGCGCCCCGAGCACGTTCAGGACTCCGTCGTCGCCAGCCCCCGCAGCGACTCCACCATCCGGGCGGAGATGCCGCGCACGGCTTCGAGGTCATCGAGCGTGGCAAAGGGGCCATGAGTGGTGCGATAGGCGATGATGCGCTGGGCCAGGACCGGGCCGATCCCGGGCAGGGATTCGAGTTCCGCCTGTGAAGCGGTATTGACGTTCACCAACCCCGGGGGAGCCACGCCCACCGGGACCGCCGAGGTGATCGCCGATCCATCCCCGCTGGCGACCGGCTGGGACGACATGGCACGGCGCTCGGGCACGATGAGCGTCTGGCCGTCGCGCAGGTGGTCCGCCATCGGCAGCCCTGCTACGTCGGCCTCGTCGAGCAGATCGGCCTGGGCGATGGCTTCGGCGACCCGGCTGCCGCGCGGGAGCGTGTAGAGCCCTGGCGCGCGCACGGCACCGCCGACGTAGACGGTGAGCGTGTTGGTATCCCCCACCGGCTCGATCTGCAGCACCAGTTCACGAGAGCGTTCGGCGCGCAGCACGGCAGTCAGAACGGCCACCGCGATCGCCGCTGCCACACCGAGCAGGATCAACCTCGCCCGAGTCAGCTCCATCCGTCCCCTCCCTCACGGTATGGAGCAGCCAGGAGTCGGCCTGGCGAAAACAGCCAGCAGAACCTCACTGGAGTCAAGGGATGCGTATGCGCACTATAGCGGGTCTGTGCCAGCTTGGCAAGAGGGCGCCGCGACAGCGCCACTTTCGAATGGTATAATGGCGGTCTGTCATCCAACCCGGCCGGTCACGCGACCCGCCGGGGTCTGTGCGTGGGCCGGACCGGAGGAGCCGTCGTCGTGGCATTCGAGAACATCATCCCGTTGCTTCACCAGGAGCCAGACCACCGCGCGCTCCTCGACGCCATCCGGCGGCTGAAGCCAGGCCGCGTTCTGGAGATCGAAGGTCCGCCCACCTCCGCGCGCCTCGCAATCCTCGCAGCGCTGATCGCCGAGGTGTCCCACCCGGTCCTGATCGTGACCGACCGGTTGGACAGCGCAGAGGAAGTCACCGCCGGGCTTGCGGAGTACCTGCCCGACGACCGCGATCCGACTCTGTGGCCGGTCTCCGAGACCCTGCCCTACGAATTGCTACCGGTCGATCGGTCCGTGAGCGCGCTGCGCGTCGAACTCTTGGCCAGGTTGGCGCGGCGGGAGCCGGTCCCGATCGTCGCACCCGCACGGGCCCTGACACAGCTCCTCAGCCCGCCGGCGGACGTGTCTGCTCAATCATGGCACCTCGCGGTGGGCGAGCGCCTGCGCTCCGATGCCTTCGTGGCCAGCCTGCTCGACGCCGGGTACGAAATGGTCCCGGTGGTCCAGGCCCCAGGCCAGGTCGGTCGCAGGGGCGGCATCATCGACGTCTTCCCACCCGTCGGCGACCACGCGCTCCGCATCGAGTTGTTCGGCGACGAGATCGATTCGCTACGCCTGATCGACCCGAACACCCAGCGCTCGGTCCGGCGCGTCGAGCACTACGACATCCTCCCGCCGCTGGAGGTCAGCCTGGCCCAGCGAGATGCGGCCCTCAGCGCGCTGCGGCAGATGGACACGACAACCCTGCGGCCCGAGGTGGCAGAGGAGTGGGAGCGATCGCTCCAGCGCTTGGAGCGCGGCCAGGTGACGGTCGGCCTCGAGTTGCTTGCCCCCTTGCTGTTGCCTGAGCCGGCCTCGTTGCTGGACTACCTCACCATGGGCGAGCACCTGTTGGTAGTGGTTGAGCCGGCGTCGGTCCAGCTCTCGATCACGCAGCTCGAAGCGCAGGCGGAGGAGCTACGGGACGCACTCGAGGACGCCGGGGAGCTGCCGTCCGGCATGCCCCGCCCGTACCTCGACTGGCAGGCCGTGGCCGACCGACTGAGCGGAGCCCGCCAGATCGCCTTCGGGCCGGTTCCGACGCACTGGTCCCCGCCGGTGGCGATCATCCCCGACGCGCGCCCGGTCTACGGGCGGGAATTGCCAGCCTACGCGGGACGCCTCGACGCGCTCGTCGCCGACGTGCGCGAGCGATTGGCGGACGGCTGGGCGGTCATCCTGGCCAGCGAGCAGAGTGGGCGGCTCACCGAGGTCCTGGAGGAACACGACATCTTCCCGCGCACGCGCAAGCGCCCCGCCGGGAACGGGCGGATCGCGCCGCCGCCGGAGCCGCCGACGCCGGGCACGGTCGAGGTGGTGTACAGCCGGCTCAACGGCGGCTGGGAACACGGCGGGATCAAGGTCCTCCTGCTGACCGATCGCGAGATGTTCGGCTACCGGCGGGTGGCAGCGCCCGCACCGCGCCGCCGTGCCGCCCGCCGCCCACCGCTCCTCCCGAGCCTCACGCCCGGGCAGTACGTGGTCCACGTTGAGCACGGCATCGCGCGCTACGGTGGCCTCGTCACCCTCGAAGTGAGCGGCGTCGAGCGGGAGTACCTGCTCCTCGAGTACGCGGCCAACGACCGGCTCTACCTGCCGGTGGACCAGATCGACCGGATCACCCCATACGAAGGCGCGGGGATCGAGCCGAAGCTCACGCGCCTCGGTTCGCCGGAGTGGGCACGTGTCAAGCAGCGCGTGCGCAGAGCCGTGCGCGAGATGGCGTTCGAGCTACTCCAGCTCTACGCCGCGCGTGAAGCCACCGAAGGCGTGGCCTTCGGCCCCGACACGGATTGGGACCGCGAGCTGGAGGAGTCCTTCCCGTACGTTGAGACGCCCGGCCAGTTGCAGGCGATCCGTGAGGTCAAGGCCGACATGGAGAAGCCACGGCCGATGGATCGCCTGGTCTGCGGCGATGTTGGCTACGGCAAGACCGAGGTGGCACTACGCGCTGCCTTCAAGGCGGTCAACAACGGCTATCAGGTCGCGATCCTGGTGCCCACCACGATCCTGGCGCTGCAGCACTACCACACATTCCGCTCCCGCCTGGCTCCTTTTCCGGTGCGGATTGAGATGCTCTCCCGGCTGCGGAGCCGGAAGGAGCAGACCCAGATCCTGCAGCAGCTCGAGCGTGGTGAGATCGACGTGATCATCGGAACCCACCGGCTGCTCCAGCGCGACGTGCGCTTCAAGAAACTGGGTCTGGTGATCATCGACGAGGAGCAGCGCTTCGGCGTGGCCCACAAGGAGCACTTCAAGCGCCTCCGCACCAACGTCGACGTGCTGACGATGACGGCGACGCCGATCCCGCGCACGCTCTACATGGCCCTGTCGGGGATCCGCGACCTGTCAGTTATCACCACGCCGCCGCAGGAGCGGACGCCGATCCGCACCTTCGTCACCGCGAGCAATGACTCACTGATCCGCGAGGCGATCCTGCGCGAGATCTCCCGAGGCGGGCAGGTCTACTTCGTACACAACCGTGTGCAGAGCATCTACCACGTGCTGGAGCGGCTGGAGAAGCTGGTGCCGGAGGCCCGCTTCGGCGTCGGCCATGGCCAGATGGATGAGGACGAACTCGAGCAGCTGATGCTCGCGTTCATGCAGCACGAGTTCGACGTCTTGGTCTGCACCACAATCATTGAGTCGGGCGTCGACATCCCGAACGTCAACACGATCATCATCGACCGCGCTCACCAGCTCGGACTGACCCAGCTCTACCAGCTCCGCGGGCGTGTCGGACGCAGCCACCACCGCGCCTACGCCTACGTGCTCTACGATGCCAACGTACCCCTCAGCGCCGAGGCAGTGGCCCGGCTCGAGGCGATCCAGGAGGCGACGGAGCTGGGCGCCGGCTTCCAGATCGCGTTGCGCGACCTGGAGATTCGCGGGGCGGGCAACGTGCTCGGCCCCGAGCAGAGCGGCCATGTGGCAGCCGTCGGCCTCGATCTCTACACCCGAATGCTGGCGACGGCGGTCGAGGAGATCAAGCAGGGTCGGCCGATCGAGGAGCCGGAGGCCGTCACGGTCGACCTCCCGATCGAGGCAACCATCCCTGAGAGCTACGTCGGCGACGAGGGCGTGCGCATCGACCTTTACCGGCGGCTGGCGGCCGTCCGGACCTACGCCGAACTGCGCGATCTGCAGGAGGAGATGATCGACCGCTTCGGCCCGATGCCCGACCCGCTACTCCGGCTCGTGGACCTCGCACGGCTGCGCATCCGCGCCAATGGGCTCGGCATCACCTCGATGGTGGAACGCGAGGGCGAGGTCTACATCCGGCCGGTGCTCGGGTCCCGGCTCAACCAGGCACAGCTTCGGCGCGAGCTCGGCGACGGGGTCTACGTCACCCCGAACCAGGTCCGCCTGGTCCTCTCCCGCTTACGCGTGAATGTCCGAGAGGCCGTGCAAGGGGTCCTGGACGCCGTCGAGGAGGCCGATGCGACCGTCCTCGCCGCGGCCGGATAGGCGCCCCGCCCGAGGGAGCGGCCCTCACCCCCGACCCTCTCCCAAGGTTGGGAGAGGAGAGCTACACAGGATCGACGGGCGAGGCTCTGCGGGACGGCTCATCCCTTGAGGAACGCCACGGTGACGCCGTCACCACCGGCATTCGGCTCGGCTGTCTCGAAGCGCTCCACCAGCGGATGACGCTGCAGCATCTCGTGCACCGCGGCGCGGAGGGCACCCGTTCCCTTGCCGTGGACGATCCGGACCCACGGTAGTGAGGCCCGCGCCGCCGCGTCGAGGTAGGTTTCCAGTTCCTCTTGAGCCTCGGCGACACGACGCCCGAGGAGGTTGATCTCCTGGTCCACCGACGGGGCGGCCGGCACGGTGACCCGCGTCGCCTGACGCGGGGCCGGGGCGGACCGAACACGCCGCAGCGCCGACACCGGCTGACGGACCTTGAAGGCGCCGACCTGCACGTCGGCCTCCTCGCCGCCGTCAGCAAACCCGACGATCTCCCCCTCCATTCCGAGCGAGGGGATCTCAACCATGTCGCCGACCCGTAGCGGCTCGGCGGGTGCCGTGCGTGGCCGACGACGCCGGGCGGCCTGTCGCACGCGCTCCTGCGCGCGGCGCAGCTCCTCGCCCAGCTCTTCCACGTCCTGCGACGCGGGCCTCTCGGCCGGGGTGATCGGGGTAGCCGGCGCCTCGGCACGAGCACGCAGCCGCCGCAGCAGGTCGCGCGCCTCTCGCAGCTCTTCCGCCAGCTCCGCCAGCGCGTCCTCCCGCGCGGCAGCACGGGCCTGCTCGGCTTCCCGCAGCGCCTCCTCAGCCTGCCGCCGGGCTCGCTCCGCCGCCCGCTGTTGGTCGCGCGCGGCCGCCAGCGCTTTCTCCGCCTCGGCGCGACGGCGCCGGATCTCGGTCAAGAGTTCGTCCGCCCGCTCGGTGCCGGGGGAAAGGTACGACCGCGCCGCCTCGATTACCTCGCGCGGCATCCCCAGCCGCTCGGCGATCGCCAGCGCGTTCGACTGCCCGGCAACCCCCAGGAGCAGCCGGTAGGTCGGCGAGAGGTTTCGCAGGTCGAACTCGACACTGGCGTTCTCCGTCCCCTCGGTCACGTACGCGAACGCCTTCAGTTCCGAGTAGTGGGTGGTGACCATTGCGATCACGCCGCGCTCGAGCAACGCGGAGATGATGGCGCGGGCCAGCGCCGAGCCCTCCTGCGGGTCGGTCCCGGCTCCAATCTCGTCGAGCAGCACCAGGCTGTCGGCATCCGCCGACCGGAGCATGGCGATGATCTTGGTGACGTGCGCGGAGAAGGTCGACAGGCTCTGCTCGATACTCTGCTCATCCCCGATGTCGGCATAGACGGCAGAAAAGACGCTCAGCGCCGAGCCATCCGCCGCGGGGATAAACAGGCCGGTCTGCGCCATCAGGGTCAGCAGCCCGACCGTCTTGAGCGCGACCGTCTTCCCGCCGGTGTTCGGCCCGGTCACGACCAGGATGCGGTACGTCTCTCCGATCCGCACGTCGATCGGGACCACCGTATCCGGGTCAAGCAGCGGGTGGCGCGCCTGCCGGAGGTCGATCCGGTGCCGCGGGTGTCCACCGGGTGCGCCCGGCCCGCTCGCCTCTACCAGAATCGGCTCGACGGCGCGCATGGAGAACGCCAGCCGCGCCTTCGCCAGCGCCAGGTCTATCGCAGCCACGGCCTCAACCGTTTGATCCAGGTCGTCGGCAGCCGCCGCGATCTGGTCCGACCGTGCCCGGAGGATGGCCTCGATCTCGTGCTCCTCGGCCATCTGCAGCTCACGCCAGCGGTTGTTCAACTCGACCACGGCCATCGGCTCGACGAACAGCGTCTGCCCGCTGGCCGAAGTGGCGTGGACCACCCCCGGTATCTGCGCTCGCCGGTCCGCGCGCACCGGGATAACGTATCGCCCCTCGCGCATCGTCACGATGGCGTCCTGGATCGCGCCGGCGTAGGCGGCGTCGGTCAGCATCCGGTTCAGGCGATCGAGCAGGCGACGGTGCGCGATTCGCACCTCGCGCCGGATCTCCGCCAGACGCTCGGACGCGGTGTCGAGGATCTCGCCGCGCGGCCCGACGGTCCTTCCCAGGTCGGCCTCCAGCCCCGCGAGGTCTGCGATGGCCTCCACGAATTCCGAGAGGTTCGGGTACAGCTCGTTCGCGTCTGGGATCTTGAAGAACGTGCGCCGCAGTTCACGCGCCGCCTGGATGGTGTCGAGCGCGTCGCGCAGGTCACCCGCCGACAAGAGCGACCCGCGGCGTGCCCGCTCCACGAGTGGTCGGATGTCGCGAACCCCGCCCACGGTAAAGGACGGGTAGGTGGTCAGGAGTGTCACCGCTTCCCGCGTGACGGCCAGCAGGTAGGCCACGCGCGACGCGTCGCCGGTCGGGCCGATCTCACGCGCCCGCTCAGCGGCGACGGAGTACTGGCAGCGTTGGGCGAGGAGTTCGAGTACGCGATCGAACTCGAGCTGCCTGGATGCTTCATAGCTCACGAATGTGATCCTCTAATTCAGTCAGGACGCAGAATCGGCGCGTCGGCGACGGGCGTCCACGACACCACAGCCGTGTACAGGTGCGGCGTCAGGCGCCGCGTATTCCCAGCGATCACCGACCCGTTCAAGTGTCGGGTTATCGCGGCGCGCCGGTCTCCCTCGGGCAGGTTCTGCACGCTCCAGTCCGCGAGCCGGACGGCGGTGGTCACGACCGTGGCACTGATCACCACCGACACCAGCACCACCACGAGCATCCCGAGCCGCCCCCCACGGTCGTTGCTGGCGAGGCGGCTGCGCAGGCGGCTCACCCGGAACGACCAGAGCAGCACGTAGAGCAGCGCACCCCCGACGACTACCAGCAGCAGGATGAAGGCCGTCACGGCGCCGATCCACGGCGACATCGGCCAGAAGAGATCCGTCAGGGTACGCCCGAGCGGCTGATAGAACACCGCCGCGGCCACGAGCCCGCCGTACAGCGAGATCAAGCCGATCACTGCCCGTGCGGGCCCCGCGAAAAATCCTAGCGAAAACACACCCAGGAAGACGAAGGTCATGACGATATCGACGACGTTCATCCTCGTCCCCTATCACTCCTCCGACGCAGCCGGCACCCACTTACGCCGCGGCTCACCGCCTGCCGCATCCCTCCGGGCCTCGTCTAGTTGACAAGAACAGATGTTCGCTCCTATAATGACACTAAGGTCGTGTCGTTCGCGCGTTCGGCCCGGAGATGAGGTGGAGGATGGGTAAGCCGCTCTCTCGACGACAGCAGATGATGCTCGAGTATATCGAGCGGTTCCTGGAGGAGAACACCTATCCTCCAACCATTCGCGAGATTCAGCGGGATCTTAATATTTCGTCCACCAGTGTTGTGGACTACAACCTCAACATCCTGGAGCAGCGGAATCTGATCCGCCGCAACCGCAACATCTCGCGCGGGATCGAACTGGTCAACCGTCCCGTACCGGTGCGCAATATCGTTCAGGTCCCGGTGATCGGGCAGATCGCCGCCGGTGAGCCGATTCCAGTCCTCGATGACATCGTGATCGACGAGACGACTGAGACCATCAACATCAGCAGCGATCTGATCGGCTCGCGCACCGATGGGCTCTTTGCGCTGCGGGTCAAGGGGATGTCGATGATCGACGCGCTCATCAACGACGGAGACATCGTCATCCTCCGCCATCAGCAGACCTGCGAGAACGGGGAGACGGTGGCGGTGTGGCTCCGAGCCGAGAAGGAGACGACCCTCAAGCGCTTCTATCACGAAGGCTCCCGCATTCGGTTGCAGCCCGCGAATGCCACGATGTCTCCAATCTATACTACGCCCGATAACGTCGAAATCCAGGGGAAATTGGTAACGGTCGTCCGCCCCTACTCGTAACCGCCGAACCGAGCGATTTCCCACGCCCACAACCCGGGGCGGCGCGATGCTCCCCCACGCATTGCGCTGCCGAGGCAGGCAGCACCGCTTCGTTCGACTCCCCTGACGGGTAATCCATTTCGAGTGCGGCGGCCCGAGCCGCCGCCTTGATACGGCGCGGGATGGTTACGCGGGTATGCGAACGGATCGCGCCTGTGATCAACGCCCTCCTCCGTACCGGGGGACAGGTAGTGCGAGGGTCCATGCGCCGTGGCGCGTGGCCGCGGATGGGTTGTGCAAAGGATCCCTCGGTGCTCGGTACCCCGGGGGTGGGTGGTGAGAGTCCCGCGATGTGGCGCGTGCGCGGGGGTAAACCCCCGGGCTGACAAGACGAAGCCCGCTGAAGCGGGCTGAAGGGCAATCGGCGTCGATGGTGCACCTCAGGTCCCGACCGCGTGGTTGGTGCCTGGGGTAAGTCCCCGGGCACGGGCCAGCTGGTGAACACCGTATCACCGGGCCGTGAGCCATGCCCCATCCTCAGCCGGCTTTAGCCGGCTTCCCTTGTTAGCCCGGGGGTTCACCCCCGGACACATGCCGGTGCAGCAGACCGAACGCAGGAGTTGGATTCGATCACCCCAGGGCACGTGCCGACCTGCGCCACGCCGCTAGTTCGGCGAGTGCCATGAGCCCCGTGCCCCACACCACCGCCGTGCCCCATCGTATTCGTCATACTTCATAGACTCCATACCGCCGGGGACGGGCGGCTGTACTCCGGTTGTCGTGCCCCTGGACCCGCTGGTAGCATCCGGCTGGGAACGTTGTCGGAGCGTAGGCTGCGCCGTGAGCATGACCCCCGAGCCAAACCGTGTCCTGATGCTGGGCACCTTCGGCTTCCGGCCGAAGGCGACGCTGCGTGCCCGCGCGCTTGGCATCGCTCAGGTACTGGTCGCCCGCGGCTGGTGGGCCGCGATCGGCACCACGCCCTGGGATTATCCCGACGACGCCGGCAAGCAATGGGAGGAGGACGGCGTCGAACTCCGCACGACCCGCACGACCCATCCGCTCCTCTGGCCGCTGGCTGTCCGCGAGATGCTCGGCTGGGCACGAGCCGACCGGCCGGGTCTGATCCACGTCTTCAAACCCAAGGGCTTCGGCGATCTGGCAGGGCGCCGGCTGCGGAGGTCACTGCCGGTGGTCATCGACATGGACGATTGGGAGGGGGACGGCGGCTGGAACGATACCGGCCTCTACGGCCCCGTCGAGCGCCGCCTGTTCGACTGGCAGGAGCGTACCTGGCCGCGGCAGGCCGCCGCGCTGACTGTCGCCAGCCGTATCCTGGAGCGGCGCGCCCGCGACCTCGGGGCGCCGCCGGAGCGGGTCTTCTACGTTCCCAACGGCCTCACCGCCGCCCGCTTCGCACAGCTCGCACCCGACGAGGATGCAGTCGCCCGTGCCCGTGCCAGCCTGCCCGGCGACGGGCCACGCATCCTCCTCTACACGCGCTTCGTCGAGTTCAACCCGGTTGCGCTCGTGACGGTGCTTGCGCGGGTACGTGAGGTACACCCGACCGCCACACTCGTGATCGCAGGTGCGTCAGCAGACGGCCGTCCGGAGGAAATCCTCGATCAGGCCGCCAAGGAGGCCGGCATCGGTTCCGCCATCACGCGCCTTGGCTGGGTACAAGCCACCGACATCGGCGCTATCGCCGCTGCGTGCGACGTCGCGGTCCATCCCTTTGACGACACGCCGCTGAATCGAGCCAAGAGTTCCGTCAAGTTACTGGAGCTGATGGCAACCGGCACAGCGGTCGTGACCACGCATGTCGGCGAGAACGCCCAGGTCATCCGGGACGGCGCGACCGGCGCGCTGGTGCCACCCGGCGACCCCGGAGCCCTGGCCGCGGCCGTCAGCGTGCTGCTGTCCCATCCCGAGCGGCGTCGCCAGATCGGCCAAGCCGCCCGCGCGTTCATCGGTGCCGAACTCCTCTGGGATCGCCTGGTCGAACGCGTCCTGGAAGCCTACGCCGTCGCGCTCGACGCGGGGAGCACCCGGACATGAACCGGCGCAGGCGTGTGCGGGTCGCGCGTCGG
This sequence comes from Sphaerobacter thermophilus DSM 20745, assembly GCF_000024985.1. Classification (NCBI taxonomy): domain Bacteria; kingdom Pseudomonadati; phylum Thermomicrobiota; class Thermomicrobia; order Sphaerobacterales; family Sphaerobacteraceae; genus Sphaerobacter; species Sphaerobacter thermophilus. The sequence goes on from NC_013523.1 coordinate 1,881,201, forward strand.
TGGGTCGCCGTCGCGCTCTGGGCGACGGTCATCTACATGCTCTCCGACCAATCGCGGATCCCGACCGCTCCGGGGCTCTCGACGCAGTTGACGGCCATCGCGGGGCACCTTATCGCCTACGGCATCCTCGGTTTTCTGCTCGCCGCGGCTCTGCAGGAGTCCGGCGCCGGCCCACGCCGCGCGGCTCGCCTGGCGCTCGTCCTGGCGGTGCTCTACGGGATCAGCGACGAGTGGCATCAGTCGTTCGTCCCTGGCCGCGACCCGTCGCTCGGCGACCTGCTTGCCGACGCTATCGGCGCCGCGCTCGGCGTCACGCTACATGCCGTCAGGATCACCACGGCACTGGTGCGCAGGCAACGCGCTGCGCGTCCCGATGGGTCACCGCCGCGCACGTCGTCCTGAGCCGATCAGAGGCACGCACCGCCACGCGGCCGACTGACCAGGCACGAGCCGGCCCGGCGGTGACTTTGGGGACGTTCGCGGGTACGGGTGGATCGTCACTCCAATTCCGCGTAGTACGAACGCGGGTTCGACGATTCCGTGCCTGCACGCTAGCTGGTATCATGCTACTCATAGATCAGGACCGCTGGATCTTGCCAGCACGCCAATCTCCCCTGAGGATCGGGGCCGAGAGGGGTGGCACAGGTAGGTTCCGGGGGCCGGCGGCATGACCGGCGTACGTAACGTGGGGAGGTCAGCGAGTGGACATCGGACGCGCGTTCACGTTCACGTTCCAGGACTCTCAGTGGATCAAGAAGGTCGCTATCGGGGGTCTCCTCGTCTTAATCCCCATCATCGGCTGGCTCTTCGTCAGCGGTTACTGGCTCCGGCTGGTCCGGCAGGTGGTGGAGAACGAGGACGTGCCGTTGCCCGAGTGGAATGACTTCGGCGGGGATCTTGTGCGCGGGCTCAAGTTTATCGTCGTCGCGTTCGTCTGGAGCATCCCGGCCGCTATCGTTTCACTGATGGCCTCCTTCAGCGGGAACGGCAACGACTTGAGCTCGACGAACCTGGGCCTTCAGTGTCTCATTACCATCCTTTCGTTGGGCGCCGCGTTCGTTCAGCCGCTCTTCGCCACCCGGGTGGCCCTCACCGAGGACATCGGCGCCGGGTTGCAGTTCGGCGCCATCTTCAACGAGATTCGGCCGGTGGCCACTTCGCTGCTGATCGTTCTGCTGATGTCGATCGTAATCGCCCTGCTGGCCATGGTCGGGGTGGTCCTCTGCATCATCGGCGTGATCTTCACGGTGTTCTTCGCCTACGTCGTTCAGGCGCACCTGTACGGCCAGGTTCGCCGTCAGCTTCAGGGTGATCCGACCGCCGCTATTCGCCCGCTCGCCTAGCGCGCATAGCGGCATTCCTCGTGCACGACGTCCGGCGCCCGCGCGGTGCGAGCGCCGGACCTCACCTCACGCCCCGGTGCCACCCAGGTCGTGACGGGAGTAGACAAGAAGGTTGACACTGATCGACTCAAGGTCGTATAATTGGGCGACCAACGGCGCTGACGTCATGACTCAGGGGTGGAGCTGAGGGTTCGATGGAGTTCAAGGACTACTACAAGATCCTCGGGGTCCCTCGGGACGCCGATGAGAAGACCATCAAGAGCGCGTACCGCAAGTTGGCGCGGAAGTACCACCCCGACGTCAACAAGGGGGATGCCAGCGCCGAGGAGCGCTTCAAGGAGATCAACGAGGCCTATCAGGTCTTGAGCGACCCCGAGAAGCGCGCCAAGTACGACCGCTTCGGCGCAGACTGGGAGCGCTACCAGCAGGCGGAGACGGCCGGCACCGGGACGGGTTCCGGCTGGACCGACTTCTCCGACTGGTTCACCGGTGGCCGGTGGTCCGGCGGGACGCGCCAGTCGAGCGAGAGCCCGTTCTCCGACTTCTTCGAGACGCTGTTCGGCGACACTATCGGCCGGGCGCGCTCGCGGGTCCGCCAGCAGCCGCAGCGCGGTCAGGACTACGAGTATCCGATCACCATTTCGCTGCGTGACGCCTACCACGGGACGACCCGCCGCTTCGAGGTGCAGATCCAGGAGCGCTGCCCCACCTGCGGCGGCACCGGCTTGAACGGCCAGGGCTTCTGCCCCACCTGTGGCGGCTCGGGCACGCTGAGTCGCACCAAGACGCTGGAGGTCAAGATCCCGGCCGGTGTGCGCGACGGCTCCCGCATCCGGGTGGCCGGCCAGGGCGGGCCTGGAGTCAACGGCGGTCCGAACGGCGACATCTACCTGCTCGTCTCGCTGGCGCCGCACCCGCGCTTCCAGGTCGATGGGCTGAACCTGCGTACTGAGGTTGAGGTACCGCTCTACACGGCCATTCTCGGCGGCGAGGTTATGGTGCCCACGCTTGACAACCCGGTGGTGCTCACCATCCCGCCCGAGACGCAGAACGGGCGCGTCTTCCGCCTGCGGGGCAAGGGCATGCCGGCCCTCAAGGGTGGCGGCAAGGGCGACCTGCTCGCCCGGGTCAAGGTCGTGCTCCCGACCGGGCTGAGCGACGAGGAGCGCGCTTTGTTCGAGCGCCTGCGCGACGCCCGCAAGGCCCGCGTCCACGCATAGCGGTAACAAGCCACGCCGTGAGCTCGGACAGCAGACGAAGCGCCGCCCAAGCCCTGCAAGTACCCCCCCTCTCCCTATGTTGGGAGAGGGGACGGGGGTAAGGGCCCGTCTCCCTGTCTGGGACTGGGCGAGCCTCCGGCCGACACCCACGCCAACCTGTTCTCAAACCCATCCCTGAGATATAGTTGGGCACGGTCCGCGGGCAACTGGTTCGCGGACCGTTGTGCGTGCCCGGACGGGAGGTCGGCGATGCCGGCAACGATCATCATTGGCGGCCAGTGGGGCGACGAGGGCAAGGGGAAGATCACGGACGCGCTCGCCGAGCGGGCGCAGATGGTGGTCCGCCCCAACGGCAGCACCAACGCCGGCCATACCGTCGTCACGGACCAGGGGGTCTTCAAGTTCCACCTGGTCCCCTCCGGGGTGCTGCACCCCGGCTGCGACTGCGTCATCGGTGCCGGGGTCGCGGTCGATCCGGTTCAACTCCTCAACGAGATCGACGCGCTGCGGGAGCGCGGGGTCGACCTGAGCCGGCTCTTCCTGAGCGACCGGGCCAACGTCATCTTCCCGTACCATCCAGCTCTCGACCGCGCCGAGGAAGAACGCCGCGCCACCCAGTCGATCGGCACCACCCTGCGCGGCAACGGACCCGCCTACAGCGATAAGGTCGGGCGTCGGGGCATCCGCGTGGCGGACCTCCTTGACGAGTCCGCGCTCCGTGACCGGCTCGAACTGATCGTGCCGGAAAAGCGCCTGCTGCTCGCCGGGTTCGACAACGGGGAGACGCTTGACGTCGCCGCGCTCGCGGAGCAGTACGCCGCGCTCGGCGAGCGCCTGGCACCGCTCGTTGTGCAGGCGGAGATGGTGGTGCAGGACGCCCTGGCCGCCGGGAAGCGGGTCATCGTCGAGAGCGCACAGGCCACGATGCTCGACGTCGACTACGGCACCTACCCGTACGTCACGTCGAGCATGCCGACCGCCGCAGGCGCCTGCCAGGGTGCGGGCATCGGCCCGACACAGGTCGATACGGTGATCGCCGTCTACAAGGCGTACACCACCCGTGTCGGCGGCGGGCCGTTCCCGACCGAGCTGCACGACGAGACGGGCCAGATGCTCCGTGACCGGGGTCACGAGTATGGGACCACCACGGGCCGGCCACGCCGCACGGGCTGGTTCGACGCCGTCGCCGGGCGCTACGCCGCCCGCCTGAACGGCGTCACTGAGGTCGCCGTCACCAAGCTCGATGTGCTCGACACGCTGCCGGAGGTGCGCATCTGCGTCGGCTACCGCCTCGACGGGGAGCCGATCGTGGCACCGCCCGCCGTGGCGTCGGTCTATGAGCGGGTCGAGCCTGTCTACGAGGTGCTGCCCGGCTGGCAGGCAGACACGTCGAGCGCCACGAGCGTCGATGATCTGCCGCCCAACGCCCGCCGCTACCTGGAGCGGATCGAGGAGTTGCTGGGCGTGCCGGTGACGATGGTCGGGGTCGGTCCGGGTCGCCAGCAACTGCTCCATCGCCAGGCTGGGGCGGCCGTTTAGCGCGACACCGCCGCGTTGACACCTCGCGCGCGCGTTCGTACGATCCGCGCAGACACGGGTTCCGGTGCGCCGGCGACGGACCGGCCGCTGAGTGCGCTTTCGCGCATCGGCCGGACCGCCGACCTGGTGACTGGACCCACATGTCTCGGTAGCGCCCGGCGGGTGCCCGAGACCGTCCACCGGAGGACCGCTACCCTATCGGCAAGGCAGAGGAGCGCGGCGTGCTGAACGCACAGCAGATCCAGGAGATCATCCCCCACCGGTTCCCGTTCCTGCTCGTCGATCGCATCATCGAGGTCGAGTGGGGCCGACGCGCGGTCGGGATCAAGAATGTCAGCATGGGGGAACCGTTCTTCCAGGGACACTTCCCCGGCTACCCGGTCATGCCCGGTGTGCTGATCATCGAAGCCCTGGCGCAGGTGGGGGCCGTGGCGCTGCTCGGCAGCGAGGAGTTCCGCGGCAAGATGGCCCTCTTCGCCGGGATCGACAACGTGCGCTTCAAGCGGCAGGTCGTCCCGGGCGACACGCTGCGCCTTGAGGTTGAGATGGGCAAGATGCGCCGCGGGGTCGGCACCGGCACCGCCGTCGCCACGGTCGACGGCGAACTCGCGGCCCGCGGCGAGTTGATGTTCGCGGTGGTCGATGCGCCCACGGGCACGTAGTCACCGGCTGCGCGAGCACGCCGTCGGCGCCGGGGCACGCCTGGCGGGGCGGTTGGCGCGTCCCCGGCACATCCCGGAACCACCCGAGCCCGGCACCGCGCCGCGCATCCTGGTGGTCAAACCCTGTTGCCTTGGTGACGTGCTGATGGCCACGCCTGCGCTCCGCGCGCTTGCCACACACTACCCGGGTGCGGAGATCGACGTCGTCACCACCGACTGGTCGGCGCCCGCGCTCGCGGGGAACCCACATGTAGCGCGCATCATCCCGTACCCGAATCGCCTCCCGATGGTGGGACTCCACTTCCTCGCCCGCACACTGCGCCGCACGGGCTACGACCTGGGAATCGGGCTCGATCCCTCGCCGCTCGTCAACGTGCTCCTCTGGCGCTCGGGCATCCCGGTCCGCGCTGGGATCGACAGCGCCGGTCGCGGCATCGGCCTGACCCATCCGGTCACGCCCGACCCTGCTCTGCACGAGACGGAGGCGTACCTTGCCGTACTGGCGGCGATCGGTGTGCCGCCCGCAGGGACCGAGCCGGAGTACCACCCCTCCGCCGAAGCCCGGCGCTCCGCCGCGGTGATCATTCCGGATGACGCGCCTCCCACGGTCGTCATCCACCCCGGCGGCGCGGTGAACCCGGGGACCGCCATGCCCGCCAAGCGCTGGCCGCCCGAGCGCTTCGCCGCTCTCGCGGACCGGCTCGCGGGGGAGGCCGGGGCGCGCGTGATCCTGGCCGGGGCCAGCTCCGACCGCGCGGTGGTCGCGGCGGTTGTCCGCCGGACCCAGGCACCCGTGGTGAACCTCTGCGGGCGGCTGACGCTTGACGAGTTGGCTGCGGTCGCCGAGCGGGCTGCGCTCTACGTCGGCAACGATAGCGGTACCAGCCACCTGGCAGCGGCGGTGGGTACCCCTACGGTGACGATCTTCGGACCCACCAACCCCGGCCGCTACCGCCCGCTCGGTCCACACGCGCGAGTATGCGCACCGCCCGAGAGCTGGAAGGGTGCAGTGATCGATCTTCGCCACGAGCGCGGGGACGGCCCCTCGGTCGAATCGGTCACGGTCGACATGGTCGCCGCAGCCTGCCTTGAGGTGCTGGGCGCGGCGGGCAAGGGGGCCGCATGATCCTCCATCGCCTGCGCGATGCCGGCCTGGCGATCGCCTCGCGCGCGCCAGTGACGCCGGCCGTGCCGCGTTCCTATGAGATATTGCTGCTGCGGCCGGACCACCTGGGGGATCTGCTCTTCGTCACCCCGGCACTGCGCCGCCTACGGAAGGCGCTGCCGGAGGCCACCATCACTGCGGTCGTGGGCCCCTGGGCCGCACCGGTGCTGGCAGGCAACCCCGACATCGACAAGGTGCTCACGCTGCCGTTCCCCGGCTTCACGCGCCGCCCCTTAAGCCGCCTGCAGCCGTATCGGCTGCTCCAGCAGTGGGCCGCGCTGATCCGCGAGCGGGCGCCCGCGGCGGTCGTGGTTCTACGCGACGACCACTGGTGGGGTGCACTCCTGGCCCAGCGCGCCGGGGTTCCGCTGCGCATCGGGGCCGACCACCCGGCAGTGAGGCGCTATTTGACCCACGCCATCCCGCTGCGTGAGCCGCACTGGGTCCAGCGCAACGCCGCCCTGCTCGACGCGACCGCCCGCATCCTCGGTGGCACCCCACCGGACGAGCCGGTCACGCCGGCCACCGCGCCGCTACGCCTGCCATCGGTAGCGAGCGAGTCGGCTGCCATTACGCTCGCCGGGGCGGGGATCGCCGGGTCGTATCTGGCCGTCATCCCCGGCGCCGGAGCACGCGTCAAGCACTGGCTCCCGGACCGCTGGGCGACCGTCGCCACGACACTTGCGCGCGAGCTTGGTTGTATGGTGGTCCTTACCGGGAGCATGAGCGAGGCGGCGATGATCGACCAGATCCGGGCACGTATCCAGGCGCCGGCCGCCTCCCTCGCCGGGCAGACCGACCTCCCGACGCTCACCGCCGTACTGCAGGGTGCACGCTTGGCGGTCGGGGTGGATTGCGGACCAATGCACCTCGCCGTCGCCGCCGGGACACCGACGGTCCACCTCTTTGGCCCGAGTTCCGCCGCACAGTTCGGCCCCTGGGGTAATCCGGCGCGCCACCGCGTGGTGAGCGCCGGATGGTGCTGCTCCCGCTGTGGCGACCTCTCGCCGGAGCGGCCCGAGGGCGCGGGGTGCATGGTGGCGATCACCGCGGACGCGGTCCTGGCAGCCGCGCGAGAGGTGCTGGCCGATGGCTGAGTCGCGGCCGTTGACGATCGGGATCGACGCCAGCCGCGTCAGCGAGCGCCAAACCGGCACCGAGCGGTACTCGCGCCACATCATCGAGGCGCTGACGGCCGCCGGGCCGCACCACCGCTACCGGCTGTACCGCAACGCGACCGAGCCGATTCCGCTGCGCGTTCCCGCCGGGACCGAGCAGCGCCTGATTCCCTTCCCGCGTCTCTGGACACACCTGCGGCTCTCAGCCGAGTTGGCGCGGCACCGGGTGGACGCGCTCTTCGTCCCGGCGCACGTCATCCCGCCGGTACACCCGCGCGCCAGCGTGGTCACCATCCATGACCTCGGCTACCTGTACGAAGCCGATGCACACACGCCCTCGGCGCGACGCTACCTGGACTGGTCCACCCGCTGGAGCGCCCGCGTCGCCGCCCGTGTCATCGCGATCTCTCGCGCCACGCGCGACGACCTCATCCGGCACTACCACGTGCCGGCGGAGAAGATTGGCGTCATCCCGCACGGCATCGACGAGACGTTTACACCGCGCCCGCCGGACGAAGTCGACCGCTGGCTTGCCAATCTGGGACTGCGCCGCCCCTATCTGCTCTATGTCGGCACGCTGCAACCGCGGAAGAATCTTGCCCGGCTCATCGCGGCTTTCGACCGGCTGGCGGCCGAACACCCGGATCTGCGTCTGGTGCTGGCGGGGAAGCGTGGGTGGCTGGCGGAGGAGATCGACGCCGCGCTCGCCCGCAGCCCGAACCGCAGCCGCATCGACCTGCCCGGCCACGTGCCCGACGCCGCGCTCCCGGCGCTCTACACGGGCTGCGAGGCCCTGGCGCTCCCGTCGCTCTACGAGGGCTTCGGCCTGCCGGTCCTCGAGGCCATGGCCTGCGGCGCACCGGTGGTGATTTCGAACCGCGGGGCGCTGCCGGAGGTCGGCGGCGACGCGGCGATCGTCGTCGACCCGCTCGACACGGACGCCATCGCCGCCGGGCTGGCTCGCGCGCTCGACCCTGCCGAGCGGGAGCGCCGGGTCGCGGCGGGACGCGCCCACGCCGCACGCTTCCGCTGGGACGATGCCGGTCGCGCCACGCTGGCAGTGATCGAGGAGGCCGTCGCCGTCACCGGGGGGAGCCATGGCCGTCGCTGACGTGGTTGCACCGCGCCGCATCCTGGTCGTCAAACTCGCCGACCTGGGCGACGCCGTGCTGGCGACGCCGGCCATCGACGCGCTGCGCCGCGCCTTCCCCACGGCCCGCATCGACGCGCTGACCACGCCTGCTGCCCGGGCGGTGCTCGCCCTGTGCCCCGCGGTCGACCGTACCATCGGTTTCCCCAAGGCGCTCTTCGATCGGCCCACCGACCTGGCACACCCCGGGCGGCTCGTCACAATGGCACGGCTGGCCGCACACCTGCGCGCGCAGCGCTACGACGCAGTCGTGTTGCTCCACCACCTGACAACCGGCTTCGGTGCGCTGAAGTTCCGCGCCCTGGCGCGGGCGACCGGCGCTCCGGTCGTCGCCGGGCTGGACAACGGGCGAGGGACGTTCCTCACCCACCGGGCGACCGACCTGGGATTCGGCGGACGGACAGAGTGGGAGTACGGCCTGGACATCGTCGCCGCGCTCGGGGTGCCCACCGACGGCGCCCGCGCGAACCTCGCGGTCCCGGATAGCGCCCGGGCGGCGGCCGACCGCCTCCTCGGGCAAGCTGGCATCGCGGAGCCGTTCATCGTCGTCCACCCGGGCGTCGGGTCGTATAGCCAGGCCCGTGCCTGGCCGGCCGACCGCTTCGCTGCCGTCGCGCGCGATCTCCGCGCTAGCACCGGTTTGCCGATCGTAGCGGTCGGCACACGGGACGAGGCGGCCGGCGCCGGACCACTGTTGGCGGAAGACGGGGTTGTCAACCTGCTCGGGCGGACCACGATCGCGGAGCTGGCGGCGGTGCTGGCACGCGCTGCCCTGGTCATCGGTGCGGACAGTGGCGTGGCGCATCTCACGGCCGCGCTCCGGCGCCCGACACTGGCCATCTTCGGCCCATCGAACCACGACGCCTGGCGCCCCATGGGTGCGGCCCTCCACTACGTGGGAACTCGTCCCTTCCCCGATGCCGGGGCACTGGTTGTGCGAGCGCCCATCCCGTGTGCGCCGTGCCTCTACACGGGCTACACTCTCGGGCAGCGGCAGGGGTGCACGCTACGGACCTGCCTCGACTGGGTTGCCGCAACCGAGGTCGTCGAGGCGGCGCTGCACATGCTCCGCAACTCGGGCGTAATTGACGCACCCGAGAAGCTACCGTAGAATCGCGATCATGCGCGCTGACTGTCGGCCGCGCGCGCAGGGAGTCGCCTGCATCGGAAGCGCTGGGCGGCGGGCGCGGCGGCAAGGAGTGGAGGACCCGGCACAAGTGAGTAGCAGAAAGATCCGTGTCGCGATCATCGGCGTGGGGAACTGCGCGTCATCCCTGGTTCAGGGGGTCGAGTACTACCGCCACGCTGACCCGAACGACTTTGTGCCCGGCCTGATGCACGTTGATCTCGGCGGCTACCACGTCGGGGACATCGAGTTCAGCGCCGCGATCGACATCGACAAGAACAAGGTGGGCAAGGACCTCTCCGAGGCAATCTTCACGTCGCCCAACAACACCTATAAGTTCTCCGATGTGCCGCACCTGGGCGTCCCCGTCCACCGCGGCATGACGCACGACGGCCTCGGCAAGTACCTCTCACAGATCATTGAGAAGGCGCCAGGCTCCACTGCCGACATCGTCGGCATCCTCAAGGAGACCGGCACCGACGTCGTCGTCAACTTCCTGCCCGTCGGCTCCGAGATGGCCACCAAGTGGTACGTCGAGCAGGTACTGGAGGCCGGCTGCGCCTTCGTCAACTGCATCCCGGTCTTCATCGCCCGCGAGGAGTACTGGCAGAACCGCTTCCGCGAGCGGGGTCTGCCGATCATCGGCGACGACATCAAGAGCCAGGTCGGCGCGACCATCACCCACCGCGTGCTGACCCGCCTCTTCGCCGACCGCGGTGTCCGCATCGACCGCACCTACCAGCTCAACTTCGGCGGCAACACCGACTTCCTCAACATGCTGGAGCGCGAGCGGCTGGAGTCAAAGAAGATCTCCAAGACGAACGCCGTCACCAGCCAGATCGACTACCCGGTGGATCCGGAGAACGTGCACGTCGGCCCGAGCGACTATGTGCCGTGGCTCCAGGACCGCAAGTGGTGCCACATCCGCATGGAGGGAACGACCTTTGGCGATGTGCCGCTCAACATCGAGCTAAAGCTCGAGGTGTGGGACTCGCCGAACTCGGCCGGCGTCGTGATCGACGCCATCCGCTGCGCGAAGCTCGCGCTCGATACCGGCATCAGCGGCGCGCTGCTCGGACCGTCGGCCTACTTCATGAAGTCGCCGCCCGTCCAGTACCACGACGACCAGGCCCGCGAGATGGTTGAGAGCTTCATCCGCGAGACCGTCGCGCATCGCGAGGCTGCCGAGGCTGCCGCTACCCCGGCCGAGCAGGGGTGATCCCAGCGGGGAAGGTCTGACGCTCGACTGTCGAGTGTCGAGCTGCCCCTGACACGTCGTCTGTCGAAGACGAAGCAGCCGGCCGGATTGCCCCGGCCGGCTGCACTGTTCCTCCGAAATCGGACAAAGCGGAGGCCGCCCGTGGACCTCGCGCCTCGTCGCCTCAACCTCTCGTACGTGCTGCATGAACCATCGACCAGTGCCATGGTTCGCGACGTCGCCGAGCGCGGCGTAGCCGAAGCGCGGCGCCTGCACCGGGCAACTGCTACCCTCGCGGCCCTCCCCAACCCCGTCCTCCGCGAGCGCGTCGTCGTGCTGTCCACCTCCCCACTGGACGCGTTCGCCAAACGGGCCACGCCTTCCGCGATCGCGTCCATCCACCTCGGTCCCTGGTGGCTCCTGCCGCGCATCCTCGGCCTGAGTGCATCGGACGGCACTCCCCAGCCGGTGCACTTCATCGACCAGCCCGCCGCGGCGGCCACCCGGATGGTGCCGTTTTTCCGCGCCCCGGCGCGACTCGCCCTGCCGGAGGCGTCGGCCCCGGACTACCCGGCCTGGTTCGCCGCGCTCGTGCTGCGGCCGGGCGGCGACACGCTCCTGCTCCGACTGGATGCGATCCCCGGGCCCGAGGTATCCCCTGGTGAGCGCGACGCGGCACTCCTCGGCGCCGCCGAGCGCGCCATCCGCGCCCATGTGGAACAATGGTCGTGCCCTGGTCCACTGTGGGATGCGCCCGCGGAGTTGAGCCTGCCTGAGTTTGCACCGGGCTAGTCGGGGTGAGTGGAGGTCGCGATGTGGACCCTGCGCGTGCTCCAGGTCGTCGCCTTCCTGACGCCGTATGTCCCGGCCGCGATCGGCTACACGATCTGCTGGTTCATCGGGGTCATTCTCGGTGGGCTCAACGTCCGCGCCCGCCGGAACGTGCTGTGTAACCTGCGCCGGGTTCTCCCCACAGCCGGCCCGATCCGGCTCCGGTGGCAGGCGCTGCGCGTCTTCGTCAGTGTCGTCACCAACTATTACGACCTGATCCGCCTCGGCCACATGGATCGCGACCGCGTGCTGGCGATGTTCGAGACCGAGGGCATCGAACACCTGACGGCCGCGCTGACGCGTGGCCGCGGAGTCATCATTCTGGCTGCCCATGTCGGTAACTACAACGTCGTCCCCAGTCTGCCGGTGGCCCGCGGCTACCCGACCGCGGTCGTGGCCGAGCGGGTGCATCCGGAGGAGCTCTACACCTATGTCAACGAGCTGCGGGCCAGCCTCGGGGTTCAGGTGATTCCGCCCGGCTCCGAATCCCTGCGGCCGATCATCCGCCTGCTGCGTCGCAACGGCATCCTCATCCTCGCCGGGGACCGCGACGTGGTCGGGAGCGGCATGCCGGTGCCGCTCTTCGGCGAACCGGCCCGCCTGCCGACGGGCCCGGTGCTCCTCGCCATGCGCACCGGCGCGGCGCTCATCCCGGCCGGCACGGTACGCAAGGGCAGCCGGCGGTCGCTTGCCTTCGTCGAGCCGGCGATCGAGATGGTCGACACCGGCGACTGGGATGTCGACCTGCGAGTGAACATGATCCGGATGGCCGAGGCACTGGAGCGGATGATCAGACGCGATCCGGGCCAGTGGGCCGTGCTCCAGCCTGTCTGGGACACCACCACGCCCGCGGACGAGGGCGCGCCACGAGCGCCACGCCGCAGGACCCGCGGGCGTCAGGAACCGGCCGAGCCTTCAGCGTCCACCACGCGATAGCGATACCCCTGGTCGACCAGGAAGCGCTGACGGCGGGCCGCGAACTCGACCTCGCGCGTCCCGGGCACGACCAGCGAGTAGAACACCGCCCGCCGCCCGGACTCCTTCGGCCGCAGCAGCCGCCCCAGCCGCTGGGCCTCTTCCTGCCGCGACCCGAACGCACCGGAGATCTGGATCAGCACGGCGGCATCGGGCAGGTCCACCCCGACGTTCGCCACGCGCGACAGCGCCAGGCAGCGGATCTCGCCACGCCGAAACGCGTCGTACAGCGCCCGTCGCTCCGCTGCCGGGGTCTGGCCGGTCACCATGGGCACACCCAGGGCACGCGCTGCGGCGGCCACCTCGATCAACCGGTGCGCCACCACCAGCGTCGGCTCACCCGCATGCCGCCGCGCCAGACGCCGCACCACCCGCAGCTTGGCCGCGAGGATGCGATCCGCGCTGGCCGCGCCCGTAGCCGGAGGCCGAACGCGCACCTCGACACAATCGACCGGGGAGATCCACCCGCGGCGCTCCAAGTCGCGCCACGGCACAGAGAAGACCGTCGGCCCGACCAGTGAAAAGACGTCGCGCTCCCGTCCGTCCTCCCGCACCAGTGTCGCCGTCAGCCCCAGTCGCCGCCGCGACTGGAGGCTGGCGCTCTGCCGGAAGATCTCGGCGGGCAGGGCATGGACCTCGTCGTAGATGACCAGCCCCCACGGCCAGTCGAGCAGGGCGCCCAGCGTGGCCTGTCGCCCGTTTGCGCGAGCAGTCAGGCGCTGGTAGGTGACCACCGTCACCGGAGGAGGCTCCCGCCCGGGGACGTACTCTCCGACCGAATCCGGAGGTAGGGTCGTCATCTCCCGCAGGTGACGCTGCCACTGCTCTCCAATCGTCCGGCTGGGTGTCACGATCAGCGTGGCCGACTGGAGCACCGCGGCGATCGCCACGCCGACGACCGTCTTGCCCGCACCGCAGGGCAGTAGCACCACCCCGCCGGTCACTGCCCGCTCAACAAAGCGCCGCACCGCCTCGGCCTGGTAGGGACGGAGCCGGACGTCCGGTCGGAGCGCGAACGCCACCGGCGCCGAGGCTGCCAGCACCGCCTCGTCTACGACCGGGTAGCCCTCATCGGCCAGCGCACGCTTGATCGCGCCCCGCTGGGAGTCCGGCACCACCAGCGCGTCGCCGTCCCACGCCAGCCCGTGCGCATCAGCCACGCGCGCCAGAAGCCCTCGGTCGGGCCCCGTCAGCCGCAGCCCCCCCAGTGGGCCGGTCAGCCGCAGCAGCCCGTAGCGTCCGATGACCTCCTGGATGAAGGCGACCAGGGTGAGCGGCGGAGGATGCTCGCCATACCGCTCCAGGAACGCGATGATCTCCTCAGCCGTCAGCCCACCGGCCGCGGCTGACCAGAGCGCCAGCTCAGTGATGCGGTAGGTGTGGTACGCCCCCGCCGCGTGTACGAGTTCTGCGAACTGGCGAATACCGTCCCGAGCCTCGGGGTAGGTGGCGGCGCCGGTCGACACCAGCACCGTCCGGTCCCGTTGAAAGATCAAGCAGCGGTCGCTTCGCACCCCGCCCCCTCACCGGCATCGGATCGACTCGAGCTCGGCATGCAGGTGCACGTACACCCGGCCGCACGCGAGATAATACACAGCCAGGCCGGTACGCTGGCAGGGTGGGCCAGACGCGTTGCGAGAGAGGAGTTTCAATGCGGATCATGGACGCGGCAGCAGCCGTCGAGCTGGTCGAACCCGGCAACAGGGTCTACGTCCATGAAGCGGCGATGGTCCCAACCACTCTCCTCGACGCCCTGGTTGAGCGCGCCCCGGAGCTGCGCGACGTCGAGATCGTCCACCTGCACACCGAAGCGCCGGCTCCCTATGTGGCGCCCGAGATGGAGGGCCACCTGCGCCACAATGCCTTCTTCATCGGCGCCAACGTCCGGGCCGCCGTCAACGAAGGCCGCGCCGACTACACTCCCGTTTTCCTCTCCGAGATCCCTGCTCTGATCGCCGACGGCACGCTCCCGATCGACGTCGCCTTCATCCAGGTCTCCCCGCCCGACCGGCACGGCTTCTGCCGGCTGGGTGCCTCGGTGGCCTGCGCCCGCGCCGCGGTCGACCACGCCCGCATCGTCATCGCCGAGTTCAACCCCCGGGTGCCGCGCACGCTCGGCAACTCCGCCGTCCACGTGAGCCGCATTACTGCCGCCGTAGAGGTGGACCGCCCGCTCCCATCCCACCCGATCCGGCCCTTCGGCCCGATCGAGCAGGCGATCGGCGAGCACGTCGCGGCGCTGGTCCCCAACGGCGCCACTCTTCAGATGGGCATCGGCACGATCCCGAACGCCGTCCTGGCCGCACTGCGCCATCACGAGGATCTGGGCGTCCATACGGAGATGTTCACCGACGGCCTGATCGACCTTATCGAGGCGGGCGTGATCACCAACCGCGCCAAGTCGCGCTTTCGCGGCCGCGTCGTCACGTCCTTCGCCGTCGGGACAGACCGGCTGTTCTCCTTCGTCGATGGCAACCCCTTCGTCGAATTCCACCCCAGCGACATCGTCAACGATCCCAGGGAGATCCGGCAGCAGTCGAAGATGGTGGCGATCAACTCCGCCATCCAGATCGACCTGACCGGTCAGGTCTGTGCCGACTCCATCGGCGAGCAGATGTACAGCGGCATCGGCGGGCAGATGGACTTCGTGCAGGGCGCGCTGCGCTCCCCCGGCGGGAAGGCCATCATCGCGCTTCCCTCCACGGCCAAGGGCGGCACCATCTCCCGCATCGTGCCCCGGCTCGACCCCGGCGCCGGGGTCGTCACCACCCGCGGGCATGTGCAGTGGGTCGTGACCGAGTACGGCGCGGTGAACCTGCGTGGGCGCACCCTGCGCGAACGGGCCGAGTTGCTCATCAGCATCGCGCACCCGGACTTCCGCCCGGACCTCCGCGCGGCGGCCGTCGCCCGGCGCCTGTTCGCGGTGTCTGAGTAAGTCGTCGGCCGCCCTCGCCGACGCCTCACGAGCGCGGGCGTAGCACGGAGCCTCGCGCGTTGCTCGTGTGTCGCTCCCCTCTCTCAATGTTGGGAGATGGGCGGGGTGAGGGCCGCTCCCACCGGGTCAAGCGAGGACGCCCGTGCTCCGCTGAGATCAGCTCGCCCCAAACCGGCCGCGGGCAAGCATGTTCCGTGTCATCCGGAGCGAAGCGAAGGATCTCGTGCTGGGGCCGAAGCACTCACCGGAGATCCTTCCCTCTGCGCAGGCTGACACCAAGACAAGCGATCCCCCGCATTTGGCATGACGACGGCCCCGTTTCCGCCAATCCCTCCCGCACGGGGATGCCGGTCCGGCGCTCAGGGGTACGAAAATGGTAGACTTGTGGCGGAAACTAGCTTGCTCCGAGTGACCCCAGGGAGGCCGACCACCCGTGGATATCGGAACCGTGCGGCAGATTGACATCGACGTGGAGATGCGTCGCTCGTATCTCGATTACGCCATGAGCGTAATCGTGCAGCGAGCGCTGCCCGACGTCCGCGACGGCCTCAAACCGGTCCAGCGGCGCATCCTCTACGCCATGCACGAGATGGGCCTGCGCCCACAGTCCCGCTTCCGCAAGAGTGCCGGTATCGTCGGGGAGGTCCTGAAGCTCTATCACCCCCACAGCGACAGCGCCGTCTACGACGCGCTGGTCCGCATGGTGCAGCCCTTCTCCCTGCGCTACCCCCTGGTCGAGGGGCAAGGCAACTTCGGCTCGGTCGACGGCGACAGCGCGGCCGCCATGCGCTACACCGAGGCCAAGCTGGCAGCCATCTCCGAGGAGATGCTCCAGGACATCGACAAGAACACCGTCGACTTCAAGCCGAACTACGACGGCGAGGCGCAGGAACCGGTCGTCCTCCCTGCCAAGCTGCCCAACCTGCTGGTCAACGGTGCCGCCGGCATCGCCGTCGGCATGGCGACCAACATCCCGCCGCACAATCTCGCCGAGGTCTGCGACGGCCTCATCATGCTGATCGACAACCCCGAGGCGACCAGCGATGACTTGCTCGAGGTCATCCAGGGACCGGACTTCCCGACCGGCGGGGTCATCCTCGGCCGGGAAGGCATCCGCGCCGCCTACGCCACCGGTAAGGGGCGAGTCGTCATCCGCGCCCGGACCCACATCGAGGAGATGCCGCGCGGCAACCGCTACCAGATCATCGTGACCGAGCTGCCCTACCAGGTGAACAAGGCCGCGCTGCTGGAGAAGATCGCGGAACTCGTGAAGGCGGGCCGGATCGAGGGCATCCACGACCTACGCGACGAGTCCGACCGTACGGGCATGCGCATGGTTATCGAGCTGAAGCGTGATGCGCAGCCTCAGCGCGTCCTCAACGCGCTCTTCAAGCACACCCAGCTCCAGCAGACCTTCGGGGTCAACATGCTCGCTCTGGTGGACGGCACGCAGCCGCGCGTGCTCACTCTGCGTCGGCTGCTGCAGCTCTACCTCGACCACCGGCAGGAGGTCGTCCGCCGGCGCACCGAGCATGAGCTGGGCCGCGCCCGCCGCCGTGCGCACATCCTCGAAGGGCTCAAGATCGCGCTCGACCACCTCGACGAGGTGATCCAGACCATCCGGCAGTCGCAGACGATCGAGAGCGCGCGGACCAACCTCATCAATCGCTTCGGCTTCACCGAGGTCCAGGCCAACGCCATCCTCGACATGCAACTGCGCCGCCTGGCCGCGCTGGAGCGGCACAAGATCGAGAACGAGTACCGCGATTTGCTCAAGGAGATCGCCGGGCTGGAGGAGTTGCTGGCCGACCCGGCAAAGATCCTGGCGGTGATCCGGGAAGAGTTGGTCCAACTCCGCGACAAGTTCGGCGACGAGCGCCGCACGCTGATCCAGGACGTATCGGGCGAGATCACCGACGAGGACCTCATCCCCGACGTCAGCGTCCTGGTCATGATCACCAACCGCGGTTACGTCAAGCGGATCGCCGACGGCACCTACCGCCAGCAGCACCGCGGCGGCCGCGGCGTGACCGGGATGACCCTGCGCGAGGAGGACGGCGTCCACCGCATCGTCGCCGCCCGCACCCACGACAGCCTCCTCTTCTTCACCGACCGCGGCCGTGTCTTCCAGCTCAAGGTCTGGGAGTTGCCCGACTCCGGGCGCACCGCCCGCGGCATCCCGGTCATCAACCTGATTGGCATCGAACCGGGGGAGACGATCACAGCCCTGCTGCCGGTGCGCGACTTCGCGTCGGCTCGGTACCTCTTCATGTGCACCCGCAACGGCCGGGTCAAGCGCACCCGCCTCGACCAGTTCGCCTCCGTCCGCTCTTCCGGCCTGATCGCCATCGGCCTGGAGGAGGGCGATGAGCTTGCCTGGGTGCGGCTCACCTCTGGGAACGACGAGCTGATCCTGGTCACCGAGCAGGGGCAGGCGATCCGCTTCAAGGAGACGGATGTCCGTCCGATGGGCCGCCCCGCCGCCGGGGTGATCGGCATCCGCATGGAGCCGGGCGACCGCGTCATTGCCGCCGAGGTGGTGCAGCCGGATCAGGACCTCCTCGTGGTCTCAGCCAACGGCTACGGCAAGCGGACCGCCCTCTCGGAGTTCCGCGTCCAGGGCCGGGGCGGTCAGGGCGTCACCGCGATGAAGATCACCGAGCGCAACGGCCCGGTGGCCGCGGCCCGCGTCGTCACGGACACCGACTCCATCATGCTCGTCAGCTTGCGGGGAATGGTCATCCGGGTGCCGGCCGAGCAGATCTCGCGCATCGGCCGCATGACCCAGGGCGTGAGCATCATGCGCCTGCAGGAGCAGGACCAGGTCGCCTCGGTGACGGTCATCCGCACGCCGGAAGACGCCGAGATGGCGGACCTGGAGGAAGCCTCCGCCGACACATCCGAGACGGCCGGCGCAGCCCGCGACGAAGCGGCGGGCGAATAGCCCGCGCCTAGCGCCAGCGCTCCGACGTCGGCCCGACCTCCGCCACGTCGCTCCGCTCTTCAACCGCCGGGCGTCGGCGTGCCCGCGCGCGCCGCGGCCAGTGCGGTCGCGGGCCAGACACCGCCGGTCGACCCCGGACCCCGAAGAGAGGCGCCGCCGCCACCAGCACCAGGCCGAACGCGATCAGCAGCGGGTGAAAGCCGCTCACCGGCGCCGGGCGCTGCGTCAGCGCGCCCAGCCCTGGCCCTAAGAGCAGCACGATCAGGTAGACCACCGCCGCCAGCGGCGCGAGCCAGAGACGCCACACCGACGGCGCCAGCCAGGCGGCGCCAGTCGCCAGCGCGGACAGCAGATACACCCCGGCCAGTGCGACGAAGACCGTCGCATCCCGGTAATCGGTCAGCGCGGGAACCAGCGCCGGCGCCTGGAGCACCGCCGGGAGCAACAGGATCCCGGCCAACCCCACCCGGCGGCCCCCGATCCAGCCCGCCACCCCGCCGAGAAGCACCAGCAGCACGAACGCGGCCAGTATGGTCTCCAGGTACGCCCGCCGCTCGGCGGCCATCATGCGCGCCGGGCCGGACGCGACGAATCCGTTCCAGACCAGGACCGGTGTCAGCAGGGTCAGGGTCGCGAAGTCCATCAGCCAGACGGTGCCCCACGCGGGCCAACCCGTCCGCCACGCACGGAAGGTCCCCAGGAGCAGAGCCAGGAGCACGACGACCGACAGCCCGGCCTGGACCAGCGCCGGCAGGGGCACGACGCGGCTGCCGATCAGCGCGAGGCCGATCCCCGCGCGGCCGCCGGCGGCGAGGATGGCATTCGCCCAGACGGCCCGGCGATCCCCAGCGGGCCGCACCACGCGCGGCGGCGCGACGCGCGCTCTCTCCTGTGTGCTGGTCGATGGCTCCCAGCGCTCCAATACACTCCCTCCCCGAGACCCTCAGCGGGCGAGTATAACACGCACCTCGGGCGGCCCCGCGTCCTGGCCGTCGCGTCCCGAGGCAGCGTGCCCGCGAAATGCTACGATATGCGTATGCCGCCACGGGGCCGGCGCGTCGTGGGAGGAGTAGGGAGGATTAGAACGGACATGGCCAGGCGCCAGAGCGCACGGCTCGGGGTCTTCGGCGGCACGTTCGACCCGATCCACCTGGGTCACCTCATCATCGCGGAGGAACTCCGCGTCCGCCTCGGGCTGGAGCGCATCCTCTTCCTCCCGGCCGCGCGCCCTCCCCACAAGACCGACCGCCACATCAGCCCGGACGAGGACCGCGCCCTGATGGTCGAGATGGCCATCGCCGGGAACCCGCACTTCGGCGTCTCCTACGTCGACCTCCAGCGCGGCGGCCTGTCCTACACCGCCGACAGCCTCGAGATCTTGACCCAAGAGTACCCCTGCCACACGCTCTACTTCCTGATGGGCCAGGACTCGCTGCGGGACTTCCCCAACTGGCACGACCCCAACCGCATCGCACGTCAGGCTCTCCTCGGCGTCGCCCTACGCCCCGGCGTCACCGTGGACATCGACGCCATCGTGTCACGCGTCCCCGAGGCCGCGGGCCGCATCACCCTCGTCGACGTGCCGCTGATCCAGATCGCCTCCCGCGTCATCCGCCAGCGCGTCCACGACGGCCTCCCCATCACCTACCAGGTCCCCCGCGAGGTCGAGCAGTACATCCTCCGCCGAGGGCTGTATAAGGACAGGTAGCGCATCACTGGCGAGTGCTGGCTCTCCGTCGGAGTCATTCGCGGGGGTGGGGTGGCAAACGTGGGTGGCGACGTGGATCCTGGACAGGTGGTGAGAAGATCCCACGTCGTGGTCTGACCCGAAGGTGGGTGGCGCGAACGTTTCTGCGCGGGGCCCGTGCCCGGGGCTCAAGCCCCGGGCTGACAACGAAAGCCGGCTCAAGCCGGCTTTGGAGTGCGGCGGCCAGAGCCGCCGCTTTGGTATGGCGCGGCACGAGCCGCGCGCAGGGGATTGTTTCGTACCCGGTTGTATGGGTGTACGTGGTCGGCACGTGCCCGGGGCTAAAACGCTTGGTGTGAGTTAGCCGGGGCATGCTGTGCCCTCTTGACACAGGAAGGTGCCCACTTCCATACGGGAGATAGCTCGTATCCGTCTCCCACGAAAGGAGCACCCGATGGATGTGGACACCTTCCTGATTACAGTCTATGTCCTGGTCGACACCTTCTGCCAGACCCACCTGCCCCCGGAGCCCCACCGCCCCGGCCCCGCGCCGGCCCTGAGCCGCAGCGAGGTCTTGACCCTGGCCATCTTCGGGCAGTGGATGAGGTTCTCCAGTGAGCAGGACTTCTACCGCTACGCCGAGCGCCACCTGCGCCCCTACTTCCCGACCCTGCCCCACCGCAGCCAATACAACCGGCTGCTGCGGCGGCATCAGGTCGCCCTGGCCCAGTTCGCCCTCTACCTGGCAGACCAACTTGGCCGGGGGCCAGTGGCGGTGGATGTGCTCGATGTGGCGCCGGCTCCGGTGCGCAACGCCAAGCGCCGCGGGCGGGGCTGGCTGGCCGGCGAGGCCAACATCGGCTTCAGCTTGCGCCTGGGCTGGTTTGCCGGCTTCCGCGTGCTGACCGCCGTCAGCCTGGAGGGGGCGATCACCGGCTGGGGCGTGGCCCCGGCCAGCACCAATGAGCGGTCCCTCGCCGAGACCCTGATTGCCTGTCGGGCCCACCCCGATCCCCGCCTGCCCAGTGTCGGCACGCCGGTGGCGACCTATCTGGCCGACAGTGGCTTTGCCGGCGAGGACTACAAGGCGCACCTGGCGGCCACCTATGGCGTGACGCTGGTGGCCACCCCGCAGCGGGGCAGTCGGCGGCGCTGGCCCAAGGCGGTCCGCCGCTGGGTGGCCCGCCATCGCCAGATCGTGGAGACGGTCGTTGGACGACTGCTGCACACCTTCGGCCTCGAGCGGGAGCGCCCGCACACCCTGGCGGGCTTCCAGGCGCGACTGGCGGCCAAGGTGGCGCTGCACAACCTCTGTTGCTGGCTGAATCGGCAGCAGGGGCGGCCGCTGCTGGCCGTGGCGAACCTGATCACCTGGTAGCCACGGCGCCCTAACTCACACCAAGCGTTAAAGCCGCCGGGCTGACATTGGGTAAGCCCACTGAAGGGGCTACGATGGCCACGCACGGGCGAATCCGATCCGGCAACCAACTGGGCGCTGATTCCCCAGCCCCTTCAGTGGGCTTCGCTTCCTAGCCCGGCGGCTTTAGCCCCGGGCACGCGCCGACCGGTGGATACCCTACCGGGTGGTCCGTGATGACGAGAACTTTCAGGGAACCTTCTCCTCCGACACTGAGCGCGCCCGCGAACCAGGCGGTTCGGCTCGCGGGCGCGGCGAGCTGTCTCACCTCGCCGCTAGAGTAGACTGGTGACCGAGAAGGAGGGAGAGCGTGAGGCTGAGACGCATCCTCGGCGCGGCCATGATCGGGGCGGCGCTGGTCGCGCAGGCGGTGGCCCCGGTGTCGGCAGGACTGTCAGATGCCGACATCGCGTTTGGTGAGTGGTGGTACTATTGGGACCGGCCGGTTGCCCGGGGAGACGTGAAACGGTCGTGGGTCTGGGGCACGCCGATTCTTGAGGATCCGGACACCGAGCCCTATGTCGAGGGGCAGGTATGGCCTGGTAGGGGGACAGGCGAGCGGCGCGTGGAGTACTACGACAAGGCCCGCATGGAGTATTGGCCTGGCGCGGCGGGGCGCCCGCACCCCGATGAGGATCTGTGGCGGATCACGACCGGTCTCTTGGCGACCGAACTGATGACCGGGCGGTTGCAGTTGGGGCATGACACGTTCGAGCCGCACACCCCCTCGGCGGCGCCGGTGGCGGGCGACCCTGACAGCGGGGACATCACCCCCAGCTATGCCGCGATGGGCAAGGTGATGGGCTACCAGCCGATCCCGGCGGGGTGGACGATCATCCAGACGATCGACGCGCACGGCAACGTCGGGGCGGATCAGCGGTTCGCGCAGTATGGCGTGACGGCGTTGGACGTGGGGGCGCCGACGAATCACACGGTCGCCTCGGTGTTCTGGGAGTGGATGACCCAGGATGGCGTCACGTATCGGTACGATGGTGAGCTGGTGTCCGGCCCGCTCTTCCCGAACCCGTTCTATGCAACGGGGTATCCGACGACCGAGGCGTATTGGACGCGGGCACGCGTCGCGGGCGTCGAGACGGACGTGTTGGTGCAGTGTTTCGAGCGGCGGTGCATGACATACACCCCGAGCAACCCCGAGGGGTGGCGCGTCGAGATGGGGAACATCGGCCGGCACTATTACCACTGGCGCTACACCGAGATCCCGGCCGAGACGCAGGAGCCGTAGGCTGCCCCAGGCCCGGGACGGCTTGCTCCGTGGCCCGATCTACGCCAGGAGTCGTGCCCAGCCGGCTTATGGAGTTTGACGAATGAGCGTGATCCACCGGAGCCCACCCCGGCGCTCGGTCGCGGTCATCCTTCGCTGCGCCGGGGGCGGCGGCCAGCCGCCCCCGGCGCAGCGAAGGATCTCGCGCGGGAGCGGCCACGCACCGGAGAGATCCTTCGCTGCGCTCAGGATGACATGGCGCTCAGGATGACATGCGCGCGGGAGCGGGTTGCTGGCGGGTAGACCAGGGTAATTCGTCAAAGTTCATCAGCGGGCTTTCGTTGTGAGCCCGGGGGTCATGGAGTGTGATGAATGATTTGGGTGTCCGCCGGGCGGCGCGTGCCCGGGGCTAAAGCCACCGGGCTGACAATGAAAAGCCCACTGAAGGGGCTAGGGACGCTGGGCCCGGTGGGAGGCCGGATCGGCTCTGCCTGCGTGTCGCCATCGCAGCCCCTTCAGTGGGCTTACCAAGCTATCAGCCCGATGGCTTTAGCCCCGGGCACCGACCACGGCACGGGGTCTTTCCACCACCCATCGCGGCAACGGTCGGCAACTGCCCGAGCCGGCGGACGCGGTCGGGAGACGGCGCGGCCGGTATGCAGGATTAATTCGTCAAACTCCATCACCCCCGGGCAGCTGGCGCGCTGGCAGGACCGATCCCCGTGCCGCTGCTGGCCACACACCGGAGTGACGCGGGGTTTTTGAGCCTTTTGACACACTGGCAGGCGAGGTCTATAATGCGAAGCGCCCGCCGGTCCGGCGGGCTCACTTATGAATGCATGGAATGCCGGGGCCGGACCGCGGTGCCCAGCCACGAGGAGTTTTCACCGTGCGGATCAAACCGGGTTTCGCGTTGATCCTCATCGTCCTGCTCACGCTGGGCGCGGTCTGGGTTGACCTCCCCGACGGGGTACTCGACCCCTTCAACTGGAAGGGCGACCGCATCTCCGTCCATCAGGGGCTCGACCTCCAGGGCGGCCTGCAAGTGATCCTCCAGGCCCAGCCGCCGGCCGGGCAGTCGGTCAGCCGCGACGCACTCCTCGGCACCCGTGACACGATCGAGCGCCGCGTCAACGCGCTCGGCGTGAGCGAGCCGCTGATCCAGACCCGGGGTGACGACCAGATCGTGGTCGAGTTGCCCGGCATCGAGGACCCCGAAGCCGCCGTCAATATCCTCAAGGAGACGGCGCTCCTGGAGATCATCAACCCCAACGGGCAGTACCTCCCCGAGGGCATGCTGGTTAACACGACGCTGGGGCCGGCGGACTCGGTCGGCACGGGCAGCCCGGCAGCGACGCCCAGCGCCACGCCGAGTGCAACGCCGGAAGCCACCCCCGGCGCCGACGGCGCGGCCGGGACCGAGGCCGAAGCCACGCCGGAGCCGAGTGGTCCAGTCTACGAGACGATCGTCACCGGGGCGGACCTGAAGGACGCCTACCCGACCACCGACCCCCAGACCGGCGTCCTGGTCGTCGGCTTCGAGCTGAAGCCCGAGGCCGCGCAGAAGTTCTACGACTTCACCAGCACCCACATCGGCCAGCCGATGTCGATCGTGGTCGACAAGCGGGTCATCAGCACTGCCGAGATCCGGAACCCCATCCGAGACTCGGGGGTGATCCAGGGGATGCCGGCCGCCGAGGTCAACGCGCTGGCGCTGCAGCTCAAGTCGGGCGCGCTGGCCGTGCCGCTGGAAGTGGTGCAGAGCCGCACCGTCGGCCCGACCCTGGGTCAGGACTCGATCGACAAGAGCATCGTGGCCGGCGCGGTGGGACTGGCGCTCGTCGCCCTCTTCATGATCCTCTTCTACCGCGTGCCGGGCGTCCTCTCGGTCGTCGCCCTGATGGTCTACAGCGCGATCGTCTTCGCCCTTTTCAAGTTGATCCCGGTCGTGCTGACGCTGGCCGGCATCGCGGGGTTCATCTTGTCGATCGGGATGGCGGTCGACGCCAATGTACTGATCTTCTCGCGCATGAAAGAGGAGTTGCGCCGGGGTAACCCGGTGCGGCGCGCCATCGAGGCCGGTTTCGACCACGCCTGGCCGTCGATCCGCGACTCGAACGTCTCGACGATGATCACCTGCGTGATCCTGTACTGGTTCGGGCGGTATACGGGCGCCAGCATCATCCAGGGATTCGCCCTCACGCTCTTCATCGGGGTGGCGGTCAGCATGTTCAGCGCCATTACCGTCACCCGCACCCTGCTGCGCGTCATGCTGACCCGTGGGTTCTTCCACAACGAATGGTGGTTCGGGGTCGAGTCGGCGCCCATCCCGCCGGCCGGGCGGGCGGCCAGCCGATGATGAGCACCAGCGGCCCGATCGATGCCCCTGGGCGCACCGGGGCACGGCGAGGATGCAGTTGCCCATGATCGATATCGTTGGTAAGCGCTACTGGTGGTTCCTGCTCTCGGTGCTGGTGATCCTGCCGGGGCTGGTCTCGCTGGCCGTCAACGGCCTGCGCGTGAGCATCGACTTTACGGGCGGCACCCTGTGGGAGCTCCAGATGAGCCGCACGGTGCAGCCGGGCGAGGTTCAGCGGGTGCTCGCCGCCAACGGCTACGACGGCTCCATGGTGCAGACTTCGGAGGACAACGTCGTCCTGATCCGCACCAAGGAGATCCAGGAGGGCTCCGAGGCAAAGAACCAGTTGCTCACCGCCCTGCAGGACGAGTTCGGGCAGGTGACCGAGTTGCGCCTGGAGTCGGTCGGCCCCACGCTCGGCACGGAGATCCGCAACCGGGCCATCATCGCGGTAGCCCTGGCGTCCATCGGGATCTTGCTCTACATCGCGTTCGCCTTCCGCAACACCCAGAATCCGTTCCTCTACGGCACCGCCGCGATCATCGCCATGCTGCACGATGTCGCCATCCTGCTTGGTCTGGTCTCGATCCTCGGCTGGCTGCGGGGTGTCGAGGTCGATGCCCTCTTCATCACGGCCGTGCTGACTGTCATCGGCTTCTCCGTCCACGACACCATCGTCGTGTTCGACCGGATCCGCGAGAACCTGGCGCACAAGGTGGGCGAGACCTTCGAGGAGACGGTCAACTACAGCGTGGTGCAGACTCTGGTCCGGTCGCTGAACACCTCGATCACCACGATCCTGCCTCTCGCCGCGCTCTATCTCTTCGGCGGGGAGACCACCAAGACCTTCGTGCTCGTGCTGCTCGTCGGGATCATTGCCGGCACCTACTCGTCGATCTTCAACGCCAGCCAGATCGTGGTCGCCTGGGAGAACGGCGAGATCCAGCGCTTCTTCGCGCGGCTGCGCGGTCAGGGGCGGCAGAGCGTTCCGGCCGGGAAAGGGTCGCGGCCATGACCCCGGCCGCCGGTCCGCCCCGCCTCCGCGTCGGTGTGATCGGCGGCGGCATCGCCGGCCTGACCGCGGCCTACCGCTTCGCCCAGCGCGGCCACCAGGTCACCCTCTGGGAGCGCGGGCCACGCCTCGGCGGGCAGGCGGCTGCCTTCCCGGTGCTCGATACCGCGATTGAGTACTTCTACCACCACCTCTTCATGAGCGATCACGATATCGTGCAGCTCATGAACGAGATCGGCATCGGCGACGACCTCATCTGGCTGCCATCCCCAGTGGGATTCTTCGCCGACGGGAAGATCTACCCGCTCTCCGGCGCCTTCGACCTGCTCCGCCTGGGGTGCGTCCCGCTGATCGACCGGCTGCGCATCGGATTCACGACCCTGTACCTGCAGAAGCTGCGCAACTGGCGCCACTTCGAGCAGGTGACCGCCGCCGAATGGCTGCGGCGTGCCGTCGGCCAGCGCGCGTTCGACCGGGTGTGGGGCGCGCAGCTTCGGGCCAAGTTCGGCCCCCGGTACGATCAGGTGGCGATGGTCTGGTTCTGGAACAAGATCTACCTCCGCACCCAGTCCCGCCCCTCGCTCCTGGCTAAGGAGAAGCTGGGCTACATCCGGGGCAGCTTCAACACCTTGATCGACCGACTTGCGGAGGTCATCGCCGAGCAGGGGGCGACGATCAAGGTCGGCGTCGGCACCGACCGGCTGGAGCGCCGCGGCAACGAGTGGCTGGTGCGGACGAGCGAGGGCGAGGAGGTCACCTGCGACGTGATCGTGGCGACCGTCCCGTCGCCGATCCTGGCCAAGCTCTTCCCCGACCTACCGGAGGACTACAAGGCCAAGCTGACGGGCGCCGTCTACCAGGCAGCGGTCACCATGCTGCTCCAGACCACCCGTTCGCTGTCGCATATTTACTGGCTGAACATCGGGGACCCCTCGGTCCCCTTTACCGGCATCATCGAGCACACCAACTTCATCGGACCCGAGCACTACCAGGGGCGCCACTTCATCTACGTGAGCAAGTACGTCGAGCACGACCACCCGTACCTCACCACGCCCGACGACCAGCTCTTCGCGGAGTACGTCCCCTACCTGCAGCGGATCAACCCCGCGTTCAGCCCCGACTGGGTCGAGCAATACTGGGTCTTCCGCGAGTACGCGGCCCAGCCGATCATCACCAAGAACTACTCCGCCCGTATCCCGGAGCACCGCACACCGTTGCCCGGCCTCTACCTGGCCAACACGGCCCAGATCTACCCGGAGGACCGCGGCACCAACTACAGCGTCCGCATCGGCAATGTGGTCGCCGACCTCGTCGAGCAGGATCTCCGCTCCGGCCTCCTGCGCCCCGGTTCCCCCGCCCCTGCCGGCGGCTCTTGATCCAAACGCCGACTTCCATCCCCTGACGGTCCTGTCAGAATCATCGCGATAATTAGCCTGTCGCTATACACTGTGCCCGTCGGAACGCGGAGCGGCACGCGCGGCGGCCGGCGCGATGCGGTGGGCCGTCGCACGGAAACCCTCGCGAGCACCTGCCGGCCGGCGGGAATGATGCTCCTCACCGGCCACCGCGTCAGTTCCTGGGAGCGGTTTCGTGGGGCGCATCACGGGCGCCCCAATCGCACGAGGGAGGCGCAGCATGTTCGGGACAGTCGCCCGCATCCGGCCGAAGCCGGGTGGGATCCAGGCACTCCTCGACATGAGCCACGAGTTCGACCGCGAACACGCCAAGCGGGTGAAGGGGTACGTCGCCGACTACATACTCGAGTCCGAGAAGCACCCTGGGGAGTACATCCTGGTCGCGATATTCGAGGACCGCGAGAGCTATATGGCCAACGCCGATTCCCCGGAGCAGGATGCCTTCTATCGCCGCTTTCGCCAGCACCTCACCGAGGACCCGATTTGGGAAGACGGCGAGATCATCTACGCCTCGCATGGCTCCACCATGCCCACGTGGGACGACGCCAGCGGGATGATGGGCACCGAGCCGGCATCCCCTGAGTAGGGGCGAGCCATGCAGTCGCGGAGGATCAGGGATTGATTCCCCCCGACCCGCCGCGGCGAGCAATGACCGTACATGTGGGGCGACGCCCCCGACGACCAGCGGGCGCCGTACGCGGCCGATTGCCGCCCAGGCGCCCGCCGTGGTATACTCACTGCTGCATTGGCAGGCGCCCGTAGCTCAGTGGATAGAGCGTTTGCCTCCGGAGCAAAAGGCCGCAGGTTCGAATCCTGCCGGGCGTACCACCCGATGAGGAGACGAACAGCCCGAGGGTCAATACCCTCGGGCTGTTGCGTTCCAGGCGTCCTCCGGTCGCGACCCCTTTGTCTCGAATCCGAATCCGCCCTTGCCTCGATGTCATCCTGAGCGGAGCGAAGGATCTCGCTTCGGACCCACCCCACAGCAGGGAGATCCTTCGACTCCGCGGCGTGGACTAGTGCCGAGTCCGCTGGGTGTCCTCGACTTCCCACTCGGCTCGCTGCAACTCTCGCCGGCGACGGCGCATCCGAATGAGCCGGTACCACAGGAGCGCGGGTCCCCAGAGTGCCACCATGCCCACCATGATCCACAGGACGTGGGTAGCAGCCAGGAAACCCACTGTGCCCCACGACGTGGCGACCAGCAGGATCAGCAGCAGTGTCCAGAGCTTGAAGCCCACCAGGATCGCGATGAAAGCTCCTGCTCCCGGCCCGTCGTCACTCCCTGAGTGCCCGTGATCCATGCGCCTCGCCTACCCGCTCCCGCACGGCTAGAGCCCGGCTGCCCATCCACCGGGCGCACGGCTACCAAGCATACCTGATATACGTGGCAGCCCTCCTCTCGGGCGGTGCGACGCCCGGTCTCAACGCGCCCGGACGCTTCATCGCCGCACAACGCACGCCGTGCCTGCTAGACAAGTGTGTACGTACACTATATACTGTGGCCAACAACCGTCGTCCGGCGCCCACCATGGCCGCGCTGTGCGGCCTTTGAGCGCCCATAGTACAATCGTTGGGAGTGGGGCCGATGGTAGTTCGACCGAGAAGCGAGATCTGGCGCAGTGTTGCGCACACGTTCGGCCACGACCCGGATTCGGACCTTTTCGTTTCACGATGGATACGGCATCTCCGTGGGTGGTGGTTCCGAACGCGCGATCCGCAGCCCGGCATCGACGCACCCCATCCCGGATGGCTGTGGACGACGACGGTTGCGCCCACGTCCCGCCTTGTAACCGCGACGCTCGACTGGCTGATGCCGGGAGGAAGGGCCATGATCTTCCGGAAAGAGAACCGTAGCGAGTCGTTCCAGCGGCAAATCTCCAGCCTGCGCCAGCAGTTGCAGACGGAGACCGAGTCGCAGACCGACGAGTTCCGCCACAGCGAGTCTCAGGACACCTCACAGTTCAGCGCGTCCGCCCGCGAGGGGCGGGAGACGGCGGACGTCACGATCGCCGCGTCCCGACCAACCGATACCAGCGGTACGACCCAGATCACGACCGCCACGACTGCGGGGACGACCCCACGCGGGACGTGGCAGACGCCAGACACCAACACCAGCGTGATCGCCGGGAACGCGCACTGGAACGGCACGCTGCGCACCGAGGGGTCGCTCCACGTCCATGGGCGAGCCGAAGGCGAGCTGCATGCGACCCACGACCTCTACGTGGCCGAAGGCGCCCAGGTGGACGCCGGGATCTTCGCCGACAACGTGGTCGTTGCCGGGTTGGTTCGCGGCACGATCGAGGCGCGTACCCGGCTTGAGGTTCTGCCACAGGGCCACGTGTCCGGTGACGTCAAGGCACCCAAGCTCGTCGTGCACGAGGGTGCCCGGCTGAGCGGGAAGCTGACGATGGAGGGCACGGGCGCCGTCCAGTACTCGACGTCCAGTCAGAGCACGAAGTCGCGCCGCTCGGGCCGTTAGGCCCGCCGGACCACCCTGTTGGGAGGAGGAGGCCGATGTCGTATCGTCCAGGCGGGTCAAGCTCCGGCTTTGGCGAGGCGGGGAACGCCCAGATGCCCGAGGCCTACAGCCTCATCGACCGACACTCGACCGTCGAGGGTACCTTCACCTCCGAACGCGACCTCCGCATTGAAGGGCAGATGCGGGGTACCCTGCGCTGCCAGGGGCTGGTCTACATCGCCGAGGGAGCCGACGTCGACGCCACCGTTGAGGCCGCCCACGTCACCGTCGCCGGAGACCTGCAGGGTCAGGTCAACTGCCGCGGCAAACTACAGATCATGCCGACCGGCCGCGTCCGCGCCACCGTCACGACCCAATCTCTGGTCATCAACGAGGGTGCCCTCTTCGAGGGCGAGCTGCACATGGAGGTCGGCTCGGTGGCCACGAGCACGGTGGGCGAGGCTGCCGCGGACGACTCGGTTCCGAGCGTCCTTCGACGCTTCGCCGGCGAGGCCGGGGAGTCCTCGGATGCCGAGACATCCCCGGGTGCCCAGCGAGCGAAGGAAGAGTGACGCCCTCGCGGCCCATATCGGCACTGCGACACCACGAAAGCCCGTGCTATAATGGCCCCGCCGGCTGGGGGTAACTCAGGAGCAGCCTCGGCCAGGGTAAGGTTTTCCCTGCGCGCTCTCTGTTTGTGCCTCACGCCCCTGGCGGTTCCGTGACGACACCCGGCACAAGGGGGGGCCATGACCGTACGGAAGTGCAGCACATGCAAGCACTACGAGCCGGCGCCGATTTGGCGCAAGGGTTGGTGCCGGAACCCACTGCTCTACTCGCCCCAGCAGAGCCACCTCGTCGGTGAGGACGACCTGGACTGCGATCGGGGCATGGGTAACTACTGGGAGCCGATCGACGCACCGCCAGGCGTCGCCGGTGTCACCCCGCCCCCGGATACCGAAGCAGACCTGACCAACCCCAATCCCACGCCCGCGTTCGAACCCCAAGTCGCACCCTTGAACTTCGTGCCGCCGCCCGGCGGCGGCGCCCGTTCCGGTAGAGGAGGCGAGATGCATCAGTACCCCGGCAGCGGACGGCCCGGCGACTTCGACGACGATGATGAGTTCCAGCGCCCCTCCACCCACGATCGCTCCCGATCGCCCTTCGCCAGTGGGAGCGAGCGCCAGTTCACCTATTACAGCGAGGAGCGCTACTGGACCGACTACCTGCGGATCGCCGTCCCGGTCGTCGGCGTCATCCTCATGCTCGGATTCGTCTGGTTCCTCCTCCAGTCGCTTCTGGGTGGTGAGGACGAGGCCGGGAACAACACGAACGGGATCACCGGCCCAACGGTCGTGATGGGTGCCACCCCCGGTGGCGGGGTCGGCCCGGTCAGCACGCCGCGGCCGCTGCCGACGACCGAGACGACCCCTGCCCCGTCCAGCGGGTCGATCGGCCAGGGCGCGACCGTCGTGGTCGCCAACACTGACGGCGCAGGCGTGAACCTGCGCAGCAGCCCCAGCACCAGCGGCGAACTCGTCATGACGCTCGAAGAGGGGACCGAGCTGACCATCACCGGTGAGTCGGTCACGGCCGATGGCTACACCTGGTGGCCTGTCGAGGGGGACGGCGTCGAGGGGTACGTCGTCGAGGACTTCCTGGAGCTGGCCCAGTAGCTGACCCAAATCACCTGGATGGCCGGGCGCAGCCGATTGAGGGCGGAAATCGGCCTGTGCTATACTGAGCGTCGGCGGTATCAGCCGCCAAATTCACACGTGCCCGGACCGACCCTGGTGTGCCGCGTATGCGGTCCTCGGTCGGGATGAAGGGCACGGACGCTCTAACACCAGGAAGGATAGACCATTGGTCACCGCAGCCGATACCGAAGCCACCCGAGTCAGTATGAAGGCGCTGCTGGAGGCAGGGGTCCACTTCGGACACCAGACCAAGCGCTGGAACCCGAAGATGCGCCCTTACATCTTCACCGAGCGCCACGGGATCCACATCATCGACCTCCAGCAGACGGTCCGTCTGCTCGCCGAGGCTCAGGATTTCGCCCGCGACCTCGCCGCCCGCGGCGGGCGCGTCATCTTCGTCGGCACCAAGAAGCAAGCGCAGGAAGCCGTCAAGAATGCGGCCGAGCGCAGCGGCATGTTCTACGTCAACCGCCGCTGGCTGGGTGGCACCCTGACCAACTTCGTCACCATCCGTTCGCGGCTCCGGTACCTGAAGGAGCTCGAGCGCCAGGCTGCTGCCGGTGAGCTCGACACCCTGCCCAAGCAGGAGGGGATCCGCAAGCGCCGCGAACTCGAGAAGCTCCGCCAGACCCTCGGCGGCATGCGTGATATGACGCAGCTCCCCGCCGCGATCTTCGTCGTCGACCCGAAGCGGGAGAGCATCGCCGTCGCCGAGGCCCGGCGTCTGGGCATCCCCATCATCGCGATGGTGGACACCAACTGTGATCCTGATCTGATCGACTATGTCATCCCCGCCAACGATGATGCGATCCGCTCAGTCCGGCTGATCACCTCTCGCATCGCGGACGCCCTGATCGAGGGCCGCACCGAGCTCGAAAGCACGATGGCCGGGGAGCCGGGCGTCGGTGAGGAGCCGGAGGAGGATCTGCCCGACTACTCCATCGACGAGGAGGAGCCGCTGGAGGACGAAGAGGAGTTGGAGGCCGAGACCGAGGCTCCCTCTTCGCGCCGCTGAGGTTGCTGTTTCCGTCGGCCGGCGCGTGCGCCGGCCGAGTCATGTCTTGCGCCGAACACCGGACGCCACGTTACATCCACGAGGAGGACCTGTGCAGATCACCACTCAGATGGTCAAGGAGCTGCGGGAGCGCACGGGGGCTGGCATCATGGATGCCAAGCGCGCGCTCGAAGAGTCCGAGGGGGACATGGACAAGGCCGCCGCGCTCTTGCGACAGCGCGGGCTCGACCGTGCCGAGAAGAAAGCGAGCCGCGCGGCGTCGCAGGGTCTGGTCAAGGCCTATATCCATGGCGGCGGACGGATCGGCGCACTCGTCGAGGTGAACTGCGAGACCGACTTCGTGGCCCGCACCCAGGAGTTCCAGGATCTGGCCCACGACATCGCCATGCAGGTCGCGGCCATGGACCCGCGCTACGTCAGCGTCGAGGACGTCCCGGCCGAGGTGCTCGAAGAGGGCGAGCGCGAGTACGGCGATCGCGAGCTCTTCCTGAAGCAGGCAGTCCTGCTGGAGCAGGCCTTCATCAAGGACCCGAAGCGGACCATCAAGGATCTCGTCAAGGACCACATCGCTCGGCTGGGCGAGAACATCGTGGTGCGCCGCTTCGCGCGGTTCGAGCTGGGCGTCGGCACTGGGGCGGCCGACGAAGAGTAGAGGACACGAGCCGTGGGAGCAGGCGAATCCGGTCCCGGAACCTGTCAGCGGCGCCGCTACCGGCGTGTCGTATTGAAGCTGTCGGGCGAGGCCCTTATGGGCAGCGCCGGGTACGGGATCGATCCGGCCGTGGTCCAGCGTCTGGCTGC
Organism: Sphaerobacter thermophilus DSM 20745; assembly: GCF_000024985.1. Lineage (NCBI taxonomy): Bacteria > Pseudomonadati > Thermomicrobiota > Thermomicrobia > Sphaerobacterales > Sphaerobacteraceae > Sphaerobacter > Sphaerobacter thermophilus. Next base: position 1,914,493 of record NC_013523.1, read on the forward strand.
GGAGATCGCGCGCGTCGCCGCCGACGGTGTCCAGATCGCGATTGTCGTCGGCGGCGGCAACATCTGGCGCGGGCTGGCCGCCAGCTCGCGGGGAATGGATCGCGCCACGGCTGACTACATGGGCATGCTGGCCACCGTCATCAACGCACTGGCGCTCCAGGACGCGCTCGAGCACCAGAGCGTTCAGACCCGTGTGCAGACCGCGGTGGAGATGCACCAGATCGCCGAGCCGTACATTCGGCGCCGTGCCATCCGGCACATGGAGAAGGGCCGTGTCGTCATCCTCGCCGGCGGCACCGGAAACCCCTACTTCACCACCGATACCGCGGCCGCCCTGCGCGCGGTCGAGATCGGCGCCGAGGTCATCCTCATGGGGAAGAACAACGTCGACGGCGTGTATGACGACGACCCCAATATCAACCCGAACGCCACCCGCTATGATGTGATCTCCCACCAGGAGGCACTCGAGCGCCATTTGCGGGTCATGGATCAGTCGGCCCTCGCACTCTGCCGGGAGAACGACCTGCCGGTCATCGTCTTCGACTTGAATCGCCCGGGCAATATCGAACGCGCTGCGCTCGGCCACGAGGTCGGAACCCTCGTCTGTTGAGCGCGGTGCGCACGCCAATCGCGCGCCGCCACGGGGCGGGCATGGTCACACAACGCAGGAGGCCAGCGTGATCGAGGATGTACTTGCCGATGCCGAAGGCCGCATGACGAAGACCCTCGACAACCTCCAGCGCGAACTGGCCGGTATCCGAACCGGCCGCGCCTCGCCTGGCTTGATCGAGCGCCTGGAGGTCGATTACTACGGCACGCCGACCCCGCTGAATCAGGTGGCAGGGATCAGTGCGCCCGAGCCCCGGCTCCTCGTCGTGCAGCCGTGGGATCGGAGCGCCATGTCCGCCATCGAGAAGGCCATCCGTAGCTCCGACCTCGGGCTCAACCCGACCAACGACGGCCAGGTTATCCGCATCGCCATCCCGCCGTTGACCGAAGAGCGTCGCAAGGCTCTGGTCCGGGTTGTGCGGCAAAAGGTGGAGGAGAGCCGCGTCGCGATCCGGAACATCCGGCGCGATGCCCTGGCACAGGTCAAGGAGATGCTCCAGGAGAAGCTCATCGGCGAAGACGATGAGCGCCGCGCCGAGCAACAGGTCCAGGAGCTCACCAACCGCTACATCAACGAGGCGGACAAGATTGGCAAGAACAAAGAGGCCGAGGTCCTCGAAGTCTGACAACGGCGCAGCCGTGGCGCCCACGACAGATCCGGCGGCGTCCGCGTCGCCGGAACGTGTCGTGCCGCGCCACGTCGCCATCATCATGGACGGCAACGGTCGCTGGGCGACGCGCCGCGGCCTGCCCCGCATCGCGGGCCACGAGGCCGGGACCGAGAACATCCGCCGCATCACCACCCATGCGGCCGAACTCGGCATCAAGTACCTCACGCTCTGGGCCTTCTCCACCGAGAACTGGCGGCGCCCCAAGGAGGAGGTCGAGGGCATCCTCCAGATCCTGGCCCGCTCCATCGAGCGCGAGACTGCCGAGTTGCACCGCAACGGGGCGCAGCTCCGCCACATCGGCAGCCTCGACGGCCTCGACCCCGACCTCCAGCAGGCCGTGCGCGAGGCCATCGCCCTCACCCGCAACAATGACCGCATCGTCCTCACGCTGGCCTTCAACTACGGAGGGCGCGCCGAAATCATCCAGGCGATCCGCCGGATGATCGCCGACGGCGTCCGCCCGGAGGAGGTGACCGAGGAGCTGGTCGATCGTTACCTCTACACCGCCGACCTCCCGGAACCGGACCTCATCATCCGTACCTCCGGCGAGCAGCGCACCAGCAACTTCCTCCTCTGGCAGGCAGCCTACGCCGAGTACCATTTCACACCGGTGCTCTGGCCGGACTTTGGCCCCGAAGACCTCGAGCGCGCCGTCGACGACTACTGTCATCGCGAGCGGCGGTTCGGTGGCATCACACCGGCCACCCCCGGCCGCGCTGCCGGCTAGTCCGGGCAGGCGGCCATGTTGCGGCAGCGCTCTCGTAGTGCCGTCCTCATCGTCCTGGTCGCCGCCGTCCCCGCGTTCGTCGGCGGGTACGTCTTCGCGGCGGTCATGCTGCTCCTCGGCCTTTTCTCCGTCGCCGAGCTGACGCGCGCCCTGGAGGCGAACGGCACCCGACCGCTCCGCACGGGCGCCCTCACGTTCACAGCCCTCCTCATCGCCGCCGTAGCGCTCGACGCCTCGCCCGCCGTCTTGGCAGGGCTGCTCACTGCCGCCGTACTCGGCACCCTGGCCATGGCCGTCTTTCGCCCCCAGCCCATCCCGGGACTCCAGGACTGGGCACTGACCCTGGCCGGCACGCTCTATGTGGCGATCCCGATCGCCCACTTCGTCGCCCTGCGGGCGCTGCCGGGCGACGCCACGCGCGGCTGGGTCAACGAGCTCGTCGACCTGCTCGGCTCGGACGGCACCGGCCTGGGGCTCGCATGGTTCGGCCTCGCCCTCTCCGTCACCTGGCTGACGGACACCGCGGCCTATCTGATCGGCCGCGCCTACGGGACGACGAAGCTCATCCCGTCGGTCAGCCCCGGCAAGACGCGCGTCGGCGCCGCGGCCGGCCTCGCTGCGGGCGCCCTGACCGGCATCGCTGCCGCCGCACTGTTCGGTGTGCCGGTGGCGTGGTACACGGCGGTCGGGGTGGGCCTCGTGCTCGCCGCCGTCGGCCAGGTCGGCGACCTGAGTGAGTCACTGATCAAGCGCAGCCTGGGCATCAAGGACATGGGGCACCTGATCCCCGGACACGGCGGCCTCCTCGATCGCATCGACGCCCTCCTCTTCGCGCTCCCGGTCGCGTACTATCTGGCCCGGCTGCTGTAGAGAGGTTCTGTCGGTATGCGACAACGCCTCGCGATCCTCGGCTCTACCGGTTCCATCGGCCGCCAGACACTGGGCGTCGTCGACCACCTGCCCGACCGATTCGAGGTGGTGGCGCTGGCCGCCGGACACAACGCCGAACTGCTCCAGGAACAGGTGGACCGCTACCGCCCTCGCCTCGTCTCGGTGGCCGACGGCTGCGACCCGCGCACCATTCAGGCACCGGAGGTATTGTCCGGCGCCGAGGGGCTGGAGGCCGTCGCGACCATGCCCGAGGCCGACATCGTGGTCGTGGCCACCTCGGGCCACAGCGCCATCCGCCCCACGCTGGAGGCCATCCGGCGCGGCAAGACGATCGCGCTGGCCAACAAGGAAGCCATCGTCTGCGCCGGCGAGATCCTGGTCGGAGAAGCCCGCCGCCGCGGCGTCGAGATCCGTCCCGTCGACAGCGAGCACAGCGCCGTCTGGCAGTGCCTCAGCGTTCGGCACCAGGAGTCCGAGGTCGATCGGGTCACCCTGACCGCCTCCGGCGGCCCCTTCCGCGACACCCCGGCGGCCGAGCTGGCAACAGTCACCGTCGAACAGGCGATGGCGCACCCGACGTGGCGCATGGGGAGCAAAGTCACCGTCGACTCCGCCACCTTGATGAACAAGGGCCTGGAGGTCATCGAGGCCCATTGGCTCTTCGACCTGCCCTACGAGCGGATCGACACCGTGATCCACCCCCAGAGCATCGTCCACGCGCTCGTCAGCTTTGCCGACGGCTCGGTCGTCGCCCACCTCGCCGTGCCCGACATGCGGCTGCCGATCCAGTACGCCCTGACCTACCCGGAACGCCCACCCGCTCCACACCTGCGTCTCGATATCGCGGCCCTGGGCCGGCTGGAGTTCAGCCCACCCGACCCCGAGCGCTTCCCAGCACTCGAGCTGGCCCGCGCTGCGGGTGAGGCCGGCAGCACCTACCCCACCGTGCTCAGCAGCGCCGACGAAGTCGCCGTGGCCGCCTTCATCGCTGGGCGCCTTGGGTTCACCGGCATCGTGGACGTGGTCCGCGCGGTGCTCGACCGCCACCAACCCGCGCCCGGTCCCCTCACCCTCGAAGCGATCGCCGAAGCCGACGCCTGGGCCCGCCGCGAGGCCGAAACCCTCATCGCCGCCACCGCCCGCTAGACCCACAGCCCCATGCGATGCCCCCCCGCCACCGGGGCAGCGGTGACCCAGGGCTCATGGAGTTTGACGAACACGATGGAGTTACTCCGGCGGTAAGGTGGGTCTTCGGCGCTGTCGTGTGCCCAGCGCGAAAACCGCCGGGCTGACAACATGAGGTTCACTGAAGGGACTGGGAAAGCTCCGCCCCGTGGGAGGCCGCCTTCATGGCGGCACCACAGCCCCTTCAGTGGGCTTGCCCATACTCAGCCCGGCGGCTTCCGCCCCGGGCCTATACGTTGGCGCGTGGATCCGCACGCCACCCATCAGCGTCTCGACGACGGCACGACACAAACCTCGGCGCGGCGTGAGGCCGCACCATACCAAAGCGGCGGCTCTGGCCGCCGCACTCCAAAGCCGGCTAAAGCCGGCTTCGCATTGTGAGCCCGGGGGTTTACCCCCGGGTACAGGTCCGCCAGCGGGCACCCAATCACCTGGGGGTCGGCCCTGGTTCGCTCCCGCCGGCTGCCGCAGGCTTGGTCTTGTCAGCAGTCGACTGCCGCGCTCCTGTCATCCTGAGCGGAGCCGGGGGCGGCGGCCAGCCGCCCCCGGCGACTCCGTCCGAGCCGAAGGATCCCTCCGGTGCGTCGCCGGTCCGACGCGAGATCCTTCGCTTCGCTCAGGATGGCAGTGAACGAGCGCCGGTTCTGGACTAGGGATCGTGAGCCGGTCGGTTCTGCGAACTCCTCTCAGACCCCGACGCGGCGCGCGGCGTAGAAGCGCGGGCCCCAGTAGCCGTCCCACAAGTCGCTGATGGTGACGCCGACGCCGGGCATGGAGGCGTGGATGAACTTCCCGTCGCCGATGTAGATCCCGGCGTGCGAGAGCCCCCACTGGTAGGTGTTCTGCTGGAACACCAGATCACCCGGGTGCAGATCCTTCGGATCGACCGGGACACCGCTGGCGACCTGCGCGTCCATGTTCCGCGGGAAGCCGCCGCCGAGGACCTGGTTGACCACGTAGTAGACGAAGCCCGAGCAGTCGAACCCAGCAGGGGTCGTCCCTCCCCAGACATAGGGGGCTCCGAGATGCCGCAGCGCCTCCTCCTTGATCAGCTCGCCGACGGGTGGGGCCTGCAGCGGCGCGGCAACCGCAGTCGGCTCTGCCGCTGCCCAGGCCGGGTACCCCACCAGCCCGAGGAGGGTGTCGTGCGCGGCGCCCGTTCCCGGGTGGTACTCGAACCGTGCGCGCTCGAAGTACTGCACGGTGACGCCGTTCTCGACGAACTCCTCGCTGATCGGGTAGCCGAACAGCGCCAGCGACTCCCGGAACGAGACGCCAGGATCGCCCAGTTCGACGCCGTGGGACTTCCAGTAGTGCCGGAAGCCGTTGCACAGCCAGTGTCCGGTCTCGGCGAAGTAATCGCAGCCGGGCGCACTGCCGCCGGGTTGCGGTGCGAAGGGGGCCGTCTCGAGCAACCCGCGCCGAGCTGCCTCATCGGCGCCCAGCCGGCCGAGCTCCACCTCGTACGCGGTTCCCGCTTTCTCGGGGTGGTGCTCCAAGCGCTGGCGCTCGAAGTACTGGACGCGCAGCCCGTTCTCGAGCACCGGCATGCTGATGGCGTAGCCGAAGATCGGCACGCCGCCGCTCCGGTCGTAGAAGCGTTTGAACTCCCAGGAAATGGGAATCGTACCGGGTGCCGCTGGCGTCGCGGTCCCTCCGCCGGCGCCCGCCAGGGCTGCAGATGAGGGGTTGTACGTCGGATCGTTCGCGTCGTGAAGCGTATCCGCGGCAACCGACACCGGCCCCAACAGTGTCACGGCCGCGGCCACAAGGCAGCCGCCCAAGAGGCGGCTCCACGCCGCTCGCGTGGTCAAAGGCCCTTCCCTTCCTACGTCCCATGGCCGGCAATGCCATAGCCCCGTCCCCGCGGGGCGCTCGTGCCAGGCCTCCTCTGCTAACGCTCGGGTGCGCAGGCTCTCCCCTGCCGCCCCGGACCGAGTCCGGCCCGAGCAACGCTCAGTAAACGACTGCGATTCTCGTCGGTTGCGCGAGTTGCATCGCTGCACGCCCACCGTTGCAGACATCTGCTGCGCAACAAGCTGCCACTTGCCTCAAGATGCCGCGTCCGAACGCACCCTTTTCGCAGGCTCGGTACGAAAGTACTAATTCGGCGAATCCCCCGCCGAATCCCCAAACCCCGCGGTGTGTATCCCTGCTGCCGTGTACCGGTGGGGACGGCGATACCGTGGTTGCCCGCTATTGAGCGATCGGGCTGGCGACGGGGTCGTGCGCCTCAAGTTGGTGGCCGATTTGGGCTAATTCCCAAACCCGGGAAGACGTGGGACACTATCCGGCGTTCGATCCGGCCTGAGAGCAGGGAGGAATGGGAGCACCATGCAGACCCAGCCAACCCGCGAGACCGGGTTGCCCTTGCGCCCGGCAGCGGTCCACACCATGCGGTGGCGCTGCATCGGCCCGCACCGCGGCGGCCGTGTCGTGGCCGTGGCGGGCGACCCCAGCGACCCCGCGGTGTTCTACTTTGGCGCCTGCGCGGGCGGCGTGTGGAAGACAACCGACGGCGGGCAGTACTGGCGCAACGTCTCCGATGGCTTCTTCACCACTGCCGCGGTCGGCGCGATCGCCGTCTCGGAGTCCGACCCCAATGTGATCTACGTGGGCACCGGGGAGACCTGCATCCGCGGGAACGTCTCCCACGGCGACGGGGTCTACAAGTCGACCGACGGGGGGAAGACCTGGACGAACGTCGGGCTCCGCGACACCCGCCACATCGGCAAGATCCGCATCCACCCCCAGAACCCGGACATCGTCTACGTCGCCGCGCTCGGCCACGCCTTCGGTCCCAACGAGGAGCGGGGCGTCTTCCGCTCCACCGATGGCGGAAAGACCTGGGAGAAGGTGCTCTACCGCAGCCCAAACACCGGCGCCGTTGACCTCTCGATGGACCCGAACAACCCGCGCATCCTCTATGCGACCATGTGGCAGGCGCGCCGCACCTTCTGGAGCCTCTCCAGCGGCGGCCCCGAGTGCGGCATCTTCAAGTCCACCGACGGCGGCGACACCTGGGTCGACATCAGCCGGAACGAGGGGTTACCCAAGGGCATCCTGGGCAAGATCGGCGTGGCCGTCTCGCCGGCGCAGCCCGACCGCGTCTACGCCATCGTCGAGGCCGAGGACGGCGCCCTCTTCCGCTCCGACGACGGGGGACAGACGTGGCAGCGGCTCTCCGAGCAGCCCGGGTTGCGCTGGCGTGCCTGGTACTACATGCACATTTACGCCGACCCGCTCGACCCCGACACCGTCTGGGTGCTCAACGGCGAGTGCTGGAAGTCGATCGACGGCGGCAAGACGTTCGTCTCCGTCCCCACCCCGCACGGGGACAACCACGACCTGTGGATCGACCCCAAGAACCCGCTGCGGATGATCGAGGGGAACGACGGTGGCGCCTGCGTCACCTACAACGGGGGGCGGTCCTGGTCCACCCTCTACAACCAGCCGACGGCGCAGATGTACCACGTCACCGCCGACAACCAGATCCCCTACCGGGTTTACGGTTCGCAGCAGGACAATACCGCCATCAGCATCCCCAGCATGTCGGTGCTCGGCGCGATCACCCCGAGCGAGTGGTACGAGCCGGGCGGCGGCGAGAGCGGATACATCGCGGTCCGCCCCGACGACCCCAACATCGTCTTCGGCGGCGCCATCGGCAGCGGTGAGGGGAACGGGCGGCTGACCCGCTACGACCATCGCACCGGCCACATCCGCAACATTACCGTCTGGCCGGTAGACCAGGGCATGGGCGACGGCGCCGAGACGCTGAAGTATCGCTTCCAGTGGACCTTCCCGATCGTCATCTCGCCGCACGACCCGAACGTGCTCTATGTCTGCTCCAACGTGGTGCACCGCAGCACCGATGAGGGGATGAGCTGGGAGGTCATCAGCCCGGATCTCACCCGCAACGACAAGACGAAGCAGCAGGCCTCGGGCGGGCCGATCACCAAGGACAACACCGGTGCCGAGGTCTACGACACCATCTTCGCCTTCGTCGAGTCGCCGCACGAGCCGGGCGTCTTCTGGGTCGGGACCGACGACGGCCTGGTGCACCTCTCGCGCGACGGCGGCAAGACGTGGCAGGACATCACCCCGCCGGACCTTGAGCCATGGACCCTGGTCAGCGTGCTGGAGGTGTCCCCGCACGACCCGGCTACGGCGTACATCGCCGCGACTCGCTACAAACACGACGACTACCGGCCGTACCTCTACAAGACGAACGACTACGGGAAAACCTGGACCAAGATCGTCGACGGCATCCCCGAGGATGACTTCACCCGGGTCATCCGGGAAGACCCCAACCGGCGCGGCCTGCTCTATGCCGGGACCGAGACGGGGATCTACATCTCCTTCGACGACGGCGGCCACTGGCAGCGCTTCCAGTTGAACCTGCCGGTCTGCCCGATTCACGACCTGATGGTGAAGGGGACCGACCTGATCGCCGCGACGCACGGCCGCTCCTTCTGGATCCTGGACGACCTCACCCCGCTCCACCAGATGGCGGACGGCCTCGCGGACATGCCGGTACACCTCTTCACGCCGCGCGACACCACGCGCTTCAAGGTCTACAAGGGGTACGGCTCCGAGTCGAAAACCGAGACGAGCTACCGCATGGCCGGTCCGCTCGTCTTCGGCTATCGCAAGCGCGAGACGCCGACCGGCACAACGGTCGAGGAACTGCTCGACGCGGGCGAGAACCCGCCTAACGGCGTGATCATCACCTACTGGCTGAAGGAGCAGCCAGAGGGCGAGGTCACCCTGACCATCCTCGATGAAGCGGGCAACGAGATTCGCACCTTCTCGAGCGAGCCGCCCAAGCCGGCGCAGCTCGCCGACGGCAGCGCTCCGAGCCCGCGCGAGCGCGCCATGATCGAGGGCGGCGAGGCGCCGGGGAGCGAAGAGAAGAAGGAGCCGCGTGTCCCGAAGGATGCCGGGCTCAACCGCTTCGTCTGGGATATGCGCGTCCCGGGGCCGACGATGGTGCCCGGCGACAAGACGACCGAGGACTACCGGGACGGGCCGGTCGTGGTTCCCGGCACCTATCAGGTGCGCCTGACGGTCGGGGAAGAGAGCCAGACCGCGACCTTCCGCATCCTGAAGGACCCGCGCATCGCCGCCACGGATGAGGACCTGGCGGAGCAGTTCCAACTCCTCCTCGCCATCCGCGACAAGGTGAGCGAGGTGCACGAGGCGGTGAACACGATCCGCGACGTCCGGCGGCAGGTCGACGACTGGGCGCGCCGGGCCGGGGAGCGCGATGGTGGCAGCGCCGTCGTCGACGCGGCCAAGAGCCTGAGGGAGAAGCTCACTGCGATCGAGGAGGAGCTGATCCAGGTCAAGGGCGACGACCCGCGCCAGTTCCCGAGCAAGCTCAACTGGAAGCTGGCGGTGCTAACGGTGTTCGTCGACTCCGACGACGCTCGCCCAACCAAGCAGGCGCGCGACGCCTTCGCCGAACTCGCTGCGCAGGCCGACACCCACCTCGCAGCGCTACGTCAGGTGTTGGACACCGACCTGGCCGCGTTTGACCGCGCGGTGCGCGACGCGGGCATCCCCGCAGTCGTCCCGACGAAGCGCACCGCCCGGGCCTGACGGCCACTCCCACCTGGGTGCTGGCAGGTGCCAGCACCCAGGCTCCTCCTGCCTCTCTGTCACGATTCCCGCTGATCGCACACCACAGGAACAACTGTGTTCCCGCGGCCTCACTAGGCTGGAACCGAACGCTGGTCGAGTCGGACAGGACACGGTCTGTGACCGCTCGGCACGGCCACGACGGGCAGGTTGCGCGCCCGGCCTCCAGCCGCGGCGCGACTACGGGAACGGAGGTGTGCGATGGAGGAGCAGGTAACGGGAACGCTGGCCGACGGCCGGACCTACCGCGCAACCCCCTATGCCGTCGAGATCCTTGACGCGCAGGGCGCGGTGGTGGAAACGATTGACCTCAGTGAGGTCATGGAGTTGCGCCGCGAGGGACTCGACGTGACCTTCCGGCGCCGCAAGGGAAAGACCCTCACGCTGCGTGGCGCGACGCTGGCAGACGCCGGGCGGCTGGAAACCACGGTGCGCCCGGCCATCCCGCAGGCTCCGGCGAAGTCTGGCGGGCGCATCGGCGGGCTCTTCAAGTGGGGCTGCCTCGGAACGCTCGCGCTCGTGGCCCTCATCGTCATCAGCACCATGCTGACCGGCGGCTCGAGCGACGGTGACAGCGGCGCAGCCAGCACGGGGTCCACGACGACCGTCTCCGGCAGCGGTGCGAGTAACAGCCTGAGCACCAAGGAGGTTGGCACCAACGAAGGCGATGTCCACTTCCCGTTGGAAGTCGGTGCCGTCGGCGAGGTCCAGCAGGCGAAGGACAAGCTCCACCGCGTGACGATCGTCTCCATTACCGACAACGCGACGTCATCGAACGAGTTCGAGAAGCCCTCTAATGGCCATAAGTTCTGGGTCGTCGAGGTTCTCGTGGAGAACGCCGGCCCGGCTGAGATCTACGTGGGAAGCTGGAAGCTTCGGACCACCGCCGATTTCGAGTACGATCCCACGATCGCGGTGGGGTTCGGTGAGCCGCTCAATCTGGTGCAGAACCTCACCTCCGGGGCCAAGACGCAGGGGGTGGTGGTCTTCGAAGTGCCGGAGGATGCCCAGCCCAAGTTCCTCCGCTACGATCCCAACATCCTCGCCAAGGGCGACCTGTACTTCGATGCCCAGTGACCCTCCAGCGCGGTGACACCGAGGGGGCGGCCGAAGTGGCCGCCCCCTCGGTGGTTTCATAGCAGGAGAGAGGGCGCCCTCGCCCGTCTTCTTTCGTCAGGTGCGTCGGTTTCTTGGCGGCTCTGCGCCGAGTTGCCTGGACCGAGAGCGGGGGACGGGTGAGGACGCCCGCTCTCCTAGGTTGACCCTACGACCACGCCGTGGCTAGTGTACTTGCTTCCCCCGACGCTTCCCATGGGTACCGCTCCAGCAGCTCCCGGGCCTGCTCGATCAAGGTCGCAGGAGACTGGACCGAGACGTGGCCCCCTGTGGCACCGATGTCGACCGACAACGCCTGCGCCAGGACGGACCTTCCCCAGTCACACGGAGCGGTCGATAAAGGCGAGCGCGACGTCCGCCGGGATCGCGAAGTTGATACCCTCGATCGGCAGTCCACCCAATTCCCGAATTATCCAGGTCGCCACGCCGACAACTTCGCCAGACCCGCTGACCACCGGTCCGCCGCTGTTTCCCGGGTTCATCGCGGCGTCTGTCTGTATGTAGTCCACCTGCCCATACATGCGACGACCCGAGAGCACTCCGCGCGTAACAGTGGGATCGCCCAATAACTCATCACCGAGGGCAAAGCCGATCACGTAAAGCGGGTCACCCGCACGCAGGTCGCCGACATCGCCCCATCGCACCGGCGACATCCCACTGACTCCCTCGACTACCAGCAACGCAAGGTCGAGGGTGGGATCCGCGGCGGTTACCCACGCATCATGCATGGTTCCGTCTGGCGCGACTACCGATACGGCCTCCGCACCCTGAACCACATGCTCATTCGTGACGAAGAATGACCGGCCATCTTCCTGCCGCACGAGGAACCCGGTGCCGAGGCTCTCGTTGGCACGGACCTGTACGACGCTCGACATCACAGCACGGACAGCCTCGCCCTCAGCAGTTTGAGCCTGCGCGGCCTCCACCGGATCAGACGGGGACGGGCTGGGGGTTGAGATCGCCGTCGGAGTCACCGATGCCGAAACCGCTGTGAGTGTGTTGGTAGCTATGAGGCGCACCCCGGGGGGAAGCGAGACTTCCTGAGCGGGAGTTATCAGTGCCCGAACCGTCATAACCCCCATGACCACGGCAACGACCACGGCAGCGGCGAGTGCAACGAGCGCCGCGTATTCGGAGGGCGGTGTACGATTTGACTGGTGCGGTTTCACCACGGCAATGTCGCTATCAGTGCCTCGCGTCGCGCAAACAGTTCATCGATGCGCCCCATCAACACTAGCGCTCGGTCATTCGCGCGTTGGTAAGCAAAAGAGTTCCGAACACGAGTAGCCTCCTCCATCTCGGCGACGGTCACCAACAGATCGACGAATGCCTGATGTATCTCCTCGTCGACATCGAGGATCATTGCGAGCGTCATACCCACCGCCTCGGCGGCTTCCGCGCGGTTCTGCTGTCGCGAGCTCTCCTCACGTGCCTGACGGAGGAGTCGATCCCGCTCGGCCAAATCCTGATTCAGCTCGGCTTCCCGGCGTTCCAGATCCGCAATCCTCGCCGTAAGGGAATCACGCTCGCGCGTGAGCTCGTCACGCTCCCGCGAAAGCTGGTCGCGCTGGTTGGTCAGATCCGCAACCTGCTCTTGGAAGGACAGGTTCGCAGCCGAGAGACTGTCGATTGTGGCCTGGTGCTTGGCGATTAAGCTGTCCCGTCGGCCGATCTCCACCATCGCATAGATGCCGCCACACACCAGCGCCAAGATGAGCAAAACCGTGACCCCGAGCAACAACGGTGTTAACCGGCGTACCCCCCGGGATTCATGAGGCTCAGCCGCCGCCTGATATCCGACAATTTCCGGCCCCAGCGAATCGCGTGCATCGGTTTGCACCACGCGCAGCGAACGGGTCTCGGCCGAAGAGGCTTCCGGAATAGAATCTTCCCGATTGGCCGGGTCGACGGGACTTACCGGCAGATCAATCCTCTCGTCAGCGCCATTCCCCGTGGAATCATTCCCGGCCACGCCCGCCTGGTGTGCCGGCTCACACTTGGCATCTTTCGCAGCATCGTCTCCCATTGGGTAGCCTCCCTCCCGCTGATATCAACGATGCTGGATGTTGTTAACCACTCGTGTGCTTCGCGACAGTGCAATCCGAAGCTCATGGTCGCATAACTGATATCATACTTCTTTGCGCGGCTGAAAGGAGGTGACGAGCAAGTCTCCAACTTCGACGTTAACCCTCGAGTACCGCTCCACCAGCGCCCGGGCCTGCTCCGCAAGCCAGGTACGGAGGTGTACCGGCGCGACAACATCGCAGTCGGCGCCGTAGTGGAGCACCCAGCGCGCGAACTCCTCGGTGACGGGGACGGTCACGCGGAACTCGAGCGACCCGTCGGGGAGCCATTCACTCCGCTGCGTTGGGTGCCACTGCTCCTCCGCCACCCAGCGGCCCGCCGTCGGGGTGAAGCGCAGCACGATCTCCTCCGGCGGCTGGTCGGTGCCACGGGTCACCCCCCAGCCCGCGGTCAGGAACTCGTTCAAGTCGAACTCCGGGTCTGGGGTGAAGCGGATATCGGTCACCGTGACGTCCTCGACACGGTCAACCTTGAAGATCCGAACGGCGCAGCGCAGGTGGCACCAGCCGATCAGGTGCCACGACTGCGCGTTGGGCACCACCGCATACGGGTCCACCCGCCGCTGGGTTCGTTCCCCTGGGCGCGATGCCGGGTGGTAGACGAGATCGACGCTCTTGCGGGCAGCGATCGCGCGGGTCAGCACTTCCAGGATCCGCTCGCGGTGGCGGTTTCGTGGGACCGGCGGGACCGCAGCCCCATCGTCCTGCAACAGCGGCTGGAGCTCCCGCGGCATGATCGAGCGCAGGCGGGCGATGGCGGCAGAGAGCTCCTCGTGCGGGATGCCCGCCAGGCGGCGACCTGCCTGAGCGGCCAGGAAGATGGCGAGCGCTTCGGCGAGCGAGTACGAGACGGCGGGAAGTCGTGGCAGCGTCTTGAAGTAGTACCCCCCGCTCGGCTGCCGCTCCAGTTCAAGGCGCAGGCCGTGGCGGATGACCTGCAGATCCTTGGTGATCTGCCGCTCGCTGATCTCGTAGTGCTCGGCCAGACTGCGCCGGGTCCACTGGTTAGGCGCTGCGCTGATCTTGGAGATGATCTCCAGGATGCGGCTCGCGCGCTGCGTCTCCGGTGCGCGTGGTTCCCCGCGCGTCGTCGGGTAGCGCTTGCTCATCGGCCCTCTCCTCGCGCTCATGACTGCTTTATCGCCAGCATAACGCGAGCCTGGGAACGCAGTCATTCCCGCAACAGGGATGTTCGCACCGCCACAGGCAGTATCACCGCGTCTGTCCCATGGCACTCATCAGGGCACACTCAACACGCCCGAGCCCGAATCGCCCGGCCAGCTCGCGGTTTCACGGGCGAGATCCGATGGGATGGCGAATGAGGTGCTGGCAGTCGTCGAGTTGTTCTGGAGGGCGGCGCAGAACTGGGTGGTACCGCCCTATTCCAAGGCGCCGGAGGGCCCCACCGGACCACGCACTCTCCTTTCTTCGGCTGGCTGCCATTCTAGGATATAGTTCCAGCATGTGTCCAACATCGCATCGTGGCGGACCTCCCGCGTACCGCGCTGGTGCTCCCCTTGCCTCTGCTCGACCTGTCTCGTATCGTCGGTCCGATACCGCCCCGCTGGGGGCTCGCTCCGCCCAGGAAGGGGATAATGCTGGGAAGCGTGGGATCGACGAAGGCCAATGTGAATGACGCCAACGTGGGTCGAGGAGCCGGCGTTCGCCCATCGCTGCGGATCCTCGGCGTGCGCGTCGACGACGTGACGCTGCCTGAGGCGGTCGAATGTGTCCGGGAATGGGTGCGGGCGGGGCACGGGTCGCTGCGGCATGTGGTCACGGTCAACCCGGAGTTCATCATCGCGGCGCGGCGCGACGCGCAGTTCCGGGCGACGCTGGAGGCAGCCGAGCTGGCGACGGCAGACGGAGTCGGGGTGACCCTGGCGGCGCGGCTGCTGGGGCGGCCGCTGCGCGAGCGGGTCACCGGGGTTGATCTGGTCGAGGCGCTCGCCGCGGCAGAGGATCCGGCACTGCGTTTGTTCCTCCTCGGGGCCGGGCCGGGGATCGCTGAGCAGGCAGCGGCCGAGTTGACCCGGCGCTACCCCGGCTGTGTGATCGCCGGTACCTGGCCGGGGTCGCCGCGGGAGGAGGATGCTCCGGAGATTCTGGAGCGGCTGCGGGCGGCACGGCCGGCGGTGTTGCTCGTCGCGTTCGGCCATCCGGCGCAGGACTTGTGGATCGCGCGGCACCGGACGAACCTTGCAGCCTGTGGCATTATGGTAGCGATGGGGATCGGCGGGACACTCGACTACCTGGCCGGGGCAATCCCGCGCGCACCGGCGCTCGTCCGCCGCCTCGGATTCGAGTGGCTGTACCGGCTGATCCGGCAGCCCTGGCGTTGGCGACGGCAACTTGCCCTGCCGCTCTTCGCGGCCCTCGTGCTGCGCGAGCGGCTCCGGCGATCAGACTGACCCTGGTGGAACACGCAGCGTGACAGCAGAGATTTCGGATATCAACGAGCGCCAGTGCACCTACCACCCCAACGTCCGCACGCGCCTGCGCTGCAGCAAGTGCGGTACACCGATCTGCCCCCGTTGCGCGGTGGAGACGCCAGTCGGCTATCGCTGTCCTGACTGCGCCGCTGTGCGTGGACTGCCGACCTACCAGACGGACACGGGCGTGCTGGCCAAGAGCTTCCTCGTCGGCACCGTGGTGGCGATCGCGGTTGGCGTCCTCTGGGGCTACTTCCCCGAATGGAACTTCTATCTCTCGCTGCTGCTCGGCTTCGGCGTGGCGGAGGGGATGTCGTGGGCGGCGAACTATAAGCGTGGCCGGGACCTCCAGGTCGCCGCGATGGGGCTGGTGATCCTGGGCCTGATCGTCGCCCGGGTCGTGATCGCGCAGACCAACCCGTGGGGATACACGCTCGACGATCTGCTGAATCGGGCCATCGACAACGACGTGCAGCAGGTGTTCCAGATCCGGCTGATCCCCGACCTGCTGTTCGCCGGGCTGGCGCTGCTGATCCCGTATGTGCGGTTCCGGTGATGGGAATGGGTGAACTGGCATCGCTGCGGCCGCTACTCGCCGCGATGCGCGGGAAAAAGCTGCTCGTGGTCGGGGATCTCTACCTCGACTGCTACATCTTCGGCCTTCCGGCGCGGGTCTCGCGCGAGGCGCCGATCATGGTCCTGGAGGAGACGCGACGCGAGGAGCGGCCCGGCGGCGGGACCGCCCCGGCGCTTGTGGCTCGCGCACTCGGCGCCGAGGCGTGGCAGGCCGGCGTGATCGGCAACGACGCCGAGGGGCAGCGGCTCCGCCAGATGCTGGCGGATCAGGGGGTCGACGTCAGCGGCGTTCTCACCGATCCAACCCGCCCCACCACCACCAAGACCCGGCTGGTGGCCGAGGGGGTCTACAACGTCTTCCCACAACAGGTGGCGCGCGTCGACCGGCAGGATCGCCGCCCGATCGATCCGGCCATCGCACGCAGCCTCGCCTCCTTCGTCGAAGCCACCGCTCCCGAGGTGGACGCCATTCTCCTCTCCGACTACCGGAGCGGTGTGATCGTTCCCGAGGTGATCGCGGCCGCAGCCAGGAGTGGCCGCCTGGCGACGGTTGACTCCCAGGGGTCGCTTGCCGACTTCCGCGGACTGGGCTTGGTGAAGTGCAACCAGGCGGAGGCTGAGTCCTACCTCGGGGAGCCGCTGGGAGATCCGGAGCGGCGACGCGAGCACCTGACCGCGCTGCGCGCGCGGCTGGAGTGCGAGCGGCTGGTGGTCACGCTCGGGCCAGCCGGCGCGGCCCTGGCGGAGGCAAACGGCGCCTACCACGAGGTGCCGCCGCTCGTCCGGCGGCAGGTCTTCGACGTCACCGGCGCGGGCGACACGGTCATCGCGGTGATGTCGCTCGCCCTGGCAGCCGGGGCAGACGCTCTGGCCGCGCTGCGCCTGTCGCAGGTGGCCGCCGGGCTGGTCGTCGGGAAGTGGGGGAACGCGCAGGCGACCGCGGAGGAGATCGAGGCCGCCCTCGACGAGATGGAATCCTCCCGCGGCTGGCACGATTGATCCCCGCCGGGCGGCGGCGCATTCAATTTCCGTGGATGATGGGGACGGCCCCTCGGAATCCGAGGGGCCGGTCGTTGTGGGGAGCCTCCGGAGTGGAGGAGGGGCTCCGGAGGCCGGCAGTGGTCTACGGGGTAGGTGGGCTCTCCGGGGTATCAAGGCGCGTGGGAGTTCAGCGGATGAGTTTCCCGCGAGAGCGGCGCCAGCCGATGATCGGCCGGATCGCCGCTCTGCGGCGGCGGGCCAGCGTCCGAGCCCGATTCCGAGCGGTGACTCCCGCCGGGAACCAGACCTGCTCCGGCGCGACCCGCAGCCCGTCCGGCTGTCGCGACATGGTCCGCCCCCTTCCGATTGCCTCTGCACGGCCTTGAGCCGCGCGTGGTCCCGATCGTGTTCCCTGACGCCCCGGGTCGCCGCCGGGCATCCCCGGGCGTCATCCTCAGCATAGGTTCCGCCGATCAAGCGGCAGTCACTGACCTATGTGCTGACGGTTAACCCGCAGTTAACGCTGTGTATTCCGCGTGGCCCGCTGCGAGTTCGTCCCTCACCCCCCTCGCCACTACGGACGTGCTACGATTCCTCAGCGCCTGGCTCGGCGGTGAGCCGGGGCCAAGACCAGGGGAGCGATGGGACAGATCATCCCGTTCGAAGAAGTGGGTCGGCTCGGAGAACGGCTGCGGGCGGAGGGGAAGCGCGTCGTCTTCACCAACGGGCACTTCGACCTCCTCCACGTCGGCCATCTCCGCTACCTGCAGGCCGCCCGTGCCCTCGGCGACACGCTCATCGTCGGGGTGAACGACGACGCGGTCACCCGACTGCGCAAGGGACCGGGCCGCCCGATCGTCCCTGAGGAGGAGCGGGCCGAGCTGGTCGCCGGGCTCGCCTGCGTCGACTACGTGGTCATCTTCCACGAGGAGACCGCCGAAGCGGCGGTCGCGCGACTCCGGCCCGATATCTATGTCAAGGGTGGAGACTACGCGATCGACGAGGCGGAAGAGCGGGCCGGGAAGCAGCCCCTGCCGGAGGCCGCCGTCGTGCGCGGGTACGGCGGTGAGGTCCGCACAGTGCCCCTCGTGCCGGGCCGCTCCACCACCGATATCGTGCGGCGCATCCGCGAGATGTCCGACGCCCGGGAGCCATAGCCGTGGTGAGCGCGGAGGAGCAGGTCGCGGCGGGATCGTCGGATCGCCAGCGCATCGCCAAAGCCGCCGCGATCATCATGGTCGGCACCGTCCTGAGCCGGATCCTCGGCCTCGTCCGAGAGCAGGTGACCTCCTACCTCTGGGGTACCACCGACCAGGTCGCGGCCTTCACCCTCGCCGACAACATCCACACCATCCTGTTCGATCTGGTCATCAGCGGCATGATGCAGGCCGCGCTCGTGCCGGTGCTGAGCGCCTACGCCGCGCCGGAGCACCGCGAGGAACTGCGCCGGATCGTCGGTGCCCTCCTCGTGCTGGCGATGATCGTCATCGGCGCGATCGTCGCGGTCATGATGCTGTTCGCCCCGCAACTGGTGTGGCTGATGACCGCCCTCGGGGGCGACACGCAGGTGCACAGCCCGGACACGATCCCGCTCACCATCGAACTGGTGCGCATCATCCTGCCGGCGGTGCTGCTGCTGTCGATCTCGACGATCCTGATGTCCACGCTCTACGCGCTCCAGCGCTTCACGCGGCCGGCGTTGTCGCTCGCCGTGCGCAACGCGGCCATCGTCGCCGCCGCGCTGGCGCTGGGGAGGACTGCCTTCGAGATCCGCAGCCTGGCGGTCGGGATCGTCGTCGGCGCTCTGCTGCTGATCGCGATTCAGCTTCCGGGTCTGCGCGACGCGATGCCGCGGCCCAACTTCGGCTTCCGCCACCCGGCCATCCGGCGCATCCTGCTCCTCTACCTGCCCATCTTCGTGGGGCTGATCAGCAACACGATCGCGCTGGTGATCGACCGCAACCTGGCGTTCAACGTCGACGCCCATGCCCTCGGCGCCATGCGTTACGCCACCGCGCTCAACCAGATGATCCTCGGCATCGTCGCGGCGGCGACCTCGCTCGCCGCCTTGCCGACCCTCTCCCGCCACTTCAGCAGCGGTGATGAGGCCGCCTACCAGCGGACCCTCTCCAACGGCCTGAAGATGGTGACGGTGATGGTGGTGCCCGCCACCTTCGGTATGGCCGCAATTGCGTGGCCGGCGGTGGATCTGCTCTTCTTCCACGGCGCCACCGACCTCGAAGGCGCGCGGGCGATCCTGACCGCGCTGCTCTGCTACCTGCCAGGCACCTTCTTCGCCGCGTTCGATCAGGTACTGATCTTCGGCTACTACGCGCGCCAGAACACGCGCACCCCGGTGATCGTCGGCGTGCTGGCGGTTGGCGTCTTCCTGCTGACCGCCTTCTCCCTCGTCGGCCCGCTCGGGATGGCGGGGCTGGTACTTGCCAACTCCGCCCAGTTCATGTTCCATGCGATCGTCATGTGGCTGATCATGCGGCGGGCGCTCGGCCAGGTGGGCGACGCGACGGTCGGGCGAACGCTCCGGGTCTGCGTCGCGGTTGGCGCGCTGATGGCGGTCGCGGTGTTCCTCCTGGCGCAGGCGCTCCAGGCGGTGCCGCTGGGGACTGCACCGGGGACGGCGCTCGATCTGGCGCGGCGGGCCGTTGCAGTCGCCATCCCGATTGCTGTCGGAGCGGCGATCTACGCCGGCGGATTGCACTTGCTCGGGGTCGACGAGATACGCCAGATCTGGCGCGGCGTCATGCGCCGCCTTGGCCGCGCCGCGGCGTAGCGGGCGGGCCCCAGCTTCGGCTCCTGGGAAGGGTGGACCGGTGATCGATATCTGGTCGGTAATCCGCTGGGCACACCTGCTGGCCGCCATTGCCTGGATCGGCGGCATGCTCTTCATCCTGATCGTGCTGCTGCCGGTGATGCGCCGCTCCATGCCGCCCGCCGAGCGGACGGTGCTCGTCGCACAGGTCGGCGAGCGCTACGGAGTCCTGTCCTGGGTCGCGCTCAGCATCCTGGTCATCACCGGCGTCTTAAACGGTGAGCGGCGTGGGGTCGCGTGGCTCCAGCTACTGGACGGCGAGTACGGGCGCACGCTCGCGCTCAAGTTGCTGCTGGTCGCCATCGTCATCCCGATCACGCTGGTCCACGCGTTCTACTACGGGCGCCGCATCACCCGGCTCGCGGAGCAGGCTAAGGAATACGGCGACGACCCTGCCCTGGCGGCAGAGCGCCGACGCCTGCAGCGCATGTCCGGGATGCTCTCAGCGGCCAACCTGCTGCTGAACCTCGTGATCGTCCTCCTCGCTGCGGCGCTGGTCTCCTGACACAGCGGTGGCGCATGGTAGGGCTTCGATGACCCCAAGCCAGCGGCGATAGCGCCCAGGCTAAGACTGCACCGCCGCCGGCTCCTCAGTCACACCCGGGCCCCAGCCGATCGTGAGCAGAAAGGCGCCATCGTCCAGCGCGCGGACGGCATGGGGCACACGCGTGTCGATCGCAATCAGATCACCCGCAGGGAGCGCGTGCTCCGCATCGCCGACCGTGACCAGGAACCGCCCGCGGAGGGCGTGGATGGTGATCGGTCCCGGTGCCGTGTGCTCGTCTAGCGCCGCGCCGCTCAGCATCGTCACCAGCACGACGCGCAGCCTGTCGGTCTTGACGAGCGTCTCCGCCCGCCGCCCGCTGGCGCCGGGACCGGGCGTCAGACGGTCGATCTCACCGGCCAGTTCGAAGTGCCCGAGGATCTCCTGCGCTGCCATCGTCCATGGCCTCCTCTCTTGTGCGGGCACGAGGCCCGTCGGGGCGGCGCCCGCGATCGGACGGCGATGCCCCGCGAACCAGTCGATCATAACGGGTGATGCCGTGGCGCGCACCCGCGGCCATGGCGCGGTTACTGGAAGCGACCCGCGGACACGATCAGGCGAGGCGTCCCGCGAGGATGGGTTGGCTCGTGGGATGAGGGCTGCCGTCAGCCGGCTCGACGGTCACGCGCAACGTCTCGTACGAGCCGAGCGGCTGGTCCGGCCAGATAGTGAGGAACCCGCGACCGCGCTGATCGACGGTGAACGTGCCGCCGCTGACCCAGCGATCGCCGCGGGCGAACCAGAGTTGATAGACCTGCCCCGGCGCGAGCGGCGGCAAGCCCTGCACGATGAGCCAGGCGAGTCGCCCATCCGGGACGGCACAGAGCGTGCCTTGCGCCGAGGCTCCCGGCGTCGACGCCACCAGGTCGTACCAGGTCAGCGGGCCGCTTCTGGCCCGCGCAGACCGTGGTGGCTCGGCCGCGTCCCGGGCGTCGGCCAGGCGCTGCCACAGGACGAGGTTGCTGCCGGTGAGGACGAGGATGAGCAGCACTGCCGCGGCAAGCCATCGGCGCGCCGGTGCGGCGAGCGGCCACGGGGTAGGCCGAAGCGCGCCCAGAACGCGGCGGCGCAGGCACGGCGGCGGAGACCGGTCGGGAACGGACAGCGCCAGCCAGTCGACGGTACGCGCGTAGTCCGCCTGCTCATGGCGGCAGCGTCGGCAGGTCGACAGGTGGCGTTCGACGGCCTCCGCCTCTCCCGGGTCCAGCGCATCGAGCGCGGCCAGCGGCAAGAGGAGGCGGATCGGCTCGCACTCCGCCACGCGTTCCGGGTTGTCCGGGTCTCGCGCGTCGCGTCTGTCCACATGCCCGTCCCGTTGGGGTACACCGAGTGAGGGGCACCCCGCGCCGTGCCCCTCGGGAATACGCGGCGCCGTACGGCGCGGATTGTGCCCGCGGGGACAGGCTCAGATGGCGCGGGCCACGAGGATGCCGAGGAGCACGGCCAGGAGCCCGCCGAGGACGCTGACGACGACGTTCAGCACGGCGTGCCAATGGCCCCCGCCGGCGAAGAGGCGGGCCGTCTCCCAGGAGAAGGTGGAGAACGTCGTGTAGGCGCCCATGAACCCAGTCGTGGTGAGCAGGCGCACCTCTCCCGGGAGCGCGACCCGCTCAGCAGCGAGCGTGAGGACGAGCCCCAGCAGGAACGAGCCGGAGAGGTTCACCACCAGCGTGCCGTAGGGGAAGTGCGTACCCCAGCGCGCAGCGGCCCATTCACTGACGCCAAACCGCGCCACGGCGCCGAACGCCCCGCCCAAGGCCACCCAGAGGAACTGCATCATCTGCCCTCCCCGGCTCGCGGCGTCAGGCTCGCCTGCCGCGCGGTCGCTAGGCCGGGTACACCGCCAGCGCCATGCCGTCGAAGTAGCCCCAGGAGCGCAGGAAATCGTCCCAGGAGAAGCTGCGGTACGCCCCGTCTCCAGGGTCGGCGACGTACACGCGCTCAGCATCGTATCCGTAGACGACGACGGTGTGCTCCTCCGGCACGAGGACGAACCGCTCCTCGTCGTGCCACGCGTAGCCGCGCTGCTGGACCGACGTTCGGTTTGTGATCCAGGCGATGACCGGCCGCCCCTGGTCGATCTGCTGCCGCAGCAGGTCGGCATCGCCCTGGGCGTAGAACACCTCGCCGACGAACCCGTAGCGCTGGAGGATCTCCGCCAGCGGCTCGGCGTAGACCCCGTAGTCGCGCGTGCCGCCAAAGGCACCGGAGATATTGCCCCGGAACCCGCGGTGCGGGTTAGGGTGAGAGGGCAGGTTCTCGATGAACACCCACTCCGAGACCGGGCTGCCCCAGTAGGCGGTCGTGATGCTGGCCGCGGCCGCCTCGGAGCTGAGGGGCAGCGACTGCCGTGTCACCGGCATGTTCTGGAGCAGCACCCCGTCGTCCTGAGCTACTGGCGCCGCCACCTCCGACGCCTCCGCGTCGGCGGCGGGGATCTGGAGCAGCGAGCCGGCGAGGAGTTGATTCGGGTCCGCGATCGCGTTGGCGTGCGCGATCAACTCGACGGTCGTCCCGTACGCTTTCGCGATCTCACCCAGCGTCTCCCCGGAAACGACCAGGTGCAGCGACGGAACCGTGGACCTCGTTTCCGACGCGACCGGCTTTGATTCGGTCGACTCCGGTGCCGTCGGTCCTACCGCCGTCGATTCCGGCGTGTCTGCCTCCGCTCCCGTCTCCCCTGACACGGTCGGCTCAGAAACCTCAGGATCGGCCGGCGGGATAAGCAGGACCGCCCCGACCGTGATCAAGTCCGGATTCGCGATGCCGTTGGCCGCCACGATGGCATCCACCGTAACGCCGAACTGCTGGGCGATGGCGGAGAGGGTGTCCCCCTCCTGGACCTCGTAGCGCGCGACCGCCGCATCCGGGTCGAGCGTCGTGTCGGGCTCGATCGTCAGCGTCGTGCCCGCGAGGATGAAGTCCGGGTCGGGAATGCCGTTGATCGTCGCCAGTTGGGGAACCGTGGTGCCGTACTGGAGGGCAATTTCGGACAGCGTGTCGCCCGGCTGCACGTCGTGGGTAATGGCCGCACCCACGCCCTGCGCGCCCGCAAGCAGCGCACCGGCGACCAGGGCGGAAGCCGCCCCACCCTTCTGCCACCGGGACGATCGGCGCTGTGCCCGCCGCTGGCGACCGAAGTGGTGGACACCCGGAGCGGGGCGCGCGCCCCGCGTCTCGACCGTCGTGCCCTCACCCCGGCTGCGGATGCGCGCGGCGTAGAGGGACACGAGGTCACGCTCTTCCTCGAGCGGCTCGTTCGCCATGCTGACCTTCTCCGTTCCCTGCCGGGCTGGTTGACCGTACGCCATGTACGTACACCTGCCACGAGTGTAGCAGTGAACCAGCCCCCGGACAAGACCAGCGATGACTTTGAGGCACAGAAATCATGGTCCGGTTGGTGCCATGTCGAGCGCGCACACGCGGCACGGAGCATTGCCCAGCCCCGAAAATAAACTCCCCTCTCCCAACGTTGGGAGAGGGGCTGGGAGTGAGGGCCACTTTCCGAAGCCTGGCTACCCGCGCGTCAGCACCTCGACACCCTGGGCGCCGGCGACGATGACCTCGTGGGCGATTCCAATGAAGAGTCCGTGCTCGATCACCCCGGTGATCGTCTTGATCTCGTTCGCGAGCGCGGCCGGGTTGGCAATCGGGCCGAAGTCGACATCGAGGATGTAGTTCCCGTTGTCGGTCACGAAGGGCTCGCCCTCGGGCGGAACCGACCGCAGCGCCACCCGCCCCCCGAGCGCTTCCAGCGCCTGGGCGGGAACACGCCAGCCGAAGGGAACAACCTCTACCGGCACCGCGAAGCGGCTGCCGAGCCGCTCGACCAGCTTCGTGTCGTCGACGACGATCACCTCGCGCTCCGACGCCACCGCCACCAGCTTCTCGCGCAGCAGCGCGCCGCCGTGGCCCTTGAGTACGTCCAAGGTGCCGACCGCGACCTCGTCGGCTCCGTCGATGGTGACGTCGATGCGGGTGGCGTCTTGCAGATCGATCAGCGGGATACCCAGTGAGCGGGCGAGGCGCTCCGAGCGCAGCGACGTGGGCACCCCCACGATACGCAGACCCTCTTTCACCCGCTCCGCCAGCGCCTGAATCACGCACTCGGCGGTGGAACCGGTGCCCAGACCCACCACCGCACCGTCCTGCACGGCAGACGCGGCGCGCTCGGCCGCCGCCCGCTTGCGCCGCGTCTGCTCATCCCCCTCCGGCGGCACTCCGTTGTCCTCTCCTCGCCCGGCCACAGGATGCGCGCGGGTGTGAGGCGCCCGCGCAGTACCGGGATGGCTTACGCCTTACTCACCCCGCACGATGCGGGTGGCCTCCTCAACAATCCGATCCGCTGTCAGGCCGTACTCACGGAGCAGCTCGGCGCCCGTCCCAGATTGGGCATAGGTGTCACCCAGGTCCACAAAGCCCATACGGCAGGGATGCAACCGCGCGACCGCCATGGCCACGACGCTGCCCAGCCCGCCGTGGTGCAGGTGCTCCTCGGCGACCACGATCCCACCGGTCTCGCGCGCGGCGGCCGCGACCGCAGCCTCGTCCAGCGGCTTGACCGTGTGCATATCGAGCACACGCGCCTCGATCCCCTGCCCGGCCAGGCGCGCGGCTGCGTCGAGCGCCGCCGCAACCATGAGCCCGTTCGCGATGATGGTCACATCGCTGCCGTCGCGCACCGTGATGGCCTTACCGATCTCGATCTGAACGCTCTCATCGTAGACCACGGGGACGTTCGGCCGCCCGACACGGAGGTAGGTGGGGCCCTCATAGGCGATCATCGCGCGGGTCGCGGCTCGTGCGGCGTGCTCGTCGGCCGGCACCAGCACCACCACGCCCGGTAGGGCGCAGGCGAGCGCCACGTCCTCGATCGCCATCTGTGACGGTCCGTCCTCACCGATGCTGATTCCGGCGTGGCTGCCGACCAGCTTGACGTTCAGGTGTGGGTAGGCCACAGCCATGCGGATCTGGTCGTAGGCATTGCAGAGCAGGAAGGCCGCGAAGCTGGCCGCCACCGGGATCTTGCCGCTGGCAGCGAGCCCGGAGGCCACACCGACCAGGTTCGACTCCGCGATGCCGACGTCGAAGAAGCGATCGGGGAACTCCTTGCCGAACCACTCCGTGCGGGTGGAGTTGGCCACGTCACCGTCGACCACCACCACCGCCGGGTTCTCCCGGCCGATGTCGCGCAGCGCCTCGCCGAAGGCGTCACGCGTGGCCTTCCCCATCTTCAAGCCGACCTCGGTGCCCAGGTTCATCCCAGCTCCTCCAATGCCTCCGCCAGCTTGTCCTTCGGGAGGGCCCGCCCATGCCAGGTGAAGTCCTCTTCGAAGACCTTGAGCCCCTTGCCTTTGACGGTGTGGGCGATGATCACCACCGGGCCGCTCTTCTCGTCCCGCGCCGCGATCAACGCATCGCGGACCTGCCCGAGGTCGTGCCCGTCGATCTCCAGGACCTTCCAACCGAAGGCCGCCCACTTGTCATCGTACAGCGCCGGGTCGGTGACCTGAGACACCGCGCTCGTCTGCTGGTAACCGTTGTTGTCGACGATGGCGATCAGGTTGTTGACCTTCTGGTGCGCCGCGGCCATGGCCGCCTCCCAGACCTGGCCCTCCTGGATCTCGCCGTCGCCGAGCATCACGTAGACCTGGTAGTCGCGGCCGTCCAGGCGCGCCGCCAGGGCGTGCCCGAGGCCGATCGACAGCCCCTGCCCCAGGCTGCCAGTGGACGCCTCGACACCCGGGAGTCGCCGCATGTTGGGGTGTCCTTCGAGCGGACTGCCCAGCCGCCGGAGCGTCTTGAGTTCGTCCTTCGGGAAGTACCCCGCCTCGGCCAGCACCGCATACAGGATCGGCGCGGCGTGCCCTTTGGAGAGGATGAAACGGTCGCGGTCGGGCCAGTCCGGCTGCTGCGGGTTGTAGCGCAGGATGCCGCCGAAGTAGAGCTGCGTCAGGATCTCGACAGCCGAAAAGGAACTGCTCGGGTGGCCCGATCCCGCCTCGCTCGTCATGATGAGCACTTCGCGACGCAGCCGGCGAGCCAGATCCCGCAGTTCGTCCAGGTTGGCCGCCGCGGGCTGTGCCTGCGCGCTCGCGTGCTGGTCACCCATCGAAAGAACCTCCTTTAGTCGACCTCGTCACGGTCCCTCGTCAATCCTTGCACAAGCCGGACCGCGAGGCGCCGGCCGCCCGGCTAGCGGGTGGCCGCCGGGGATCATCGCCTTTTCGGCGCTTTGGTGCAAGGGTCCACAGAGCGCGGGTTTCCGCATCCGAACCGGTGCGCCGAACCAAGGGCCCTCAGACGTGAGACTCACCACCGCCCTTGGTGCGAATGCTCTCGCCCGCCCGGGGAAGGTGGTGTATCCTTTCATTCCATTGTGACATTCAGGGCACGTTCTATTCTACCAAGGGATTGACATGACCGAGATCATCGCCACAGTGTCGAGTAAGGGTCAGATCACGATCCCAGCCGCGGTCCGTCGTCCCCTCGGTGTCGCCCCTGGCGGCAAAGTCGTCTTCGCGATCAGCGACGAAGGTATCGTCACCATGCGGCGGGCAGCATACCCGAGTATGCGAGCCTCCGAGGAGCAGCCGGGACGCTGCGTGGGCCGCTGGCCTGGAGCCACGTGCGTCGTATCGCCCGTGAGGACGCGCTTTCCGAGAGTCACCCAGACGCACGATGAGCGCCCCGCCCGTCGATTCCGACCTTAACATCCGATTCCGCACCGTTGACGATACGCTCTCCAGGACCATCGACCGGTGCGCTCTTCGTCCACCTCGCCATTACTCCGCGCAGCCCGCCGCGCGGTACAGGGTCAGGCCCTCGCGGCTCGCGACGGCGCTCGCGCCGGGGTAGCCGGCTGCGTCCGGCGCGGTATCACGCGGCAGGACGGCGTAGCAGGTGCCGGGCGGGGCGGGCGGCGGCGTCCAGTATTCGACCGTGCCCTGGCCGTAGACCGTGTGCCCGTTGCGCTGCAGGATCGCACCCAGCAGGCCGAGCGCGATCGGGTCGGCGTCCAGCTGTGGCAGGTCGACCGCGGCACCGTCCGGGACCGCCTCGGCGAGTTCCCATAGCCACGGATCGGGCGCGACCGTGATGACGTAGTCGGGCGGCGCGGCCAGTTCGACCTGCAACTCAGGGAAGTCCTCCACCCGGCGGAGCAGCGCATCCCGCTCGGCCGTTGTTGCAGTATCCGCGTGGTAGAGCACGGCTCGGACACCGATCCCCTGCAGGAGCCGGATCGTCTCGCGGGACGGGAAGTCCCGCATGGCGTCGCGGAGCGGGTAGTAGGCGGGCGGAGCAAAGCTGCTGTAGCCGTTGACGAGCGGCGCCCAGTGGAAGGTCGACCAGAAGTTCGGCCATGCCGAGGCGATCAGCCCCTCCCCCATCGGCAATTCGAGCGCGGGGACGCGATGCTCCGCCAGCCAGTCGTAATCGGCGCGGCGCGCCTCGGCCGCCGTGGCGGGTAACGGGTCAGGCAGCGGCCAGGCCATCGCGCCCTCGGCCAGGATACCGACTGCCAGGATGCCGGCCAGCGTCGCTGTCACCAGGTGTCGCCGGACCTCGCTGCCCGCCAGCATCCCTAGCCGCTGCTGGATGAGTGCGACGCCCAGCCCGGCGAGGGCCGCCAGCCCAACCGGCGCCAGCAGCCCGCCGAGCCGCGCCGGGACGCGCACGGCCTTGAAGCCGGGCACCAGCTCGTAGGCCAGCCGGTACGGCAGCGGCACGCTCCGGCCCCCGAATTCGGCTTCCGGTCCGAAGCTGAGCACCAGCGACCCCACCACGACGATCAGGAGCATCCATCGCTCCCAGCCGAGGCGCCGGTATGCCAGCCCGATCAGCCCCAGCACGACCAGCAGCACACCCGGGAAGAGGTCCTGCTCCAGGTGGCGGTGGAAACGCTCGCTCAGCAGGCCACCATAGAGCCGGTTGTATGGGTGCACCGCCAGGTAGTCGCTCGCCTGGGCGCTCCACTTCACCACCTCGCCCATGGTCCGCTGGATGCTAAGCTCGGTGTTCACCTCGAGATAAGGGAGCAACGTCGGAAGCAGCACCAGCGTGGCGACCAGACCCGCAGCGGCGATCTTGGCCGTGGCGATCAGGCTGGCGCGCGTTGGATGCCAGAGCAGGTAGGAGCCGACGACGAAGCCCAGCAGCGGCACAAGGAACATCAGGTAGTAGACGCCGAAGAGCCCCTGGGCCACGATCACCGCACCCAGGGCCACCGCCCAGCGGAACGAATTGCCACGCAGCGCCCGGCGTGCGGTGAGCACCGCCAGCGGCAGCCACTGAGCCGAGAGCAGGTTCAGGTGCTCCAGGTGCGCCATGCGCGCCGGCAGGTAGGCGTAGGCCACCCCGGCCACCACCCCGGCCAGCCGGCTGCCCGTCAGGTCGACGACCAGCAGGTACATGGCGAAGCCGCTGAGCGCCAACGCCAGCAGCACCGCAAGGTTGTCGGCCAGGATGACGTTGCCAGTCGCCAGCAGCACGGGTGCTACGAGCGCGGCCTGCCCGAAGAGGTGGTCGGCGAAGGCCAGCGTGTTCCGGTAGGGGTAGAAGATGTTGGCGTCGAAGACCCGCAGCGGGTCGGTGCGCCAGGCGTGCACGTCCCAGGCCATGGTCCAGGCCTGGAAGACGGGATCGCCCCAGCTCAACAGGGTGTGCGATAGGTCGGTCGCCAGCGGCCAGGTCATGGCGACCGCGAGCGCGCCGAACAGCACCAGCACGCCAACGTGGATAGCAGCGCGCCGCCATCCCCCGGCCGGTTGGGACGGCTCATCCGTCGCGCGCGGCGCGCCGCCGATCTCGGTCTCCATCGAGTCTCAGCGGTTCTTCCACTCAGGCACCCGCTTCTCCAGGAAGGCACACATGCCCTCCTGGGCGTCCGCGGCAAGGGCGTTGAGCGACATCACTTCCTTGGCATAGGCGTACGCCTGTGGCTGGGCCATCTCGAGCTGGCGGTAGAACGCCTGCTTGCCGATGCCGACGACGAAGCCGCTGGCCGCCGCGATCTTCTCGGCCAGCGCCCGCGTCTCGTCCGCCAGTCGGTCGGCCGGGACCACCCGATTGACCAGCCCCGCGGCCTGTGCCTCGCTGGCCGAGATCGGTTCGCCGGTCAGAAGCATCTCCAGGGCCTTTTTCTGCCCAACCACGCGGCTGAGCGCCACCATCGGCGTCGAGCAGAAGAGCCCGATCTTCACGCCCGGGGTGGCGAAGCGCGCGTCCTCGGCGGCAACCACCAGGTCGCAGGTAGCGACCAACTGGCACCCGGCGGCCGTCGCGATCCCGTGCACCTGGGCGATCACCGGCTGCGGGATACCCTGAATCGTCTCCATCAACCGTGTGCAGACGTCGAAGACATGCCGGTAGAACGCCGGGTCGCCCCCGACCATCTCCCGCAGGTCGTGCCCGGAGCAGAAGGCCGGGCCGTTGCCCCGCAGGATCACCACAGCGACGTCCTGACGCTCGCCGATCGCGGTGAAGCAGGCGATCAACTCCTGCATGTGGTCGACCGACAGGGCGTTGCGCTTCTCCGGCCGGTTCATCGTGACGTAGGCGATCGGCCCGTCAGTCTCCATGAGCACGTAGCGGTACGACTGCGCCGGTGCGGTGGTCATGGCCGGTCTCCCTTCGTCTGCGGTTGGGACGCTGGCCCTATCGTACGTCAGCGCCAGCGCCGGGCGCTACGCACCGGCGCCGGCGGACGTAGACGTCCATGAGGTGCTCAAGCGCGGCGGCGGGGTCATCGGTCAGACCCACGTGGACCGGGGAGGGCTGGATCACCGTGCTCCGGGGAGCGGTCAGCCAGTGGAATCGCTCACTCGGGGGCAGGGTCGCCACCGGACCGGCGTCAGGAGCACCGGCGCTGATAGCCTGGAGATTCCGCAGGTGCCGCTCGACCAGATCCAGGTCGAGGTCCGGCGCGAGGGCACGCACGCGGTCGCGATCGACCTCGATCCGCGTCTCCAGGAACCCGGACGTGCGCGCGAACAGGATGACGCCGACGTTGACGAACTCACCGCGCGTCACGCACGGCACGAGGCGGATGATGGCGTAGCTATACGACGCGGTGGGTGGTGCGAGGCACATAGGTGACCGGCCCTCGCTTCTGCGCCTCGACCGCCTCCTCCAGCCAGCGCCGGGGGCCGTTGAGGCGCTCGCTCAGATACGTGACGTAGGCCGCCCGGTGTGCGGCCAGATCAGGGAACTCCGGCTCGTCGCCGAGCCATGCATCCGGCACCGCCGCTACGACCCGATGCAGCGCCTCCTCGGTTAGGAGCGGGCGCAGGTGCTCGTCGGCGGCACGTAGATCACCGGCCAACCCGAGCAGGACATGCTCCCGGATCTGCGGGAAGGGTGACTGGATGCGGTCCCGCCAGCCCGGCCAGCGATGGTGGAAATAGAGCGCGGCGCCGTGGTCGATCATCCAGAGTTGATCCTGCCACACCAGCAGGTTCACGTTGCGCGCCGTGCGGTCGACGTTGGTGATCAGCGCGTCGAACCAGACGATGGCCGCCGCCAGCTCAGGCGACACCCAGGTGTCCACCGCCGGGTCGAACGCGAGCGCGCCCGGCAGGTAAGCCAGCCCGAAATTGGCCCCGACGCTGCCCCGCAGGATGTCCTGAATCTCAGGGTCGGGCTCGCTGCGGCCGAACTCGGCGTCGAGCATCACGATCGCGGGCGACGGGATCGGCAGATCGAGGGTGAGCGCGAGCCCGGCGGCGATCGCCTCCGCCACCAGCGCCTTGGCGCCCTGCCCGGCACCCCGGAATTTGACCACGACCGGTCCCGCGCCGTCGGTATCGACCACGGCCGGGAGGGATCCTCCCTCACGGAGCGGGACGGCGTAGCGCACGCCGCGCACACACGGGATCAACGGACTCGGTTCGCCACTCGACCCGCGGCCCACGCCGCTACCTCCCCGTCTGCCGACCGGCGTGAGCCGGACCGGCATCGTCCATCACCATCCACGCAAGTCTACACGCTGCCGCGCAACCAAGCCGCTCTTGCTCCGTTGCTCAAGACGGGGTATTGTCGGCTTCCACCAGCACTGTCAGTACGTTCGCGAGGTGGAGCGAGGGAAGGAGGTCTCTTGACCAAGGGGAGGACCACGCGACTGCGGTTCTTGGTAGGACTCCTCGTCCTGCTGACCGCCGTCGTCCCGGGTGCGGTCGGGGCCGCACCGGGGCAGCCCGCCGCCGGGGGAGCGGCGGAGATGCTCGCCACACCGACGAGCATGGGACCGGCCACCTTCCGAGTCTACGCACACCGCGAGGGATTGGTCGGTCACACCACGGCCAACGGCCATGTCATCCAGGAGAACGACCGCTTCGTCGCACTGCCCTGCCGGTGCGTCCTGTCGTCCAAGGGTGGCCATGAGTTCCAGGTGAAGATCGAGTACAAGGGCCGCACGGCCATCGTGCCGGTCTGGGACGTCGGCCCCTGGAACGTCGACGACAACTACTGGGACCCGCCGGAGAAGCGTCGCTACAGCGACATCCCGCAAGGGGTGCCGCAGGCCGCTGCCGCCTACTACGACGGGCACAACGGCGGCCGCGACGGGAAAGGCCGCGAGGTGCGCAGCCCCGCCGGGATCGACATCGCCGACGGCACCTTCTGGCACGACCTCGGCATGACCGATTCCGACTGGGTGACGGTCACATTCCTTTGGATGCTGCCCGATGAGGAGCCGGAGCTGCCACCGCTGCCTGCGGGATACGAGCACCTGCAGACGATCAAGTTCGGCGAGCGGCCGCCCCTCGACCGGGTCGAGCCGAGCGGCGAGCCGGGGTCGGTCTACGTTCCGCAGACCGGGCACAACATCATCAAGCCGATCGCCGACTACTGGTACGCCAACGGCGGCTGGCGCAACATCGGCTTGCCGCTGACCGAGCTGTTCCGTGAGGTGACGGCCAACGGCCGCGTTCGACTGGTGCAGTACTTCGAGCGCCAGATCCTCGAGCTGGTGCTGCAGCCGGATGGTTCAGCACTGGTGCAATCCGACCTGATCGGCTACGCGGCGTACGCGCCGCAGGAGGCACGCGCGCCGATCGCGCCCTTCGAGAGCAACGCCGATCACTGGTACTTCCCGGAGACGCAGCACTCCCTGAGCTTCGGCTTCAAGCAGGAGTGGCTTGCGCACGGCGGCGTCGAGGCCTTCGGCTATCCGATCACCGAGGAGTTCTCCGGCGTGACGCCGGACGGCCGGCGCTACGTGGCGCAGATCTTCGAGCGGGCGCGCTTCGAGTGGTGGCCTGACAAGGTGGGCACACCCGAGGAGATCACGTACGGCCTGCTCGTCACCGAACTACTGCGCCAGGCTGGCTGGGTCCCGTAGTACGAGAACCCCCGGCCGCCGGCCCTGCCTCCCACGAGGAAACGGGGCCGGCGGTACCGGGGCACCCCTACGCGATCACGTCGCGACGCTCGAAGATGACCAGCGCTCCCAGTGCGGAGACGATACCGATCGCAAACAGGACCAGCACGCCAATCGGGATCGTGCCGCTCGCGAGGGCTTCCTGCGGCTCGAAAGCGGTGAAGATCGACAGGTAACGCAGCCAGTCCCACCGCTCGCTCAAACTGCTCACCACCCAGAGCACGTAGAACAGCAGCGTGATCCCCGCCGCCAACCCGGCAGGACGGCCGCGGTCGGACGAGAGGGACGAGAGCAGCACCGAGTAGCCGCCGACGGCCACGGGAAAGCTGAGCAGGACCACCCCGGTCGCCAGCAGCGGCGCGGGGCCAATCGCCTCGCCGACCAGCGCCCCGCCGATCACGAGTCCCAGCAGTGTGATGGCGACCAGCGCAACGATCCCGGCCAGGAACGCGCCCAGCTTCCCCAACAGGAGTCGCGTGCGCGTCTCCGGAACTGACAGCCAGAACTCGACCGTGCCCCGGTCGATCTCCTGCGCGACCAGGCCCGCACCGGTCATGATGACGAAGACGCCCACGATCAGCGGCCACACGACGTTGAGGTACTCAGCACCGACGAAGCCCGCAAACGTGCCCATGTCGCTGATCCCGAAGGCCGCCTGCACCGCAGGGGGAAACGCCTGGAGATACTGATCGAGCATCTCGGTGTTGTCACGGACGGTGGGGTACAGGAGGAGGATGAACACGCCATAGAGGAACAACCCCAGCCCGTACCACAACACCGTGAATTGCAGGTCGCGCGTCGCGCGTCGCAGCATCACCACGCTCATCGCTCGACTCCTACCGGCTCCTTCACCGTCGCGGCGGTCTCGGGGCCATAGTAGCGCAGGAAGACGCGCTCGAGATCCGCCGGGGCGAACGTGAAGTCTTCCACCGGCAGCTCGGCCAGCAGCCGGAGCAGCGGCTGCACCGGCCCTCGCACCCCCAGCTCCAGATGGCGCCCCTCATCCGCGACCGATTCCACCACGACGCCGTCGAGCGCCGTGAACCGCTCGGGCGCGACCGGCTCGCGGAGGATCACAGAGAGGTGTCGCTCCCACTTCCGCTTCAACTGCTCCATCTCTTCGATCGCTACCAGTCGCCCCTCGCGGATGATCCCGACCCGGTCGGCGATGCGATCGACCTCATCGAGGAGATGCGATGAGAGGAACACGGTGACGCCCCGGTTACGCTCTTCCCGGATCAGGTCGAGGAAGTCGATCTGCTTGAGCGGATCGAGCCCGCTGGTCGGCTCGTCCAGGATCAAGAGCGGCGCTTCGTGCATCAGCGCCTGGACGATCGCCAGCTTCTGGCGGTTCCCCTTCGACAGGTGCCGGATCGTCCGGCTCAGGTCGAGGTCGAGACGCTCGGCCAGCTCATCGCGGCGGCGTCGTGACTTTCCGCCCCGGAAGGCGCCCATGAAGTCGAGGAACTCGGCCCCGGTCATCTTCTCGTACAGGTGGATCTCGCCGGGGAGATAGCCGACGCGGGACTTGACCGCGGCCGCATCGGCCCAGCAGTCGAGGCCGAAGATGCGTGCGGTCCCGCTGGTCGGCTTGATGAGCCCCATCAACTGACGGATCGTGGTCGTCTTGCCCGCGCCGTTGGGGCCGAGAAAGCCGAACACCTCGCCCTCATTGACGGTGAAAGTAACGTCAACAATCCCCCGATACTTGCCGTAGTAGCGGGTGAGCCCTTGGACCTCGATCGGTGGTGGCATTTGTGCGTCTCCTGGCTCTATCGCCGGCGCATGCGTGTTGCGTGCCCGACAATCATACGCCACCGGGTCCAGGCAGGGCGGCGCGAATCTCGCGACCCGGCTACATCGCCCCATCACGCGTACGTACGCAACTTTGTCACTGACTGGCTGTCACTTCGTTCACCATCTCAGGCATTCGCTACGCCAACCGTGGTCAACTCCCACTTCGGGACTGGCGCGCAGCGCGAAAACGGGGTACAGTTAGCCGTACAGGCTGGGGAATGGAACTTCACTCGATTCCGGGTTGGCCACGACCATTCCTCACTCTGGATCGCCG
This sequence comes from Sphaerobacter thermophilus DSM 20745, assembly GCF_000024985.1. Lineage (NCBI taxonomy): Bacteria > Pseudomonadati > Thermomicrobiota > Thermomicrobia > Sphaerobacterales > Sphaerobacteraceae > Sphaerobacter > Sphaerobacter thermophilus. Next base: position 1,949,229 of record NC_013523.1, read on the forward strand.
GCGCCGCACGCGGTGCGGCCCTACGGGGCAGCCTCGGCCGTCGGGGCGGACGGGGAAAGTGCCACGAAGCGGTCGCCGACGATCGGGCTCGGGGGATTACCCGATCGTGCGGCATCGGTGGGTCACCAGCCATCCAGGGACACAGCCGCCACATTTAACCGTCGCACGGCGCGTGCGAATAGGATCCACGGGGGCGGGTAGACCAGGCCCTCACCGCTGGAGCGGTTAGTCGTTATGAAGCGTGCGGTCATCCTCATCCTCATAGCCGCCGCAATCGTGGCGTTGTTCGTTATCACCGACCTTGAGTCGATGAGCAGCGCCATCCTCAGCATGCCGGGCGAGATGTTCCTCGCTCTGGTTGCCCTCCTGGTCTTGAACGAGCTGGTCAAGGGCCTGCGCTGGGCCTTCTTCCTCCGGGCCGCGCGTCTCGACATCCGCATGGTGGACGGTCTGAGCAGCTATCTCGCCGCTCAGGCGGCGACGGCCATCCCGGGCGGCTCGATGCTGGGCGCCCGCCTGGCGCAGGAGCACGGCCAGGTGCGGATGCACCAGGCGGCCTCGGGCTTGGTCGGCCAGGCTCTGGCCGATGTCTGGGGCATCTCCCTGCTGGCCGCCGGAGCCATCTTCCTGACGGGCCAGCGCCCGGCACAACTCCTGGTACCCGGCATCGGCGTCCTCCTCTCGCTGGTGGTCTTCACCGGCCTCCGCAGCCCACGGCTGCGCTGCGCGGGTATCGGCTTCTTCGGCCGCTGGCGCGTGACGCGGCGCTTCCTCCCGCTGGAGGAGGACTTCCTGAAGCACGCTGCCACGCTGATGCGCTCGCGGACGCTCGCCATCGGCGCACTTTTCAGCGTTGCCTCAACCGTCCTCTCGGCCCTCATCCTGCTGGTCATCACCGCCGCACTGACCGATCGGGGAATGACCGGTGGCGAGGCGATCTACGCCCACACCGTCAGCGTCGCCACGCGGCTGGTGGTCCCGGTGCCGGGCGGCTACGGCATCGGCGACGCGAGCCTTGCCGGGATGCTCAACTACATCGGCATCGGTCTGGCGCGCGCGACCTTCATCGCCCTCGCCTACCGCTCCGTCGGCGTGCTGTTCCGCACCTTCCTCGGGCTGCTCATCCTGCTTGCCCGTTACCCGTACCTCCTCGTCGGGCCGATCGACATGCCGCGCCCGCAGCCGGTCGGCGTTCGGCGCTGGGCACCGCGCCCGCTGGCTCGCCGCGTCGGGCTGGCGCTCGTCGCGCGGTCCGCCCGAATGCGGGCCGAGCCGAGCACCGCAGACGTGTCCAGCACGACCATCCATGGGGGCGACTAAATTCCCGTTGACCGTACCGCCGCGGCGGGCCATCATCCCATCGCCCCCGGCCCGTGCCAGGGTGGCTTAACCGGCGTGTGAGAAAGGCGATTGATGGATCTTCTCGTCATCGGCGGAGCGGGCTTCATCGGCAGCGTGGTCGCGGGTCAATTGCTCGCCGCCGGCCATCGGGTGACGGTCTACGACAGCCTCGTCAACGGCCACCGCGCGGCGATCCCCGACGGGGCCGACTTCGTCCACGGCGACGTGCTGGACCTCGACGCCCTGACCCGCACGCTCAGCCGCGGCTTCGACGGCGTCTTCCACTTCGCCGCACTCTCCCTCGTCGGGGAGTCGGTCGCCGAGCCCGGGCGCTACTTCCGCACCAATATCGGGGGCACGGTCAACGTGGTCGAGGCGATGCGCGCCACCGGCGTCAACCGCCTGGTCTTCTCCTCAACCGCCGCCGTCTACGGCATTCCCGACTGCGTGCCCATTCCGGAAACCGCCCCGGTGCGCCCGATCAGCCCCTACGGCGCCAGTAAGCTCGCGGTGGACACCTTTCTCGGCTTCGCCGCCGAAGCCTACGGCCTGGGGGCGGTCAGCTTGCGCTACTTCAACGTGGCCGGAGCTTGGGACCGATTCGGCGAAGACCACCGGCCCGAGACGCACCTCATCCCGCTCGCGCTCCAGGTGGCACTCGGCCGGCGTCCGCACCTTGCCGTCTTCGGCAACGACTACCCCACACCCGACGGCACCTGCATTCGCGACTACCTGCACGTGGAGGACCTGGGCGTGGCCCATCAGCTCGCGCTGGCGGCGGCCGAACCGGGAACGCACCGCATCTACAACCTCGGCAACGGGGCCGGGTTCTCGGTGCGCGAGGTGATCGAAACCGCGCGCCGCGTGACCGGGCACCCGATCCCGACGGTCGAAGCGCCCCGGCGCGCAGGTGACCCGCCGGTTCTGGTCGCGTCGAGCGAGCGGATCCGGGAGGAGCTAGGCTGGCAGCCGCGTAAGCCGGACCTGGAGACGATCATCGCCGACGCCTGGGCGTGGATGCAGGCGTACCCACAGGGGTATCCGGACGAGTGAGGGGAACTACCGCCGGCCGGATCGATCGGAGAAGCGCCGCGTCAGCCGCATCGGGAGCTGCGCGGTCTTCCAGGCAACGCGCCGCCGCCGCGCGTCGCGCTCCCGCTCCGCCTCCCAGGCGCGCTGCTCGGCGGCGTAGCGACGGAGGCTGATCGCGCGCAGCACTTCGTGGCGAGCCCGCGCATCGAAGTTGGGCAGGAGCATCAGCGTGGCCTCGTCGACCCGCTCGACCGCCGCGATTGTGTGCAGCCCGTAGCGGTGCAGGAGGCGCAGCACCCGGGGGCTCAGGTCCAGCTCCTCAATCGGTGGCTGCAGGCGGCACCGCACCTGACGCCAGAGCTCCTCCACCGTTGCGATGATCAGCACCGGCACCGACACAATCAGCACCGTCGCCGCCAGCCAGCCGACGCCGACAAGGACAAGACCGCCCGCCTCCGCACCCAGCAAGCGCATCGGCGCGTAGAGCATCGCGGCACTGACCACGATCGCCCCGAGCGACCGGCGAATCGGATTGATGCTGAAGGGATCGAAGACGGTGTGCGTCGGCCCCGGCCCCAGCGCACGCCCACGGGATACCTGTCTCACCACCACCCGTCCCAGCCAGGAAGCCGCACCGGGCAGCCCCTGCCCGGGATCTTCCACTATACCAGCGCCCCGGCACGGGGTACAGTAGCTGCGTACGAACCAATGGGAGACGCACCACCGCGCGCGAACGACACGGAGGCAATCTATGTCGCTGAGCAACAGGGTCGCGATTATCACCGGTGGGACAGGGAATCTGGGGCGGGCCGTGGTACCGGCTTTCCTCGGCGCGGGGGCGACGGTCGTCGTGCCGTACCGTACCGACGCGTCCATCAACAAGCTCCGAGAGCACGTGGGCGACGAGGGTACACGCCTGCACGGCCAGCAGGTGGACGTGACAGACGAAGCGGCGGTGGCGCGGCTGGTCGATGCGGTCCTGGCGGAGCACGGGCGGATCGACTTCTTGCTCAACCTGGTGGGCGGGTACGAAGGAGGCAAGTTCCTGGAAACAGACCTCGACCAGTGGGATCGGCTGTTTCGGTTGAACGTCCGCCCCACGCTCGTCTGCACCCGCGCGGTCCTGCCGCACCTCGTGGCCCAGGGGAGCGGCAGAGTGATTACGGTGGGCGCGCGCACGGCGCTCGAGCCGCCCAGCGGGAGCACCGCCTATGCCGCGGCCAAGGCGGCCGTCGTCTCCATGACACAAGCGATCGCGCGCGAGGTCCGCACCACCGGCGTGACCGTCAACTGTGTCGTCCCCAGCACGCTCGATACGGAGGAGAACCGCCGGTCGATGAAGGGTGACCCGTCCCGCTGGGTCCGGCCAGAGCAGGTTGCGGCCCTGATGCTCTACCTGTGCTCCGACGCGGCGGCCGCGATTAATGGCGCGGTGATCCCGGTCTACGGGCAGCTCTGACCAGCCGGCTCAGTGTGGCATGACGTTGGGACCGGTCGGATCGTAGGCGGTCGGGTCGCCGCGCATGCGCTGCACGATGGCGAGTGTCTCGATGGCACTCAGGCCGAAGCGCCGCAGCGTGTGGCGGGTCATTTCGAACGCCGCCTCGTGGAGCGGCAGGACCGCCAGCGAGACGCCGCGCGAGAGCATGAAGCGGCGCTCCTCCTCGGAGTGGACCCGCACGATGATGTCCAGATTTGGGTTGACCCGCCGGGCGTACTCCACAACCAGGCGCGCTGCCAGCGCGTCGGGGATCGCCACGACAAGAATGCGGGCGTGCTCGAGGTGCGTCTGCTCCAGCAGCACCGGGTTGTCGGCACTGCCGAGGAGGGCGTAGATGCCCTGATTACGCAGGGCGTGCACGATGTCGCGGTCCTGCTCGATGACGATGAAGCTGAAGTCGCGGCGCCGCAGAGCCGCGCCGATGAGGCGGCCGACGCGCCCGTAGCCACAGATGACCGCGTGGCCCTGGAAGGGAGCTTTCTTGCCTTCCGGCACCGCTTCGGCAACCAGGCGCCCAGCCTGGCGGCGCTCGTAGGCGCGGGCCAGGTCATTAGCCAGCGCGTTGAGCCAGGGCGCCAACGCGATGCTGGCCACCGACCCGCCCAGCAGGTAGCTGAAGACAGCCGGCGAGAGCGCCCCGACCTCCACGCCGACCCGTGCCATGAGGAAGGAGAACTCCGCCGACTGCGCCAGCGCGACGCCGGTCAGCAGGGCCGTCGCAAACGAGTAGCGAAACAGCCGGGCGATCCCGGTCGAGATGGCGCCCTTCAAGAGCACGATCACCGCTACGACGAGGAGCGTATAGGGCCAGTTCTGCACGAGGAATCCGATGTCGACGAGCATGCCGACGGAGACGAAGAAGAGGCCGACGAAGACGTCGCGCAGCGGCTGAACCGAACCAAGGATCTCGTGCGACAGGTCCGACTCGCTCACGACCACGCCGGCCACGAAGGCGCCCAGCGCCAGGGACAGGCCGAAGAAGAGCGAGGCGTAGGCGACACCGAGCGCGAAGGCCGCAACCGCCATCACGAAGATCTCCCGGTTGCGCAGGGCGGCGACACGCTCGAACAGGAGCGGCAGCACCCGGCTACCGACGCCGAGGAGGAGAAAGAGGAAGATCCCAGCCTTGGCCGCCGCCACGCCGAGCGTGCCCGCCAGGGTCATCCCGGAGCCACCGGTCACGACGGCGGACAGGACCACGACCAGCGCCACCGTACTGAGGTCCTGGACCGTCGACCAGGCGAGGGCGATGCGAGAGTGGAGCGCACCCATCTGCCCGCGATCTCCCAGCACCTTGCTTAGCACGGTGCTGGAGGAATTGGAGACGACTGCCCCGAAGAAGAGCGCCTCCTGCCAGCCCCAGCCGACACCACGGGCGATCAGGTAACCCAGGCCGATCAGGATCAGCACCTGCGCGCTTCCGCCGAGCAGCGCCACCGGTCCCACTGCCTGCAGTTCGCGGAGGGACAGGCGCATCCCCACGGTGAACATCAGCAAGATGACACCGATGTCCGCCAGCGCCTCGACCGGTGCCGTTGCCCCGACCGGGCCGGGGGTGGACGGCGAGATGATGACCCCGGACACGATGTAGCCGAGGATGACCGACTGACCGAGCCGGGCAGCCAGCGCCGCGCCGACGGTCGCGATCGCCAGCGCCAGAACCAGGTTCACCAATAGACCTGAGCCGATCATCGGTTCGCCGATCCCCGGGGCCTATGCAGCGGGGCTTGCGCACAATCTGTCCGTACGGGTCGGGTTCGAACGGGCACGCTGCTGGCGAGCATACACGATGACGCACCCCGCTCGCGACGCGTCGCCGCTCACCATCCCCTTCCGCATTGGGCACGTTGTCGCCACCACGATCCGTTACGTAAACTTCGATATTGTGGTCGCGGCGTCGTGACCTGGGGACAGGCAGCATGACGGGGTGCAGCACCTGTCCGTCGGGACAGGCAGGTGCTGCCCGTTTCGGCGCTGTCAGCCCGACCCGACGGAGGAAGAAGCAGCGGGTCGTCTCCATCTATGATCCACCATGAGCAACTGTGCCGGGCACGTACAAGCCCATCCATAGCGCCCGGGGCTCAGGCGATCCACCGAGGTGAGGTTTGAGGGAGTGAGGAGCGTCAACGCATGGTTCCGGCTATTCGGGAAGAACGCCTAACTGTCACCACGGAGCGGGACACCGATCTCATCATCACCGCAAAGGGCGTCGAGAAGACCTACGACACCGGCAAGCTCCGGGTTCCGGCACTGCGGGGTGTCGATCTCACGGTGCGCCGCGGCGAGATGGTGGCCATCATGGGGCCGTCGGGATGCGGCAAGACCACGCTCCTCAACTGCCTGTCAGGACTCGACACCATCGACAGCGGCACGATTCTGATCGCAGGCACGGACCTCTCCAAGCTGTCCGATAACGCGCGAACCGAGTTCCGGGCCCGGCAGATGGGTTTTGTCTTCCAGTTCTACAATCTCCTGCCCGTGCTCAGCGCCGTGGAAAACGTGGAGCTACCGCTGCTCGTCAGCGGCGTGCGTCCGAAGGACGCGCGAAAACGCGCCCTTGAGGTGCTGGAGCAGGTGGGGCTGGCCCAGTGGGCCAACCACAGACCGGCCGAGCTATCCGGCGGCCAGCGGCAGCGCGTGACAATCGCACGCGCCCTGGCGAACCAGCCGGCGATCGTCTGGGCCGACGAGCCAACCGGCGACCTGGACAGCCAGACCGCGGACGAGGTCATGGCCCTGATGCGCCACCTGAATCAGACGAACCAGCAGACCTTCGTGGTCGTCACCCATGACCCGCGCATCGGTGCCATGTGCGACCGGATCATCCGGATGCAGGACGGCCGAATCGTCAGCGACGACCTCGTCGAGTAGTGCGGCCGATCCGAAAGGGAAGACCTGTCCATGGATAACATCTTCGGCATCTCCATGCAGTCGATCATGCTGGCACTGCTCATCGCGTTTGGGCTGTGCCTCGGCGTCGGTGGCTGGATCTACCTGCGCCAGCGCATCATCTTCCGCATGGGCATCCGGAACGCCCGGCGCCGACCGGCACAGACGTCCCTGATCGTCATCGGCCTGATGTTGAGCACGCTCATCATCGCGGCCGCGCTGACGACCGGCGATACGTTGAACTACAGTGTCAAGGCCACGGTCCTGGACGTCCTCCAGCACACCGACGAACTGGTCGTCCCCGTGAACGGGGACGATGCGGAGCCCAACGCCCAGCAGAGCGTCACCTTTCCGCAGCAGGTCGCCGCGGACCTGCAGGCCGCCCTGGCCGACGACCCCGTGATCGACGGGCTTATGCCCGTCCTGGCGCAGCCCGTCCCGATCCTCAACCCGAAGACCCAGCTCAGCGAGCCGATGGTGACCGCGGTGGGGATCGACCCCGCGGTGCTCGACCCCTTCGGCGGGCTGCGCGACCTCGAGGGGAACGACATCGATCTGACCGCCCTCCCCGAAGGCGCGGTCGTCCTTGGGAAGACGGCCGCCGAGCGCATTGACGCGGGGATCGGCGACACCCTGACGGTCTACATCAAGAACCAGCCCCACGACATCACCGTGGCTGCCATCGCCCCCGACTCGATCCTGACCGGCATGCAAGACCTGGGGCAGGCCGGCGGCTTCGTGATGACCCTCGACCGCGCCCAGGCGCTGCTCGAGCTGCCGGACCAGATCAGCTTCATCGCGGTGTCGAACGCCGGTGGCGTCGAGGCTGGCGCCGAGGCGACCGACGCGGCGGTCGCGGCGATCGAGGCGGCTCTCGGCGATGCTCCATACGGGGCGGTGCGGGTCAAGCAGCGCGCGCTGAATACGGCCGAGGAGGGCGCAAACGTCTTCACCAGCATTTTCCTCGTGCTCGGGCTCTTCTCGATCGCGGCGGGCATCCTGCTGATCTTCCTGATCTTCGTCCTGCTGGCCGCGGAGCGGAAGCCCGAGATGGGCATGGCCCGCGCCGTCGGCATGAAGCGGCGCCAGTTGACTGAGATGTTCCTCGCCGAGGGCATCGCCTACGACCTCGTCTCAGCCCTGATCGGCTCAGCCCTCGGCGTCGGTGTGGCCTTCGTCATCGCGGGCGTCATGGGGCGGCTCGTCGGCGATTTCTTCACCATCGTCCCCACCGCGCACTGGCGTAGCCTGGTCGTGGCCTACAGCCTCGGCGTCGTCGTCACCTTCGTCACCATCGCCATCTCCTCCTGGCGCATTAGCCGGCTCAACATCGTGCGCGCCATCCGCGACATTCCCGAGCCGCAGCGCCAGCGGGCCGGCAACCGCTGGCTCATCTTCGGCATCCTCGGTGTGGTACTCGGCGCGCTGCTCATGTGGGTCGGTGCCGACAGCGAAAAGCTCTTCCCCTACTCCATCGGCATCTCCGTCTTGCCGCTCAGCCTGGCGGCGGCGCTGCGCCGCTTCGGGCTGCCTGCGCGCCCGCTGTACACCGTCGCCTCGCTCTTCGTCCTGGCCTACTGGCTGCTGCCCGATTCGATCCACCAGAAAATCTTCCCGGTCCTCACCGGCGGCATGGAGATGTTCTTCGTCTCCGGCATCATGATGGTGGCCGCGGCCACCATGGCCATCATCTGGAACGCCGAGATCGGGACTACCCTGGTCGGCCTCTTTGGGCGGACCTTCAGCCGCTGGCTGCCCGCGGTCAAGACCGCTGTGGCCTACCCGTTGGCGAGCAAGGGCCGCACCGGCATGACCATCGCCATGTTCAGCCTCATCGTCTTCTCGCTGGTCATGATGGCCACCATCGATCACAACTTCACCAGGATCTTCTCCGGTGAGGAGGCCGCGGCCGGCTGGGACATCACGGCAACACGGGTCATGAACGACCCGATGCCGCCCTTCGACCAGGCGCTGGCCGAGAGCGGAGTGGACACGAGCCGGGTCACCGCGACCGGCCGCGTGCGCCAGGTGGCATCGTACGACTCCCAGATTCGCCTCGCCGGCACCGAGGAGTGGAAGCGATACACCATCAACGGCGCCGATGCCTCCTTCATCGAGCACAGCCACGCACCGCTCTCGATCCGCGCCACCGGGTACGACAGCGACGCCGCCGTCTGGGAGGCGCTGCGCCAGAATCCCGATCTCGCCGTGATCGACAGCGTTGCGCTCCCCGGGCCGACCGTGCAGATCGGCTCAGCCGCGAACTTCTTCCTCCAGGGCGTCCAGCCGGGCGACACGACCATGGAGCCGATCCAGGTCGAGATCGGTGATCCCGTAAGCGGTCAGACACGCACGGTGACGATCATCGGCGTGATCAACCCGACGGTGTCGGTGCTCTACGGGCTTTACGTCAACGACGAGGCGTTCGACCAGGTGTTCGCGCAGCCGACCCAGACCATGTACTACGTTCAGACGCAGGCCGGCACGGACAACGTCGCCTTCGCCAAGGAGATCAAGGCGAAGTTGATCGCCTACGGTGTTCAGGCGGAATCGCTTGAGAAGCTGATCGAGCAGGGAACGGGCGTGGCTCGCGGCTTCCTGATGCTCGTCGAGGGCTTCATGGCGCTCGGCCTCGTCGTCGGCATCGCGGCCCTCGGCGTGATCGCCTTCCGCTCGGTCGTTGAGCGACGCCAGCAGATCGGTATGCTCCGCGCGATCGGGTACAGCCGCGCCATGGTGGGTGCGAGCTTCCTGATCGAGTCGACGATGATTACCGTCCTGGGCGTCGGCTCGGGGACCATCCTGGGACTGATCCTCTCCCGGAACCTGATGACGAGCGACGAGTTCACCGGCTCCAGCGGGGCCGCGGCGAGTTTCCTCGTCCCCTGGGGTACGATCGCGCTCTTCGTCGGCATCGCGCTGGTGGCCGCGCTCGTGATGGCCTACATCCCGGCCCGCAAGGCGGCCAGCGTTCCGATCGCCGACGCGCTGCGCTACGAGTAGCACGCAGCACCGCGCACATCCGGCACGAAGCGGCGGCAGGTGCTCCCTGCCGCCGCTTCGTGCTTGCGGGGTACGGCAAGGTCCGGCATAGTGGGCACGCGGGCAATCAATCGCTTGCGGCCAACCGGGGAGGGGACGACGCCCATGACCAGCGGACGACAGTGGCCACCGGTGAGCACCTTCTCGATCGTGGCTTACGACCGGGCCACGGGCGACCTCGGCATCGCCGTGCAGTCGAAGTTCCTGGCGGTTGGCGCGGTTGTGCCGTGGGCCCGAGCCGGGGTCGGCGCCGTCGCCACCCAGGCCTGGTGCGACACCAGCCACGGTCCACGAGGGCTCGACCTGATGGCCGGCGGCGCCTCGGCCGGGGAAGCCCTGGCCGCGATCATCGGCACTGGCGAAGGGCATGAGCGCCGCCAGGTCGGGATGGTAGATGCGCGTGGCCGGGCAGCGAGCTATACCGGCCCGGAGGCACCCGCCTGGGCCGGCAGCATCGTCGGGGACGGCTTCTGTTGCCAGGGGAACATTCTGGCCGGGCCCCAGGTGGTCCGGGCTATGGCCAACGCCTACCGGTCCACGACCGGCAGCTTCGCCAACCGGCTGCTCGCTGCACTCGAAGCGGGGCAGGCAGCCGGCGGGGACAGCCGCGGCCAGCAATCGGCCGCGATCCTCGTCGTGCGCGAGAAGGGCGGATTCCTCGGTGGCAACGACCGCTACATCGACCTGCGCGTCGACGACCACCCCCGCCCGATCGAGGAGCTACGCCGGCTGGTCATGCTCCACCGGGTCTACTTCCAGACCGACGAGGCCGATCTGGTCGTGCCGGACGAGGCGCTGATAGCGACCATCCGCCGTCAGCTCGTCGCGACGGGCGACCTCCCCGACGGCACCGACGACCCCGCCGCCATCACCGCGGCATTGGAGCGCTTCGCCAGCCGCGAGAACCTCGAATCGCGCCTGCGCGATGACGGCCAGATCGACACCGTGATCCTGGAGTTCCTTCGCAAGGCCGCCGGCGACACCTGACCACCGCACGCGTGATCGGCGGCCACTCGGCGCGGAACAGACCCCTACCAGCGCTGGAAGGCGCGGTAGCCGCGCCGGGCTGCGCGCTGGCGTTCAACTGCCTTCGGGTCGCGGAACACCCAGACGAGGACCAGGCCGGTCACGAAGCCGCCGACGTGCGCCCAGAACGCCACCCCGCCGGTCTGCTGCGTCTCGATACCCAGCGTGGCCAGCCCGCTCAACAGTTGCAGCAGGAACCAGAGCCCGATCATGATGACCGCGGGGACCATCACGACGGTGATGAAGAAGCCGAGAACCACGAGCACGCGCACCAGCCCGCCGGGGTACATCACGAAGTAGGCCCCGAGCACGGCGGCGATTGCGCCGCTCGCGCCGATCATCGGCGTGGTGCTGTCCGGGCCGGCGAGGAAGATTTGGGCCAGCGCTGCGCCGATGCCGCCCAGGAGATAGAAGATCAGGTAGCGCAGGTGCCCCATCGAGTCTTCGACGTTGTCGCCGAAGATCCATAGGAACAGCATGTTGCCCAGCAGGTGCGCCCACCCGCCGTGGAGAAACATCGACGTGAGGATGGTCAGGTAAATCGGGAACGGGGCGAGCGGCGGTATATCCACCCCTTGCGTGATCTCGGCGGGCACGATCCCGAACCGGTAGACGAACACCTCGAGCTGGTCCATCGGCAGTGAAACCTCGTAGAGGAAGACCAGCACGTTGAGGACGATCAACGTGTAGTTCACGAACGGGGTCGTACGGCGTCCCCGGTTGTCATCACCGATCGGGATCATGCGCGGTCCCTCTCTCCGGCCCAGCCCCGCCGGTGCGGCCTACGGCTGGGCCGGAGGACGATCGCGGAAACTCGGGCTGCGGAACGCGTTCTCATGCAGCACTCGGATCTTCCGATCCGCGAAGCTGAGGTAGGTCGTACCCGGCGGTGACCGGTGGACCAGGAGCGGTCGACCGTCGGGGAGGTCCCAGCGGGACCAGGTGATCGCGTCCGGCACCCGCTCCGCGAGCGAGTTGTCCAGGACCACAATATACTCCAGATCGGTGACGCGGACGAGAGCGTGGGCGTAGAGTGTCGGGTCGAGCCGGTAGTCGGACTGCCCGTCGATGGCATCGTAGAGGCTACCCCAGTTGCCGTGCCAGTCGCGCCCAACGCCCACGACGGAGTACTGGGGGAGCAGATAGCCCGCGATGCGGAACGATTGGCGGCCGTCCGAACTGGTCAAGACCACAGTGCGGTCCGGAGGAAGCTCAGAGACGATGCGCGTCACCTCGCGCCAGGCCGCATTGTGGGCCGCCAGTGCACCCCGGCTGGGCTGCATCTCGTGTCCCGGCATCGCCAGCGGCGGCGTCAGCAGGAAGGCAAGCGCACCCGCCAGCGCGAGCGCAACCAGGCGAGCCGCCGCCACCCGGCCGTCCAACATCCCGGCGCGTTCGAGGGCCAGCAGGCCGAGGATCGTCACTGGGGGCAGGATCAGCAGCAGGTAGCCCCACTGGCCGAAGTGCACCAGCGTGAACATCAGCACCGGCGGGATCAGCCACGCCCAGAGGAGGCAGGCCCGCGGCGACAACGGCCGCAACGACGGCCGCGCGCGAACCACGGCTACCGCCACCACGACCGCGAAGAGGTTCAACATGACCGCGCTGGCACTGACCACCGACCACAGATTGCCAAGCCAGCGCATGCTCGGCCCCGACGCCAGCGAGGTCGGCTCGACCGCGATCCGGGTCAGGAGGCGCAGTTGCGTCCAATACTCCACTGGGCCGCCCGACACGACAACCAGCGGCACCGCCCAGGCCAGGCAGCCTGCTGCGGTGACCCCGGCCGCGAGCGCTCGTACCCTCCAGCGCATCGTCCAGACGCCGAACAGCCAGACCAGCCCAAGGAGCGGCAGTGCGGTCGGGCGCAGCCCACCCGTAAAGGCTGTGGTTAGCCCCAGCCAGAGCGCGCTCCAGCGATCGGGCCGGGTGTAGGCACGCCACGCCGCCAGCGCCACCAGGACGCCCGCCGCGGCCTCCGGGGCGTAGGAGAGAGCCGTCTCCCCGTAGAACCAGAGCAACGGATTGACCGCCACCAGCAGCGCCGCCCAGGCACCAACCCGGCGGCTGGCGAGGCGCTCGCCGATCGCAGCCGTGCCCCAGACCACCACGAGGCTGGCGATGATGCTCAGGGCAATCAGAGCCTGGTTCGGGTCGGGGATCAACGCGTTCGCCCCGCGCCCGAGCAGGACGTAGAGCGGGTTACCCGGTGGATGCGGCCGGTGAAGCGCGATGTCGAAGCGCTCCAGTGCTAGCAGGTACTGCACCGCATCCCAGTTGATGGGCACCTCTGAGCGGAATGGCAGGCGCGTCAGCGCCGTCAGGAGCAGCAGGCTCGCGCTGGTGGCTTCCCACCACCGAGCCGTCAATCGACTTCGCAGCATACCCTAGCCAGCGCGGGGCCGCCCTATCGCTGCGCCCCCATCGTCCCGCGGATGCCGCCGGTGAGGTCGCGAGCGGTGGAGGTCACCCAGCGCACGAGTTCCCGCCGCGTCTCGGCCCCGCGGCGTGGCGCGAACAGAAGGCCGATGACGAGGCCGTACGTCATGAACTTGAGGGCAGTGCGCATCCGGGTCAACATGCTCGGCTCTCCCTACCATCAGGTTCGGCCGGCAGGCAGGTCCCCCTCGCCGGACCGCTCCTCGGTCGCCGCGGGCGTCTCATCCGCCGTCGCGGGCGACGCAGTGGGCATCGCGGTGGTGACTTCAGCCGCCGATTCCGGTCCCGGCGCGGGTTCCGGCGCCGGCGTCGGCGCGGGCGGCGGTGTCATCTCGTACGGATACTCGGCCGGCTCCTCGCCGGTAGTCGCCAGCAGGTCGGACAAGACCGGCACCTGCGCCGCTGCCTCACGTGCACGCTGCTCCAGCTCCCGGGCCCGCCGCGCGATCTCCGCGCGCACCTCTTCGCCGGACCGGGGCGTCAGCCAGAGCGTCGCACTCGCGCTGGCGATCGCACCAAGCACAACCCCAGCGATGAAGGCGCCGTCACCACGGTCGTCAGCCATGTCTCCTCCTTCGCGCCCGAACCCATCCCGACAGGCGCGTTGGCCTGTCGGCCCATCGATCGTGGTTAGACTACCGCAACAGGATGGGACCGACTACCACACGCCGGTCCGGGGCGCGATTCCCCGTCGCGACCATCAATCCCCGTGCCACCGCCACACCCGCTCCCGCGTTCCGCCGCAGAACCGCACGTATCGACTCGGTCCAGTTGACCGACGGCGAGTGCGACGACACCGGGCACGCTGCCGATGTCTACAGCTTCTCGCCCGACGGCACTCGGGTCGTCTACTGCAGCAACCGGGATACAGATCTGAACCAGCGCCGCCTCTGGATCGTCGACCTCGAGCGCGGCGAGTCAACGCTGCTCACCCCTGGTCCAGGCACTGACTCGTGCGCCTCGTGGTCGCCCGACGGCCGCTGGATCGCCTACGTCCACTGTGGACCATACGAGAGCGCCGACATCTGGCTGGTCAATCCCGAGAGCGGCGAGCGACGACAGGTCTCGCGCTCGATGCCCGAGAGCCTGACGCCCGAGAAGATCACCCTGCCGACGCATATCACCTACCCGAGCGAGGATGGGCTGGCGGTACATGCCGACCTGTTCCTGCCCAAGGGGTTCGATCCGAACCACCGCTACCCGGCGGTCGTCTGGGTCCACGGCGGCATGGCTCGGCAGATGCGCTACGGCTGGCACCCGATGCGCTCCTATGCTGTGTTCTACTCCTTCCACCAGTATCTGCTCCATCGGGGTTTCGTTGTGCTCTCGGTCGACTACCGCGGCAGCATCGGGTATGGACGCGCCTACGAGGAAGCCACCTACCGCTCGATGTGCCAGGCGGAGCTGGCTGACGTCGTGGCCGGGGCGACCTACCTGCGGTCGCTACCCTACATCGACCCGGAAGCTATCGCTGTCTATGGCCTCAGCTACGGCGGCTATCTGACGCTGGGCGCCCTGACCAAGTATCCGGACGCCTTTGCCCTCGGCATCAACATCGCCGGTGTGTGGGACTGGGAGCAGTATGAGCGCTGGCGCGAGCAGCAGTACCCGGGGAGCCCCTGGCACGGCATCGCCCGCCTCGACGGGCCGAAGGGAGAGCACAACGCGGACGTGTGGTACAACGCCTCGCCGCTCAACTTCGTTCACGGTCTGAGCAAGCCGCTCCTGAACCTGATGGGGACCGAGGACGAGCGGGTCGACTTCGCCCAGATGGATGCCATCATCCGGGACTGCGTGGAGCACGGGAAGGATTTCGCCGTCGTCTACTATCCGGGCGAGACGCACATGTTCACCTGGCGTAAGACCTGGGAGGATGCGTTCCCGCGGATCGAGCGCGCCTTCAAGCGGTACCTCACCGTCCCGCCCGCGGAGCGTCCACCGGCGATGATCTAGCGCGGCGTCCGCGCCGCGCCGTGCCTACCCGTGATTGGAAGCGAGGCAGGGAGCAGGGTCGCTCGGGCCGATCCGTGCCCTGCCTCAGGTCTCGTTGTCCGGGTACCCGGAGTGGCCTGGGACAGACGTTAGCGTAGCATATCCCCTCGGTAGGATTCCTCCGTGGGCGATGCGCGGTTTCATGCTCTCTGATTGATTGCGCCGCACGGAGGAGCGGCGGGCCTGTGCTATTATCGGGGACGCGATTGGACCGCGGTGGGGCGGGCCAGCCGCCCTACGACGTCGGGGGTGATGGATGAACATTCACGAGTACCAGGCTGCCGAGATCCTCAAGGGGTACGGCATCCCAATCAACCAGGGGATCGTCGCGACCACGCCGGACGAGGTCGCAGCAGCGGCTGGGCAACTCGGCGGTACGGTGGTAGTCAAGGCGCAGGTGCATACCGGCGGGCGCGGTAAAGCGGGTGGAGTCAAGCTGGCGCATTCGCCGGAGGAAGCCCGGGAAGTTGGCAGCCGCATCCTGGGCATGGATATCCGCGGCCACACCGTGCACAAGGTGCTGGTCGCGCCGGGCGTGGACATCGCACGGGAGTACTATCTCGGGGTCGTGATCGACCGCGCCGCCCGCGGTATCACGATCATGGCAAGCAGCGCGGGTGGGGTCGACATTGAAGAGGTGGCCCGCGAGACGCCCGAGAAGATCCACCGCGAAGCGGCGAATCCCTTCCTCGGTTTCCACGACTACCAGGCCCGCCGCCTGGCGTTCAAGCTGGGGATCGAGCCGGACCTCGTCGGCGGCTTCGCCCGGATCGCCCGCCAGCTCTTCGAGGCATTCGTTCAGTCCGACGCCTCGCTGGCGGAGATCAACCCGCTGGTGCTCACCGCGGACCGGACCTGGCTGGCGCTCGACTCCAAGATCACTATCGACGATAGCGCGCTGGTCCGCCATCCGGACCTGGAGCAACTGCGCGACCTGCAGGAGGAGAACGCGACTGAGCTGGAGGCGCGTGCAGCCGGGATTAGCTTCGTCAAGCTCGACGGCAACATCGGCTGCGTCGTCAACGGTGCCGGGCTCTCGATGGCGACCATGGACGCCATCAAGCACTATGGCGGCGAGCCGGCCAACTTCCTCGACGTCGGCGGCGGCGCGAGCGCCGAGCAGGTGGAGAAAGCACTGCGGCTGGTTCTGGCCGACTCCAACGTGCGGGCTGTGCTGATCAACATCTTCGGCGGCATCACGCGCTGTGACGAGGTCGCGCGCGGGCTGCTCGCCGCCATGGACGCGGTCAAGCCGACGGTCCCCTTCGTCATCCGACTGGTCGGCACCAACCAGGACGAGGGGCGCCGCATCCTGGCGGATGCGGGGATCACGGTGGTCGATACGATGCCGGAAGCGGCCGAGCGGGTCGTCGCGGCGGCAAGCGGCGCGGCCTAACGCCGGGTGGGAGGAAACGCGTGAGCATTCTCGTCGATCGCCAGACACGCCTGCTGGTTCAGGGCATCACCGGCCGGGAAGGGTCCTTCCACACCGCGCAGATGATCGAATACGGCACCAACGTGGTCGCCGGGGTCACCCCCGGCGGCGCGGGCAAGACGGTGCACGGCGTCCCGGTGTTCAACACGGTTGAGGAGGCCGTGCGCGAGACCGGCGCCAACACCTCGATCATCTACGTCCCCGCCCGCTTCGCGCCGGACGCCATCTACGAGGCCGTGGATGCCGGGATCGCGCTTGTCGTCTGCATCACTGAGAACATCCCGACGCTCGACATGGTCAAGGTCTACCACCACGTCAAGCAGTCGGGCAGCCGGCTGATCGGGCCGAACTGCCCCGGGTTGATCACCCCGGGTCAGGCCAAGGTCGGCATCATGCCGGGCTACATCCACACGCCCGGCCCGGTCGGGGTCGTCTCTCGCAGTGGCACGCTGACCTATGAGGTCGTGCACGCACTGACCCAGGCCGGCCTCGGGCAGAGCACCGCAGTCGGCATCGGCGGCGACCCGATCATCGGTACCTCGTTCGTCGATGTGCTGGGGATGTTCGAGGCTGACCCGGCCACCCGCGCCATCGTGATGATCGGGGAGATCGGCGGCACCGACGAAGAGAAGGCAGCCGAGTACATCAAGGCACACGTCACCAAGCCGGTCGTCGGCTTCATCGCCGGGCGCACCGCACCGCCAGGCAAGCGCATGGGGCACGCCGGAGCCATCATCTCCGGCGGCCAGGGCACTGCGGCCGAGAAGATCGCTGCCCTCAACGCGGCGGGCGTGCCGGTCGCCGAGAGCGCCCAGCAGGTGGCCGAACTCGTGCGCGAGGCGCTCGGGTAGGATCCGTCACCCGTCATACGTCAGGCGTCACACAACGGGTGCGGGAGGATGATCAGATCCTCCCGCACCCGTCTTGCCATATCCGCGGAGTGCCGGCTGACGGGTGACGTATGACGCATGACGCATCACGCGTTCACCTCTCCCGGAACGGGTCGTAGAAGTCGTACCCCTGCTCCTCGGCGCCCGAGCGGAAGCCGCCCGCGAGCGGGGAGCCGAGCCGCGGATCCAACAGCCGCGCGGCGATGTCGCGCACCGTGGCATGCGGGCTCTCCGACGCGGCCTGCGCCGCCACAGGCGTGCGGTGCCGCGTCCACAGCAGCCCGGCCGCGTCTTCGGCCAATTCCTGCACCGGGTGCCGCACGAACGTGGTCAGCACCGGCTCGATCTGCGCCGTGGTCAACCACTCGCCCAGCGCCAGCAACGCACTGCGGCGCGCCGGGAGCGGTTCCGCCTCACTCACCAGGAGCGCCAGCGCGTCCTCGGCCGCACGCTCCGGATCCTCAGTGAAGGCACACGCCCAGGCGGCGGCCCGTACCCGCACCGCAGAGTCCCGCACCCAGCGCGCCGTGTCGGCCAGGAGCATGTCCGGCGCTTCATCAGCCGCAACCTCGGCGGCCAGACCACGGATCTCCTCGTCCGGATCCGCCAACGCAGCCAGCACCAGCGCGCGGCGGCCGTCGTCCGGCAGTGATCCAGGGCCGTATGGATCGAGCACCAGGAGGTAGAGGGTCGTCTCGCGAGCCACGGGCGTGCCCTCCCGGAAGACGCGCAGCGCCGCATCCCGCACGGTATCCGGCCCGGCCGTAGCCAGCCGCTCCCAGAGCACTCCCGCGGCGTTGCTTCCGGCGAGGAAGGGAGCGCGCTCGACCAGCTCGCTCACCGGCAAGGCACGGACGACCGCGGCGGTCGTCCGGTCGCGCCGCTCAGGAACGAAGTCCGCCTCGTACGTCAGGAGCCAATCGGCCACGGCGGCTGCGGTGGCAGGGTCAAGGCGGGGCAGGATCTCTCCCCGAAGCCAGCGGCGTGCGGTCGGCTCCTCCAGGAGCACGCCGAGCACGCGCGCTCGTTCCTCAGTCGGGAGATGGGCGACATGCTCCGCCGCTCCCGGGTCTGGTGACTCACCGGCCCGGAGGCGCGCCAGTATGCCGTCGATGTCGCTGGGGTCGTGTGGTCGGGTCATCATGGCCTCGTCCCCGATTGTACCCGACCGGCACGGCGCGGGCCCGTGCGTAGTGTGGTCTTGCCGGGAACGCGGATATCGAGTATATGGTGGGGCAGACGAGCGAAACAGTGGGAAGCGCAGGCCGATCCGACCCCCGCCGCGCAACGGCGGCCGGGTCGCTGGCAGCCTAATGGCAACACCGGTGGAGGAACAGCATGAGGCGCAACCGCGGGTTCGCCCGCGACGACGACGGCGCCATGGCGTCCGGAGTCCGCTCGGTCCGGCGCGCGCGAGCCAGCAGTAACGACCTCGAGCTTGCCCGCGAGCTGTGGGAGCCGATCGTCTGCCCGGAGTGCGGGACCGACCACCCTGATACCGTCGCTATCCGCCTCAAGCGGACGGGCAACAGCATCGAAGCCCGCTGCTCCGACTGCGGTGCGGTGGCGGCCCGGTTCACGGCAGGGCTCTGGACCTCCTGAGCGGGCGGCCCCACCCCCGAGCCACGTCGAGTACACTACGAGGCGATCCGGCGCCGCTGACTGCCTTCGGTCGAGCATGCCGGCGGCCCGGTCTGCACCGTGCGGCGACCCTTCGGGATCGAGATTGCGACGTGTCGATCGGTGCTGGCTGACCCTCGTCTGGCGCACGCCGAACGCTCGCTCGACAGCCGGGCGCCCTCCAGGGTGGGCGACGCCCTTGCCGTCGTCACCCTCGTGCTGCTGGCCATCCTCCTCAACTGGCAAACCTTCCAGGTTCCCCAAGGACTGCCGGCCAGCGGCGATGGCTCCGATCTCTGGGTCACGCATTGGGGCCAGACGGCCTTTCTGAAGCAGGCCGTCGCCGAGACCGGCGCGATCCCGCTCTGGAACCCGCATCTGATGAGCGGGCGGCCCTTCGCCGCGGACCCACTGGCGGCGCTCTTCTATCCGCCCACACACCTCGTCCATCTGCTGCCGCTCCGCGAGTTCTTCCTCCTAGTGCTGGTCGGCCACCTGGCCTTTGCGGGCGTCGGCGCCTACGCGCTGGCCCGCCTGGGGGTGCGCCTCGGCACAGGCGCCGCCCTGCTCGTCGGCATCGCCTTTATGTGGAGTCCACGGCTCATCGGCCACTACGGTGCCGGTCATCTGACGATGACAATGGCCGCCGCCTGGCTCCCGTGGGTCGCACTCGCGCTCGTGCTCGCGATCCGCCGAGGGCCCATCTGGGTCGCCCCCGCCGGGCTCGCCCTCGGGCTGGCGATCCTGGCCGGGCACCCGCAGATCGCGTTCTATCACCTGCTCATGGTCGGCGCGCTGACCGCCGGCGGGCTGGTGTGGGCTGCCCAGCAGGAGCCGACGGGGCGGGTGCGCCTCCGTGCCGCGCTGCGGGTCGCCGGTATCGGCGTGGGCACCGTCGCCATCGGCGCCCTTGTCGGTGCGGCACTCCTCATCCCGGCACTGGAGTTCACTCACCAGTCGTTGCGCGAGGGCGGGCTAACCGTCGAGGATCGACTGGCGCCGCTCGATCTGCTCCGCTACCTGCTTGCTGTGCCCCTGGATGGGGCGACACCCCACGAGAAGACCTTCGTACCCGGCATCCCGGTCTTGTTCCTGTTCCCGCTCGCCTTCCTCCGCCGGCGTGCACTGGCCGCGCTCCTCACCGTGGCGGTCTGCCTCACCGCCGTGCTGGCGATGGGCGCCGCCACGCCACTCCTGCCCTTCCTGGCCGAGCATGTCCCCGGCTTCGGCTACTTCCGCGCTCCGGCGCGCATCTGGTTCCTCGGGACATTGACACTCGCCCTGTTGGCCGGATTGGGCTTCGAGGCGCTCCTGGGCGGCCGCCCGCACCTGCGCCTCCTCCAACCCGCGGTGATCCTGCTCCTCGCCGTCAACCTCTGGGCAGTCGACGAGCCCCTCCTGCACGTCCGCAGCGCCGACATCGGATACACCCCGTCCCGTCTCGAAGCCGTCGCCGCGGCCCTGGCGGGGGACACCCGCGTCTACGGGGTGCAGCGGAACATCCGCCAGGCGGTCCTCCCCGCGCTGGACCTCGAACTCGCCGACGGGCAGGACCCGCTCCAGATCGCACGATACGCGGGCTTCATGCAGCTCGCAGGCGGCTACCGGTTCGACGGCTACGCGCTGGCTATCCCGCCCTTTGAGGTCTACGACCCCGAGTGGCCCACGCACCAGGACGCCCAGCCGCGCGCGCGCCTCCTCGGCCTGCTCAACGTCGGCATCGTGGCCTCGCGCGCGCCACTGGATGACCCCGAGCTGGACCACATCGCCACCATCGGCGACACCTTCCTCTACCGCAACGACGCGGTCATGCCGCGCGCCTTCGTCGTCCCCGCTTCGCTGGGTGCGGCACTGGCCGGCGCCACGCCGGAGCACCTCGCCCGGCTCGCGATGGACGGCGCCGTCGCACCTGATCCGGCGACCGGAGGCGCGACGGTGACCATGCAGACCTCCGACCGCCTCGTGGTGCAGGTGGACCTCGCCACGGACGGGTACCTCGTGGTGGGCACCCCCTGGTACCCCGGCTGGGAGGCACGCATCGACGGGCGCCGCGCCACGCTCGATCAGGTGGGCGGCGTACTGCAAGGGGTCAGCGTCCCCGCGGGTATCCACATCGTCGAGATCGTCTACCGCCCTCGCTCGGTTTGGATCGGGTTGGCGCTGTGTGTGAGCGGGTTGATCCTGGCCGGGATCTGGACCCTGATCGCCGCCCGCGCCGCCCGCCGCGCGCCCCACCCTCCCAAGGCGACACTGTGATACGATCCCGGCGAGGATCACCACCCACGGCGGAGCGAGGGCACCACAGCCACATGCGCGTCGATGTCATCGAAGTCTGGAACGTGATCGAGCGCGACCTACCGGACCTTCAGCAGCAGATCGAAACGATCCTGCGCGAGTACGAGAGCGGAGGCACGGCATGACGCTGACGAGGACCTTGGCCGAGTTCATCACCGCCACGCGTTTCGACGACCTGCCCACGGAGGCCGTCGTCATGACGCGCCGCTCGATCCTCGACTGGCTCGGCTCTGCGCTCCGCGGTGGAACCACCGAACCCGCGCGCATCGCGCACAAGGTAGCGAGCCGGGCGATGCCCGGCAAGGACTCGACGGTGCTGGCAACCGGTGAGACACTCTCGGCTCTCGGCGCCGCCTTCGTCAACGGCACCGCGTCGCATATCATCGAGTTGGACGATCTCCACCAGGCCTCAACGTTCCACCCGGCTGCACCGATCATCCCGGCCGCGCTCGCTGTCGCCGAGCGGCGCAATGCCCGCGGC
The DNA here is from genome assembly GCF_000024985.1 of Sphaerobacter thermophilus DSM 20745. Classification (NCBI taxonomy): domain Bacteria; kingdom Pseudomonadati; phylum Thermomicrobiota; class Thermomicrobia; order Sphaerobacterales; family Sphaerobacteraceae; genus Sphaerobacter; species Sphaerobacter thermophilus. The sequence goes on from NC_013523.1 coordinate 1,971,212, forward strand.
AGAGACCTCATCCGCGCGGTCGCCCTGGGCTACGACGTGGGGATCCGCGTGGCCGAGGCAGTCAACCCCTCGCACTACCGGTACTGGCACCCGACCGCCACCTGCGGCGTCTTCGGTGCCGCGGCCGCGGCCAGCGCGCTGCTCGATCTGTCGCCCGAGCAGGTTGTCCATGCCCTCGGCACCGCAGGCACCCAGGCTGGCGGACTCTGGGAGTTCCTTGCCGACGGCGCGATGTCGAAGCATTTGCACGCCGGGATGGCTGCCCACGACGGGATCCTCTCGGCCGACCTCGCCGCTGCCGGGTTCACCGGCGCAACACGCATCCTCGAAGGCCCGCGCGGCTTCTTCGCCGCCACAGCCGACCCGGCCCACCCCGAGCGGGTCACCGCCGGGCTCGGCCGTGACTTCAAGATCGTGGAGAACGGTTTCAAGCTCCACGCCTGCTGCGGTCACACCCACACCGCCGTCGATGCCGCCCTGCTGCTGCGCGAGCGCATCGCCGGGCGGCCGATCGAGCGAGTCGACATCGACACCTACCGGGTGGCCCTCGACATCACCGACAACCCGGCGCCGCGCACCCCGTACGAGGCGAAGTTCAGCATCCAGTACGCGGTAGCTGTCGCGCTCCTCGACGGCCGGGCCGGTCTGGAGCAGTTCACCGAGGAGCGGCTCGCCGGCGACGACATCGGCGCGCTTCTGTCCCGCACGAGTGCATCAGAGAACCCCGAGCGCACCGCCAGGTACCCTGCCGTCTGGGCCTCTCACGTTCGGGTGACGCTGTCGGACGGCACGGTGCTGGAAGAGACGGTCGAGCACCCCAAGGGGATGCCGGCCAACCCGCTCACCGACGACGAGGTCGCGGCCAAGTTCCACGACCTTGCCGATCCCGTGGTCGGACACCACACCGCGGCCCGGCTGGTTGAAGAGGTGAACCGCCTGCCGGATGATCCGCCGGTGGTGGACCTGATCCTGCCGCTGGTTCAGCGGCTGCCGGTCATCTAGCTGTACGTGAAGCGCAGGGTACGGGTGCGAGACGGGCGAAGGGGCGGCCCTCGGTGACCGTGTTGATCGATACCACAACGCGCGTGCTCGTCCAGGGGATCACCGAGGACGCAGCGGCTGCCCTCACCGAGCAGATGCTGGCCTACGGCACACCGGTCGTGGCCGGGGTCGCCCCCGGACGCTATGGCGATCGTGTGGCAGGAGTGCCGGTCTACAACTCTGTGGCCGACGCCGTCCTCTTCCACCAGCCGAGCGCCACGTTGATCGCGGTACCGCCGGACGCCGTGCTCGACGCCGCGCTGGAGGCACTCTCCCACGACATCCGCCTGCTCCTGATCGCCACCGAGTTCGTCCCGGAGAGAGATGTCCAGCGCCTGCTCGGCTGGGCGCGCGACAGCGCGGCCCGCGTGCTCGGCCCCGGCTCGGCCGGGATCATCGCCCCGGCGGCACGCCTGCGGATCGGCACGATCGGCGGGGAAAACCCCGACCGCAACTTTTCCCCCGGCAGGGTAGGTGTCATCGCGCCGGGCGCCACGCTGGCCGCCGACATCGCCGCGCTGACCCGGCGGCTCGGCATCGGCATCAGCACCGCCGTGAGCACGGGCACGGCTCCGATGGTGGTGACGACCCCGGCGTCCCTGCTCCCCCTCTTCGAGCGAGACGACGCGACCGCAGGCGTCGTGCTCGCGGGAAACGCCGCCTGGGCGGAGGAGGTCGCCGACGCCATCATGGCTCAGCGGTACACCAAGCCACTCATCGTGGCGTCTACCGACGGCGCCCCTGACGGAACGGATGCGCTGCTCGACGCAGGGGCGCTCGTGGCGGAGGAGTGGGAAGACCTCGTCCAGTACCTCAGCCTGACTTTTCGGGGCGTCCCCTACTTCGGCGACGACTGATGTATACGTGAGCGGCCCTCACCCCCGACCCCTCTCCCAACGTTGGGACAGGGGGGCTATGTGCGGGAGATCCGGGATGGACGCCGACGCTCCAGTGGCTAGCGCCCCTGCCACTGCGGCTTGCGCTTCTCCAGGAAGGCACGCACCCCCTCGCGGAAGTCCTCGCTCATGTAGCACCGCAGGATCAGTTCTTCGCTGCGCTCGGGGCGCCGGTGCGCCAGCACGCGACGCACGGACTCCTTGGTGACCTGGATCGTCAGCGGGGCGTTGGCCGCGATCTGCTCGGCCACCTCGGTCACCCGCGCTTCCAGCTCTTCCGGCGCGACGATCTCGTTGACCAGCCCGATCGCCTTAGCCTCCTCAGCGCCCACCATACGCGCGGTAAAGATGATCTCCTTCGTCCGCGCCGGACCGATCAGGTCCACCAGCCGGGAGTAGTTGTTCATCGAGAGGCAGTTGCCGAGCGTCCGCGCGATCGGGATCCCGAAGCGGGCGTCGGGCGTGCAGATGCGCAGGTCGCAGGCGAGGGCAATGCTCGCGCCGCCCCCGACGGCGTAGCCACGCACCATGGCGATCGTCGGCCGCGCCAGCGCCTCCAGCCGTCCGATCACGCCGTCGATCCGCGCCTCATAGTCGAGCGCATGCTGCGGCTCGGTGAAGGTCTGGAACTGGCTAATGTCAGTTCCGGCGACGAACGCCTTGTCCCCCGCGCCGGTCAGCACCAGCACCCGCACCTCCGGATCGGCTTCCACCGCGTCGCAGATGCGGGCCAGCCCGTCGTACATGGCAAAGGTCATCGCGTTGCGGGACTCCGGCCGGTTGAACGTCACCCAGGCGACCGGCCCCCGCCGCTCGAACAACAGATCAGGCGTTCCCGTATCCATGGCGCTCCTTCCGATGAATTCATGCTTCATACGTCATGCGTGATGCGTCCCCCTCACCCCCGGCCCCTCTCGGACGGAGCCCCACCAGGGGAGAGGGGAGCAAGACGGAACACGGAACACGGAACACGCAATACGCACTACGCAATACGGGTGACGCATGACGTATGACGCATCACTCACGACGAACCCTCTTCACCGCTCTCTGCGAGCTTCGGTCGGGGGATCGTCGGCGCATGGCCCCGCTTGTAGACCATGATCGTCCGCTTGAACGTGATGACCACCACCCCGTCCTGGTTGTAACCGGTCGTCCGCACCGTCACGATACCCACGTTCGGCCGCGACTTCGACTCCCGCTTGCTCAGCACCTCAGACTGGGAGTAGATCGTGTCCCCCTCGAAAACCGGGTGCGGCAGCCGCACCTCATCCCAGCCGAGGTTGGCGAAGACATTCTGCGAAATGTCCATCACGCTCTGGCCAGTGACCAGCGCCAGCGTGAAAGTCGAGTCGACCAGCGGCCGCCCGAACTCGGTCTGCGCCGAGTAGTAGTGGTCGAAGTGAATCGGCGCCGTGTTCTGCGTCAGCAGAGTGAACCAGATGTTGTCGGTCGTGGTGACCGTGCGTCCCAGCGGGTGCTGGTAGACATCCCCGACCTCGAAGTCCTCGTAGAACCGTCCGCTCCAGCCTGGCTTCTCAGCCATGCACAAGAGTCCTTTCAGTCCGGCACATCCTGCGTCATACGTGATGCGTGTTCCGTCCTGCTCCCCTCTCCCCTGGTGGGGCTCCGTCCGAGAGGGGCCAGGGGTGAGGGGGACGGTTGACGCATGACGTATGACGTCCTCCTCACACGACCCCCTCGTCCCGCAGGCGCGCGATGGCCGCGGCGTCGTACCCGAGCGTCGCAAGGATGGCATCGGTGTGCGCCCCGAGCGCGGGGATCGCACCCATCGCCGGTGTGACGCCCTCCATGACGACCGGTGGCAACAGCGCACGCAGTGGCCCCACGGGAGAGTCGATCTCGGTCCAGCGGTCTCGCGCCGCGAGCTGGGGATGATCGATGAACTCCTGTACCGTGCGCATCCGCGCGTTGGCGATCCCGGCTCGCTCCAGCCGCTCCACCACCTCGTCGGCACTCAGCCCGCCAAAGGCGGCTTCGATCACCTCGGCCAGCGCCTTGCGATTGGCGACCCGGTCGGGGTTGGTAGCGAAACGCGGGTCGGTGGCAACCTCCGGCTGCTCCAACACCACCTCGCAGAAGCGCACCCACTCCCGTTCGTTCTGGATCGAGAGATGCACCAGCGCGCCGTCCCCGGCCGGATACGGGCCGTACGGCGCGATCGTCGGGTGGCTGGCCGCGCTGCGCACCGGCTGCTGCCCGGTGTAGGCCGTGGTGTACATCGGGTGGCTCATCCACTCGCCCAGGGCGTCGAACAGCGACACCTCCAGCGCCGCGCCCTCGCCGGTCCGCTCGCGCTGGTAGAGCGCGGCCAGGATGCCGGAGTAGGCGTACATGCCACCGGCGATGTCGGCCACCGAGATCCCGGCCCGCGACGGCGCCTCCGGCGTGCCGGTGACGGACACCAGCCCCGTCTCGCACTGGATCAGGAGGTCGTAGGCCTTCTTGTCCCGGTAGGGCCCACTCGACCCGTAGCCCGAGACAGCGCACGTGATGAGGCGCGGGTAGCGGGCGCGTACCGTCTCGGCCCCGAAGCCGAGCCGCTCCACCGCGCCCGGCGCCAGGTTGTGAACGAAGACGTCGGCCCCCGCCAGCAACCCATCGAGGATGCGCACCCCTTCCGGGTGCTTGAGGTTGAGCGTCAGCGACTCTTTGCCCCGGTTGAGCCAGACGAAGTAGGCAGACAGCCCCCGCACCGCCGCGTCATAACCGCGGGCGAAGTCGCCGCTTCCCGGGCGCTCGATCTTGATGACCCGCGCGCCGAGATCGGCCAACTGCCGCGTGGCGAACGGCGCGGCGACCGCTTGCTCCAGAGCGACGACGGTGATCCCTTCAAGCGGCAGCATCAGAACGACCTCGGCATTCCCAGCACATGCTGGCCGATGTACGACAGGATCAGGTTCGTCGAGATGGGCGCCACCTGGTACAGCCGCGTCTCACGGAACTTGCGCTCGATATCGTACTCCTTGGCAAAGCCGTAGCCGCCGTGCGTCTGGATGGCGACGTTGGCTGCCTCCCAGGAGGCATCTGCCGCCAGCAGCTTCGCCATGTTCGCCTCCGCACCGCACGGCTCGCCCCGGTCGAACTTCGCCGCCGCGTCGTAGCGCATCAGGTCGGCGGCGCGCAGGTGGACGTAGGCCTGGGCGATCGGGAACTGCACCCCTTGGTTCTGCCCGATCGGCCGGCCGAACACCACGCGCTCGGAGGCGTACTTCGTCGAGCGGTCGATGAACCAGTAGCCGTCCCCGATGCACTCGGCGGCGATCAGGATCCGCTCGGCGTTCATCCCGTCGAGGATGTAGCGGAACCCCTGTCCCTCTTCGCCGATCAGGTTCTCCGCCGGGACCTCCAGGTTGTCAAAGAAGACGGCGTTCGTCTCGTGGTTCATCATCGTCTCGATCGGCTGGACTTCCATCCCATGGCCGATCGCCTCCCGCAGGTCGACCAGGAAGACGGACAGCCCCTCCGACCGCTTCTTCACCTGATCGCGCGGCGTGGTGCGTGCGAGCAGGATCATCAGGTCGGAGTGCTGCACCCGCGAGGTAAAGACCTTCTGCCCGCTGATCACGTAGCGGTCCCCACGGCGCACGGCCGTCGTCTTGATCTGGGTCGTATCGGTGCCCGCGTCCGGCTCGGTCACGCCGAAGGCTTGCAGTCGCAGTTCGCCGGTGGCGATCTTGGGCAGATACTTCCGCTTCTGTTCCTCCGAGCCGTGCCGCAAGAGCGTGCCCATGGTGTACATCTGCGCGTGGCAGGCACCGGCGTTGCCCCCGGAGCGGTTGACCTCCTCCAGGATGATCGACGCCTCGGTGACGCCGAAGCCGAGCCCGCCGTACTCCTCGGGAATCAGGGCGGCGAGGAAGCTCGCGTCGGTCATCGCCTTGACGAATTCCTCGGGATAAGCCGACGCTGCGTCCTTCTCGCGCCAGTACTCATCGGGGAAACGCTGGCACAACTCCCGCACCGCGCGGCGCAGGTCTCGATGCAGCTCATTCTCGGTCACGCTCGACCGCTCCCTCTCCTATCCACTCCACGGCAAGAAGCGCCCCTCGCCCACTATAGCGCACACCCGGCGCGATGCATGCCCCCTGGAACGCGAGCGCCGCTCCTTACGAAGAAGCCAGGAGGCACGAGGGCCGCCGCAGACTGATATCGCGCTGACATTACGGACAGTACCCTTGACACCGTGGCCACAATAGTGCATTGTTACGCCCACTTGCCGGGCAAGGTCCGGTAGGGAGTGTGTATTCCGCGGATCAGAGCGAATGGAAGGGTAAACAGGTGGGTCAATCGGCTCTCCGCTTCAGGCGCAGGTGCAGCTTCGAGATGCTCAGGTGTGACGCTGAGTCTCGTAGGTTGGCCTGTGTTGTGGAGGGAGAGAAGCGATGGCCACCCAAACCCGGATCGCGAAGTTTGACCTTCTTACCGACGATGATCTGACCCCGCATCAGGCGGTGGCGCTGATCGAGCGCGCCGCCGAACTGAAGGCCCAGCGAGCCGCGGGCGAACTCCACGACCACCTCCTCCGCGGCAAGACCCTCGCGATGATCTTCGAGAAACCCTCAACCCGGACCCGGGTGGCATTCGAAGCCGGGGTCGCACAGCTTGGTGGTCACGCCCTGTACCTCTCGACCAACGACCTGCAACTCGGCCGGGGTGAGACGATCGCCGACACCGCTCGGGTCCTCTCGCGCTACGTCGACGCCATCATGGCACGGGTGTTCAAGCACGAGGATCTGGAAGCTCTGGCGGCCGCGGCGACGATACCGGTGATCAACGGTCTGTCCGACCTCGCCCACCCGACGCAGGCGCTGGCCGACATGCTGACGGTCAAGGAGCACCTCGGGGGCTGGAGCGGCCGGAAGCTGACCTACGTCGGCAACGCCAACAACATGGTCCACTCCCTGCTCCTGGCCGGGGCGCTCGTCGGCCTCGACGTCTGTGTCGCCTGCCCGGCCGCGTCGCGCCCGAACCCGGACATCCTGGCCCGCGCGACGGCTATCGGCGCCACCACCGGCGCGACGATCTCGGTGGTGGACGACCCGCGCGAGGGCGTGGCCGGTGCCGACATCGTCTACACCGATGTCTGGGTCAGCATGGGCCAGGAGGTGGCACCGGAGGTACTGGAGGCTCTCAAGCCGTTCCAGGTCAACACCGAGTTGATGGCCTACGCCAAGCCCGGCGCACTCTTCATGCACTGCCTCCCGATGTACCGGGGCAACGAGGTCACGGCTGAGGTGGCCGACGGCCCGGCGTCCATCATCTTCGACCAGACCGAGAACCGCCTGCACCTGCACAAGGCGCTGCTGGTCGAAATGATCAGCGACCACGTCGACAGCATCTTCGCCTAAGGCGCGACGCGGGGCGGCCACACGGCCGCCCCGCGCCTCCGCGATCCCCATACCCTGGCCTGGGCACCCACCGGCCGGGGTTATGCCTGGCCGACGACGCCGATTTCCAGCCGCCGTCGGGCCGCGTCGATCATCGCCCGCGCCATCGACTCGCTCACCGCGCCGCTATCGACGATCTTGCCGCTGGCATCACGCACGATGCTGTCCCACCGCGTCGCGCGCCCGTCCTCGCCGATGCCGATCACCGCGTCGTAGCCGAAGACCTCCACGATCCGCCCGTTGCCCAGGTCGCACAGTTCCTGGTGGACCAGTCGTGGCCCACTCGTTGCACGCATCTGCCGCTCCTCGTCAACGTCCAAACCGACCCCCTCGAAACCCACCGCAACCACGGTCGCGCTCCGTGACAGGCACACCGGCCACACCCCAGCGCGGGTGCCCTTCCGCCGGGGACGGGCCTTCTCGGCTCGCCCTGGTAGGTTCATCTCACCTAACGATTAGCCGCGCTCCTGGTTGCGGGGTGGAGCAGCCAATTCGGTGTGCCCCGGCAGCGCGACGGCACCCGCGTTCACACGGCTATCTGCGGCTCCACGAGCGCAAGCCGGTGCTACAATGCCGCCATCGACTCACCGAGCGCAGCCGCCGCTGGGCTGCGCCTGGACGAATCGCCGAGCGCAGGGGGCTGGTCATGACGCTGTTCGGGAGTGAGATCGTCGGCCGACCGCTGGATGAGGTCGATACGCCGGCTCTGGTGATTGACGCGGATGCGATGGAGCGAAACATCGCCCGCATGGCGGCCTTCTTTGCGGAGCGACCGGCGAAGCTCCGCCCGCACGCCAAGACCCACAAGTCGCCGATCATCGCCCACAAGCAGCTCGAGGCCGGCGCGGTCGGCATCACCTGCGCGAAGCTCGGCGAGGCCGAGGCCCTGGTCGAGGGTGGCATCAAAGACATCCTGATCGCGAACCAGATCGTCGGGCCGGTCAAGATCGCGCGGCTGGTCCGGCTGGCACGGCACGCCAACCTCGCGGTCGCGGTGGACGACCTGGACAACGCCCGGCAGATCTCGGAGGCCGCGGTGGCAGCCGGGTCGACCGTACGGGTGCTGGTCGAGGTGAACGTCGGCATGAACCGCTGCGGGGTCGAGCCGGGCGCGCCGGCGGTGGAGCTGGCCCAGCGGGTCGCGTCGCTGCCCGGCCTGCACTTCTTCGGCCTGCAGGGGTACGAAGGCCACCTGGTCGGCGTGCCGGATCGGGCCGAGCGGGAGCGCCGGGTACGCGAGGCGATGGCGCCGCTGATCGAGACCCGGCGCATGATCGAGGCGGCGGGGATCCCGGTCGAGGTCGTCAGCGGCGGCGGCACCGGCACCTTTGACATCACCAGCACTATCGAGGGCTTCGACGAGGTCCAGGCCGGCTCCTACGTCTTCATGGACGCCTGGTACCGCCAGGTCGAGGGACCGGACACCGCCTTCGAGCCGGCCCTGTTCCTCTGGTCCACGATCGTCAGCCGGCCCGCACCCGACCGCGCGGTCGGCGACATCGGGCTGAAGACGGCGACGCCCAAGCACGGACTGCCCACCGCCTTCGGTATCGAAGGAGTGGAAACGCTGTCACTGTCCGAGGAGCACGTCAAGCTGCGCGTGGAGGGAGAAGCGCGCTCGCTGCGCCCGGGAGACAAGATCCGCTTCGTGCCGGGCCATGTCTGCACGACCGTGAACCTCCACGACTGCTATGTGGTCGTGCGCGGTGGCATCGTGGAAGCCGTGTGGCCGGTTGCCGCACGCGGCCGGGCCACCTGACGGAGGTCGTCCGTGGCCGGGAGCGGGGTCCGCGGCGCGATCGCGGGCACGGTGGTCTTCCTGGCGGCCTTGATCGCCGCGATGGCGGGGATGATGCTGGTGGCACCGTTCGGACTGACGGTGCCGGAGGCGGTCGTCTGGCCCCTGGCGGTCGGCTTCGGCGCGCTTGTGGCGGCTCTGGCGGGTGGCTGGGCTGCCAACGCGGTCGCCGTCGATCGCTCGCGCAGCCGCTTCTACGCCATCAGCGGCGCGACCGAGGCCGCCGCCGTCCTGGTGATCACCGTCACCACCGTGCTGCGCCTGACCGCCGCCGGTGACTTCCTCCCCAACCTCTTCTCCCTGATCGTCATCACCGCCGCCGTGCTGGCGCTGATCGTCAACGCCGTCGTCTGGCGCTACCGCGGCAAGACCTCCAGCCTCCGGCGCGACCTGACCGCGACCGCCGGGCTGCTCGCCCTGGGCATCGTTTTCGTCCTCACCGGGATCACCGTCACCTGCTCCGTCACCACCTGCACGCCATAACCATTCCGGTTCCGCCTCGACGTGCGGAAACCCAAAAGCACTGGCGACCTCGCCCGGTCCTCTGTACATCGCTCCCCTCTCCCAACGTTGGGAGAGGGGTCGGGGGTGAGGGCCGCTCCTCGGCGCCTGCTCCTTGCTGGCATCCGCGCCCGTGGTGAATGATTGTGCCCAGGAAGCCTGTCCAGGCGCTGAGTGGGGGTGAGCACTTGTCGACCGCGGCACAGATCTTACTCGGGAAAGGAGTCTACCGGACTCCCGACGGTAAGCGGGCGGCGCGCTACGCCGGAGCCATACCGCGGCTGGTAGGCAGCATCATCGACTGGTTCATCTGCTTCTTCTGGTTCATCTTCTCCGCGCTGGGCTCAAGTTTCCTCTGGAACACCTTCGCCGGTCCCGAGGCCGAGGAGGAGGCAGGGCTGGCCGGCTGGGCCTGGCTCGCGGTCGTCGCGATCGGCGTCGTCGCATACTTCACCCTGACCGTCGCGCGCGGCGGCACCGTCGGCATGCGCATCCTTCAACTCCGCATCCTCGACCCGGAGACCGGCGAGCCTCCTCGCCGCTCACGTGCGTTGATCCGGGCGCTAATGGCCGCAACCCTGGGAGGGGCATTCCTGGTCCTTGCCAACTTCGTGCTCAGCGGCAGAAGCGCCACATCAGAGACCACGGCCGGCTACGCGCTGCTCATCACCTCGTTCTTGCTGCTGATAGCCGGGATGTGGAGCCACCTCTACGCACTGTTCGACCCGCGCGGCCAGACCCTCCAGGATCGCCTGGCAGGTGTCGTCGTCGTGATCAGGATGGTCGACATCCCCGAGGATCTCGTCATATTCGACCGCCCCGACACGCCGGGCTCCGAACCCGAGCCGCCGCCTGCACCCGCGAAGGCAGAGCCGCGCCCCAACCGCAAGAACCGCAAGCGCCGCCGGCGGTGAATGGCCTTTGACGAAATACTCGGGCACACCAGCCACGTGAGACGGGCTGGAGACGTTGCGCCTCTTTCGTGCCGTCTCGCGGACCAGGGAACACGCCTGTGCCAGGCCCGCGAGGGGTGAGGCTGAAACTACGGAACCTACGACCGCACGTTGAGGTCGAAAAGGTGGCTGAGCGCCTGGGCGTAGTCGTCGCGGGTCTCGGGGTCGGCCTCGCGCAGGCGCGTGACCGGTTCGTGCACGATCTTGTTGACCAGCCCGTGGGCCAGCGCGCGGACGACTTCCCGGTCGCGCTCGCTGAGGTGGCCGAGGCGCCGCAGGGCACGCTCCACTTCCTGCTGTTGCACGGCCTCGACCCGCTCGCGCAAGCCGCGGATGACCGGTACGGCCTCGCGGCCGTGGCACCAGGCGGTGAAGGCGGCGACCTCCTCCTCGATGATCGCTTCGACCTGGGGAATGACCTCCTGCCGCTCGCGGAGGTTCTCCTCGCGGATGTCGTGCAGCGCGTCGATGTCGCGGAGGTATACGCCAGGCAACGTGGCCGCGATCGGGTCCACGTCGCGCGGGACGGCGATGTCGATCAGGAGGAGCGGGCGGCCGTTCCGCTGCGCCGCCACCGGCTCCAGCCGGTCGCGCGTCAGCACCGGTTCACGGGCACCGGTCGCGGTGACGGCGATGTCGGCATCATACAGTGCGGAGTCCAGGTCCTCCCACGGCACGACGCGACCGCCGATCTCGCGGGCGACCAGTGCCGCACGCTCCGGCGAGCGGTTGCAGACGGCGACATCCCGCGCGCCGTGTGCCACCAGATTCCGTGCGACCAGTTGCCCCATCTCCCCGACGCCGATCACCAGCGCCCGCCGGCCATCCAGATCACCCAGGATCGAGCGCGCCAGTTCCACGGCCGCATGGCTGACCGACCCGGCGCCGCGGCTGATGGCGGTCTCACTGCGAGCGCGCTTGCCCGCGACGACCGCGTAGGTGAAGAGCCGCGAGAGGATCGGCCCGATTGCCCCGGCGCCGCGCGCCCACTCCGCTGCCGTGCGCACCTGCCCAAGGATCTGCGGCTCGCCGACGACCAGCGACTCCAGCCCCGCCGCGACGCGGAACAGGTAGCGCGCCGCATCCGCGCCGGTCAGGCAGCGGGTGTGGGCCGCGAGGGTGTCCTCCGCCAGCCCGGCCCGCGCGGCAATGAGGGGCAGGGCACGGGCCGCGGCCTCTGCCGACCGGCCGAGCAGGTAGATCTCCGTGCGGTTGCACGTGACGAGAGGAACGACCTCCTCCGCGACCGGTTGGAGATCAGCCACCAGAGCACCGAGCGCCGCGTCGTCGAACGCCAGCCGCTCGCGCACGTCGAGCGGTGCGCTGCGGTGCGTCACAGCCAGGAGCGTCAGGTGCGACAGGATCATTCCGTGCTCGTCCTCCGGCGACTTCAGGCCGCCGCCTCCCGCATCGCCGCCATGGCCGCCTCGGCGGTCTGCTCCAGGTCCTCGGCTGTATGCGCCAGCGACACAAAGGCGGCCTCGAACTGCGACGGAGCCAGGTAGACGCCGCGCGCGAGCATCGCCTGGTGGAAGCGGGCGTAGCGTGTCGTGTCGGCAGCGGTGGCGCTGGCGTAGTCCGTGACCGGCCCCTCAGTGAAGAAGCCGGTCAGCATCGAGCCGACCCGGTTGACGGTCAGCGGCACACCCGCCGCCTCGGCGGCGCGGGTCATCCCCTCGGCGAGCTGAGCGCCAAGCGCCTCCAACCGCTCGTACATGCCCGGCTCGCGCAACAGCTCCAGCGTGGCGATCCCTGCCGCCATCGCCAGTGGGTTCCCCGAGAGCGTCCCCGCCTGGTAGACCGGCCCCAGCGGCGCCATCTGCTCCATCAAGTCACGCCGCCCGCCGTAGGCACCAACCGGCAGCCCGCCACCGATGATCTTGCCCAGGCAGGTCAGGTCGGGCAGCACGCCGTAGCGTTCCTGCGCCCCACCCGGCGCCACCCGGAACCCGGTGATGACCTCGTCGAAGATCAGCAGCGCGCCGTGCTCCCGGGTGATCTCGCGGAGCCCTTCAAGAAACCCTTCGGCGGGCGGGATGACTCCCATGTTCCCCGCCACGGGCTCGACGATCACCGCCGCGATCTGGTCGCCGCTCTCCGCGAAGGCCGCACGCACGGCATCGAGGTCGTTGTACGGCAGCGAGATCGTATCGGCCGCGGTGCCGGCGGTGACCCCCGGCCCGCTTGGGATGCCGAGCGTCAGCACGCCCGAGCCGGCCGTCGAGAGCAGCGCGTCGGCGTGCCCGTGGTAGCAGCCGGCGAACTTGACGATCTTGTCCCGGCCGGTGGCGCCGCGCGCCAGCCGGAGGGCAGACATCGTCGCCTCGGTGCCCGAGTTGACGAATCGCACCATCTCGATCGACGGCACCATCTCGACCACCAGCCGCGCCAGCTCCGTCTCCGCCTCGGTCGGCGCGCCGTAGCTGGTACCCCGGTCGACCGCCTCGTGCAGCCGCGCGGTGACGGCCGGGTGGGCGTGACCGGCGATGAGCGGCCCCCACGAGCAGACGTAGTCGATGTAAACGTTGCCGTCGACGTCGGTCAGGCGCGAGCCTTGCCCTCGCTCGATGAAGGGCGGCGTGCCGCCCACAGCCCGGAAGGCCCGCACCGGGCTGTTCACCCCGCCCGGCATGTAGCGCTGCGCCTCGGCAAATGCCCGCTCCGAACGCGTCATCCCCTGCCCTCCAATGGACCCTCGTACCCCGCCTCCACCTCTGTCAGTCGCCCGGCTCAGCGACCCGCACCGCGCTCGGCACCCCGGCCTCTTCGGCCAGCCAGCGAGCAGCCTCCTTGGCGTGATAGGTGATGATCGCCCCGGCCCCCGCACGCTTGATCGCGGTCAAGGCCTCAAGCACGGCGCGCCGCTCGTCGATCCACCCGTTCAATGCGGCGGCCTTCAACATGCTGTACTCGCCGCTCACGTTGTACGCCAGCACCGGCACGTCGAAGCGCACCCTGGCCTCGGCAACCACGTCGAGGTACGGCAGCGCGGGCTTGACGATGATGGCGTCGGCCCCCTCCTCGATGTCGGTAGCGATCTCCGCCAGCGCCTCACGCCGGTTGCCCGGGTCCATCTGGTGCGAGCGCCGGTCACCGAAGCTCGGTGTCGATTCAGCCGCGTCGCGGAAGGGACCGTAGAAGGCGGAGGCGTACTTCGCGGCGTAAGAGATGATCGGCGTCTGGGTGAACCCGGCCTCGTCCAGCGCGCGCCGGATCACCTTCACCCGGCCGTCCATCATGTCCGACGGCGCAACGGCGTCGGCTCCGGCCGCGGCCTGGGAGACGGCGGTCCGGGCCAGCAACTCCAGCGTCGGGTCGTTGGCGACCTCGCCGTCGATCAGGATGCCGCAGTGGCCGTGGTCGGTGTACTCGCAGTTGCAGACGTCGGTGATGACCACGAGATCGCGATCGACCGCCTTGATCGCCCGCACCGCTTCCTGCACGACGCCGTGCTCGTCGTAGGCGCCGCTGGCAACAGCATCCTTCGTCTCCGGAATGCCGAAGAGCAGCACCGCGCCGATGCCGTGCCGTCGCAGATCCTCCACCTCGGCCGGGAGTTGATCGACGCTGATCTGGTCAACCCCCGGCATCGAGGGCACCGGGCGGCGCACTCCACGCCCGTAGGTGATGAAGAGGGGATAAATGAAGTCGTCCGCCGACAGGCGCGTCTCGCGCACCAGGCGCCGCAGGCCCTCCGTCCGGCGCAACCGGCGGAAGCGGCGGAACGACAGGTCGCTCGGATCGGGCAGGCTCATGCGCGGCTCCTCTCTGCATCGGCCACTAGCGCGGCAACCAGTCCGGGAATCGTGTGTTCCTCGGCGACCAGATCCACCCGCAGGCCCACCTCGCGCGCGGTCGCGGCGGTGATCGGGCCGATGCAGGCAACCCGCGCGCGGTTGATGAGGTCGACCCGCCCGGACGCGAGCGCCACGAGGTTACGCGCCGTCGAGGAACTGGTCAGCGTCACGACGTCGATCTCCCCCGCCTCCAGCGCGCGCAGCCCCGGCGCGTCGGGCGGGATCTCGGTCCGGTAGGCGACGACGACGTCGACCGTGGCGCCCACCGAGCGAAGGCCGTTCGGCAGGACATCCCGCGCGTGCTCGGCGCGCGGCAGCAGCACCCGCTGCCCGGCGACGCCGCGCGTGATCAGCCCCTCCAGCAGCGCCTCGGCGACGAACCGGTCCGGCACGTAGTCAACGCGCACCCCTCGCGCACGCAGGCGCTCGGCCGTCGCCGTCCCGATCGCCGCCACGCGCGTTGCCTCGAACGCCCGGGCGTCCAGACCCAGCGCATCGAGCCGGGCGAACACCGCCTCAACCGTGTTGCTGCTGGTGAACAGCACCCAGTCGTACTCGGGCAACCGCCGCAGCGCGTCATCCAGCGGGGCAACATCATCCGGCGGGACGATCTGGATCACCGCCACCTCGACCGGCTCCGCCCCTGCGGCCCGCAGGCGGGCGCTCAGATCGCCCGCCTGACCGGCAGCGCGAGTGACGAGCACCCGCAGCCCTGCCAGAGGGCCGCACGCGGACTCCGCCGGGATGACACCGCCTTCCATGACCGTCCTCACACCGGCAACGGGTCGGCGCCCGCCAGCGAGCGCTGCACCTCAACCGCCAGCGCCCCGGCACGGGTCTCCGCCTCGGCGGCCGGGAGCGTCCAGGTCGACAGGCGCACTCGAGTCATCGCCTCATCACCCAGCATGACCCGCAGCGTCACCGTGTCGCCGCTGACCGTGGCGTGGGCGCCAATCGGGGAACGGCAGCCTCCGCCGAGCGCGCGCAGGAACGACCGCTCGGTCCGCGCCGCGAGTGCCGCGGCGGGGTCGTTGAGTGCGGCCAGCATCTCGTTCACCGCCGGATCGTCCGCGCGGCACTCGATCGCCAGCGCTCCCTGGCCCGGCGCCGGGACGAAGTCGTCCAGTGACAGGAACTCGGTGATGTGCTCCTGCCAGCCCATGCGCAGCAGCCCGGCTGCTGCCAGGATCGCCGCGTCAACCTCGCCCTCGCGCACCTTGCGCAGGCGGGTATCGAGGTTCCCTCTAAGGTCGACCGCCTCAAGATCTGGCCGCAGGCGCCGTAAGGCGACCAGCCGCCGGCGGGAACTGGTCCCGACGCGCGCGCCCGGAGGCAGGTCGGCCAGCGAGCGGCCGTCACGCGAGACCAACACATCCCGCGCATCCTCACGGCTGAAGAAGGCGCCGATGACGAGGCCTGGCACCGGCTCGGTGGGAAGATCCTTGGCGCTGTGCACGGCAACATCGACCGTGCCGGCCAGGAGTGCGGTTTGCAGCTCGCGGGCGAAGACCCCCTGTCCCCCGATGACGGTCAATGGGGTACGCTTATCGCGGTCGCCCGCGGTGCTGACGATCGTCTCGATCAGTTCGAGATCGGGGCGCAGGGCAGCGAGGGCGGCCATCACGCGGCGGGTCTGCTCCCGCGCCAGTGCGCTCCCGCGCGTTCCCAGGCGCACCTGGAGTTGAGGCGACGGGACGATGGTCACGGCCGCACCTCCGCTCCGGGGTGGCTGGCTGGCTCGACGGGGCGCTTCGAGCCGGGGTGGATCATGAGGACGGCTCCGATCCCTTCGCGGTGAGCGCACCCGCACCGGGTGCGGGCGAGACGGACCGGCGCACAGATTCTCGGCAAAGTTGCCTAAATCTGTGCAAACCTTCACATCGTTTTCATTCTACGTGCCGCTGTCACGGGGTGTCAAGGCGCATCGCGCATACGCACGTGGTATGATTAAGCGTGCTGCGGCGGCCCGAGGGGACGCCGTTTCGCGGTGCCGGCCTGTTTGACACGCTGGCAGGCATTTGCTAGGATTACGGGTCGTGGGTTCGGCGTCCACGGCTTTTGTTTTGCCGGGATCACGCGGGGGGACGCTCAGTGTACGCGGTAGTTGAGACTGGCGGTAAGCAATACCGGGTAGCGGTCGGCGATCGTATTGAGGTCGAGCGCCTCGACGCCGAGCCAGGAACTGACGTGACCCTGGACCGGGTGCTCCTGGTCGCCGACGGCGAGGACGTGCGTGTGGGCACGCCGGTCGTCGAAGGCGCCCGGGTCGTCGCCAGCGTCGAAGACCAGATCAAGGGCAAGAAGGTCATCGTCTTCAAGTTCAAGCCCAAGAAGCGCTACCGGCGCAAGCAGGGGCACCGCCAGCAATTGACCCGCTTGACCATTAAGGAGATCGTCGCCTGACGCGACGCCGCACCTGCGGGAGCCGAGGCACGGAGGAGAGACATGGCGCACAAAAAGGGTATGGGCAGCTCCCGAAACGGGCGCGACAGCAAGTCCAAGCGGCTGGGTGTCAAGCGCTACGACGGTAACGTCGTCCGCGCCGGCTCCATCCTCGTCCGCCAGCGCGGGACGAAGTACTTCCCGGGCAACAACGTCGGCATGGGTCGCGACTTCACCCTCTTCGCCCTCATCGACGGCACGGTGAAGTGGGAGCGAATCCGCCGCGACCGGCGCCGCGTCAGCGTCTACCCGCTGTCCGAGACGGTCGCGTCTGCCGAGGCGGCCGCCGGGGACTAAGCACCGATCAATCGGCGCAACGCACGAGGAACAAACACTGATGAAGCCGGGAATTCACCCCACCTACCAGGACGCGACAGTTATCTGCTCCTGTGGGAATACCTGGAACACGAGGTCGACCAAGCCGCTCCTGCGCATCGACCTCTGTCCGAACTGCCATCCGTTCTATACCGGTGAGCAGCGGATCGTGGACACCGCCGGCCAGGTGGAGCGCTTCATGAAGCGCCTGGAGGCGGCCTCCGAGACGCCCCGCAAGAAGAAGGCGGAGCGTCGGCAGAGGAAGCTGGAGCAGCGGGCGAGGAACCAGCGGCAGGAGCAGCAGCTCCTGGTCACGCCCGAGGAGGAATCCCCCGAGGGGGAGCCAGAGAGCTAACACGGGTATCCGTCGCGTGCGACGGGCCAACGAGCCGAGACAAAGATCGGCGCGTGCGGGTATCCGCCGCGCCGATTGTTTTTCGGGACTATTGTCACGGTTGCGTAACGGCGCAACGGATCCATTTCCCGCCGCCATGCGTTATACTCAGTGAGAGGGGTCGAAGCACACCGCGGCGCCCCTCGCAACCGGGCCAGCGCCGCACCCCTCAACACCACACGCAAGGAGTGAAGAGACGATGCCCGGACCTCTGTCTGTCTCACCACGACCGAATGAGATGAGCGAACTGCAGCTCCAGCGTGAGGGCTTCTCGGCTGAAGAGATCGCCCGCCTGCGCGAGCTGCGTGATGCGTATCCCTATATCGAGTACGTGGATACCCGCCGTGAGTGGCACCACCTGCGCTTTGTGAAGTGGCTCTACGCACGTGGCCAGTTCAAGTCCTGATGCGTGATCCGCTGCTCACCCAACGGGCGCGCCAGGGCTTACCCCGGCGCGCCCGTTTCCGTGTACCGCACCGGGATCCCCGCCCGCTCCAGATGGCCCAACCACTTGCCTGCTTGGCCGCGCCCACTATACTTGAACCCCCGGAGCGGCCAGGTGCACGGAGCGCTGGCTCGCGGTCCCATGCGGTCCTCGGGCATCGGTCGCCCGCGACAGAAAGGACAACTCACGAATGACCTATGTCATTGCGCAGCCCTGCATCGGGCTCAAGGATGCCTCCTGCGTTGAGGTCTGCCCGGTGGACTGCATCCACTCCGACGACGAGGCTGAGCAGTACTTCATCAATCCCGACGAGTGCATCGACTGCGGCGTGTGCGCCGAGGTCTGCCCGGTGGAGGCCATCTTCTTCGAGGACGACCTCCCCGAGCAGTGGGCCGACTTCCTGCGCATCAACCGCGAGTACTTCCAGAAGTAGCCGCCACGCGTCACACGCGTCATACGTCATGCGTCACGCGTGCGGCGTGCCGTATGTCCCGTCCGGCGTAGACCCAGCCGCCAACGGATGACGCGCCCCTCCCGGATTGCGAGAGGGGCGCGGTTAGGCTTTCCTCGGAGCACACGTGCAGACAGCGCGGAGCACGCGTCACGCGTCTTGCACGGCGGGTGACGCATGACGCATGACGCTATAGCTTCCCCTCCGCGCGCAGCTCGGCC
Source organism: Sphaerobacter thermophilus DSM 20745 (assembly GCF_000024985.1). Taxonomy (NCBI): domain Bacteria; kingdom Pseudomonadati; phylum Thermomicrobiota; class Thermomicrobia; order Sphaerobacterales; family Sphaerobacteraceae; genus Sphaerobacter; species Sphaerobacter thermophilus. Next base: position 1,989,874 of record NC_013523.1, read on the forward strand.
GCCACGGCCTCGGCCGCCTCGGCCGCCGCCTCCAGCGTCTCCTGCACGTCCCGTTCGTCGTGCGCCGTCGACAGGAACCAGCGCTCCAGGTGATAGGGGTGGAAGTAAACACCCCGGCGGAGCATCTGGTCGTGAAAGCGGTCGAAGATCTCGACGCTCGAGTAGGCCAGCGCGTCGCGGTAGTTGCGGATGCGGTCGAGGTCTGGCGCGCCGGGCTTGGCGAAAAAGATGTGCCAGATCGGTCCGACGCCCTGCACGATATTCCGCAGGCCGGCCTCACGGCAGGCGTCCCCGATGCCCTGGCAGAGCCGCGCGCCGTAGGTGTTCAGCCGGTCCCAGAGTTCCTCTCTCCGCTCGCGCATAATGCGCAGCACGACGTTCGCCGCGGCCAACGCCACCAGGTTGGCGGTATAGGTGCCGCCGTGCATCACCTCGTTGCGCGCCTCCAGGCCCATGACCTCCTCGGAGCCGCCGAACGCGGCGATCGGGAAGCCACCGCCGAGCGCCTTCGCCATGGTCGTGATGTCCGGTATCACCCCATAGAGCTCCTGGGCACCGCCGGGAGCGACCCGGAAGCCGGTGATCACCTCGTCGAAGATGAGCAGGGCTCCGTGCTGCCGCGTGATGTCACGCAGGAACTCCAGGTAGCCCGGCTCGGGCGGGATCAGGCCGCTGTTCGCCTGGATCGGCTCGACCAGCACTGCGGCAATGTCGTCGCCATACCGGTCGAACAGCATCTCCATGTTCTCGCGGTCGTTGTACTGGGCGATCAGCAGCGCCTCCCCATAGGACGGCGGGATGCCGCGCGAGCTCGGTCGCGGCTCCGGGCTGTAGGGGGCCGGGTTGTCGGAGTAGACGTCAGGGTGGATGCTCCAGTAGTGCGTGTCGGAGAACCCGTGGTAGCCACCCTCCATCTGCACGATCTTGGTGCGGCCGGTATAGGCGCGTGCCAGCCGCGCCGCGGCCATGGTCGCCTCCGTGCCGGAGTTGGCGAAGCGCACCTGATCGACCCCCGGCACCATCTGCACCAGTTGCTCCCCGACCTCATAGTCGAGGTCGTAGGGGAAGGTCGCCACGCTGCCCCGCGTGGTGATGGCCTCGACGACCGCCGCCGTCACCTCCGGCGGATTGTGTCCGAAGATGAGCGGGCCGTAGCCCAGGCTGTAGTCGATGTACTCGTGGCCGTCGACGTCCCAGAAGCGCGAACCTTGGCCCCGATCGAAGCAGAGCTCCAGGCCCTTCTTCAGCCGCGCGTAGGAACTCTCACCACCAGCAATCGATTTCGCGATGCGCTCGAACATCGCGCGGCTCTTGTCGAGTGTAAACCGCCCCTCTGCCTGCACCCCAAACTCCTCTCTGACAGTCGCCTTATTGGTGGGCACGCCATCCCATACCGAGGACGAGGCGACCCAAAATACTCGCTCTCCGCGCCCCACCCCCGGTGGGGCTATACGACAGGCTGGCTCAGCATGACCGACGCAGCGAGTTGCGTCAAGAGGGTACACCGTCCCCACGAAAACGCGGGCGTCTCGCCCGGTCCATGCCGACGTTTCCACGCGCATGGGGTTCGGCGAGACACCCGCGCTCCCAGCTACAGGACAGGGCACGGTCGTCCGCAGGGGCTAACCCTTGACCGCGCCGGCAGTGAGGCCCTGGATGATCCGACGCTGGAAGATCAGGGTCAGGACGATCAGCGGGATCGTCACCACGACCGTCGCCGCCATCATCGGCCCCCAGGGGATCTCGAATCCACCGCCGGTCTGCGGCGAGAAGTTGAAGATCGCCAGGGTGATCGTGTAGTGCTCCGGCGTCTGCAGGAACGAGAGGGCGTACAGGAACTCATTCCAGGCGGCGATGAATGCGAGCAGGCCAGTCGTCACCAATCCCGGCGCCGAGAGGGGCAGCAGCACCTTCCAGAAGGTCTGGAACGGCGTCGCCCCATCCACGTAGGCCGCTTCCTCCAGATCTTTCGGCATCTGCCGGAAGAAACTCGTCAGCACCCAGACGGTGAAGGGCAAAGTGAAGATCAGGTAGCTGTAGATCAGCGCCCGGAGCGAGTTGTACATCTTGAACTCGTTGACCAGCGTGAACAGCCCGCCGAGCACCGACACCGCCGGGAACATCGTCATCGCCAGCACGATGTACAGCACAGGGGTGCGCCCCCGGAACTGGAACCGCCCCAGCGCGTAGGCCGACGAGGCACCGATCGCGAGCGAGAGCAGCGTCACCGTGCCGGCCACGATCGCCGAGTTCAGCAGCGAGCGAAGGAAGCGCCGGTCGGTCAGGACCGTGCGGAAGTTGTCCCAGGTCGGATCCTCCGGCCAGTAGACGACCGGCGTGGTGAACTGCACGGAGTTGGGCACGATTGCCGACCGGATCACCCAGTAGAACGGAAAGATGAGGTAGACAACGATGATCGCCAGCAGGATGTAGAAGCCGATGCGTGAGAGCACGCGCGATCTTGACCCACTCATGCCTGCTCCACCTTCAGCGTGGTCACATAGGCCACCACGAAGATCCCAATGATCAGGAAGATCCCGAGGCTGATGGCCGACCCATAACCGACATCGGCGAACGCCACGATGTTCTGCTGCGCGTAGATCGCCATGGTCTGGGTATCCAGGCGGTTGCCGAAGACGACGTAGAACACGTCGAAGACGCGCAGCGCATCCAGCGTGCGGAAGATCAACGTCACCACGATCGCCGGCCGCAGCAGCGGCAAGGTGATCCGGAAGAACTGCTGGATCTTGCTCGCCCCGTCCACCGTCGCCGCTTCGTAGACATCGGTCGGGATGACCTGTAGCCCGGCCAGGAGGAGCAGGGCGACGAAGGGGGTTGTCTTCCAGATGTCAACTGAGGCGATCGCGAACAGTGAGGTACTCGGTTGCGAGAACCAGGCCACGTTGCGGTCGATGATGTGGAGGCGCACGAGGAGGTCGTTGATGACGCCGTAAACGTCGTGGTACATCCACTTCCACATCTGGGCCGAGATCACGGTCGGGATGGCCCAGGGGACCAGCATGGCTGCCCGCATCGGCCCTCGACCGGGGAAGTTCGAGTTCACCACCAGGGCGATCAGCAGCCCCAGGATGAACTCAACGACCACGGTGATGACGGTGAACTTCACCGTCACCCAGATCGCACTGCGGAAGGTCGTATCCTGTACCAGGAAGCGGTAGTTCTCCAGGCCGATCCACTCGCCCGGCGTCAAGCTCCCCAGACGCTCATTGGTGAAGCTGTAGTAGATCGTCTGTCCGAGGGGCACCAACGCGACTGCCGCGACGACCGCGACGGTGGGGAGCAGCAGGATCCAGGCGAGCCGCCGTTGCCGCTCGGCGAGGTCCAGCACCCGGCGCGGGCGTTTCGGAACGGCGAGCTCCTTGTCCTCGACCGCGGTGCCGCTCATTCCGGCCTCCGTTCGATCCTAAGGGGCGGGCAGGTGCCCGCCCCTTCCTCATCCGCGCACGCCGCGCGGCACGGTAGCGAGCCGTGGGCACAGCGGCTAGCCCGCAGCGCGCTGCATCTGCTGTGCCGTCTGCGGCACGACCTGCTCGGCGTCCTGGCCGTTCAGGATCGCATTGACGCCCTGGAAGAAGGCCGTCGAAACCTGATTGTAGCGCTCGCCGGTCTGGGTGGACGGCCGGGTGACACGCACCACGTCCTGCATCGGCTCCAGGAACGGCATCTTCTCCAGCACCGCCGCCTCTTCCGCCACCGACGGGATGGTCGGAACGAACGAACCCACCTGCGCCCGGTAAGACTGCACCTGCGGGCTCGTCATGTAGCGCACGAACTCGATCGCTGCCTCCGGCACCTGTGAGTACCGCGACACGGCCAGTTGCCAGCCACCAACGGTCCCGACGTGATCGAATCCCTCGGCCGCCGGCAGCGGCGCGACCCCGACGTTCCCCGCGATCGGGGAGTCCTCACCCGTGGCCAGCGCGTACACGTAGGGCCAGTTGCGCAGGAAGGCGGCGTTACCGCCCTGGAAGACGTTCCGCGAGTCCTCTTCCTGGTAGGACGTCACGCCCCGCGGGCAGATCGTGCCGATCCAACCGCGCACCCGGTTAAGCATCGCTATCGCCTCGGGGTTGTCAATCGTCACGTTCCCCTCTTCGTCCATGAGGGTGCCGCCGCCGGTCGAGGCGAGCCACTCCAGGGCATTACAGGTCAGCCCCTCGTAGGCGTTGCCCTGGAACACGAAGCCGCCGAAGTTGGGGTTGGAAGCCTGCTCCCCTTCGACGATCGCCCGTGCCATCTCCTCCAACTCATCCCACGTCTCTGGTGGGTTGCTGAAGCCGTACTTCTCGAGCAGATCGGTGCGGTAGTAGAGCATGCCGAAGTCGGCAAACCACGGCATGGCAACGAGCACACCATCGACGGTGTTGTTCTGGATGATCGTCTCGTAGTGCAGCGCCGCTTCCTCACGGAAGGCGTCGGTCAGATCCAGCAGGTGCTGGGCAAAGGCGCCCGGCCAGATGACGTCGATCATCATGACGTCCATGTCGGGCGACTGGGCCTGGAACAGGCGGAGGTAGGTCGCGTAGTTCTCGGTGGAGCTCTGCGGCTTCGGCACGATGTTGATGTTGATGCCCGTCGCCTCAGTGAAAGCCCGCGCGAGCTGCTGATCCAGCTCACCGCCGATGCCGACGGTGTCGCCGTAGTAGGTGATCGTCTGGCCGCTGTACTGGCTCGCGGCATCGGCATTGAAGACCTCGGGCGGCGTCTCGAGGGTGTAGGTCGCCCCACCCGTGGGCGAGCCGGACGGCGATGCCGAGGGCGCGGTCGTCGGGGAAGCAGCCGGGGACTCAGCGGGCGTTGCGGCCGTGGTCGGGGTAGTCCCCGTCCCGCCGGACATCGTGGCAGTCGCCTCGTCGCCACCGCCGCCACCACAGGCGGCCAGGAGCGCCGCGACTGCCGGCATCGACAATCCGAGAGCCGTTGCCCGGCGCAGCACATCCCGCCGGCTGAGACGTCCCGAAAGGGCCGCGCGATACAGGTCCAGATACCTGCGATCGTGAATCGTCACGAGCGTCTCCTCCTGCATGTCCCGGCTCGAAATGAGCCCTCCGATCCGATCGGGTTGTGGAGTGGGGGTGGACCGCGCGTGGTGGCGTCCGGATCCAGCGGCGCCGTGCCGCGGCATCGTTCCGACCGCGCCGATACGCGCCTCGGATCAGCGCCGGAGCGGTCACGCCTCCTGGCGGTAGACTCCATCAGCCCTCGTCTCCTCCGCTGACCGACCCGCTGCGTCGCCGGAGCGGGGATCAGGGAACACCCATACGACGTCGGAGCGGGAATGGCGCGCAGGGCAGATCGGCAAGCGTCCAAGGTCGATTCGCAGATTTTGTGCCGTGAACTGTCGTACAATCGCGGATGCTGCACTGCGGCATGGCGATGGCGAGAAGAGGGAAACAGCGGCATTGTCCCAGTGGCCGAGGAACGGAGCGACCCATGGCTGACTACAGCGCCTTCCGTGGCACTGTACGCGCGCCCGAATTCCCGCCCGGTGAGTGGTTCAACACCACCCGCCCGCTGGAGATTAGTGACCTACGCGGCAAGATCGTCATCCTCGACTTCTGGACCTACTGCTGAATCAACTGCTTGCACATGCTTCCGCAGTTGCGGGAGCTCGAGCGCCGATTCCCCGATGAGCTGGTCGTGATCGGGGTCCACTCCCCCAAGTTCCCGGCCGAGCGCCGCAGTGAGAGCCTGCGCGCGGCAATCCAGCGCTACCACGTCCACCACCCGGTTGTCAACGACGCGAACCTCGAGGTCTGGACGCGCTACGCCGTACGCGCCTGGCCGACGCTGATGTTTGTCGACCCCGAGGGGCGCGTCATCGGGCGGCACGAAGGAGAAGCGTCCGCCGAGGACTTGGCGCGCGTCGTGCGCGAACTCGTCGATCAGTACGACGCCCAGGGGCTGATCGACCGCAGCCCGATCCCTGGCCTGCAGCCGATGGCACCGCCAGAAGGCACGCTCGCCTTCCCGGGCAAGGTGCTCGCCGACGCCGCCACCGACCGCCTCATCGTCGCCGACTCCGGTCACCATCGGCTGATCGTCGCGCGGCTCGACGGTAGCGACGCCTGGGTGATCGGCTCCGGTGAGGCGGGGCTGCGCGACGGCCCGGGAGCGATCGCGGCCTTCCACGATCCGCAGGGCCTCGCCCTCTATGGCGATACCCTGTACGTCGCCGACACGCGCAATCACGTCGTGCGCCGGGTCGACCTCGCTGCCCGCACAGTCGAGACGATCGCCGGGACAGGCCACATCGGGTGGAGCTACGCCCGCGCCGGCGCGGCCCGCGCCATCGACCTCCGCTCGCCGTGGGACCTCGTGCTCCACGACGGCGTCCTCTACATCGCCATGGCGGGGATGCACCAGATCTGGGCGCTCGACCTCGACGAGGCCGAGCTGCGCCCCTACGCCGGCAGCGGCCGTGAGTCGATCCGCGACCACACACTCCAGCGGGCCTGGCTGGCGCAGCCGAGCGGGCTGGCTACCGACGGCCGTCTGCTCTACGTCGCCGACAGCGAGACGAGCGCCGTGCGCACGGTCACCTTCCCGCCCGGGGACGAGGTGCGGACCCTGGTCGGGACCGGGCTGTTCGACTTCGGCGACGTGGACGGCATCGGCGATGAGGTGCGCCTGCAGCACCCGCTGGCCGTCGCATGCGGGGACGGCGTGCTGTACGTTGCCGACAGCTACAACCACAAGATCAAGCGGCTCGACCCGGCCACCCGGCGCTGCGAGACATGGCTGGGCAGCGGCGAGCCCGGCGACGCCGACGGGACCGGCACGGCAGCACGCTTCCACGAGCCGGGCGGACTCTCCCTGGCCGGCTCCCGGCTCTACATCGCCGACACCAACAACCACGCCATCCGCGTGGCCGATACCACCACCGGCGCCGTCACCACTCTCCCGCTGACGGTGTGACCCGCGGCGGCTCCGCTGCCGATAGACGACGCCGGCCCATCCCCCGGCGCACCGGCGTGTGCCGCGTGACATAGATACCCCCAGGGGGTATAATTGGGTGTGAGGAGCGTACACCGCGCAGGAGGGGGAGTACGTGAACGAGAAACCGGTCGTCGAAAAGCCGAAGCAGGTTGACTCGTATCAGCATGACAAGCAGCGCATCCTGACCCGGCTGCGGCGCATGGAGGGGCAGGTCCGCGGCGTCCAGCGCATGGTGGAGGAGGACCAGTACTGCGTCGACATCCTCACCCAGTTGTCCTCGATCATGGCCGCCGCCCGCAGCATCGGCCTCCTGCTCCTGGAGGATCACATCCGCGGCTGCGTCATCAATGCCGATGACGAGGAGAAGGAAGCCAGAATCCAGGAGCTGACCGAGGCGATCGACCGCTTCACCAAGAGCGTCGGGTAGGGACGGGATGTCATGCGTCATGCGTCATGCGTCATGCGTGATGCGTCCCCCTCACCCCCGGCCCCTCTCCCCTGGTGGGAGAGGGGAGCACCACGGGTGACGTATGACGTATGACGCATGACGTGTGACGCATCACGCATGACGCCGAAGGAATCGAGCCAATGACCACAACCACCACACCACGACGCGCCGCGCAGGCGCGCGCAACGCTGCTTGTCAGCGGCATGACCTGCGCCTCGTGCGTCCGGCGCGTGGAGCGCGCGCTGGAGCGCCTGCCCGGCGTCACCGACGCGCAGGTGAATCTCGCGACCGAGCGCGCGACCGTAACCTACGACCCGGCGACCGTGTCGGTGGCCGACCTGGTGCAGCGCGTCGAGCAAGCTGGCTATACAGCCACTGTCGAAGCAACGGATGACGAGACAGCGGCACACGACACGGCCGCCGTGGATCTCGCCATCACCGGCATGACCTGCGCCTCCTGCGTGCGCCGGGTGGAGCGCGCCCTGACGCGACTCGACGGGGTCGAGGCAGCCACTGTCAACCTGGCGACCGAGCGAGCCAGCGTCACCTACGACCCAGAGCGGGTGAGCCTGGACCAGATCCTCCGCGCGGTGCAGGCCGCCGGTTACGGCGCAGATGTCGTCGCCGAGCCGGAGGAGATCAGCGACGCGGCCGATGAGGACGCCGCCCGACGCCGGCGCGAGATCGCCCGGCTGCGCCGGGACGTGATCGGCGCCGCCATCCTCACCGTGCCGACCGTCATCCTGAACATGTTCTTCATGTCGCTCATGAACGTGGAGTACGTGCTCCTGGCACTGACGCTCCCGGTCTGGGCCTACTTCGGCTGGCGCTTCCACCGGGCGGCGCTCAAGAACCTGCGGCACGGCCAGTTCACCATGGACACGCTGGTCAGCCTCGGCACGACCGCAGCGTTCGGTTACTCCCTGGTGGGCACGCTCGTTCTTGGCCGAATGGATCAGATCTACTACGACACCGCGGCCGTGATCATCACCCTGATCCTGCTGGGGCGGTACTTCGAGGCGCGGGCCAAGGGGCAGACCTCCTCGGCCATCAAGAAGCTGCTCGGCCTGCAGCCCCGCACGGCGCGGGTAATCCGCGGCGGCGAAGCGATCGACATTCCCATCAGCCAGGTGCGAGCCGGGGACCTCGTCGTCGTGCGCCCCGGTGAGAAGATCCCGGTCGACGGCCGGATCATCGAGGGCCGCTCCGCGGTTGACGAGAGCATGCTGACCGGCGAGAGCCTGCCGGTCGAGAAGGGTCCCGGCGACGAGGTGATCGGCGCGACCCTCAACACGAGCGGGAGCTTCACGTTCCGCGCGACCAAGGTCGGGCGCGACACGGCCCTGGCCCAGATCATTCGGCTGGTCCAACAGGCGCAGGGCTCGAAGGCACCGATCCAGGGGCTGGCCGACCGCGTGGCGAGCGTCTTCGTCCAGGCCGTGCTGGTCGTCGCCGCCGTCACCTTCGCCGCCTGGATGCTCCTGGGCGGAGACCTGACCCACGCCCTGCTGGCGACCGTCGCCGTGCTGGTCATCGCCTGCCCCTGCGCTATGGGGCTGGCCACGCCGACCGCGATCATGGTTGGCACTGGCCGGGGGGCTGAGCACGGTGTCCTGATCAAGGGCGGCGACGTGCTCGAGCGCGCCCGGGAGTTGACCACCGTGGTGCTCGACAAGACCGGGACAATCACCCGCGGCAAGCCCGCAGTCACTGACGTCGTTCCGGCGCCCGGCTTCAACAGCGTAGCCGACCCGGCCGCGGAGCTGGTCCGCCTCGCCGCCGCCGTCGAGCAGCGCAGCGAGCACCCACTGGGCGCGGCCATCGTCCAACACGCGCGCGAGGCCGGGATCGACCTCGGCGCTCCGGTGGCCGACATCACCGCCGTCCCCGGGCACGGTATCACCGGCACCGTCGAGGGGCGTCCGATCCTGGTCGGCACCCGCAAGCTGCTGCGCGACCATGGGATCGCCCCCGACAGCCTGGAGGCAGACGCGGCGCGGCTGGAAGCCGATGGCAAGACCTCCATGCTCGTCGCGGTCGACGGCCGGCCCGCCGGCGTGATCGCCGTGGCCGACACCGTCAAGCCGGGGAGTGCCGAGGCCATCGCCGCTCTGAAGCGAATGGGGCTCGACGTCGCCATGATCACCGGCGACAACCGACGCACCGCCGAGGCGATCGCCCGGCAGGTAGGCATCGACCGCGTGTTGGCCGAGGTTCTGCCGGGCCATAAGGCCGACGAGGTGCGCCGGCTGCAGGAGCAAGGCCACCGCGTGGCGATGGTCGGGGACGGCATCAACGACGCCCCCGCACTCGCCCAGGCCGACGTCGGCATCGCCATCGGCTCGGGCACCGATGTCGCCATCGAGGCCAGCGACGTGACGCTGGTCGGCAGCGATCTCCGGGGCGTCGTGACGGCCATCGCCCTCTCGCGCCGGACGGTCCGCACGATCAAGTGGAACCTGTTCTGGGCGTTCATCTACAACACGATCGGCATCCCGATCGCGGCTCTGGGCCTGCTGAACCCGATGTTCGCCGCCGCCGCCATGGCCTTCAGCTCCGTCTTCGTCGTGACCAACTCCCTGCGCCTGCGCCGGTTCACACCCCCCACGGCGACAGGGTAACCAACGCAAAGAGGCCGGGCGCAGCGCCCGGCCTCGTCTTTCTCTCGATCGCACCCGCCAGGCCGGCACAACCGGCACGGCCCTCAGGCACCATCCCCCGCGCCCGCGGACGTTCCGGCCACGTCCTCGCGCAGCACCGGCTCGCCGGTGACGGCGACGCGCTCGATCAGGTCGGCAGCCTTCACCGTCCCCGGATTGGCTTGCAGCCGCGCCGCGATCCGCTGCATGCGCGCCCGGCGCGCGTCGTCCCGGAGCAGATCGGTTAGCGCCTCGTGGAACTCGGCGTCAGTGAAGCCGTAGGACGTGAGGCGCCAGCCGAACCCGACTTCCTGCACCCGCTGCGCATTGTCGTGCTGGTCCCAGAAGAGCGGCAGCACGAGCATCGGCTTACCGAAGTGCACGCTCTCGGTGACCGTGTTGTTGCCGCCGTGGGTGACCACTGCGTCCACCAGCGGCAGGATCGACGGCTGCGGCAAGAACTCCTCGCCCCAGATGTTCGGCGGCAGCTCGATCTGGCCCGCCTGCGGCCCGAGGCTCATGATGACCCGGTAGTTCGTCCCGGCGAACAAGTCCACCAGCCGGTTCATCAACTCCGGCTCAGCAGACCCCAGACTCCCGAGGCTGACGTAGATCAGTGGCCCTTCACCACGCAGCGACTCCGGCACCGAGAAGGGCGGCTCGGTGTCGCGGACCGACGAGTCGAGCCGGTGGTACGTCGCGGGGAGCGGCCGCGAGCGTGGGTAGTCGGCCTCCTCTGGGTAGAGGTAAAGGTTGAGCCAGGGCGACTCGTACATGAACTGGCCGGGCGGCAGCGGCGGGCAGCCGTTCTCCTGGACGAAGGCATTGAAGCGGGCGTACAGGTCGGCGTGACAGCGGTCGTACTCGGCGCGCCAGCGCTCCCACTCGGACCGATCGTCGGTCGGCAGGCCGGAAAGCGCCGGCGGCAGGTCCGGTTCGGCGATCTCCAACGGGTTGCAGGAGATGATCCGCACCCAGGGGACGCCCGCCGTCAGCATCGCCGGGAAGGCGACGACGTTGTCCTCCACGATGACGTCCGGCTGCACCTCGGCGAAGATCTCGCGCAGACGCGGCTCCACGTAGATCGCCCCGTCGACCAACGACTCCCAGATCGGCTGCGTGAGCGACGCGATCTGGTCAAACGTGTTCTTACGGAAGTGCGGCGCCGTGTCGCGAATGAAGTCCTTCCAGAATTGTCCCGGCTCCTCCGGGACCTCGGGCGGTGGCGAGAGGCGCATCAGTCGCTCTTCGAAGCCGCGCGCTGCCAGCGTCCCGGCAAAGGACTCCTCGACGACGAAGACCACCCGGTGACCGCGCTCCAGCAAGATCTTGCCGATGCCGATACAGTTGTTCGTCGGCCCGAAAGCCCCTTCTGGAAAGAAGATGATCGTGCGCCTGTTCGACGAACCCGTCATCCCTGCATCCTCCTTCCGTCCGGCGTCCACCCGACGGCCGCAGACGGCAGCGCACACCACGGTCGGGACCGCACGCCGAACCGCACTCTCGCTGTCTCTCGTGCTTGCGACGGCGCCACGATAGCGGCTCGGAGGGGGATCGTCAAGCGAGTGCCAACGGGGGATGGCACGGGAGCGCTGTTCCTGCCCAGGGTGAGCACCGCAGGGCACGCCCCACCCTGGTGCCGACGCTGGCACCAGGGGATCCGCCCCCAGACGGTGCACGGAACAGAAACGGCCAGGCACAAGGCCCGGCCGCTAGATGACGCGGTCGATCAGCTCTTGGAGGTCGGGAAGCTCGACCCCGATGCCCGTGGTGAACAAGAAGCCCAGGAAGAGGCTGAAGACGCCCGCAATCAGCCCGATCACCACGAAGACGGTGCGCCGCGTGCTGGACGAGACGAAGCCGAAGGTGGTCAGGGCAGCGATGATCGAGTTCGAGATGACCAGGCCGACCACGAAGGCCACCAGCAGCACGGACCCCGCCACCTTGGTGGTCGCTCCAGCCGTGGCGGCCAGAAGCAGCGCCTGGGAGCCGGTCTCGGCGCCGATGCCGTGGATCATGCCGATGCCGAGTGCCGTCTTCCAGCCGTAGCTGCTGACCCAGTGGTCGTGGCGGACGTAGCGCTCACCGCGCAGCCGGCTGCGGAGCCACGCCCAGGCGTTACCGACGGCGGCGAACACCAGCATCCAGCGGCTGCGCAGTTGAAAATCTCGCCCGTGACGCCACAGCGAGTACAGGATCCAGCCCCCGAGAACCAGCAGCGTCACACCGACGACGCGCTCCATGATGGGATCGATCCAGTCGGGCAGGATCGTGCTCGTCCAGAGGGCGATCAACCCCAGCACGACAACCACCAGGGCATGCCCTACCGCATAGAGCGTGGCGAGGAAGAAGCGATGCCGCGACTCGGCCGTGAGGTAGCGGCGGCTCGGCGCCAGCGTCGCTGCACCAACCCCGTCGGCACCGCCTTGCACCGGCTTCACCAGCTCTTCGTCATCCATCGTCCCGGTGATGTCGGTGATGGCCGCAATGTGGTCCCAGTCGATACCGTGCCGGAGCCCGAGGCCCAACCCGGTCGCGATCAGTGCCAGCGCACCAAGGTCCGCCATCGTCGCCTGCCCTCCGTTCGGCGCTGTGGGAAATGTCCGAGGACGTTGTCGCGGGCCGAGTCGCTGCGCGCCCGAACCGCACGGATCTGGCAACTCGTTGCAGATGCAACTGGTAGCATGTTAGTGCCCGTGGCCCCGGTGGTCAACCCGGAGTAAGCTAGTGCATCAACGGGCCGCGATCTGGGGAGCAGATGACGATGTCGGGTGACGTGCAGGAGGACAACGCGCTACAGGACGCACTGCGTCGCGCCGGCCTGCGGGTAACTCCGCAGCGCATGATGGTGCTGGCGGCGCTCGCAGCGGGCGAGGGGCACATGACGGCGGATGAGATCTTCGACCTCGTCCGCCGGGAATACCCCTTCCTCAACCGCTCGACGGTCTATCGCACGCTCGACCGGCTGGTAGAGCTGGGGCTGGTGGCCGTCACCGACCTGGGCGAGGGCGTGCGCCAGTACGAACTGATAGGGACACAGCCCCACCACCACCTCATCTGCCAGCGCTGCGGCGTGACGATCGACCTGGCCGACGAGGTCCTCCAGCCGCTCCGTGCCCGGCTCCAGGAGGAGTACGGCTTCGCCGCCCGAATGGATCACTTCGCCATCTTCGGCCTCTGCCGCGTCTGCCAGCCTGACGGCTCCTCCGACGACTGATCCTCGGCACTGTGGAGGATACGGCGATCCCAGCGCAGTGGTCGGTGCCCGGGGTAAACCCCCGGGCACAATCCACCCAACGAGGATCTGGGCGAGCTCCGCGCTCGTACCGATCACCTACACACGACTAGAATGAACGGCACGGCAGCGGGGTCCCCGCCGCGCACTTCACACTAGAACCCGGTGACGCCCTCGCGGATCTTGGCGGCCTGCTCCTCACGGTACGCGCGGTAGGCGTCGGCGAACTGCGGCTCGGACAGCCCGATGATCTGCGCCGCGAGGAACGCCGCGTTGCGCGCCCCAGCCTTCCCGACGGCCACCGTCGCCACCGGCACCCCGGCCGGCATCTGCACGATGGCGAGCAGCGCGTCGAACCCCTTGAGATCGGTCGTCGGGAGCGGCACACCGATCACCGGCAGCGTGGTCCAGGAGGCGATCACCCCCGGCAGGTGCGCTGCACCACCTGCAGCTGCGATGACGACTTTCACCCCGCGCTCCGCCGCACCCGTCGCGAACCGCTGCACCAGGTCCGGCGTGCGGTGCGCCGACATGACGTGCACTTCGTGGTCAAGGCCCAGCCCGTCCAGCGCCTTGATCGTCTCCTCCATGTACGGCATGTCGGACTGGCTGCCCATCACGATCGCGACCCGTGCCATGACCCCTCCGATTCCATTCGTTAGCCCATCCAGGCCCCAACACGCCCCGCTGCTACGCCCGACGCGGCGCGGACCGGCCCCCACGACCGCCGAGGCGCCGGGCACGAAACGCCGGGGCGCGCCGAGGATCATATCGCTCATGACGCCGGAGATAAAAGGAGCCGATGCGCGGACCGGGTGCGGACCCCACGGCCAGCGACGGGCTCACGCGCCCGCCACCGCTTCGTACTCGGCCCGTAGCTGCCCACAGGCAGCAGAAATGTCGACGCCTCGCGAGTAGCGCACCGTGGCCGGGATGCCCCGGGCACGCAGGATCTGCTCGAAGCGGTTGATGCGCTCGACGCTGGGCCGGCCGAACGGCGCGGCCGGCGTCGGGTTCAGGGGGATCAGGTTGACGTGGCAGAGGAGGCCACGCAGGAGCCGGGCGAGCTCCTCGGCGTTGGCATCGCTGTCGTTCACGCCGTCGATGAGGACATACTCGAAGGTCACCCGCCGCCCGGTCTCCCCTACGTAGCGGCGGCAGGCGGCGATCAACTCCCCGATCGGGTACCGCCGGTTGAGCGGGACGAGCGACGAGCGCAGGTCGTCGTTCGGCGCGTGGAGCGACACCGCGAGCTTCACCTGGAACGGCTCCCGCGCCAGGCGGTCGATGAAGGGGACGAGGCCCGAGGTGGAGACCGTGATGCGCCGGGCGCCGAAGTTCATCCCCTCCTCCTCGTGGAGGATGCGCACCATGCGCATGGTCGCCTCGTAGTTCTGGAACGGCTCGCCCATCCCCATCATCACGATGTTAGTCAGCGTCCGGCCAGCCTCCCGCGCCCGGCGCGCGGCCGCGACCACCTGCGCGACCATCTCCCCGGCCGTCAGGTTCCGCGTCAGGCCCATCATGCCGGTCGCGCAGAAGCTGCAGCCGACCGCGCAGCCGACCTGGCAGGAGACACAGACGGTGGTGCGGTCGGGGTAGAACATCAGCACCGTCTCGATGTGCTGCCCGTCGACCGTCCGGAAGAGGGTCTTGATCGTCTCGCCGTCGTCGGTCTGAACCTCGCGCACGGGAGTCAGCGGCGTCAAGGGCAGCCGCGTGGCAAGATCGGCCCGCAGTGTCTTGGGGAGCACCGTCATAGCGTCGTAATCGACGGCGAGCTGGCGATAGGCCCAGTGGAAGATCTGGCGCGCCCGGTAGCGCGGGACGCCGTCCGCAGCCAGCCGCTCCTCCAACTCCGCGAGGGTCAGATCGTAGAGCGCCACCGGCCGGTTCCGCCGCGCCAAGCGCACTGGCCGAGTCACCGGTGTCGAAGAAGAAGTTTGCGTCGTTGTCATCTCGGCTGCCTGCCCGCTCCCATCACGCGCCATGTTCGAACTCGAAGTGTAGCACGGTGATTACGGCACGATCGGCGCGCCACGCTCATCGTCGTCCCGTGGAAATCGCTGCGCAGGGCGCGTCAAGGCGCAGACCCGGATGATGGGATGTTCACCGGTCGGCGCGTGCCCGGGTGTAAACCCCCGGGCTCACAAGAGAAGCCCGCTTCAGCGGGCTAGGAATCCTGGATCCCGTGGGCGGCCGGATCGGTTACGCCTGTATGTTGCCATCACAGCCCCTTCAGTGGGCTTACCCGAGGATTCAGCCCGGGGGTGGGTACGTGCCACCGCACGGGGATCCCTACACCACCAACCCCGGGCCCCCAACCTCGCCGCGAGGCTCCTCCCCCCACCCCCTTCGAACACCCACCGCCGCTGTGCCATCCCGCTTGCGCGCACCCCCACCGCACCCCGGTTGCCCGAAACGGGGTCAGGTGCTACAAGGGGAGCCCAGCGGGTGACGACGAACCGCGCCCCGCCCGGTTGGTGGGCAGGGGACGGCGACGCTGTGGCCGGGAGGGTGCCGATGAGTGCGGGGCAGGATGAACAGGTTCTCGAGAAGATTGTCGAACGCGTCCGCACGAACGTGCGGGCCGCAGGGATCCCTATTACCGACGATGACATCCAGGGGATGATCGATAAGGGCTTCCTGGCCAACGTGGTGGCCTTCGAGGCCATCGCAGCCCAGACGCCCACGGATTTGATCCCCGACTACCTCAAGGGTTGGGGAGAGGACGGCGCGCCGCCAGCTCCCACCGCGGCCGCTCCGGCCGGGTCCGCTGAGCGCGCACCGGCGACCGAGCGCGAGCCGGGGTACGAGACGCTCGCCGAGGTCGCGGCGCGCCTGCGTACAGGCGAGGTCTCCCCGGTCGAGCTGACGCAGCAGGCGCTTGACCGCATCGCCGAGCGCGATGGGGAGTTGAACAGCTTCCAGCTCGTGCTTGCGGACGAAGCCCTTGCCGCCGCGCGCGAGGCCGAGCGGGAGATCGCCGCGGATAATTGGCGCGGCCCGCTGCACGGAGTTCCGGTGGCGGTGAAGGATCTACTCGCGATGAAGGGCACGGTCACCACCGCCGGCTCGAAGATCCTCGCTGATTGGGTCACGGACTTCGATGCGGCGGCCGTCGAGCGCCTGCGGGAAGCCGGGGCCGTGATCGTCGGCAAGACCCGCATGTCGGAGTTCGCCTACTCGCCAGGGTCGAACAACGCGCACTATGGACCAACGCCGAACCCGTGGAACCGGGAACACGACTCGGCCGGGTCCAGCAGCGGTTCCGGCGCGGCGGTCGCCGACGGGATGGTCTACGGCGCGCTGGGCTCCGACACCGGAGGTTCGATCCGCATGCCGGCCGGGGTCTGTGGCATCGTCGGGCTGAAGCCCACCTTCGGCCGGGTCAGCCTCCACGGCGCCGTCACGCTCTCCTGGTCGCTCGACCACCTCGGGCCGATGACACGCAGCGTCCGCGACGCCGCGGCCATGCTCCAGATCCTCGCCGGGCACGACCCGCGCGACCTCCGGGCCCGAGCCGTCCCGGTGCCGGACTACAGCGCGCAGCTCGACGCGGGCGTCGCCGGGCTGCGGATCGGTGTGCTGCGGGAAGACGGATCCGGGATGCCCCTCGGCACGGACGAGGCCCTGGCTGCCTGGCGGGCCGGGCTGGCTGCGCTGGAACGCAACGGTGCCGAACTGGTGGAGATCGACATCCCTGAGATGCAGGCCCTGCGCGTGCTGAACAGCGCGATCATCGCCATGGAGGCGGCGACCTATCACGAGCCCAATCTGCGCGAGCGGCTGGACGACTTCGGCGACTTCATGCGCCACCGCGTCCTCTCGGCGTACGGGTACGGCCCGCTCGCGCTGGTGAAGGCGCAGCAGGCGCGTGCGGCGCTCCGGCGCCGCCTCGACGCGATCTTCGAGCGCGTGGATCTGCTGAGCACCCCGACGTTGCCGTACGGCGCCCCGCGGCTCGGTGACCCCAGCCGAAACACCGTCTTCACCTCGCCCTTCAACGCGCTCGGCTGGCCCGCGATCACCGTCCCGGTAGGCCGCACGGCCGAGCGGCTGCCGCTCGGCCTGCAACTGGCCGGCCGGCCGTGGGACGAGGTCACCGTACTCCGCGCCGCGGCGGTCGTCGAGGCCGACGGCCCCTGGCCCGGCGGTAAGCCGTAAGGACCGAACGCTCACCCCCGATCCCCTTCTCCAAACGCAGGGAAGGGGATCGGGGGATCTCCGTCATGCGTCATGCGTCATGCGTCATACGTCACTCGTACTGCGTATTTCGTATGGCGTATCTCTCCCCTGCGGGGAGAGGGGCCGGGGGTGAGGGGAACGGTTGACGCATGACGTATGACGTATGACGCATCACGCATCACGTATCGCGAAACCGCTTCCCGTGCACCCGATCTTGATCGACGAGCGCCTGGTCGGCAGCTCGCTGCTCGATGACCTCCTCGGGTGGGAGATCGCGGCGACGCGCGACGTCCTCGCGTGGATCCGACTCGCCCCAGTGATCGATGTCCACCAGGTAGGAGAAGCGGTCGAGGAGCGGTCCGCGGAAGGGGACCTCGGGGCGCGCGGGCGTGCGCAGGTCGTCCTGCAGCCGCGCGATCAGATACTCGACCACCCAGGTCGGGACCAGCGAGCGGGCCTCGGGGTAGACAAAGCGGTAGTAGTGGATGTAGACGCTCAGCAGCTCCCAGTGGTCGGCGTAGCGGTCGAGGAGGTGCTGCCAGTTGATCCGGTCGTGGGCGCGGCGGATCAGGTGGGCGATGTCGGCGCCGTCGAATCGCTCCCGCCCGGCCACGTATGACTTGGCCCAGATCAGATCGGTGATCGCCAGGACCGACGTGTCGAGGCCGAAGATCCGCAGCGGCTCGCTGGCCTCGAACCAGCTATCGTCCACCGGCTGGAGCCAGTTCCCAAACCCTGAGATCAGGTCGACGACAACATCGTCGTCAACGGCCTTCGCCAGCCAGTGCGATGCGAGGATCTCCACCCGGAACCCGGCATTGGCGAGGGCCACCAGCGCCGGGTCGCGATCCTCGGGTCGCAGGAAGAGATCGAGATCTTTGGTGTTCCGCCAGAGTCCAGTGTAGTGATAGACCGCGAGCGCCCCGGCCACCAGGTAGGGCACGCCCGCGTCCTGCAGCGTCTGCATGGCGCGCGTGTAGATAGCCTGGACCTCGGCGGGCAGGTCGTGTTGCATGCTCATCTGCATGCCTATTCCTCCGTCCTCCCCGGCCACGTTGCCGGGTTGCGCGTGCAAATGCAAATCACGTACCGCCGTCGTGGTCCGATTCCTGCAGCATGCGGGCGGGCGGGTCACGAACGCCGTGCCCGGGACACGTAGGCGGAGAGCGCTGTGATTCGACTGGCGGCGATTGGCGACATTCACACCCGGAAGGGCACGGAAGCAGAGCTGCGGAAGTTGTTCGACCTTGTCCGGGAGGAAGCCGACCTGCTCCTCCTCGCGGGCGATCTGACCGACAGCGGCGTGGCTGACGAGGCCCGGGTGCTCGCCTCGCTGCTCGACTGCGAACAGCTCCCCGTCGTCGCGGTCCTGGGCAACCACGACTGCCACCACAACCAGCAGGAGGCCATCCAGGAGATCCTCGAGGCGTGTGGGGTCGTCGTACTCGACGGCGACGGCTGGGTGTTCGAACGCGCCGGGGTGCGCCTCGGCCTGGCAGGTTGCATCGGCTTCGGCGGAGGTTTCCGGCCTTTTAACCTCGAGCCCTTCGGCGAGACGGCCTGGAAGATCCTCTACGACAAGGTCATCGAGGAGAGCCGCAAACTCGACCGCGGGCTGACCGCGGTCGCGGACTGCGACTACCGCGTCGCGCTCACACACTACAGCCCCACCGTCGACACCATGGGCGATGAACCGCCGGCACTGCACCCTTACCTGGGGTCGAGCGAACTGGGTCAGGCGCTGGAACGCCACCAGGTGCTCTTCGCCGTCCACGGCCACGCCCATCGCGGTCGGCCGGAGGGATGCACCGACCAGGGCATCCCGGTCTACAACGTCGCGCTGCCGGTCGTCCGGCGTCCGGTGATCTGGCGCTTCGACCCGAGGCGCGAGGACACGGTCGTGGAGCCGATCCTGGTCGGCTCGGACGGCCCGACGAGCGATGGTTAGACGCACAGGAGCGCGTACGGTCTGGTTTCTGAACCATCTTGTGTGATAATGGGAGGTGCGACGGTTCCGGGCACCAAGGCGCTCGGCCCGCATGGCTGATCGATCGTTACCAAGGAGGGAAGGTTATGGCCTACCAGGCGATCGAGTTGCCCTACGCGTACAACGCGCTGGAGCCGCATATCGACGAAGCGACCATGCGCTACCACCACGACAACCACTACATGACCTATGTCAACAACTACAACAACGCCATCAAGGGCCACTCCAACCTGCAGAACATGAGCGCCGAGGATGTTCTGCGCAACATCAACCAGGTGCCGGAGGACATCCGCACTGCCGTCCGCAACAACGGGGGCGGTGCGGTCAACCACACCATGTTCTGGGAGATCATGGGCCCGAACAAGGGTGGCGAGCCGACCGGTGAGCTTGCGGACGCCATCAAGCAGGCGTTCGGTGACTTCGCCTCCTTCAAGGACGAGTTCACCAAGGCAGCCCTCGGGCGCTTCGGCAGCGGCTGGGCCTGGCTGGTATGGCGCAACGGCAAGCTCGAGGTCATGAGCACGGCGAACCAGGACAGCCCCTTGATGGACGGCCTCTACCCGATCATGGGCCTGGACGTCTGGGAGCATGCCTACTACCTCAAGTACCAGTACCGCCGCCCGGCCTACGTCGAGGCCTGGTGGAACGTGGTCAACTGGGACGAGGTCGCCAAGCGCTTCGCCACCGCCCGCAGCTAGCCGTACGACGGCGCCCGCACCGCGGGAGGGCACCCACGCCCTCCCGCTGGTCTTTGTGGAGGGCGGCGGCCGCAGCCGCCGCTGTGGTACGCGCCGCCGTCGCGCAGGCAGGCCGGCTCGGGCACTCAGACCTCGCCGCTCAACGCCGCGTAGTAGTCGGCCCATCGCGCGTCGAGATAGCTTGGAAACGTGTAGACACCGGTTACTATCAAGTAGCAGCGGTGTCCCGCCCCAGCCTGAGGCTCGAACGGGCGACTCAGGCCGATCCGCAGGAAGATCTCCTCCGCGTCGTTCAGCCGCTCTCGCACGTGAATCGCGGCGCGATCGCGGCGCCCGTTGCTCCGCTCCCAGGTTCGGCGGCAGTGCTCGCGAAACGCCAGATCGGTCACGCGCAGGCGATAGCTGGTTCCGGCCGCGTCATCGAAGCGGAGCGTGAACTGGTCGCGGTCACGGACCTCATCCCGGCTGAGATCGAGCCAGGTGATCCTGAGCACACGCACCGTACCGAGCGAGGCATGCCCTTCTCCCGGACGGACATAGCGCCCGTCGACGACCTCAGTGCCAAAGAGATCGGTGACGGCATCGCGGCACACCCGCCGGAGGAAGGCTCGCGCTTCAGCCTCGGGCAGGCGGCGAACGATACGTACCCTACCGAGCCCATCGATGCGGCGATCTTCGGTGTGCGGCGGAGAGGGCGTCGCCTCCAGGAGGTCGATCTCGATCTCCGTCAGCGGTTCGACAAGGGTCCCCGACTCGTCGCGAAGGTACGCCCAAGGGATCCCACCGCCTGCCGGCAGCACCGGTCGCGTGGCCTGCTGTCCCACGTAACCGGCGATGCACACGCCAGAATCCATCCATGCCACGTCGGTAACGACAAGCCGCTCGCGCATAGACCTCCCCTCCCACGACAGCGGGCAATCCGGTGGCGAGCGGCGACGTGGGGTCGGCGCCGCTCTGCTTATAGATGCACGATGCGCAGTTCAGGCCACGCGCGCTGGAGGTACTCCGCCACGAGCCGGCGGTGACAGTGCTCAGCCTTCCGCTCGCTGCAGAGCAGGCAGCACGGCTGCTCGGTGAAGAACGTCCGGTCCAGCTGCTCGATCACCCGGCGCTCGTCGAGCAGCGCCAGGAAGCGCGGCTCGTAGGCCGCCCACCCGCCGCCACCGGGCTTCATCATCTCGCGGAGCTCAGGCGTCGGCGCCAGGAATTCCAGGTGGTGATACTCCGCGCCGACGATCTCGCGGAGGAAGTAGGCCAGGTCATCGCGCTTGGTGAAGCCCGCCAACTGGGAGGTGTTGTTGGCGCGCACATCGATCAGGCGGGACACGCCGTGCCGGCGCAGCGTCTCGAAGAACGATTCGGCGCTCCGCTGAGTAAACCCGATGGTGTAGAGCGGTATCGTCTCTGTCGTCATCCGAACAGCCTCGCCTGCACAGCCAACGGTCGGGCCGGCTCAATGCGACCGTCGCCGCGAATGTGCAGCACGGTGAAACCCCGACTGAGTAGGGTCTGCGCGATCAGCTTGTGCCGGTGGCACTGGTTCGGGTCCTCTTCGCTGCACATGATAGCGGTGCGCGCCGCGCAGGCGTAGTCGATCAAGCGATCGATGCCGGTTACATAGAACGCCTGGCGCGCGATCCTCTGGTAATCGACGTGCCCCAGGTCGTCATAGCACGCCGGATCAGCAGGACGCCCGCCGAGGTACTCGCCGGCGAAGACGTAGCGGATACCGGCCCGGGAGAGCGTGTCCCGCAGCGCCTCGCGGTTGAACTGTGGGGAGTACCGGCTGTACGGCGCGCTGCGAACATCGATGAGCACCGCGATCTGATGCTGGTCGAGCAGCGCGATCAGGTCCGCTGCGGGCTGATTGCTGTGCCCAATGGTGTAGATCGTGTGCGTGCTCATCCATCACTCCGGTTGCGTAGCTCAGATTATACGTCGTCGCGCTGCGGCAGCAAGGCGACCCAGGCGACGGAGACTGGCGCAGCCAGCGGCGCTCCTGCGGGACCCGGCCAAAGACCGGCCCCTCCCCCAACTTCGGGGAAGGGGCCGGGATCAGGATCACCGCGCGAGAACGCCTCAGTTCATCGCCGGCCGCGCCGGGCGCGGCCCGAGGATGGCCGCCAGCCGCGCCTCGTCCAGCGTCTCCTCTGCCAGCAGGGCGGCCACGAGGGCATCCAGGAGGTGCGCCGCGTTCGCGATGGTCCGGCTGGCCAGTTCCAGCGCCTCGCTCACCAGCGCCGAGACTTCCTCGTCGATGGCCCGGCTCGTCTCGTCCGACACGGGGCCGTTCGCGTCGAAGGCGCGCCCGCGGAGGCTCTTCCCCATACCGTAGGTGGTTACCATGGCCTGCGCCAGCGCGCTCGCCTGGCTCAGGTCGCCGGACGATCCGGTCGTCACCTCGCCGTAGCGGTACTCCTCCGCGGCGTAACCGCCGAGCAGGACGGCCAGCCGGTCGAGGAACTGACCGCGCGTCCAAAGGCGCCGGTCCTCGTCGGGCGCCAGAACCGTCGCGCCCCCCATCTGACCCCGCCCGAG
Source organism: Sphaerobacter thermophilus DSM 20745 (assembly GCF_000024985.1). Classification (NCBI taxonomy): domain Bacteria; kingdom Pseudomonadati; phylum Thermomicrobiota; class Thermomicrobia; order Sphaerobacterales; family Sphaerobacteraceae; genus Sphaerobacter; species Sphaerobacter thermophilus. The sequence goes on from NC_013523.1 coordinate 2,012,567, forward strand.
GATAGTCACCCGCCGGGGTGCGTCGGCCGAGGCGAGCTGGTGCGCCACCAGCGCGTGGCCCGCCTCGTGGACGGCGATCGTCTCCCGCTCGCGGGCACTGAGGGCCCGGCTGCGCCGGCTCGGCCCGGCGATGACGCGGTCCACCGCCTCCTCCAGGTCGGCCTGGGTGATCTCATCGCCGCCGCGGCGGAGCGCCAGCAGTGCGGCCTCGTTCAAGGTGTTCTCCAGGTCGGCGCCCGAGAGGCCCACGGTCCGCGCGGCCAGGGCGTCCAGGTCGACATCGGGCGCGAGCGGCTTGTCCTGCGCGTGGACCCGGAGAATCGCCGCCCGCTCGGCCCGGTCAGGCAGCGACAGTTCCACGCGGCGGTCGAACCGGCCCGGCCGCAGCAGCGCGGGGTCGAGGATGTCGCTCCGGTTGGTGGCGGCGATCACAACGACCGCCTGTCGCGGGTGGAAGCCGTCGAGCTCCACCAGGACTTGATTCAGCGTCTGCTCGTACTCCTGATGGCTCTGGCTGTCGCCCCGGCGGCGGCCGATGGCGTCGATCTCGTCAATGAAGACGATGGCGGGCGATGCCTTGCGCGCAGCGGCAAACAGATCCCGGACGCGTTTCGCGCCGACGCCGACGTACACTTCGACGAACTGCGAGGCCGACATCGCGAAGAATGGCACGCCGGCTTCCCCGGCCACGGCGCGCGCCAGCAGCGTCTTACCGGTGCCTGGCGGCCCGGCCAGGAGCACCCCACGCGGCATCCGTGCGCCCATGCGTCGGAAGCGCTCAGGATCGCGGAGGAAGGTCACGATCTCAGCGAGTTCCTCCTTGGCCTCGATCAGGCCCGCCACGTCGCTGAACGTCGTCTCCGGCCGCTCGACCGCGGTGACGGAGTCGCTGCGGCCCCGTCCGAGCGTCCGCTGCTGCCAGACAGCCAACCCGACAGCCACTGAGAGCGACCCCAGAGCCAACAAGCTCTGCTGCAGCGAGCCGCCGGGGCGCACCGGTCGCGGATTCACACGTGGTCTCCTCTCCTCAACACACCCCTCCGCATGAGCGCACGGGAAGGCACAGGTGCGCGCGATTGGGACGGCAGGGTCACGCTTGCGCGCCCACCGGCTGACACGATGCCCGTTGTGGCTGCGATGGGTCCCAGGCGCTCGGCGCGGTGCCTCAGAGCTTAGTCGCCGTTGGCGGTCGGTGACAAGCGGTCAGCGGTGATTGGGACCTCTCGCCCACGCGGAAGTCAAAGCTTGTTGCAACGATGTCCGGGTCGCGGAGGCGCAGGCCGGCCGCGTCTCCTCCCCGGCGGATAGCCTACCGAATATGGTTAACGAGTCGCAAGGTGTCCGGGCTCGTATCCACGGTCCGCGGATGGAGCAGCGCATCTCGCTACCGAAAACGGCTGGAGGGACGCCGTCTCCTCACCTCATCCGGCATCGGCGATGAGGCGGCGGTAGAGGGCTTCCTGGCGCGCAATTGCGGCCTGGTAGGTCTGGTGCCGACGCGGGTCTGGATCGTACCGGGCGGCCGCGGGGATCGGCCCGGCCGCGATCCGATCCAGCAGGTCCGGCTGCCCACCGGCCTCCCGCGGCAGGCGCGCCAGGGCCATGAGCGCCGCACCGGTCAGCGACGCTTCCGGCGCCGCCCCGGCCAGCAGCGGCCGGCCCAGCACGTCGCTCAGGATCTGGAGCCAGATCGGGTTCCGCAGCAACGCGCTGCCGCTGGCGATGATCGTCCGCTCCCCCGGTGCCGCGGCATCGAGCAGCCGCGCCACCAGCGCGACGCGGTAGGCGACCGCCTCCATGGCCGCGCGCAGAATGGCGACCGGGCTGGTGTCGAGCGTCATGCCGGCCAGCGCACCGCGGGCGTGCGGCGCCCAGCCGGGACTGCGCTCACCGGCCAGGAGCGGGAGCCAGGTAAGGCCGTGGCTGTCGGGCGGCATCGCCGCAAGCGCCGCGTCCAGTTCCGGTGGGTCGGGAAGACGGAACCGCGTGCACACCCAATCGTAGAGGTTGCCGCCCTCGCTCAGCGCACCGCCCAGCAGCACGTGCCGCGCGTCGAGCCGGTAGAGCCACAGGCCCGGCGGGGGTGGCACCGGATCGCCGGCCCACAGGAGACGCAGCGCTCCGGTCGTGCCGATCGTCACCGCCAGCCGCCCGCGGCCAATCGCCCCCGACCCCAGGTTTGAGCAGGCACCATCGCCCAGGGCAGGGAACCAGGCGGCATGCGCCAGCGCCGGCCACCGTGCCGCGAACGCCGGGCGCAGTCCCACCATCGGCTCGTCGCCGATCGGCGAGAGATCGTCGGGGGCGATCCCGGCTGCGTCGAGCGCCGTCGGATCCCACGTCAGTCGGGTCTGATCGAACAGCCCGGTACCGGACGCCATCGAGATCGAGCAGGTCGCATCGCCGAACAGGGTCAGAAAGAGGTACTCGCCAAAGGAGAGCCAGCGGTGCACCCCGGCTGTGACGTCGGGCATCGCCCGCTGCAACCAGACCAGTTTGGAAAGGGGGTAGCTCGAGTGAACGACCGTGCCGGTGCGGCGGTGGTGACCCTCGGCGTCGAGCGTCTCGCGCAGGTGTGCTGCGGCCGTGGCGGCGCGGGTATCGGCCCAGGTATAGACCGGCGTCCGTGCATGACCGTCCCGGTCCACGCCCATCAGGCTGTGCCAGAAGGTGGAGACCCCGACCGCCTGCACCGCGGCATCCGGAGCCGCCGGGAGCGCGTCGTCGATGGTCTCCGCCACCGCATCCACGAGCCGGTCCGGGTCGAGGGACGCCCCGCCGTCGGGCGTCGTCTCCAGGCGGTAGGGTACCTGGTGGAGCGTCCCGCCGAGGCGACGGCCGCGGCCATCGAACAGCGCCGCCCGGGTCGACGACGAGCCGACATCGAGCGCCAGCACCAACGGCGGCTCGGCTTGCGCCACGTCGATCTCACCCGGTCCCGCCGCCCAGTTGATCACGCCGCCCATCCTGGCCCGCTCCGCACCCGGCGCGGCCGCCCAACGCCGGTGCTACAATCGCCCTGCTGGTCTCCTCCGCGGTCCGTGCCATCTCGAGAGGATACACGATGACGAGCGGCGATCTGTGCCTGTCCGATCTCACCGCCTCCGAACTGGCGCACGCGGTGCGCGCCGGCCGGGTGACCCCGGCTGCCGTGGTCGAGCACTTTCTGCAGCGCATCGAGGTCATTGACCCTCGCCTCGGGGCATTCGAGGTCGTCCGGCGCGAGCGGGCACTCGCCGAGGCGAAAGCGCTCAGCGCCAGGGACGACCTGGATCGCCTCCCGCTGGCGGGTATACCGGTCGCGATCAAGGACAACACGGACGTCGCGGGTGAGCCGAGCCGCTGGGGGACACCACTGATCCCGGCCGAGCCGCGACCCGCCGACGACGAAGTGGTCCGCCGCCTGCGCGCGGCCGGCGCCATCGTGCTTGGGAAGACACGCGTACCGGAGTTGAGCGCCTGGGGCACGGCCGACGGCCCGTTCGGCGCCTGCCGCAACCCATGGGATCTGTCGCGGACCGCCGGCGGGTCATCGGGCGGGAGTGCCGCCGCCGTCGCCGCCGGGATGGCGCCGCTCGCGCTCGGGAGCGACGGGCTCGGATCGATCCGCATCCCAGCCGCCGCCTGCGGCGTGGTCGGCGTCAAACCCGGTACCGGCGTCGTGCCGGCCGGCATCGGGGTGAGCAGTTGGCTCGGCATGGCGGAGCACGGGCCGATCGCAACGACCGTCGAGGACGCGGCGCTGATGCTATCCGTCCTCGCCGACCGCCCGGACCTGGCCACCGTCGCGCCGCCGGACCGGCGGCTGCGGGTCGCCGTCTCGACCCGCGCGCCGATGGCGGGCGTGTGGGTCGATCGAGAGTTCGCCGCCGCGACGGAGGAGGTGGGGCAGATCCTGGCGCGCGCCGGGCACGATGTCGTCCCTGCCGACCCGCCCTACACCCTCGGGGTCGCGCTCGATGTCGTCGCGTTCTGGTGCGCTGCCGTATCGGAGGAGGCCGAGCGGGTCGATGCCAGCCGGCTCTCGGCCCGCACGCGCCGCCACGCGAGTGCCGGCCGACTCCTGCGCCGCCTCGGCCGGGTACGCCAGGAGGCACGCGACCGGTGGCGGGCGCGGCTCGCCCCATTCTTCAACGCGTTCGACCTGCTCCTCACGCCGGGCCTGGCGCGCCTGCCGATCGCAGCCGATGGCTGGGGAGAGCGCTCGTGGCTCGCCAACGTGTACAGCAACGCCAGCTACGCCCCGTTCCCCGCCGCATGGAACTTCGCAGGCTACCCGGCCGCGACCATCCCGGCGGGGCTCCATTCCCGCGCCCTGCCGCTAAGTGTGCAGCTCGTCGCCCCACCCGGCGGCGAGGCGCTCATCCTCTCGGCCGCCCGCCTCATCGAGGAGGCCCGCCCCTGGCCGCGCCACGCACCGATCGCCATGGCACAGCAGAAGATGCTGGCAACCCAGCCACGCTAGCGCGGCCCCAGAGAGCGGCGGCATCGTGCCACGACCCCGTGCGTCGCTCCCCTCTCCCAACGTTGGGAGAGGGTCGGGGGTGAGGGTCGCTCCCTGGTTATCACGCTCCGATCAGTGCGATGAACCCGGAGACGGCGATGACGCTGAGCGCGACGGCGCGGAAGATCCGCTCCGGCAGGCGACGCGCCAGCCGCACACCGAGGAAGTTGCCGAGCAGCGCGGTCGGCAGCCAGAGGGCGCCCGTGGGGAAGAGTGACGCCAGCTCCACCGCACCCCGGTTGTGCAGCAGCACGAGCGTCATCCCATTCGACAGGATGAAGAAGAACGCGAGGTCGGCCAGGAAGCTCATGGGAGCAGCCCGCTCGCGCGTCATCAGCAGCGCCGGTGGGACGCCGTTGAGCGAGGTCGTGGCCCCGAGGAAGCCTGCCGCCACCCCTGCCAGCAGCGGCGCGCCTGTCCGTGAGGGGATCGGCGCTCCACCCCGTGCCAGCCCGATCGCCGCCAGGATAACGACGAGCCCGGCCGCTCGTCGGATGAAGGCGGGGTCGAGACGGGTCAGGGCGACCGTTCCGAGCACCAGTCCAGGCAGGCTACCCAGGGTGAGCAGCCAGACACGGCGCGGGGTCAGGTGGGCACGCAGGTGCACCGCGACAGAGATGCGGGTCAGCAGGCCCAGGGAGAGGTTCATCGCCACGACGAAGGGCAGGGAGAAACCGCCGGCCAGCAGCAACGGGGTGCTCACCAGGGAAAACCCGAACCCGGTGGCACCCGACAGGAACCCTGCCATCAGCATCACCAGCGCGCCGAACCCGACCAGCAGCAGGCTCTCGTCGGCGATGGCCCTCCCCCCTCCCCACGTGGTGACCGCCGGCCGCTCTCAGTCGCCATCGCCGAGCTGGACCGCAGGCGCAGCCGCGCGCCGGGTCCCGCCCATGCGGTCGAAGAGCAGTCCGCCGAGGCCGCCGACGATCAGGACGCCGATTAGTGCCGGCCAGAGCAACAGCGGGGAACTCGACCCGAGGATGGCGCCGCTCCCCCAGGAGGCGACGCCCCAGGCCAGCCCCCAGGTGACGCTACTCCCCGCCAGGTAGCGCCCGCGCAGACGCTCCGGCGCCAGCTCCACCACCAGCACACCGGTGGTCGGCATAAAGAGCATTTCGCCCACGGTGTAGATGATGATCGCGGCGAAGGGGAGCAGGCTCAGCCACGGGCTGGCGCCGATCATGGCGTAGGCCACGATCCAGAAGAGGGCAGCCACGGCAAAGGTCGTCCCGCGCCCCCAGCTACCGATCCGCGCCGCCACCGGGATCTGCAGCGCGACAACGATGACCGTGTTGATGGCGAAGAGGAGCCCGATGACGGCCTCACTCACGCCGGCCTCCTTGCGCAGGAAGGGCGGCGCGCTGACCTGGAGCTGGGTGAACGCGGCGAGCAGAATGAACATGACAACCTGGCTGAAGATGTATCGACGGTCGGCCAACACCTCGCGCCAGCTCCCGGCGTTGGCCGACCCGGCCCGTGGGCTCGGCGCGGCGGTGCCCGGTCGGCGCACGAGCGTCACGATCATCAGCGCCGCCAGCGCGATCCCCGCCCCGCTCGACAGGTAGAGCACCCGGTACTGGTCCAGCGTGCCCCCGGCGACGATCAGCCCGCCCAGCAGCCCCCCGGCACCGATGCCGAGCGCGTTGGCCACCCGCAGCAGCGCGAACATCTCGCCCATCTGGTCCATCGACACCATGGAGGTCGCGAAGGTGTCCGACGCGGGCCAGTAGAGCTGGCTGGCACAGCCGTGCAGCACCATGACGAGGAAGAAGAGCGAGGGCGTGGTCGCCAGCGGGAAGCTCGCCGTCATCACCGCCACCCCGACGATGGTGGCAATCAGGACCAGCCGCGCCCCGAGCCGGTCGATCAGGCCGGCGACCGCGAGCGTAAAGACGACGCCGACGACGGCGTTCACGAAGATCCCGGCGCCGACCATCCCCTCACCCAGGCCGACGATCTGGCCGAAGAAGATGACCAGGAACGGCATGGTCATGCCGCGAGCGGTGAAGAGGATGAAGTTGGCCGCAGCAAGGAGCCAGAGCGAGCGCGGAAAGCGCTGCAACGTGCCTCGGACCCGTTCCATCGCTCGCTCGTACATGCCCTCCCCCACCTGATCGGAGACACAACCGGCGGCCCCTATCATGCCCGAAGCAGCGCCACCTCGCCATCGTCCGCCGCCGAGTACTCGACCCCCTCATTTCCCCGACACGGTAAGCAGAACGTGCATCGCTGGCACGATTCTGGCGGTCGGAGCGGCCGTAAGGGAGAGATCGGCCGATCCATCAGTTTGCCTCGTTGGGCGTTACCACACGGGGGCTTTCCGGTACCCACAGTGTGCGGCATGGCGGGGAGTGCTCCGGGCACCCGCCGGGGAAGGGAGCAACCCATGTCCGACCAACCACCGAACCGCCCCGATGCCGAACAACACCAGGAAGCTCGTGAGCGTTCCTACGCCGGGCCCTACGAGACGGGACCGCTCGGTGAGCCGATCGACGAGCCCATTCCGCGGGGAACGCTCATCCTGTTTGGCCTGTTCCTCGTCGTGCTCGTCGTGCTCTGGCTCTTCGCCTACCTGGCCGTGTGGAACCGGGGTGTCGCATGATCAACCGCAAGACACTGCTCGAGCTCGGCTGGATCCTCCCGAGCATCGCGATCCCGGTGGGCATGCTGGTGGCCGTGATCGTCAGTGCCTTCGGCATGATGATCCACGTGCCCGCCGACGCCGGGACCATCCAGCCGGCGGCCATCGATAGCACTCCGCCTTTCGACCAGCCGGGAGAACTCCGGCAGGTCGGCCCCAATGAGTATGAGATCGCCCTCGTCGCCCAGATCTGGGTGTTCAACCCGCGCGAGATCCGCGTACCGGCCAACTCGAGGGTGACATTCATCGCCACCAGCCGCGATGTCATCCACGGCCTCCACATCGAGGGAACCAACGTCAACGTGATGCTCATCCCGGGCCGCATCACGCGGCAGACGGCGGTTTTCCGGGAGCCTGGGGAGTACCGCTTCGTCTGCCATGAGTACTGCGGCTCAGGCCATCATCTGATGTTCGGCAGCGTCATCGTGGAGGAGACGTGATGGCAACCGTGAGTGCCGAAGTCACCCCGGAGGTCCGCACGATCCATCGCCTGACGGCCGCATTCATCGCGGTGGCCATCGTCGCGCTGGCGATCGCCAACGTGCCAGCCCTCTTCCAGGCGTTCGATCGCGCCGGGATCAACCTGTACCCCTATGCCCGCCCGGTGATCCGCACGTACTACCAGGGGCTGACCATCCACGGGGTGATGAACGTCCTGGTCTGGACGATCTTCTTCCTGAGTCGTTTTTTCTCCTTCGTCACGGTCTACGCGCTGGGCAGGCCGCTGGCCTCGATGCGCCTCGGCTGGGCTGCGTTCTGGATCATGCTGGCCGGGCTCGTGATGGCGCTTATCCCCATCTTTGCCAACACGGCCACGGTCCTCTACACCTTCTACCCGCCGCTGAAGGCCTCGCCTCTCTTCTACATCGGGCTCACCCTGATCGTCGTCGGCACCTGGCTCATCGGCTGGAATATCCTGCAAACCTGGCGCGGCTGGCGGCGCGATAACCCGGGCGAGCGCACGCCCCTCGCCGTGTTCGGTACGCTGGCCACCTACGCCCTCTGGACCATCGCGAGCGTCGGCCTGGCAATCGAGATGCTGTTCCTCTTGATCCCCTGGTCGTTCGGCATCATCGACACGGTCGACCCGCTGCTCGCCCGGACCCTCTTCTGGTTCACCGGACACCCGATCGTCTACTTCTGGCTTCTGCCCGCCTACGTCTCCTGGTACACGATGGTGCCGCGACTGGCAGGCGGGCACCTCTTCAGCGAGCCGATGGCGCGGATCGCGTTCCTGCTCTTCGTGCTCTACTCCATCCCGGTCGGCCTGCACCACCAGTTCAGCGACCCGGGTCTCGGGGGTGGCATCAAGCTGGTCCATACCTTCATGACCTTCGCCGTCTTCTTCCCGAGCCTGCTGACCTACTTCAACATCAGCGCCTCGATCGAAACGGCGGCCCGCCTGAATGGAGGGACCGGGTGGATCAGGTGGGTCCGCAACCTGCCCTGGGGTAACCCGGCCTTCACCGGCCAGGTGATGGGCATGTTCCTGTTCGTCCCGGGCGGGATCGGCGGCCTGACGAATGCCTCCTATAACGTCAACCAGGCCGTGCACAACACGACCTGGGTCGTGGGCCACTTCCACCTGACCGTCGGCGGGGCCGTCACGCTGACCTTCATGGCGACCACCTACTGGCTCATCCCCTACCTGACCGGTCGGGCCCTCTGGGGCCGTCGCCTGGCGGTCGCCCAGCCGATCATCTTCTTCGTCGGCATGACCATCTGGTCCGAAACCATGCACCGGCTCGGGCTCGAGTACATGCCCCGGCGCACGTTCCTCTCCCAGGCCCCGTACGCCCAGGGCGAGTGGGACCTGGAGCGGATCCTGCTCCTCATCGGCGGCCCCACCATGTTCGTGGCCGGCGTCCTCTACTTCGTGATCATCATCATGACGCTGGTCGCCTCGCGCCAGCCGGCGCGGGTCCAGGTGCCGCTGCCGCGGCCGGGTGAGGAAGGCAGCCACGAGCGCGTGCCGAAGCTGCTTGATAGCTGGCGGCCGTGGCTGATCGGCTCCGCCGTGCTGATCGCCATCGCCTACCTGCCGGTCTTCACCCACCTGCTTCGCAACGTCTCCTCCGTGCCCGGTTTCGCCGGAATCTGGTGACGCTCACCCCGAGAGTACGGAACCGCCCGGCCCCCACGGGGACTCGGGCGGTTCTCTTTCTGCCGCTCAGATAATCCGGTACGACCGCGCGTCGCGACCCGGCGCTAGCGCACGTCCAGATCCTCCCACAGCACCTCAGCGACCCGGAAGGGATCGCTCGACACGACGCTCGCCGCGTAGAGCTCCATCGCGCCAAAGTCGGACGTGCGATTCAGCGGGTCGCCTCGGTCCACCAGCCGGACCACCACCGGCATTCCGCTCCAGTCCTCGTTGGTGTCCACCAGCGGCGGCATCCAGATGACCAGGTTGAAGGAGACGACGTTGAGCCGTTCAACCAGGCAGCGCAGCGCCTGATAGGCCACGCGCGCGAGGTTATCGTCGACCGCCTTGGCGGTCAGGACGACCTCCTTCTCCTTCAGCGGGACCAGGTTCGCCATGACGCGCACCGAGCCCACCTCGGACGCCAGCCCGAGGGACTGGTGAGCCAGGAACAGGTCGTCGAAGTACTCCGTGCCGTACTCCTCGCGGTACACCAGGGTCGCCCGCCGGGTGCTCTCGACTTTGCCGTAGTGCGCCCCGCGGGTCAGACTGACCTGGGCGTGGCCGTGGGGGATCGATGCCCCACTCTTCCAGAGGCAGTTCCACATGAAGAAGGGATAGACCGCGCTCGGGTCGATCTGATGCGCGGCTTCGAACCAGCGCCGGGCTACGCGCACCGCGTCGACCACCAGCGCCTCGGTGAAGGCCAGCGGGTCGTGCTCGTCGAAGATGACCACGCCGTGGAGACCGTCGTACTTGGCGATGTTGCTCGCGGTGATGGTGTGCTCGCCCCGGATGCGGCCGAACGGGTCGGCCGGCGTGTTCAGCTCCGGCTCGCAGAACGGGTCGGGCGCCGTCTTGGCGATCTCATCGGCCAGCTCGGCCGGGATACGCGCTTCCAGCGGCCGGCGCGCGCGGATGTCGTTGAAGAGCGTCTCCTCCAGCGTCAGCCGGTTGGTGACCTTCACCACCTTCTGGCGCAGGACCGCCTCGACCGAGCCGAAGTACCGCTCGATCCAGCGGTACATATGCTCCGGCGGGTCGAGTTCACCCACGGTCGACACCACCCGGAAGAGGCGGTCAAACCGCTCGCGCTCCGCCTCGGGCAACGCGGCGACGATGTTCACCAGGTCGACAATACCGCGCTGCGCCAGCACGGGCCCCTCGGACTTTGCCTCCATACGGTGTTCTCGCTTCCACAATCTCGTCACGCGGGCGACCGGAGCCGGTTCGCAATCCCTGCAAGCCGACCGGACGGGAGACGGAACCGGGGAACGTGACGCCCCTGCCGGCCCCTTCGTGCCCGATCCACCCCAACCGCGTGAACCGCGTGCTACTCACTGCACATTGGCCGCAACAGTCGCGGTTCTCAGAACGGCCGGGTGCTCCGATATCGCACCGCAATCGTCTGGCCAAGCCGGGTCTGATTATTCTAACGAACGGGTACGGTCCCGGTACGGCGCGAGGCGCCACGCTCGGCGACGACATCGTCCCCTCTCCCCGCTTGCGAAGCGCGCAACTTTGGCGCGGACGTCTGCCGACCGGGACGCCCCCATCCCCCAACTATAGCAGGATGGCTCATGACAAGCCGAGGCCAGCGCACACCCGGCATCAACCTGCCGTTATCGCTGCTCCGACGATTCCGTCCCCACCGGCCCATAACGGCCAGGCCAAACGGGGCAACGACGGTGCCGGGGGTTCACCCCCAGGCCCTCACCACGGCGCAAGGATCTTCACATCACCGTCCTGACCCCGCGACGGCGGTGCGATCGGAGCACGCGCCTCACGACCAGAACGCCGCGACGCGGGGGTCGATCGTGTCGCCGCTGGGGATATCGTTCGACGGGAAGTCGGCCTCGGTCACGTCCGTGCCGATCAGCACGTTGCGCCCGACCCGGACGTTGGGCGGCACGATTGCGTTCCGGCCGACGATGGTGATCCCGGTGTTGACCCGCTTCGGTTCCAGCCAGTTCGGCGTGTAGTCGTCGCCGTAGCCGAGGTAGGCGCCGGCCCCGACCCGGACCTCTTTGTCGATGATGCAGCGGTCGATGACCGCGCCCGGCCCGATCACCGCGTCGGTCATGATGATGGAGTCGCGCACGACTGCCCCCTCGTGCACCACCACGCCGGGCGAGAGGATCGAGTGCTCCACATGGCCGCGGATGATGATGGCGCCGTGGGAGATGAGCGAGCGCGACACGACCGACCCGTCCATGATCTTGGCCGGCGGCCGCTCCTCGCTGCGGGTATGGATACGCCAGTTCGGGTCGTAGAGGTTCAAGGCCGGGACGTCCTCCAGGAGCGCCATGTTCGCCTCCCAGTAGGACTGGATTGTCCCGACATCCTGCCAGTAGCCCTCGAAGCGGTAGGCATAGGCCCGGCCGTGATGGATCAGGTAGGGAATGAAGTGGTGCCCGAAGTCGGTCATCTCCTCGGCGTAGGTTGGGCTGCGGAACAGGTCGAGCAGGACATCCCGCTTGAAGACGTAGATGCCCATCGAGGCCAGGTTGCTCCGCGGCTGCTCGGGCTTCTCCACGAAGTCGATGATCCGGCCCTCGTCGTCGGTCGTCATCAGCCCGAAGCGGGAGGCGTCCTCCCACGGCACGGGTTGGACCGCCACGGTCACGTCAGCATCGAGGCGGCGGTGCTGCGCCACCATCGGGCGGTAGTCCATGGCGTAGATATGGTCGCCGGAGAGGATCAGCACGTCCGTGTACGGCTTGCGCGTGATGAAGAAGAGGTTGTGGTAGATGGCATCAGCCGTACCCCGGTACCAGCCGGACTGCGAACGGCCCAGGTAGGGCTGGAGGATGACGATGCCGCCGTTGCGCTCGCGGTCAAGGTCCCACGGACGGCCGTGGCCGATGTGCTCGTTGAGCGAGTGGGGCCGGTACTGGGTGAGGACGGCGACATCGAAGTAGCCGGAGTTGACGCAGTTGCTGAGCGCGAAGTCGATGATGCGGTACTTCCCGGCGAAGGGGACGGCCGGCTTGGCGCGCTGGCGGGAGAGGATGCTCAGGCGCTCACCCTGACCGCCTGCGAGGATCATCACGGCAACGTCCACCATGGCCCGCTCCTCTACCCCAGGTGATGCCGGCGCGCGTCCCCGCCCTCCGTCAGGCACCTTCACTGTAGTGCGCAAGCGGCATGCCGGTCAAGCAACATCGGGCAGCCCGCACCTCGGGCCCGGCGTTGCATGTGCTATACTCCACCGGATCGCAAACGGCGCGCCGCCCACCGTCGCGCCAAACCGGGGGGAAGTCATGCGGGAACTGTTCCGCCGACAACCGCGCTTCACGTCTGAACCACAGAGCGAGGACAGCCCGGTCGTACCCGATGACCTCTGGGTCAAGTGCCCACGCTGCCGCGAGTTGACCTACTCGCGCGAGTTCGAGCGCGAACTGCGGGTTTGCCCACGCTGCAACCACCACTTCCGCCTCACCGCCGCGCAGCGGATCGCGATGCTGACCGACCCGGGCAGCTTCGTGGAGTGGGACGCCGGGCTCGAAGCGGCCGACCCGCTCGGGTTCGCCGCCGGCGGCGAGTCCTACCCCGACAAAGTAGCGACGGCCAAGCGTAAGAGCGGTACGCGCGAGGCGCTGGTCACCGGGTCCGCCCGGCTGGACGGTCGCCCGCTCGCGCTGGCGGTCGCGGAATTCGGCTTCATGGGCGCCAGCATGGGCTCCGTCTTCGGGGAGAAGCTGGTGCGGGCGATCGAGCGGGCCATCGAGCAGGAGCTGCCGCTGGTCACGGTCTCGTCGTCCGGCGGTGCGCGCATGCAGGAGAGTCCCTTCTCACTGATGCAGATGGCGAAGACCACAGCGGCGCTGGCGCGGCTGGGCGAAGCCCGGCTGCCCCACATCGCGGTGCTGGTGGACCCGTGCTACGGCGGGGTCACGGCCAGCTACACGACGGTGGCCGACGTCATCATCGCGGAGCCGGGCGCCATGATCGGCTTCGCCGGCCCTCGTGTCATCGAGCAGATCACCCGGCAGAAGCTCCCCGAGGGCTTCCAGACCGCCGAGTTCCTGCTGGAGCACGGCATGATCGATCTGATCGCCCCGCGGCGCAGCCTGCGCGCGAAGATCGCGACCTTGCTCGACCACTACGCATTGGCCCGCCAGCGGCCAGCCCGCCGGCCTGCCGTCGCGGCCGCCTCGGCGCAGGAGGCGCCCGATGCCTGAGACCCTCTCTGCCTGGGAGCGCGTGCTCCTGGCCCGTAACCCGGCACGCCCGCATACGCAGGACTACGTGGCGGACCTGATCTCCGGGTTCGTGGAACTGCACGGCGACCGGCGCTTCGGTGATGATCCGGCCCTGCTCGGCGGTATCGGCACCTTCCGCGGCCGGGCGGTCGTCGTCGTCGGCCACCGCAAGGGGGCCAACACCCAGGAGAACCTGGCGCACAACTTCGGCATGCCGCGGCCTGAGGGCTACCGCAAGGCGCTGCGGCTGATGCAGCACGCCGAGAAGTTCGGCATGCCGCTCATCGCCTTCGTCGACACGCCGGGCGCCGAACCGGGAATCGGCTCGGAGGAGCGCGGCCAGGCCGTCGCCATCGCCGAGAACCTGCTGGCGCTTGCCTCCCTGCGCGTCCCGACGCTGGCCGTCGTGATCGGCGAAGGGGGGAGCGGCGGCGCGCTCGCCATCAGCGTGGCCGACCGCATCTTGATGCTGGAGAACGCGATCTATGCCGTCGCGTCTCCCGAGGCCTGCGCGACGATCCTCTGGAAGGACGTGAGCAAGGCTCCCGAGGCGGCCGCGACCATGCGCGTCACCGCCGCCGACCTGTACGGCTTCGGCATCGTCGATGAGGTGATCCCCGAGCCGGCCCCCGCCCACGAGCAGCCGACCCAGACCATCCAGCGCGTGGGCGACGCTCTGGAACGCCACCTTGCCGAGCTGGAGGCGCTGGTGCACGACGGAGACGCCGGCATCGACGCGCTGCTCGCGGCCCGCTACCAGAAGTACCGGAGGATCGGCCGCTGGGTCGAGGAGACCGACCCGACCCGCCACCCCAACGGACCGATCCCGTCCCACGCTGCCGACCAAGCCCGCTAAGCGACGACGCTCAGCCTGCGCCAACCTCGTCCGACCAGGAGCGCCGGCTGGGCTAGTCCCCCGCGCTCAGTGGGGCAAAGGTCACCGGCCGGATCGGCTTGAGCCCCGCTTCGATCTCCGCGCGGTGCGGCTCGAGGAACGGCGGCAGCGCCAGCCGCTCGCCGAGGTGCTCCGGGTCTTCGTCGGTAGCGAAACCGGGGCCGTCGGTCGCGATCTCGAAGAGCACCCCGCCCGGCTCACGGAAGTAGATCGACTTGAAGTAGTAGCGGTCGATGACCGGCGTGACGCCAATGCCGATCTGCGCGAGCCGCCGCTGCCAGGCGGCATGCTCCTCATCGTTCGGGGTGCGGAAGGCCACGTGGTGCACCCCACCGGCGCCGGAACGCGGGCGGAAGGGAAGATCCGGCCGCACGACGACGCGCACCAGAGCGCCGGGACCACCAGGGCCGGTCTCGTAGGTCACGCTCTGGAACTCGCCGTTGCGATCGGCGGCGACCTGCCGGAAGCCGAGTACCTCGGTCAGGATGAAGGCCGTCGGCGCCAGCTCGCGCACGGTCAGCGTCACCTCCGCGAGCCCGCGGATGCCGTATTCGGCCGGTACCGGCGACCGGTCCCACGGGATGCCGGGCTCCACACGCGGAGCCGCCTCGCCCGCCATGTCGTCCATCAGCTCCAGCCGCTGTCCCTCGGGATCCTGGAATGGGAGAACCGTCCGGCCCAGCCGTTCACCGATCTCTCCCCGCTGGACGCCGTAGGCGTCGAGGCGCTGCGCCCACCACTCGATCGCGGCTCGACCCGGCACCCGGAAGCTGGTGTTCGAGATCTGGCCGCTGCCCTCCTGGTGCGCGCCGACCATCTCCCAGTCGAAGAAGGTCATCTCCGTCCCCGGCCGGCCCAACTCGTCGCCGTAGAAGAGGTGGTAGGCCGAGACGTCGTCCTGGTTGACGGTCTTCTTTACCAGCCGGAGCCCGAGAACCTCGGTGTAGAAGGCGACGTTTTCCGATGCGCGGCTTGTGACCGCCGTGACGTGGTGGAGTCCGCCCAGATTCATTGCGTGCTCTCCTCATCGGTCCATAGGGTTGCCAGCCACGCGGCAGCCTCGCGCACGTCAGCCTGCGTCAGCCCGTGGCCGGTGTCCTGCCAGCGGAGCGTGACGCTCGCGCCGCTTTTACGCAGCAGTGCTGCCAGCCACTCGACGTTGTCGTTCGGGATCATGGGATCGAACCGAGCCGCCCCCAGCAGCACGGGTGTGCCCGTAAGATCCGGCAGCGGTTCCGGCTCCAGCGGCACCATCGCACGCCACAAGACCGCTCCTGCCAGCAGACCGGGCCGCAACAGGAGCAGGCTGGCCGCGATGTTGGCGCCGTTCGAGTAGCCCACGGCCACAACGGGACGACCAGCAACACCATGGCGCTCGACGGCCGCCTGGACGAAGTCCGCCAGCGCGTGGGTCCGCTGAATCAGATCCTCGACGTCGAAGACACCGGGCGCCAGCCGGCGGAAGAACCGGGCCGCGCCCTGCTCGCTCACCGTTCCGCGCGGGCTCAGCAGGGGCGCGCCCGGTAGCAGCAACTCACCCAGCGGGAGCAGGTCCGCCTCGTCACCGCCCGTGCCGTGGAGCAGCAGCAGAACCGGACGGCGGGCCGTCTCCCGTCCCGCACGTGGCGCAGGTACGAAGCGATAGCGATGCCCCAGCAGCTCGGCAGATTCCTGCATGCTCACTCCCTGCTCAGCATAGCGGTCTGTTCTCGTCAGAGTACCACGCCTGCGCCGCGCGAGCGACTACCGGCTTGCTCACACAAACACGCCCCCACGCCGAACGCGCACTCTGCGGGCCGGCGTGGGGGCGGATGCAGTCAGGCAACGTCACGATCGAGGGCGTGACTGAGCCTCGATCTGCTGCGCGCCCGTGCCGCTCTGGACGGGGATCCTGCGCGCGCGGGCTTCCTCGGCCTTAGGCAGGCGCAGGGTCAACACCCCATGCTCGAGCGTCGCCTGAGCCTGATCGGCCTTGACGTCGGTCGGCAGCGTGATCGTGCGCTCGAAGCGCCCGTAGCGGCGCTCGCGCACCAGCCAGGTACCGCGATCGCGGCCCTCTCCCGCGCCCTCCGACTGCTCGTACTCCTCACGCGTCTCACCGCTGATCTGGAGCGTGTTGCCGGTGATCTGGATGGAAACGTCCTCGGGCCGCACACCCGGCATGGTCGCCTTTACGATGTACGCATCGTCCGTCTCACGCACATCGAGCGGTATCCCCATCCCCAGGCTGCCCGAGCGCAGCATCGACGTCGCCGGACGCACGAAGCTCTCGCGGAGGAGCTGATCCATCGCCTCGCGGAGCGACATCATCTCGCTCCACGGATCCCATCGGGTGATGCTCATTCCACCATCTCCCTCCCTAGGACAACCGTCGCATCGGGTCGGCGCGCGACGGCACCGGCGCGGGACTGGACACCATGCAAGGTCCGTGCCGATAGCGGAGCGCTGGGTGGCAGAGATCAGGGCGGCTAGCGGCCCATGAGGCCGAGCGCTTCGATGAGCCCGCGGTAGCGATCGCGCGTCCCGAAGCGCTCCTGGAGGTAGCGGTGGACGTGTACCAAGCGGTCCGAGGTGAAGATGCCGCGATAGAGGCCGCCCTCGACGATCGGGATGGCCGTCCTGCCCGTGGCGAGCATGCGGCGGTGGACATCATAGACGGAGCTGTCTACGTCCATGGCGGTGACATCGCGGTCCATCACATCGGCCACGCGGAGGCTGTTGCCCTGGTGGAGGCGCGCCAGGACCTCATCGCGCCAGAGCATCCCGACTACGACGCCTCCCTCGGTCACCGCCAGATCCCGCGGGCCGCCCAGGACCGCATGGCTCAGCGGCGAATCGGGCGAGACACCGCCGGAGTCCCAGACGGCAAACTGCCCCACCGGCAGCGAGCGCAGTGCCGCCTCGACGTAGATCATGCGGGACTCCACGAAGGCCGCCAGCATGATGAAGATCGAAACCAGCGGGAGCGCGACATCACGGGTGTAGAACCCGGCGGCGATCAGTGCCAGCGCAAGGAACTGGCCGAGGAACACCGCCACGCGGGTGGCCAGCACCCGGTTCGAAACCCCCGTGAGCAGCGCGCGGAAGATCCGGCCGCCGTCCATCGGGAAGGCCGGCAGCAGGTTGAAGGCCGCCAGCATCAGGTTGGCGATCCAGAGGTGAATCACGAAGCTCGCGCCGTCGATCCCCTGGATCATGAGGAGAAACCCGTACGCGTCGCGTACGCCACTCGCGAGCGCGACCGCCAGCACCACCGGCAACAAGACGGCGGCGACGATCAGGTTGAGGATCGGTCCTGCGAGGGCGACGGTCGCTTCGCGCCGGGGCGTCATCGGCACCTGCTCGATGCGCGCCACCCCGCCGATGGGCAACAGGGTAATGTCGTGCACCGTCAGACCGTAGCGGAGAGCGACGAAGCTGTGGGCCAGTTCATGACCGACGACGCAGACGAAGATCGCGGTCAGGATGAACACGCCGAAGAGGACACCCAGCAGCCCGTTGTCGGGGGCGATGCCCCAGTAGTAGGTCACCCAGAGCAGCGCGAGGAGGAAGCTTGGGTGCAGCTTGATCTCGATGCCCCGGATCGTGGCGATCCGCAGCCCTCTCCCCACGGTCTTCCACTCCCTAACCGGTACCCTGCGGCTCGGCGCAGCCCTGGGCGCCTCGGTGACACGCGCCACCATGCACGAGCCGATCGGCACGAGCCACGCACGATAATAGCAGGAAGGCGGCTACACTGCACCACCCTGCCTGCCGGGCACTACCTCCTGTGGCACGGTGCCTGCGTAATGTGGAGCAAATAACCCGTCAGGCCGCCCCCAACTACCGGTCCCTCGGTTTGCCCCCGGCACGACCGCGGAGTGCGTTTTTCTCGCAAGATTCTTGCCAAGACTTCCCCCGCCCCCTATACTGGGGACACAGGACGGGCACGCCCTCGTGTCCACCGGCGTCGGTGGTTCGCCGGAGCCCCGCCTAAGAGTTGTACGACCCGGCCGGCCCACCAGACGCACGGTACGGGAGACCTACGAAGGTCAAGGAGGGTATGCATGCCGGGTATGGATGTCTCGATGGATCTCAGCCCCGAAATGCGGGTCTGGATCTCCCCCAGCCTCATCGAGGCCAACTACATCCTCAGCCTCTCACGAATGGAGCTTCAGGAGGTCATCCAGCAGGAGTTGGAGGCCAACCCGGCACTGGAGATGGAGGAGCGGGAGATCTGCCCCGTTTGCGGCGGCGTGATCGAGGGGGGCTACTGCCCTACCTGTCTTATCGACCAGCGGGAGCAGCACCCCGAGGAGCCCTTCGAGGACTACCCGGAACAGCTCTACACCGCGGTCTCGCGGGAGCGCGACGACTCCGACGACTTCGACCCCATGACGCTCGTCGCCTCCGAGCAGACCCTCCAGGAGCAAATCCTCTCCGACGTCGCCACGCTGTGCCAGAATGGGGATCTCAGCGTTGCCGAGTACCTGGTCAACTCCCTGGACGAGCGCGGCTTCATCGATGTCGACCTTGATGACGTTGCCGCCCGCTTCGGCCGCCCGCGGGAGTACGTCGACCGGGTGATCGAGTACATCCAGTCGGTGGCTCCGATCGGCGTCGGGGCACGCGACCTGCGCGAGTGCCTGCTGATCCAACTGCGCTATCTCAAGGACATCGGCGTCGAGGTGCCGCCCTTCGTCGAGCCGATCCTGCGCGACTACCTGGAGCAGTTCGGCGCCCATAAGTTTGGCTTCATCGCCAAAGAGCTGGGGATCACCAACGAGCAGGTCGAGGAAGCGCGCGACTTCATCCGCGCGCACCTCAACCCCTACCCGCTGCAGAGCCAGGAGGCGCGCTACTGGAAGACGCCGCTCCGCTCACCCTACGTCGCGCCTGACGTGGTGGTCAGCCTGCGCGACGGAGATCTGGTGGTCGAGGTCGTGGACACGCGGCATTTCCACCTGCGGATGAACCCGCTCTACGCCCAGATCGCCCGCGAGATCGGCCGCAGCCGCACCCGCGGGGACTACAACGACACCGAGCGCCAGCACGTCCGCGAGTTCGTCAACCGTGCCAAGCTCTTCATCTCCAACATCAACCAGCGCCGGGAGACGCTCTACAAGATCTCGCGGTGCATCGTCGAGCTGCAGGAGGACTTCCTGCGCGGCGGCGTGCGCGAGCTGCGCCCGCTGACCCGGGCCGTCGTCGCTCAGCAGGTTGGGGTACACGAGTCGACCGTGAGCCGGGCCACCGCCAACAAGTTCGTGATGCTCCCCAACCGCAAGGTCATCCCGTTCAGCGACTTCTTCACGCCGTCGCTCAGCGTGAAGGACATCATCAAGGAGATGATCGAGCGCGAGAACCAGCCGCTGACCGACCGTCGCATCTGCGACCTCCTGAGCAAGCAGGGCATCCGTATCGCCCGCCGCACCGTCGCCAAGTACCGCGCCGAGCTGGGCATCCTCCCGAGCACCATGCGGTAGCAGGAAGACCTGAGCCCCCTCTCCCCAGGTCAGGGAGAGGGGGCTCGTCGATGTGTCTGGCACGTGCCTGCCACGCCGGGCATGGCCGGACGTGACAGCCCTGCCCCTACACCACCGACACCACCGGCTCGCTCACCTCGGCATGCAGGCGAAGCAGCGCCGGGATGGACTCCGGCGGGCGGCGCCCCAGACCGCACTCGGTCGCGACGCCGAAGGTGGGGACCACTCGTCGAGCCGCCTCGATGCGGCGCCGGGTTCCCTCAACCCCGTCGGTGTCGTGAACCAGGCCCAGGTACAGCTCGGTCTCCGGGTCGAGCCGCAGATCGCGCAGCGGGGCGAAGTAGGCGTCGTCGCTGCGGTCGACCGGCACCGGCAGGTGGAGCCAGGTGATCGGCCGCTGCACCCCGGCGACGATGCGGTTTGCGAGGTCGGTCAGGAGCCGGGTGTCCTCCGGCTGCTTGAAATGCCTGTGGCCGGCATCGCCGTAGCAGAGGTGGTAACCCAGCTCGACGTCGGCCGGGATGTAGTCGCCGATACGGACCAGCCGCTCGACGATCGCCTCGAGCGGGTTATCGAAGGCGGACGGAAAGGCCTGCTCCAGGATGCCGACTTCGACCGCCACGTCCCACTGGATCGCCAGTTCATCGTGCGGGATCGCTGCGAGGATCTCATCCACCTCGGCCAGCAGGCGTGCCTCGTAGGCCGGCTCGACCGCGGCCTGCGACTCGGGCTGCACATAGGCGGCGACCGACGCCAGGGGCGTGGGCAGCGAGACCTGGAAGCGGACGTGCGCCGGGATCGTCCCGGCCGCCTTGAGCTGCGTGAAGGTCGCGTACGACTCCCGAGCCGCGTCGGCGTAGCCCAGGTTGTCGAAGCGGATCTCCGACGGGTCCACCCCGGCACGGAGTCGAAACTTTGGCGCGGGCACGTAGTCATCCGGGTTCGGCGGGATCACCTCGAGTTGCGGCACCCTGGCCAGCACGTCGTTCTGCCACCCGATCCAGTTGCTGCGCACGCCGGTCTCCCCGTCCGGGATGCGGCGCAGGCGGTCGCCGAGGATCCCGGCGGCAGTCTGGAAAACCTCGGCGGCATCGGCCAACGGGACGCTCCCGACGAGCAGCGCGCCACGCGGGGCCTCGAATTGGTTACTCACGGTCCGCTCCTTCCATACGGTCGTCGGGCGATCCGTACAGCACCCTGCGGGCTGCACGTTCGCCTTCCCACTCCACTGCCGGTGACTGACCTGGTGTGATTCGCCGGGGACGAAGAGAGCCCGTCCCCGGATGCTGGGGACGGGCTCGCGAACCCGTGGTACCACCCCGCTTCGCCCGCGCCTCGCGACGCGCGCCTCGGTGGGTGCGGATGCACCCTGACCTGGATAACGGAGGTCAACCCGGCGGGACCTACTGCGGGCGACTGCCCGGTTCAGACCGCGGCTCGGAGGTCATCTTCGGCGAGGGCCCGTGTGCCGCCTCTCACCGTCGCGGCTCGCTGAGACCGTAGCGCCTCGCGTACTCTCCTCGTCAACGCCTTTGCGCTCGGCCGTGGGGCAATAAAAAACCTCCACGGCATCGGTGGAGGATCACAAACCGTGTCGCTCATCGTGCGGACACTGTCCGCCGGCATTGGCACCTGGCGCGGTACGCGCTGGTTGCCGGGCTTCGCAGGGCCGTTCCCTCCACCACTCTGGATGAGCAGAACTCTATTCAGTTGTGGGTCGGATACTACGCCCCTCCGTCGCGGATGTCAATAGGTTTGGGCGGCATTTCCACGCCTGATCCACCCAGCCCCGCCATGACGGGTTCGGAAATGTCTCTTCCGACCAGAGATCTTGGTCGCGTGAAGACGGTGAGAAGGCCGCGATCCGGGTATACTCTGGGATGGCCCGTTTTCGGCCGAGCAGGAAGGAGAGATGATGTCCGGGTCGCGGAGTGCGCGCAGTATCCTCGCCGTGCAGCAGTTCGACCGCCCCTTCCTCGAACAGCTCTTCGCGCGCGCCGACGAGATGCGCGTGATTGTGGCTGCCGGCGGCTCCAACCGGCTCAGCGGCCGGATCATGGCGACCCTCTTCTTCGAACCGAGCACGCGCACGCGCCTGAGCTTCGAGTCGGCGATGATCCGGCTCGGCGGGCAGGTCCTCTCGGCCGAGTACGCCCGGGAGACCTCGTCTGCGGCCAAGGGGGAGACCATCGAGGATACCGCGCGCATCGTCGAGTCGTACGCCGACGTCATCGTCATCCGCCACCCGGAGGCCGGCTCCGCCGCCCGCGCTGCGTCGGTGATCGACATCCCGGTCATCAACGCCGGGGATGGGCCACACGAGCACCCGACCCAGGCGCTGCTCGACCTCTACACCATCCGCTCGGAGCTCGGCCGGATCGACGACCTGCGCATCGCCCTCGTCGGCGACCTCAAGTACGGTCGTGCGGCCCGCTCGCTCGCCCTCATCCTGACGCAGTGCCGGGGGATTGAGTTGACCTTCGTCTCACCGCCGAACGTCCGCATGGGCAACGACGTCACCGCCGCGCTGGCGGCAGCCGGGGTCCGCTTCCGCGAGGAGAGCGACCTGTCGCGGGTCCTGCCGGAGGTCGACGTCGTCTACCAGACCCGCATCCAGCACGAGCGCTTCACCTCGGAGGAGGAGTACGAGGCCGCGCGGGGACTCTACGTCATCGACGCCGCGAGCCTCCGCCTGATGCATCCGAACGCGATCCTGATGCACCCGCTGCCCCGCGTGGACGAAATCGCCCCCGAGGTCGATCTCGACCCGCGCGCCGCCTACTTCCGGCAGGCCAAGAACGGCGTCTACATCCGCATGGCCCTGCTCGACATGCTCCTGGGGTAGTCGAGCGCGCCGATTCCGCGATTTCCGGACTCGCGACCCCGACACGAGTGCGCGGTCGTCGGATCGTCGCCGGTTTGCGCCACGTAGGGCGCGTTACTCCCCCGCTTGCTCCTCTGAGGGGACGTGGTCGCGGATGAGGCAGAGTCGGGCGATGCGGAGGCCATCAAGCACGTCCACGCGGAAGGTCACATCCCCCACCTGCACGGTGTCGCCGACCTCCGGCTTCCGGCCGAGCTGGCCGAAGACATACCCGCCGATGGTGTCGAAGTTCGGGTCGTGGATGTCCAGGCCGAAGCGCTCGTTAACCTCCTCGATGAGCATGAGCCCGTTGATGCGCACCGACCCGTCCGGCAGGACCTCGACCTCCTGCTCCGGCCGCTCGAACTCATCTTGCAGCTCGCCGACGATGCGCTCGACCAGATCCTCCATCGTGATCAGCCCCGCGGTGCCGCCGTACTCATCGATGACGATGGCGATGTGTGTCCGCCGCTGCTTCATGAGCGCCAGCACCTGGTCGATCGGCAGGCTGTCGGGCACCGTCATCGCCTCGCGGGTGATCTCGCGGATGGAGAACCCGTCCGTCTTCCCGGCGGCGAGGATCGGGAAGAGATCCTTGCTGTGGACGATGCCGACGATGTCGTCGAGCGTCTGGTCGTAGACCGGGTAGCGTGACCGGCGCTCCCGTGCGATGACCTCGATCAGCTCCGGCAGCGTGATATCGACCGGCACCGCGATCATCTCGGTGCGCGGCACCATCACCTGCCCGGCGTCGAGGTCGGCGAAGGTGAGGAGCCGGTGGATCATCTCCTGCTCGCTGGTTTCGAGCTGCCCGCCGCGGGCGCTCGCCTCAACGAGCATCTCCAGCTCCTCCACCGTGTAGACCAGGTGGCTCTCGCTCTGGTAACGCAGGCCGAACGGGCGGAGCAGCCACTCGGTCGCCCAGAAGACCACCGCGATCGCCGGGCGGAAGATGGTCGACATGAGCTGGGTGATCTGAGCGGTGAGCAGGATGGTGCCCTCGGCGCGCTGGATGGCGATCATCTTGGGCACCTGCTCGCCCAGCGTGATGTGGAGGAAGGTGATCAGGATGAACGCGGTCGCCACTGCGGCGCTGTGCGAGGCAATGCCCTGCCAGCTCCCGGGCAGCATAGAGAAAAGGCGCTCGAAGAGCCGGGCAAAGGCCGGCTCACCCAGCCACCCAAGTCCCAGACTGGCGACCGTGATCCCGATCTGGGCTGCGGAGATGAACCGGTTGGGGTCGTCCATGGCCCGCAGCACCGCGCGGGCCAGCCGGTTCCCCTCCGCAGCCATTTGTTCGATGCGGGTGCGGCGGGCCGAAACCAGCGCGAACTCCGCCGCGACGAAGATGCCATTCGCGAGGATCAGAAGGAAGACTGAGCCAAGGAGGAGCCACTGCTCCAGACCGAGCACGCCTACTGACACTCCCCACGTAGTCTCACGCTACATCCATCCTATGTATCCGCAGCGTCAGTCTACGTGGTTTGCCCGTCGCTGGCTAGAGCTCGGCGTACGCGGCCAGCCGATCGGCCGCTCGGCGCCGCAGCTTGCGCAGTGCCTCGCTCTCGATCTGACGCACGCGCTCCCGGCTGATGTCGAGCTGCTGGCCCACTTCCGACAGCGTGTGCGGCGAGCCGTTACCCAGCCCGAAGCGGAGCTGCAGCACCAGCCGCTCGCGCGGCGTCAGTTCCTCCAGCACCTCGGCCACATCGCGCTGGAGCAGCGTCTCGACCGCTTCCTCCTCCGGCGAGCGCGCCACCTCATCGGCGATGAGATCGGCGAGGGTGCCTTCCTCGTCCTCACCGATCGGCTTTTCGAGCGAAATCGTGCGCTGGGCGGCGCGGATAAACTGCTCGACCTTCTCCGGCGGGACGCTCATCGCCTCGGCCACCTCCTCGGCCCGCGGCGGGCGGCCAAGCTCCTGCGTGAGCTGCATCACCGTCCGGCGGTAGCGCGTGATGCTGTCGATCATGTGGACCGGCAGCCGGATGGTGCGGCCCTGGTCGGCTATGGCACGGGTGATCGCCTGGCGGATCCACCAGGTCGCGTACGTGCTGAAGCGGTACCCCCGGCGCCAGTCATACTTCTGGACCGCCCGGATCAGACCGAGGTTGCCTTCCTGGATCAGGTCCAGCAACGAGAGCCCACGTCCCACGTAGCGCTTGGCGATGCTGACCACAAGCCGCAGGTTCGAGCGGACGAAGCGCTGGAGCGCCTCGACGTCGCCCTCCTCGATGCGCTTGGCCAGCTCCACCTCTTCCTCCGCCGTGAGCAGCGGCGCCTGCGCGATGTCGCGGAGGTAGAGACGGATCGGATCGGTCGCCAGAGTGGGGTCGTGCTGCAGCAGCTCATCCCAGTCCTCATCGAGAGCCGCTGCGTCCTCCTCCACCTCAACCAGCGCGCGGGAGGACTCTTCCTCCGCGAGAGCCTCCTCGTCGAGCTCGTCGCCGTCTAGAAGAGGCTCCGGCTCGGCCTCCTCTTGGTATTCGTCTTCGTCCGGTCGTCGATCCCTATCCATCACCATCCGCTACGTCCTTCTAGAAGCAGTCAGGCTCGGACCAACCGCCGCACCCGGTGCGGCACGCTATGCCTGCGGGTCACAGTTGGCTTCCCTGACAGTGCGCCGCTCGCCCCCTCCGTGGCGCCACCTATCGGCGCATGCGATCGTCGGCACGCAAGAACAATTCCAACTCCGGCGTTGAACCCGCCTGCCCCGGTATACTTGACCAACAGGTCAGCGTGGATGCATCGCCGCGGGTCCGTGGCGATGCCAGGAGCGGCGGCGTCCCATGATACCAACTCGCCTCGCCATTCGAAACTTCATGTCCTATCGCGAGCCGGTCGAAATCGACTTCCGCGGCATCCGGGTCGCCTGCCTCTCGGGCGATAACGGAGCCGGAAAGTCCGCCCTGCTCGACGCCATCACCTGGGCGCTCTGGGGCAAGGCGCGCGTCAACAGCGACCGGGACCTCATCTCCATCGGTGCCCCGGACATGGAGGTCACCTTCGGCTTCATCCTGGGTGAGCAGGAGTTCCGCGTCACCCGGCGGCGCCGCGCCCGCGCCACCAGCTCGGCCACCCTGGAGCTGGAAGCCATCGAGGGCGACCGCTGCCGGTCGCTAACCGGCGCCAGTCTCCGCGAGACCCAGCAGACGATCGACCGCCTGCTGCGGATGGACTACGAGACGTTCATCAACTCGGCCTTCATCCTGCAGGGCCGGGCCGACGAATTCACCACCAAGACCCCCCAGCAGCGCAAGCAGGTCCTCGCGGAAATCCTCAACCTGAGCGAGTACGATCGCTACGAGGAGGCCGCGCGCCAGGCATTCCGGGAGCGCGACCGGCGCCTGCGCGAGATCGACCTGCACCTGGCCGAGCTCGACCAGCGGCTCGCGGACCTACCCCGCCACCGGGAGGAGGTCGAGTCGCTCGGTCAGGAACTCCTGAAACTGACCGACCGGGCCGACGACCTGCGCCGGCGGCTCGACGCCGTGCAGGAGCGCGTCCGGTCACTAGAGTTTACCGCGAGTCAACGCGAGAGCGTAAGGCGGCGCAAGGTCGAGTTGGATGTCGCCATCGCCGATCTCGAGCGCCGCCGGGCCACGCTCCACGAGCAGATCGCCGCCCACCGCGCCGTGCTGGCAAGGAGGGACGCGATTGAGGCCGGGTACCGCGAACTGACCGAGCTGCGCCAGCGCGAGGCGGACCTGACCGACCGGCTATCGGCCCGCCAGGAGTTGATCGAGCGCCGCCGCGCCATCGAGCAAGCGATCCAGCAGGCCACCCACCGGCTCGAGACGGAGATCCACTCCGTCACCTGCCAGATCGACGAGCGCCGTCTGCAACTCAAGGAGCTACCGGACGTCGTCGCCCGACTAGATGCCGTCACCGCCGAACTCGCCGAACTGACGGGTGTCGCCGACGCGATCGCCCAGGAGCACGCGGCGCAAGCCGCCCGCGAAGCGCGCCGGGGCGAGCTCCAGGCCGAGAACAAGCGCCTGCGAGCCGACATGGAGGAGATCAAGGCCCGGCTCGACCAGATCGAGGGCGCCGGCGCGCTCTGCCCCGTCTGCCGCCGCGAGCTGGGCGAGGACGAGCGCCAGCGGCTGCGCACCGAGTACACCGCCGAGGGCAAAGCGCTCGGCGACCAATTCCGCGCCAACGCTGCGGCCATCAAGCAGCTCCAGGCCGAGGCCGCAGAAGCGGCCGCGAGAATCGAGCACCTGGAACGCCAGCGAGCGCGCGCCGAGAAGCTGGAGCGCACCGCCGCCGCGCTCCGCGAGCGGCACGAGCGCCTCACCCGTGCCCAGGCGGAGACGGAGCAACTCGAAGCCCTCCTCGCGGGGCTCCGCGACCGGCTGGCCCGGGGAGCCCCAGGCGCCGAGCACCGCCCTGCCCTGGCTGAGGTGGAGCAGGCGCTCGCCGACCTCCCCTACGACCGCGAGGAGCACCAGACGATCCGGGCACGCATCGCCGCGCTGCGCGGCGTCGAGGAGGAGCGGCGCCAGCTTGACGTGGCGCAGACCGCGCTCGAACGCGATGAGGCCCAGATCGAAACGCTGACACTCCAGATCGCACAGCACCAGGCCGAGCGAGCCGCCGCCGAGGCAGAGGAGGCTGAACTCAGCGAACAACTCACCCAACTGGAACCCCTGCGCGCCGAGCGCGACGCGCTCCAGGCGGAGTTGGAGGCGCTGGAGGCGTGCCGCGGCGAGACACAGGCGAGGCTCGGCGCCGCTCAGCAGCGGCTCGAGGACTGCTTGCGCCTGCAAGACCTCCGGGAGGAACGTATCGCCGAGCGTCGCCAGGTGGCTGAGGAGAAGATGATCTACGATGAGCTGACCCTGGCCTTCGGCAAGCGCGGCATCCAGGCCATGATCATCGAGAACGTCATCCCGGAGCTACAAGACGAGGCCAACGCCATCCTCGACAAGATGCCCGGCAACACCATGCGCGTCGAGTTCCGCACCCAGAAGCAGACGGTCCGGGGCGACAACACGATCGAGACACTCGACATCGTGATCGGCGACGAGGCCGGACGCCGGCCCTACGAGCTCTACAGCGGCGGCGAGGCCTTCCGCGCCAACTTTGCCATCCGGGTCGCGCTCAGCACCCTCCTTGCCCGGCGTGCCGGCACCCGCCTCCAGACGCTGGTCATCGACGAGGGCTTCGGTACCCAGGACAGCCAGGGCCGCGACGGACTAATCGAGGCCATCCGCGCGATCGAGCGCGACTTCCAGACGATCCTGGTCATCACCCATCTCTCCGAGCTCAAAGAGATGTTCCCCACCCGCATCGAGGTCCGGAAGACTCCCACCGGCTCCCAGGTCCGCGTGGCGTAGTGGATCGCGGGAGCGGGTGATGGGCGTGCGAGGTGTGGTGACGAGGCGCAACGTTGGTGGCCCGTGCCCGGGACTAATGGAGTTTGACGAAATACCGTGATACACCGGAGATCTCCCTGTCGCCCGGCCGCTGTCATCCTGAGCGGAGCCGGCCGGCGCTCCCGCGCCGGGCGGCGCAGCGAAGGATGACACGCGGGGAGTCGCGGACGGCTGGCGGGTGTACCAGGATAAGTCGTCAAAGGTCATGAGCCGGCAAAGGACGGTGAGCCGACCGGGTGCTGGGAGGATCCCAACGCTGCGGAATGTGCCCGGGGCTAAAGCCGCCGGGCTAAGAAACAAAGCCCACTGAAGGGGCTAGGGACGCGGCGCCCGGCGCGGTGCCGAACCGGATACGCCCGGGCGTGGCCATCGCAGCCCCTTCAGTGGGCTTTCCCATATTCAGCGGAGTTTCACAACTGATTCGGATAATGCTCGCCGGGGAGATCGGCGCTTGCGCCGTGCTCAGCGCGGCGTTTATCCGGCCAGCACGTCGTGTCACACCTCGCAGCGTCTTGTGACTGAGTTGTCCGATTCAGTAATGAAACGCCTTTAGGCCCGGGCACATTCCGACCGGTGGACACCGTGTCATGTGGCTGTGCGCCCTCCTCATCCCGACCGGCATCAGCAATCATTCGGCGTCAGTCCGGCGGCCGCGGCCGGAGACAAGGTGATTTCGTCAACCTCCATAACCCGTCGGGTCCCGCATCCTCCGCCGGGTCTCGCTGACGCGGTGTGGTAGATCGCCTCAGGCCCGAAGACGACGATCCTCGGGGTCGTCCATGCGATCCGCCTCCGCGGCGGCCTCACGGAGCTGGCGGCCAACACCATCGAGGTCAGCGAGGAATGCGCCGACCGCTCGGTCGATGGCCAGCTCCCGGGCTGCTTGCCACCGCGCGCGGACCAGTGACCCAAACACGATGCCCGCAGTGAGCGGCGCCGCTACGTGCACCAGCAGCCGGTCTGTCTGCCACCAAGCGATGAAGAATGCTGCGGCAACGAGAGCTACCACCAGTGCCACGCGGAGCCACGGGTTCCCGATCTGTGGCACAAGCGGGCGAACCGCACGCAAGTTTCCCAGCGTCGCCCGAAAGCGAGCGGCCACCTCCGGATGTGTGCCCGCGAGTTTCGCGAGCCAGGCCCCGTTGTAGTGGCTGGGTCGATTCCACTTGGCGACCTCGCGCTGCAGGATCTCGTCGAGCGCCGCTACGTCAAGCAGCGGGCGACCAGCCAGGGCGCGGCGCGCGTGTGTCTCGACGCTGTCGACGAGCGTAACCCACTGTTCCTGGAACTGCGACTCCCAACTCACGCGAGCGCCTCCCGTGCGGCTTCCGCGATAGCCCGTCTCAGCATCTCTATCCTGGTCACCAGCCGCTCGGCCTCGATAACGGCCGCCGTCGCCTCCTGGACCGCAGCCGATGGGTCATGGCAAACGTCCGTGGACGCAGCCGCGGCGAGGAGTTCATCCACCACGTCGAGGTGATGCCGTACGTCCGCCACCAACCGTGGGAGCAACGCTTCCGCCGTCTGCCGCACGGCCTTCTCAAGCTGCTCACGGCTCATGCTGGGGCTGTACAGCCAGTTGCAAAGCCATCGGCTCAGCGTCGCGCTCATCCCCGATCCGGCCGCCACGCCGGTATACACATGGTAGGCCGCGACTGACTCACGTAGCGCCCGCGATTGGTCCAGCATGTGTTCCACCGCCTCCTCCGCGGTCACCGCGAACCATAGGGTAGGGGCAGTCAACTCAAGCGGCGCGAGGCTCCCCGCAACCCGGGCGGTCACACGATCGTGGACAGCCTTGAGCGGCCCGCGGAAGCACACCGTCAGCCGTTTCGGCCATGCCCGGTCGGCATCGACGAGTTCAACCGCGCTCCGCGCCGCGTCGTCGACGAACGGCTCGACGAGGCCGTGAATCTCACTCCGCAGCCGCCGCAGCGCCATGTGGGCTTCTCGTATCGCCTGGCGCCGATGGCGCCGCTCCCGGTCTCGGGCTGACTCCTCGTCCGCAACCACGGCCGCTCTCTTGGCTTCGTTTTCAGCCAAGGCTGTACTAGCGGCGTCGTGGGCCGATGTGATGCGAGACTCCGCCCAGGCGACGCGGGAGAGTACGGCAATCCGCTCACCCGCTGCTCCGGTCAACAAGGTACCCAGGTGCCGCTCGAACGCCCGGAACCCGGGGTCGGGTGCACCGGCCAACGCGGCGCGCGCATCACACGCGAAAATGGCGGGGTTCCCTACGAGGCAGTTCCCCAGCCCGCCCAGCACATCCCGGGCGCGCTGGAGAATCTCCGACCGATCTTTTTCCTCGACAAGCCCGAGCCGGTTGATCACGAAGATGACATTCCCGCGCAGGCGGGCGTTCAAGGTGTGCGCCATCGCCTGCTCGGACTCGGACAGGAGCTTGTCGGCAGCAAGCACGAGCACCGCGAGGTCGGCGCACTCGATCTCGCCCAGCGTGCGCTCGGTGAGCGCGGGGGTATCCTGGAGTCCAGGCGTGTCCACCAGAGTCCAACCCGCCTGCAACGCGGGCACGGGAACGCCAATGCGGACCTCACCGATCCTCGGCGGTGGGACCGCGATCGAGGTAGTGAGATCGAGGAGGATGTAGCGTGCAAGCTCATCCGGCCAGACTCGAGCCTCCTCTGTTCCACGCCCGTGATCTCGTACCACGGTGGCCGTCAGACGCTCCGCGTAGCCCACTCGTACCGGGACACCAGTGGCGCGGTTGGCGCGGACCGGGAGGATGGGCGCGCCCAACAGCGCATTGATAAGCGTCGACTTGCCCGTTTTCAGAACCCCTACGAAGACGACGCGACGCTCTTTTCTCAAGATGGTGCTCTCAAGCTCCCGGCAGAGGCCCATCAGCGGCGGGAAGTCGGCATGACTCCGGAGCCGACGTGTGATCCGGACCAAACGGCCGGTGTCTGCTCCCTGGGAACCCGTATCCGTTAGCCTCTCTGTCGGCATGGCGCTCATTCGTCGGCGACGGTGAGTCCGGTTTTGGCACCGGCGGCACCGAGCCGCTTACCCACCCCCGCGGCCACCACCTCACGGGGATCCTCCTGCGCACCGGTAGCAGCGTCCAACACCGTGTCCACCAAAACGTCAACCCGCTGGCCGATCGCCCGCAGCCGCGCCTTCTCCTGCTCGGCCGAGAACGACGCTTCGCGCATCCGGACAATGATCCGCTGCTGTTCATTGCGCACCTTGTCGATCTCCGCCTGGAGCGCACGGGTGACTACGGTCGCCGCCACGTCAAACTGCGCGCGCAGCGCAGCCTCGATCTCGTCCCGGCGAGCCGGAAGATCTTGTGCGAGCTGCTCAAACAGCTTCTCCCCGAGCGCGCTACGGAGCTGTTTCCGCACCCGGTTGGCATGGTATCTAATGAGGCTCGCCTCGATTGCGATGTACGCCGCCCAGAGCAGTGGACCGCCCGGCAAGATCCAGGGGAGGGCACTCGCGAGTACGACCTGCTCCACCACCCTGCGGAAGAACCCGATCCAGTCGGCCTTGCCGAAGAGAGCCCCGTGGACCTGCGACGGATCGAGCATGATCCCGCCAGCAGCCGCCTGGAGCAACTTGCGGGTACGGTCCCCTTCCACCTCTTCAGCGATGGTGCGCCGTGCATGTCCGACCGAGAACGCCTCGGCGATCTCGTCGAGCCGTACGTTGAAGGCGGCGATCTCGGCGTCGACGTCGGCCGCCAATCTCGCGATGTCCGGCTCAATCACCACCGACACCTGCTCTTGCCAGCGCGCCAACTTGGTGTGCAGGTAGTGCTTCAGTTCGGCTTCGATTGAGCTGGCGATACGCTCTTTGGTCTGGTCGCGCCAAAGCGACTCGACCGAGGCGAGAAGGGTCAACTCTTCGAGCTTGATGAACCGCTCGGAGTCCTGCGGCCAGGTGGAGCGCAGCTCTGACACGTACTCCTGGAGATTGGCGTAGACCGCCCGCGAGATCGACTCGCCATGGAGCCGCACAGTCCGCTCAATCTCCTGCCGCTGGAGATCCAGTTGGCGCAGACTTTCCAGTGCAGCCTGATGACGACGCTCCAATTCCTCGACCGGCTGGTCGAGTGCGGCGCAGTCATCGGCCACTTTCCGCTCAACCCGAGCGGCGATGTGGCGCAGCATCGGCAGCGGTGACTGGAGGGCGGCCTGGAGCTTTTCATCACTGGTCAGGAATCGCTCCAGCTCCCGCTCGAAGGCCGGCACGCCCGACGCCTCCAACGCCGTTGTGTCGACCGGATCCTGACTCCTGGCGCGAAGCGCGCCGCGCGCATCGATGAAGAAGACGCGACGGTCGTAAAGGTCGGCATCGAACGCGCCATCCTCGTCGAGGAAGTGTCGCCCCAACGCGAGCCTGACGAACTCCTTGATGTCCTCGACGTCCGACGGCTCGTCCAACTGATTCACGTAGTTGACCACGAAGAAGACGTGCGTCAGGCGCCCCGGCCCCAGGGCGTGCTCGATAAACTCTCGCTCATCCAGGCTGAGGATGCGCTTCGCGTTGAGCACGAACACGACCGCCTGGACCTGCTTCAAGAAATCCGTTGCCACGCGGGTGCGACTGGCATGCTCGCCCAGGCCCGGCGAGTCGATCAGCATCACGCCGTTAGCGCACAAGGGGTGCAGGGTTTCCATCTCCGCATAGCGGATGTGTTGGAAGCGGTCGATCGGTTCGTGTGCATCGAGCGCTTGTTGATCGGCAGGAGTCAATTGGAACTCGCGGAGGAACTCCTCCCGGCTGAGCACCCGCGGGGTGTCCTGTCCGACCTCGTAGACGCGCACCCCCTCGTTCTCGCCGTGCACCAGGGCAGTAATGATTGCCGTAGCCGGTGCCGCCTTGGCCGGGAGGGCGGGGCTGCCGAGCATCGCATTGAGGAGGGTGCTCTTGCCGTTCTTAAACTCACCCAGTACCAGCACCTTGAACAGCCCCAGGTCGAGATCGCGAGCGCGGACCAGGAGTGCCTCGGCGTCCCGCGCAAAGCCGAGCCCCGGCTGGACCGTTGCGCCCCCCGGTAGCACCACGGGCTCGTCCCCGGGTTCCCCGATCAGGACGGCCAGCTCGCGGAGCGCGTCAGCGACCAGGCGACTCCGATGCCGCGCCTGCGTATACCCTGTGGATTCCGGATCCGGCTCTTCACCAGCACATTCTGGGCTCGCGCCCTCGGGCTCGACCTCACCATCTCCGCCGGCCTCAGTTTCCACAGCAGCTTCCGCTGTACTCACCTCGGCGCGGACATCCGACACGTCCCCTCCAACATCCACGGTCTCGTCCTCGCCATCGGTAACGTCAGCTTCGGACGCGAGGGCATCCGACGCGATATCGTCATTTCCCGGCTTGTGATCGGACTCGCCCGCCGACAGTGCCGTAACCGGCGGCGCCGGGGTATCCGCCGCGGGCTCAGGGAGTTCGCCGACGACGACCACATGAGAGCGGGCGCGGGAAAGCGCCACGTACAGCACCGCATCGTAGGTCCCACGCGCCGCGAGACGATCCAGCTCCGCCACCACGACGATCGGGCTTTCCAGGCCCTTGAAGGAGTAGATGGTAGCAACCCGCACCTGATTCGGTCCGGGGTTCGGCTTCCAGGTCAGCTCGACCGTGCCGACCCGCGCACCTTCCTTCAACGCGCTCTTCGCCTCGCTGTTCGGCGTCAGCACGACGATGTGGTTACGCGGCACGCGTTCTTCGGTCACCAGACGATGGAGTGCGCGGGACAGTCCGACGAGCGGTCGCCCACCCCCATCATCGATGAACTCAATCTCCAGCCCCGGCGGCCCCTGGACCTCCGGCGGGAGCGCGCCTCGGTAGTACCGGATGACCGCCTCATGGATACGCTGGGTGTTGCGGCAATTGACCGACAGCGAGTAGCGAACCCCATCGAATGGGAAGACGGCCTCCTGCGTGTAGATCCGCTGGTTGTCGTCGAAGAAGATGTAGTAGACGCCCCGGTCTTCATCGCGGAGGAGGTAGAGCAGCGTGACGAACCAATCCGTCTTGAAGTCCTGCCCCTCATCGACGATAACGGCGTCGAACCGCTCCTCGGTGCGTTCGATGGCCTCCAGGAATTTCTCCGGGACAACCTTGCTGAAGTGGTGCTGCGTTCCGTCGTCGGGCACCGGCGGAATCTGCACACCGGCACGGTCGCACCATCGATACGCAAGACTGTGGTAGTGGTGGACCTCGACGTTGCCGCTGACCTCCGGCGGCTCTCCGCGCAGTTGTTCTCTGATCCACTCGGCCAAGGCCCTGTTGAAGCAGGTGAAGAGGACCCGCGATCCCTCGCGTGCCAGCCGGCGGGCCTTCTCCAGGGCGAGCATCGTCTTCCCGGAACCGGCGCAGCCGGAGATCAGCGCACGGGTGTTGAGCCGCAAGCCGTCGAGCACGCGATACTGCTGCTCCGTCAGGCGAATGATCTGCTCCTCCGCCTCAAGGGTTTCAGCGTTCAACCCACGCCGCACGATCTCGCGCACCGGCTTGAACGCATCCACGACCGCGTCAACGGCAGCCTTCGGCAGCGGGGACAC
This sequence comes from Sphaerobacter thermophilus DSM 20745, assembly GCF_000024985.1. Taxonomy (NCBI): domain Bacteria; kingdom Pseudomonadati; phylum Thermomicrobiota; class Thermomicrobia; order Sphaerobacterales; family Sphaerobacteraceae; genus Sphaerobacter; species Sphaerobacter thermophilus. The sequence goes on from NC_013523.1 coordinate 2,047,200, forward strand.
CTCACCGGGCGGGCCCATGACGCGCCGTACCGCGGCTTCGAGTGCGTGCAGATCCGTGGAGTCGATGATCTTCTCACGATGCCCGTAGGCACCGATGCCGTCGCTGCCGACTGTGACGTCGGGGAGGGCAACGCCATACTCCACGCGATACTCGAAGGGGCGAGTCGCCGGCATCTCCTCTAGCTTGCCGCGGAGCGCGTATGCGTTGTGCCTCGCCTGGTCGAACGGACTCCGCTTCAGGACATGCTCCTCGCCGTGGCGATCAACTGTGGACCAGGTGCCGGACTGGTCATCGACGCGGACACCGCCACCCTTGACTTCGAGCACCAGGATCCCGAGATCCGGGTGAACAATCAGGAAGTCGGCCTCGCCGTCCCGGTCGAAGCGCTGCTCGCGCACGAGCCATTTCACGCTGTGCAGGACCACGAAGTCATCCGGCAACTGTGCCTGGAACAGCCGGAACAGTCGCCGCTCTGCCGCGCTCGCGACATCGTCGGGCAACGACGTTGGATACATCAACACCATCGAGATCCCTCTCCCTGAACCCAGCAGGCTCACTTAGGGAAGCGACAGGAGCCAGTGGAGCACGGCCCGGCCGGCTCCGCGGACCAACAACAACGCACAAGCCGGCCGCATGCAAACAATGATGCTGAGGTCAAGCGATTGTGTGTACCGGACCCGTTGCGAGCCTAGCCCACGTTTCGATAAAAGGCAAGATGGTTCGGCCGCCGACGTGCGATCAAGGGGAATGCCTCGTCTACCCCCGCCGCTCCCCGGTGGTGTCAGGCAGCAAGGTCACCCAACGCCGGGATCGTCATCGTGGCGAGGATGCGAGCGCTGGCCGCGGCTTCATTGCCCGGTGACGAACAGGCGGTAGCGGACAGCGGTGGGAGGTGGCTTGTCGATGCTGGTGGTGATAGTGGCACGCGCGCCGGGCTCCAGAGATGGGGGGTCTGCCAGGCCCCAGGTATAGCCGACGATACGGTCGTGCCGGTCGTAGAGCGCCACGACGTAGGCTGTATAGCGCACGCGGGTCTCCCCGACGTTGCGCACCTCGGCCCGGACGCTGAAGCGGTCGCCGTCGAAGCCGGTGGCCGATTCACGCTCGACGACCAGCGTCGGGTGGGCGCGGCGCTCCCCGGGCTGGCCGGTCGCCAGCACCTCGGCCCGCGCGAACGGATCACCGCTGTCCAGCCAAACCCGGAATGGCAGGGTTTCACCGGGGCCCAGAGGTGCCAGGTCGAGGGGTCCCGTTTGGCTGGCGATCACCTCGCCGTTCTCATCGTAGAGGTTCACCGTGACGGCCACGTCGCCGTAGGCGCCGCGGGACAGATTGCGGACGGTGCCAATGAAGACCCACTTCCCGGTCGCATCCGGACGGTAGGCGACGCTGCCGATCCGCAACGCCGGCTCGCCGCGGTCGTCGAGGTAGCGCCAGGTGTAGTAGTGGCGCCCGACGTTGGCCGACTCCACCTGCCAGCCCGCGGGGTTAGCTGGCGTGTAGGTCAGGACACGGCGCTCGAACGCCTGGAGCAACACCGGACGCGGCTGGCCGTCGACCTGCACCCAGGCCCAGTAGGCCTCGGAGATCGGAAAGCCGGTGACGGCGAAGGGGTCCGGGAAAAGCCGCTCATCGCGGAACTCCCACCCGGCCCAGACCGGCCCAGAGGAGTGCAGGTAGTCCCAGAAGACCGACGCTACAGTGTGGTTCGTCTCCGGAACCAATACCGCAGCGGTGACGCCATACTCAGCGAGCGCTGGGTCGCTCGTCACACGTCCGGCGCGGTCAACCACCTGGATCACGGTCCAGCCGGTCGGAATCGGCTCGTAGCGCAGAAGCGGGGAGAAGGTGGCGTAGGTGGGCGCCCCGGGGTCGGCTATTTCCCCGACAATGGGGATCTCTGCGGGGCCCACGTCCTGAGTCTCACTGGCGCCGAGCTGGATGCGCCCGGTGATCAACTCGGCCGCCAGGCGGCCGCTCGTGACGGGACCGGGCTCGCCGTTCGCGCCGTCAGCGACCTCCAGGCGGCCCTTATCGAAGTACTGCACCCAGCGTCGGCCCGCTGCGCTCCCCGCGCGGGCCCCGGCGTATGGCTCCAGCAGGAGGGGACTGATCGGCTCCGGCCCCCAGACCCAGGCCCGGCTGACCCGCCCCTCGGCGACCGGCCGGTCGAGCCGCGCCCAGACCTGCGCCATCGCATAGTTGTCGATCGGCTGCGCCGCGGCGGCCGGCGTCGCCGCCAGCGCGACGGCAAGCAGCGCCGCACACGACACGATGCGCACGATACGCGCGATGCACGCTCCCGAGCCCATTCTCGTCCCCCGCGCTCCCAGTTTCCCCGGACGGCCCTAAAGCCTCCTCTGCCACCAGGGTAGCGCGCGGAAACGGCGGCGACAGCAGCCCATTCCTCCCAAAACATAACGGCGCAATGCCCGCCAGCGCGCGAAACATTTCGTATAATGAGAGTGGACAGGAGCGCCGACACCATGACTTATCCCCAGCCGCGAATCCCAACCCACCGCCTCACAATCCTCATCACCGCCGTGCTGTTGGCGCTAGCGTCGATGATCGCGCCCGGCGTGCAGGCCGCGACCCCGAGCGTCATGCTGCTCGATATCGATGGTGCCATCACCCCGGTAGTCGCCAACTATGTCGAGCGGGGCCTGCGGGACGCCGAGCGCGTCGGTGCATCGGCGGTCGTCCTGCGGATGAACACACCCGGCGGGCTGAGCAGCGCAATGAACGACATCACGACAGACATTTTCGCCAGCCCGGTCCCGGTGATCGTCTACGTCGCGCCGTCGGGCGCACGAGCGGGATCGGCCGGGGTCTACATCACCTACGCCGCCCACGTCGCCGCCATGGCGCCGTCCACCAACATCGGTTCGGCCACTCCCGTCTTCCTGGACGACAGCGGCCAGCCGCAGGATGCCGACGACGCGATGACCCAGAAGGTCGTCAACGACGCCGTGGCGCAGATTCGTGGGTTCGCCGAGGCCCGCGGGCGTAACGCCGACTGGGCAGAGCAGGCCGTGCGTGAGGCTGCGAACATCACCGCCCAGCAGGCGCTCGAGTTGAACGTGATCGACCTCATCGCGCCCGACCTGCCGACGCTCCTCGATCAGGTGGATGGCCGCACGGTGGAGACAGCCGCGGGCCCGGTCACACTGCAGACCCGCGGTGCCGAAATTCGCACCGAGGGCATGGGACTCGGTGAGCAGTTCTTCCAGTTGATCAGCGACCCGAGCATCGCGTACATCCTGCTGAGCCTGGGAATGCTCGGCATCTTTCTGGAGCTAGCCAACCCCGGGTCGATCCTGCCGGGGGTGCTGGGCGGCATCTTCGTCCTGCTGGCGCTCTTCTCGCTCGGGAGTCTGGACGTCAACTGGGCCGGCGTGCTCCTCATGGGCTTCGGGTTCCTGCTCTTTGTCGCCGATGTCTACGTGACGAGCCATGGCGTGCTCACTATCGGCGGCATCGCCGCCTTTGCCCTCGGCTCGATTATGCTGATGAACTCGACCACGGTCCCGGCGATGCAGATCTCCAAGCTGGTGGTGGCCGTCGTGACCATCCTGGTGGCGGGGTTCTTCATGTTCATCGTCGGGGCCGTGGCCAAGGCACGGCTGCGCCGCGCATCGACCGGCCGCGAGGGGTTGATCGGCGCGATCGGCACCGTGCGACAGCCACTTGCGCCGGAGGGCTACGTCTTCGTCGAAGGCGAGCTCTGGCGCGCGACGAGCCCCGCGGGGCCGCTCGAGCCGGGCACGTCTGTGCGTGTGATCGCGGTCAACGGTCTCACGCTCACGGTGATGCCGGCCGAGTCAGAGCAAGCCCTTGCCGCCGGGCAGGGCGCTTAGGCGCGAACCCGTGCGGGGAATCCTCCCCCGCGCCGTTGATATCCGCTGGAGGAGAATGATGAGGAGCAGCGCATGAGCCCAACTTTTGTCGTGACCGTCGTCGTCGTCCTGTTCGTTCTCATCGTCCTGACGTCGGCCATCAAGGTCGTGCAGGAGTACGAGCGGGGCGTCGTCTTCCGCCTCGGGCGTCTCGTTGGCGCCCGCGGCCCCGGCATCATCCTGCTCATCCCGTTCGTTGAACGGATGGTGAAGGTCGATCTCCGCACCGTGACAATGGATATCCCGGTTCAGGAGGTCATCACCCGCGACAACGTCACGATCCGCGTGAACGCCGTCGCCTACTTCCGGGTGATGGACCCGAACGCGGCCATCGTCAACGTGGCCGACTACATCCGCGCCACGTCGCAGATCGCGCAGACGACGCTGCGGAGCGTGCTTGGTCAGGCCGAGCTGGACGAACTGCTGGCTGAGCGGGAGAAGATCAACCACACGCTGCAGACAATCATCGACGAGCAGACCGAGCCCTGGGGCATCAAGGTGAGCATCGTCGAGGTCAAGGACGTCGAGCTGCCCGACATCATGCAGCGGGCGATGGCCCGCCAGGCCGAGGCCGAGCGGGAGAAGCGGGCGAAGATCATCCACGCCGAGGGCGAGTACGCTGCCGCCCGGCAGCTCGCCGATGCGGCAGCCGTCATCACCTCACAGCCCGGCGCTCTCCAGCTTCGCTTCCTCCAGACGCTGACCGAGGTCTCCTCGGAGCGTAACAGCACCATCCTCTTCCCGGTCCCGATCGACTTGCTTGCCCCCTTCCTCGATAAGGTGGGTTCGGTCAAGGCCGTCGGACAGGGCAGCAACGACTAACGCGTACGTCGCAGCGCCCCGGTCGCCCGTTGGGTGCCGGGGCACTGCTCTGCCTGCGGGAACGGATCGCCGGGCGCATCACCGCCCCGGTCGTGAGGTGAGAGGAAACACATGGCCCAGCGTGGTCAGGACCCGGTCGAAGAGCTGATCGAGTTCCTCGAACCCTACATCGCGCCCCTGATCCAGCGCATCAACGTGGATGAGTTCACCACCGTCGAGTTCATCGAGGCGATGCAGATGGACGAGCCGACACGCCAGGCCTACGAGGCCGCGGTGCAACGCTGGCCGGAGGGCGAACACCGCGCGCGCATGGTGATCCACGGGCAGGTGATCCCGGTCGCGCTCCGCCGCAGCGGCCTGGTCGAGTGGGCCGGCTACGCCTACGGCGAAGAGGACCCATATGCGGTCCCGGCCTGGTGGCGCAAGATCGAGCCCGGTGAGGGGAAGGGTTCGTAAGGGCGTATTGCGTATTACGTCCTTGATCGCATCGCGTCGTCCTCGATCAGCCCCGTCCACAACTCCGCTCTCCCAAGGTTGGGAGAGGGGTCGGGGTGAGGGTCACCCTTACGAGAACCGGGCACAAGGGCTCGCTTTCCTACACCCGCGCCGGGCCGAGATCCGTGGTCTCCTCGACGGCATCCGCGATCAGCTCCGCGATGGCGAGCGACGAGGTCGCTGCGGGAGAGGGCGCGTTGCGCACGTGGAGCGCGCCCTCTTGCCGATCCACCACGAAGTCGTCGACGAGGGACCCGTCCGGTGCGAGCGCCTGCGCCCGCACCCCCGACGGCCCCGGCAGGAGGTCGTCGGGCCGCAGGTCGGGCATATAGCGCTGCAGCTCCTTGAGGAAGCTGCGTTTGCTCAGGTCGCGGTACATCTCGGCGCCCCCGGTCCGCCAGTAGCGCCGGGCCAGTTTGCGGAAGCCCGGGAACGCCAGGGTCTCCTTCAGGTCGCGGAGGTTGACGTCCCGGAAGCGGTAGCCCTCGCGGGAGAAGGCCAGCACCGCGTTCGGTCCCAGCCAGACGCTCCCGTCGATCCGGCGCGTGAAGTGGACCCCGAGGAAGGGGAAGCGGGGGTCAGGCACGGGGTAGATCAGGCTCCGCACCATCCCGGCGCGTTCCGGGCGTAGCACGTAGTAGTCGCCGCGGAAGGGGACGATCTTCGGGGACTCCGGCGCGCCGGTCAGGCGCGCAACGCGGTCGGCGTAGACCCCGGCGCAGGTGATCACGACCCGCGCCTCGATCGTCCCGACCGGGGTGACCAACTGGCGGAGCCCGTCCCGCTGGGTGATGGCGATGACCTCGTGGCCGGTCAGGATGGTGCCGCCCCGCGCCTGAACTTCGTCAGCACACGCGTGCGCGACCCTGCCGAAGTCGACGATGCCGGTCGTGGGCGAGTAGAGCGCCTGGATGCCCTCGACGTGCGGCTCGAGCTCCCGCAGCCGCCTCGGGCCGATCAACTCCAGGCCCGGCACGCCGTTGGCCTGCCCACGCTTGTAGAGCTCGTGCAGGCGCGGCAACTCCGACTCCTCCGTCGCCACGATGACCTTGCCGCACAGCTCGTATGGGATGCGGTGCTCTTCGCAGAAGCGGATCAGCTTCGCCTTGCCGGCGACGCAGGCACGAGCCTTGAGCGAGCCGGGGGCGTAGTAGACCCCGGCGTGGATCACGCCGCTGTTGTGGCCGGTCTGGTGCTGGGCGATGGCCGGTTCCTTGTCGAGGACACCCACGCGGAGCCCGGGCCGGCGCGTGAGCAACTCCCTGGCCGTGGCCAGGCCCACGATCCCGGCACCCACGATCGCAATGTCGAATCGCTCGTCTGCCACCATCCCGCCCTCTCGTCCTCAAGGCGTGCCGATACGTCCCCTCCGGCTCCCACGCTCCGGCCGCGTCAGTCCTCCCAGCCCCCGTCGGTCCAGGGATCGGCGTCGACACCGAGGCGTTCGCTCAGCGCGGCACGCAGGCGCTGGCTCTCCACCAGCGAGATAACCTCCTTCGCCGCCTCCTCGATCGACTTGCCCGTGATGTCGACCGTGGGCCAGGGATAGCCCCGCCGGACGATACGCCGGCAGTAGGCCAGCTCCTCGGCGACCTTCTCCGGATCAGCGTAGTCGCCGTCCTCATCGGCCCCAAGCGAGCGCACCCGGTGCTGCCGGATGCGGACCAGCTCGTCCTTGTCGATGGTGAGGGCGACGATGCGGGTCTGATCGATCTGATCGAGCTTGGCAGGCGGCTCCACCCCCAGCACGATCGGGATGTTCGCCACCTTCCAGCCGCGCATCGAGAGGTAGATGCTGAGCGGGGTCTTCGAGGAGCGCGAGACGCCGACCAGCACGATGTCGGCCTCGTGCAGGCTGTCGATTCCCTGACCGTCGTCGTGCTGCACGGTGAACTGGATCGCGTCGATGCGGCGGAAGTATTCGTCGCTCAACCCGCGCGACACGCCCGGCCGCAGCAGCGGGCGCATGCCGACGTGCTGGGAGATCTGCCCGAGCAGCGGTCCGGTCAGGTCCACATGGTCGATCACCCGCTGACGGCACTCACGCAGCAGCAGACGGCGGATCTCGGTGATGACGATGGTATGGACGATGATGCCGTTGTTGCGGGCCGCCTCTTGCACCACCGCCAGCACCTGCTCGCGGGTCCGCACGCCGGGGTGGCGCTCGATGGTGAAATCGACACCGGGGAATTGAACGGTGACGGCATCGACCACGGCTTCGGCCGTGGCCCCGCCGCCGTCGGAGACGACGTAGATCGTGCAGCGTCGCGGCTGGTTGCGCTCCATGGCCCGGCCCTACCATCCTCTGGCGTGCGCTCGCGGGACATCGACGATCGAGCCACCGATACCATACACCCCAGGCCGCCGCAAGGCGCGCCGCGTGCCCGGCGTTAGCCGGGGCGAAAACCGCGGTGTAGAATCGGCAGCGCGAACGACGGTACCGGATTGGGGCGAGGCGACCTGACCGAACGGGACGATCTGTTGGAGACGGACCATCTTCCCTCGCGATCGGCCGCCGCGATGCACCGCGCGCGGCAGATGACCGGTGCGCAGGTCGCCGCGCGACCGCCGCGGCGGGGCGCTGCGGGCATCCTCCCGACCACCATCTCGCTGGAGACCGCCCTCTACGTTCTCATCTTCCTGGCCGCGGTCCTGACCCGCTTCTGGGATCTCGGCTCCCGCGCACTGCACCACGACGAGTCGCTCCATACCTACTACTCCTGGATCTACGCCGAGGGCTTCGGCTACCAGCACAACCCGTTGATGCACGGGCCGTTCCTGTTCCACGCCAACGCCCTGCTCTACCTGCTCTTCGGCGCGAGCGACTACGTATCGCGGGTCATGCCGGCCGTCGCCGGCGTCATCGTCGTCATGCTGCCCTGGCTGCTGCGCGGGCCGCGGCTGCTGGGGCGCTGGGGCGCGCTGTTCGCCTCGGCCCTCCTGCTGGTGTCGCCGTCGATCCTCTTCTACTCCCGCTTCATCCGGCACGACATCTACTGCCTGCTCGGGACGTTCGCGTTGGCCATCGCCATCGTGCGTTATGTTGAGCGACCCGAGCCGCGCTGGGCGATCCTCGGCGGGCTCGCTATTGGCTTCCTGTTCACCACCAAGGAAGTCAGCTTCATCGTGCTGTTCATCTTCGTGACCTTCCTGGCCATTGCCGTGGCCCTGCGCGCCGCGCCCGGCCTGCTGCTGGTCGCCGCCGGAGCGCTGGTCGCCTTCGGTGCGGCGGCGATGACGTTCAAGGCGCTGGGCGTCGGGCCGCTGCCCGGCATCCCCTGGGACCAGCCGACGAGCGAACAAATCTGGCGCTTCACTGTCGCACTCTTCCGGCACCCGGTCGTGGTGGCGGCCATCGGCA